>JAIBAN010000031.1 GCA_019695185.1 Blastocatellia bacterium | reverse complement strand
TATCCACGAAGGACACGAAGAAACACGAAGAAAATCAATCAGTTTCTCTCTCTCTTCGTGTTTCTTCGTGTCCTTCGTGGATAAAATTGGTGACATAGTTCGTTTTCATATCCGCAGTTCAGGTTTTCTCTTCGTGCTCAGTCTTGCGCTTTCCCAATTCATCAAATCCGAACGGGCCACGGCTTCCCGGCAAACGGGCGTCCTGCATGCCGCCCAACTGATTGGCACAGGTCTCAATTTTGCCACCACGACCCTCCTGGCCTACTGGATGAACCCGGATGGGTTCAGCCTCTATACCTTTGCCTCGGCTTCGATTCTGACCTTTGTCAGCCTGTTTTTTGAATTCGGCATGTTTTCCGCCGGGTCGCGGTTGCTGGCCATCAGCCGGGACGAACGTGAAGAACGCGAAACCCTGGGCGCACTGGTGGTGCTGGGGGCTCTGTTGGGCATCGGGATGGCGGTGTTTGTCGGAGCTTCCGCGCCCGTGATTGACCATGTGTTCCGGGCCGAGGTCCGCCGTATGCTCTGGCTCTGCCTGCCGCTGGTTATCTTTATTCCCCTGCAATTTCTGTTGGACTCTGCCTGTCAGGGAAACAACCGGATTTCATCCCTGGCCATGTTTCGGGTCGTCCTGCCGGGATTTTCCTTTCTCAGCGTGGCGGCACTCTTTGCTGCCAATCGGTTGAATCCGTTGAGTGCGCTCGTGGCTGCCAATTTCGGGAGCGCCGCTGCCTGTCTGCTCACAATTTCCCGGCTGCATCCGTCTTTTCACAACCTTCGCCACCACCTCGGGCGCATTTGGGAGGAAACCCGCCAGTTCGGGTTTAACGTGTATGTCGGACGGATTACCGCCGTGGCCTCCCAAAAGCTGGATGGATTGCTGATTCCGTACTTTTTGGGCTATGCGCCGCTCGGTTTTTACACCATTGGCAAAAGTCTGGCAGATGCCCTGATTATCAATCTCTCCCGTGCTTTGGCCATGACCCGTTTCCGGGCTTTTGCCCGGTCAAACGAGGTGTCACGGACGATTTTACTGGCCAATCTGGGATTGCTGGTGCTGGTCGGGGGCGGCATCCTGGTGGTGGGGCCGCTCCTGCTCAAGGTGTTTCTGCCCAAATATCTGGCAGCGGCGGGATTGCTGTTTCCGTTTGTGGTGGGGAGCATTCTGGGTGGATTGTTACAGCCCTACAACCTGTTTTTGGCCGCCCACGGGCGGGGCGGGGAACTGCGCAACATTTCCATGTTCATCGGCGTGGTGTACTGTGTCGCGCTTTTGCTTGTGGTGCCCTGGTTTGGTCTGACCGGGGCGGCGTGGGTGATTGCCGCCGTCGCGGGTGTCAATTTGTGGCTCCATCGCCACCACTATCACGAAATTCAAAACATGCGAGTTGCCGCCGGAGACATTCCGCTCCGCTTCATTATCGTCAACCTGTCAGGTGATAAAGCCGCCGCCGAGCGGTGGGCGGCTTCCTGTGCCCCGCAGGTCGAAGTCCGGATGCTGGATAAAAACAGCCTCCGCGAAGATTCAAAAAAGAACTGGATTCGCAAGCTGCGGAGCCAGCCCTGTGATGTGTTTGCGGTTTTTTGTGACCGGTTGGAATGGCAGACCCTGCGCACCCCAATGCTGATTTTCGGTTTGCTCTGCGGCGCAAAAAAATGCCTGATTGTGGACGCCCACGGAAAAACCCTGGAGCGCAGCGCCTTTGCCGTTGCCACCTGGGAAGTGTTCCACCTCGGTCTGGAACTCTTTGGCAGCGTTTTTCTGATTGGACTTTCCTGGCTGCTGACCAGTCTGCTGAATTTCGAACGAAAAATGAAACAGTCGAGGGAGTCGAGGGAATCGGAATTCAGAAATAGGGTTCAGGGTTCAGAGACGAAAACCAAAAATCCGATTGACTCCCAAGACTCCCAAGACTCCCAAGACTCCCAAGACTCTCAAGCCTGTCGGTTGCTTTTTATTCGGACCACCCCCACCAGCGGTTCCCAAACCGGTGGGGCCACCAGCCATATTTCCGGCTTTATTTCCGGAGCCGTGGCTTTGGGAAATCACGTCCGGTTTTTGTCGAACGATGCGATTTCAGGCGTTCATCACGAAATCACGCCGGTCAATATCATTCCGCCTTCAGGTTTTTTTACGGCGCATCGGATGCTGTTTGAACTCTGGAACAATCTGGTGTTTACGCTCCAGGCGGTTGACGAAGTACGCGAGCACCGGCCCGATTACCTGTACCAGCGGTACAGCCGCTTCAACTGGACCGGCGTGGCGCTGTCACTCCGGACGGGTATCCCGTTGCTGCTGGAATACAATGGTTCGGAGGTCTGGATTGGAAAATACTGGGATGACGTGCAACTGCTGTGGCTGCTGGAAGCCTTTGAGATGCTCAATTTGAATGCCGCCGCCGCCATTTTTGTGGTTTCCGAAGTCGAGCGGCAAAACCTGCTCAAACGTGGTATTCCGGATGAAAAAATCCATGTCAATCCGAATGGCGTCAATCCGGAAGTCTTCCACCCGAACTGTGGCGGTGAGGCCGTACGTGCCAATCTCGGTTTGGAAAACCGGACCATCATCGGATTTGTAGGGACTTTCGGCCCATGGCATGGGGTTGAGGTGATTGCCAACGCCGCCGCTTTGCTGCCACCCGATTCACCTCTCTTTTTTGTGCTGATTGGCGAAGGTGCAGTCAAAGGCAAAGTTGAGGCGATGGTGGAGGAAAACGGAACCAAAGACCGGTTTCTGTTTGCCGGGCGCATCACCCACCACCGGGTGGCGTCGTATCTGGATGCCTGCGATATTCTGGTTTCGCCCCAGGTTCAACCCGAAGACGGCGGCGAATTTTTTGGCTCACCGACGAAACTGTTTGAATACATGGCCATGGAAAAGGCCATTGTGGCGAGTCGGGTGGGGCAAATCGGCCAAATCCTGGAGGATGGGAAAACAGCCCTGTTGACGCCTCCGGGAGATGCCCAGGCCCTCGCCAATGCGTTTCAACGGCTGGCGACCAATCCGGAATTACGGAATGACTTGGGCCGTGCCGCCCGGCACGTGGCCACTGAGACCTTCACCTGGAAACACAATGCCCAGCGGGTGCTGGAAGTCGCCAGCCGGTTTTCCTGAATCAGATAAAGCCCGCAAGGCAGGCGACAAACTGTAGCCCCCGGTGCAACCGGGGGAAACGGGACGAGCCGGTGCGAACAGGGGAAACCAAAACGGAGCCATGTCGCATTCATACACCAATTTGCTGTTCCATCTGGTTTTCTCAACGAAATACAGGCAGCCGCTGATTCAAACAGCGTGGCAACCTCAACTTCATCAATACCTGGGCGGAATTGTGCAAAGCTTGGAGGGAACCCCTCTGGAAATTGGAGGAATTGCCGACCATGTTCACCTGCTCATCAGCATCCATCAAAAGCACTGCCTGATGAATGTCTTGCGGGATTTGAAGGCCAATTCCTCCAAATGGGTCAATGAGTCAGCATTTCTTGAAACCCGTTTTGAATGGCAACGAGGCTATGGAGCTTTTTCCGTCAGTCAGTCACAAATGGGTAAGGTGCAACGCTACATTCAAAAACAGGAAACGCACCACCAGCGACATTCCTATTCAGACGAATTCCTGGCGTTACTCAATGCACATCAAATTTCTTATGACGAGCGCTTTGTTTTCGATTGATTTCCCCTGGTTGGCACCGGAGGCTACAGTCTGTCGCCCGCGTTGCGGGCTTGGACTATTTCACGCATTTGGCGGTCAGATACCAGCCATATCTGGGTTCGAGCCGCCGCACCAGGTCAGGTGAAATCAGGCTGTGAAGAAAGCCGAAATGGGTTGGGTCGAGGTGGTTGCATTCGATGGAAACAGACGAAAAATCACGGAGCAACGTGGCAAACTGTTTGCGCGAATAGAGTTTGACCAGCGGGCAGGCATCGCTTTGTTCGCGGTACTCGATGCGCGACAGGTTTTCCCGATAGGATTCGCGGAAAAACCGCAGGTGGAGTAAATATCCGCCAAAGACGCATAAGTGGAAGGCCGAATCCCGGTGGTAAACGGCCAGAATTGCTTTGCCGCCGGGCTTGAGCACCCTCCGGATTTCGGCAACGGCTTTTTCCGTGTCGGGCGTATGATGAATCACGCCAAAACTGTAGACCACATCAAACGTTTCATCCGCAAAGGGCAGATGTTCCGTGTCGGCCAGTTGCAGATTTGTTTCCAGGTCATAGATTTCAAAGCGTTTACGGGCGATTTCCAAATGTTGGGGCGAGAGGTCCACGCCGAACGTGCGTGCTCCGGCACGGGCGAACTGAAATAAATCGGTCCCCATGCCAAAACCGATTTCGAGCACCGACTGCCCGCCGTACCGGTCGAATTCCATGACGGATTTCATCCAGGGGGCATATTCCTCATAACGGTTGCGGTCCACCCGTTCATAAAACTCACGGGTTCCAATCTGGTAATTTTTGGCCCCCAGCAATCCGCAAGGGTCATTGGTCCATTGTTTGATGGCTTCCTGTTTATCGTTGTACATCCGCATCTGGCATCCGAAGGTGGTTTCTATCCGCGTCTTTCACGGATAAAAAGTCTTTCACACTCACCCAAGCCTTGACCAGTCTTTTTGGTGGCAGAAGACACATCTTTGAGGCTCGTCCAGTGACCTGCGGACAGTCGGAAGCGGGAATCTTCACGAAGCGTTTGCCGCGACCTTTGGTTTTTCAGTAATCTGGCGCGATTTGATAAATCACCTGACCAGTCCGAAAGGAATCTGCTTCCATGACGTTTGAACCCACCTCCGACAGCGCCCACATTGCTCAGTTGGGCGCTTCTCACGAAGAGTATGCCGCTCCCCGAAGCGTCGCCGAAGCTGCCTTTCGTCCCGTTACCGAAGCCGATTACCAACGGTCCATTGCTGCGCCCGAAGCATTCTGGGCAGTGGAAGCCGGTCGTTTTATCTGGACCAGGCCCTGGGACCGGGTGCTTACCTGGGACGGGGTGCATCACGCCTGGTTTGCCGGAGCCCGGACCAACATCACGCTCAATGCCCTGGACCGGTATGCGGATTCGCCATCTCATACGAACCGGGTTGCCTATATCTGGCGCAGCGAGGACGGCAGCGAGCGGATGGTGACCTACGGCCAGTTGCGGCGCATGGTCTGCCGGTTGGCAAACGGCCTGAAGTCCATCGGAGTGGGGAAAGGTGACCGGGTGGTGATTTACCTGCCGCTCACGATTGAAGGCATTGCTTCGATGCTGGCCTGTGCCCGGATTGGCGCGATTCATTCGGTGGTGTATGCCGGACTTGGACATGGTGCCCTGCGTGACCGGATTGCCGATGCCCAGGCCAAGGTTGTCATTGCCGGGGATGTGGGGTTCCGGCGCGGGCGGGCTGTGCCACTCAAGTCGGTGGTGGATGACGCGGTGGTGGACCTTGAATGTGTGGAAAAAATCGTCGTGTTTTCACGCCGTGACCCGCCCGCTGAAGTCACCAGCCGGCGGCAGATGGATTTCAACGACCTGCTGAAGTTTCCGGCCCATTGTCCGGCGGAGGAAATGGATGCCGAGGACCCACTGTTTATCCTGTACACGTCGGGAACCACCGGAAAACCGAAAGGGGTCGTGCATGTCCACGGCGGGTTTATGGTCGGGACAACCTATCACCTGGAAACCTTTTATGATGTCAGCGAGGGGGATGTGTTTTGGTGTACCTCAGACATCGGCTGGATTGTCGGACATGCGTTCATTGTCTACAGCCCGTTATGTGCCGGGGCAACCACGCTCATTTTTGAAGGTGCAATTGACTATCCGCATCCCGGAGCAGCCTGGGAGATTGTCGAAAAGTACGGCGTCACCAAGATGTTTACCGCACCGACGGCGCTCCGGATGTTTATGAAATACGGTGCGGAAATTCCGGCCAAATACGACCTGACGAGCCTGCGCCTGATTGCCTGCGCGGGCGAGCCGCTCAACCCGGAAGCATGGCGCTGGGCGCAGACCCATCTGGCGGGTGACGGAGCCTGGGGCTATGTGGTTGACAACTGGTGGCAGACCGAACTGGGTGCCCCGACGATTGGCACCACTGCAACGATGGGCATGCGTCCGGGCAAAGCCGGACGGGCACTCGCAGGGGTTGAGGCGGATGTGATTGACGCCCAGGGGAATTCGGTTCCGCCGGGCGTCGGAGGCCGGTTGGTCGTGCGCAAGCCCTTTCCGCACATGATGCGCACCGTCTGGAACGACGCGCCCCGCTACGAAAAGATGTGGCAGCCGGTTGGACCTGCTCCGGATGGTTCGCCCCAAACCGGATATATCAGCGGAGATATTGCAGTGAAAGATGAGGATGGATACATTGCCGTACTCGGTCGCGCCGACGATGTTCTGAACGTCGCCGGGCATCGGATTGGGACGGCTGATGTCGAATCAGCGCTGGTTTCGCATCCGGCAGTCGCCGAAGCCGCTGTCATCGGAGTTCCCGATGCCCTCAAAGGCGAGGCCATCAAAGCATTTGTCGTCTGTCGCCAAGGGCACGCCCATTCCGACTTTCTGCTGGCCAGCCTGATTGAGCACGTCCGCCGTGAACTGGGACCGATTGCCACCCCGGCAGCCATTGAGTTTCTGGATGCGCTGCCCAAAACCCGTTCCGGGAAAATCATGCGCCGCTATCTGAAGGCCAAAGAAATGGGAATGGACCCCGGCGATATTTCCACGCTGGACGAGTAATGCTGCAATGAGTCCTTCTTTTTCACCGCAGAGGCGCAGAGGTTACGCAGAGATTGCGCAGAGGTTTCCTTTGGATTTTACTCTGCGTTGGTTCTGCGGTTCTTTACGCCGTTGCGGTGCAGATTCAACCACCAACCTTCCGTATGTCGAGTTGAACATCCATGTCTGAAAAAGATCAAACCGCATCCCCAACCATCGAATCCATTTTGAACGAAAACCGCATGTTTCACCCGTCAGCGGAATTTGCCGCACAGGCGCACGTCGGAAGCCTGGAAGAGCTGGAACGCTGGCGTGCCAGAGGCGAAGCCGACCCGGAGGGTTTTTGGGCGGAAATGGCGCAGCAGTTGCACTGGTTCAAGCCCTGGACGAAGGTGCTTGACTGGCAACCGCCGCACGCCAAATGGTTTGTTGGAGGAACGACCAACATTTCCTACAACTGCCTGGACCGCCATTTGACCTCCTGGCGGCGCAACAAAGCGGCTTTGCTGTGGGAAGGTGAGCCGGGCGACAGCCGGACACTGACCTACCAGCAGCTCCACCGCGAAGTCTGTCGCTTTGCCAACGTCCTCAAGAAATTCAATGTGAAAAAAGGCGACCGGGTGGCGCTCTACATGCCCATGGTGCCGGAATTGGCCATTGCCATGCTCGCCTGTGCCCGCATTGGCGCAACGCATTCGATTATTTTTGGCGGATTTTCGGCAGATGCCCTCAAGGACCGCATCAACGATGCCGGTTGTAAAATGGTGGTGACGGCGGACGGTTGCTGGCGGCGCGGTACCGAAGTGAAACTCAAGCCGGCGGTTGACGATGCCCTGCTGCATACGCCGACAATTGAAAACTGTATTGTATTTCAGCGGACCGGCACAAAAGTTCACATGGAGGTCGGGCGCGACCATTGGTGGCACGAAATGATGGCGACGGTCAATGCCGATTGTCCGGCAGAGGAACTCGACAGCGAGCATCCGTTGTTTATCCTCTACACGTCGGGAACCACCGGTAAACCAAAGGGAATTCTGCATACGACCGGCGGGTACCTGACACAGGTCGCCCTGACGACGAAATGGGTGTTTGACCTCAAGGAAGAGGATGTCTACTGGTGTACGGCGGACATCGGCTGGATTACCGGCCATAGTTACGTGGTCTATGGCCCGCTGGCCAATGGGGCAACGGTCCTGATGTACGAGGGGGCACCCAATTTTCCCGAACCCGACCGTTTCTGGAAAATCATTGACGATTATCGGGTAACCATCTTTTACACGGCACCCACGGCCATCCGGGCCTTTATCAAATGGGGTGAACAATGGCCGCTCCGCCATCAATTGAGCAGTCTGCGGTTGCTCGGCACAGTCGGGGAGCCGATTAACCCTGAAGCCTGGATGTGGTACCACAAAATCATCGGCAAAGGGCGTTGCCCGATTGTTGATACCTGGTGGCAGACCGAGACCGGGGCCATCATGATTACGCCGTTGCCGGGAGCCACGCCGACCAAACCCGGAACCGCCACCCGACCGTTACCAGGCATTCAGATTGAAATCCAAACCAAGGATGGGCATCCGGTTGGTGCCAACCAGGGCGGCTATCTGGTGATAAAACGGCCCTGGCCTTCAATGCTGCGGACGATTTGGGGC
Source organism: Blastocatellia bacterium (assembly GCA_019695185.1). Lineage (GTDB taxonomy): Bacteria > Acidobacteriota > Blastocatellia > Chloracidobacteriales > Chloracidobacteriaceae > JAIBAN01. The sequence continues at coordinate 65,091 of JAIBAN010000031.1, read as the reverse complement.
GACGACGAACGCTATCGCCAACAATATTGGAGCGAAATCCCTGGTGTTTATTTCGCCGGAGACGGTGCCCGCCGGGATGAAGACGGCTATCACTGGATTATGGGCCGGGTGGACGATGTGATAAACGTCAGTGGTCACCGGCTTGGAACGGCTGAAATCGAAAGCGCCCTGGTTTCCCACGAAACGGTGGCTGAGGCTGCGGTGGTCGGGCGTCCGGATGACCTGAAAGGCCAGGCGGTGGTTGCTTTTGTGACACTGGAAGGCGGTCGCACGGGCAACGACGAACTCAAACAGAAACTTCGTGAACACGTCGCCAAGGAAATCGGCTCACTGGCCAAACCCGACGACATCCGGTTTGCCGATATGCTTCCCAAAACCCGGTCAGGCAAAATCATGCGCCGGTTGCTGCGCGAAATCGCAGCCAGTGGCGTCGTGGCCGGAGATGTTACCACTCTGGAAGATTTCTCCGTGCTGGAGAAACTTCGAACTGATGAAGAGTAAAAGAAGAAGTCTTGGGAGTCTTGGAGGTCTTGGGAGTCTTGGGAGTCAAAACCAAGTGACAAGTGACAAGTGACAAGTGACAAGAAAAAATCCTGTCACGGTTTACCTGTCACGGTTTACTTCTTCAGACTCCCAAGACCCCCAAGACTCCCAAGACTCCCAAGACTCCCAAGACTTAAAAAACTGAACCCTGGATTGATTTATGGCTTCAACCGTTTTGCGCAGCTTCAAAACAACCTGCGAAATGATCAAAATTGAGCATACCCTGTTTGCGCTTCCGTTTGCATTTTTGGGCGCGGTCATGGCGGCGCGGGGCATTCCGTCCCTTGATAAACTGGGTTGGATTACTGTGGCCATGGTCGGAGCCCGGAGTGCTGCCATGGCTTTCAATCGGCTGGTTGACCGGCATTACGATGCTGCCAATCCGCGCACGGCCATGCGAGCCTTGCCCGCCGGAGAGGTTTCCGTCCAATTTGTCTGGGTGTTTACGGTGGTTGCTTCGCTGCTCTTTTTTCTGGCGGCAGCCATGCTCAACCGGTTGACGCTCTATCTGGCTCCGGTCGCGCTTGGTTCCGTACTTTTTTATTCGTTGACCAAGCGGTTCACCTCGTTCTCGCATTTTGTGCTTGGCTGGTGTCTGGCCATTTCGCCCACGGCGGCCTGGATTGCCGTGCAGGGGAAATTTGCCACCCTGCCGGTGCTGCTCTCGCTGGCGGTGCTGCTCTGGACTTCCGGTTTTGACGTGATGTATGCCTGCCAGGATTATGAATTTGACCGGGACCATCCGGAACTGCACTCGATTCCCAAACGGCTGGGTGTTGTGGGGGCGCTCCGGTTGGCGCGGGTCCTGCACGCTTTGATGTTTACGGTGCTGGTGGTGTTCTTTTATCTGGCAAATCTGCACCTTCTGGGACTGCTCGGCGTGATTGCCACCGCCGGACTGCTGGTCTATCAGCACAGTCTGGTGAAACCGACGGACCTCTCGCGGATGAATGCCGCTTTCTTCACCACCAACGCTTTTGTCAGTGTGATTTTGTTTTTCACCATCGGAAGTGATGTGCTTTTTCTCAAATAAGGATTGTGGGCATGCACAAATTACGGAATCGGATGATTGGACTTGTTCTGGTGTGTGGGTTGATGGTCTGTGGCTGGGGTGGAAAACCGAGCCTCCAACCGGTCGCAGCCGAAGCGCGAAACAGTTATGACGTGCAGGCTTTCCTGGAACAGACCTGTTTCCGCGAAGTAGCGGTTTCGCCCAATGGCCGCCATGTTGTCGTTGCCACGGTGAAAGACAATTTCACCAAAGATGCGGAAGAGGTCGCTTTGTGGAAAATAGACCTGGAGGCCGACGGCACCAGGAAGGAAATCCGGCGGTTGACCTCTGAGGATGCCAGTTATTCCAATCTGCAATGGTCAGCGGACGGGCGCTTCCTGGCCTGTCTCTCAACCCGCAAGCCTGCCGCCGGGCAGCAACTCTTTGTTTTCGACATGAAAGGCGGCGAGCCGCAGTTGGTGTCTGAATCCAAAAACGGAGTGGGTGATTATGAGTGGCTGCCGGACGGGAGCGGGATTGTGTTTTGCTCCCGGCAATCGGAGGGTGCCCGCCGCGAACAGCAGTTACGGGATTTTTATGGTGATGTGCAGCGGTACAGTCCGCAGCAATTTCAAACCACCTTTTACCGGATTGCAAGCAAGGATTTTTCCCAGCCCAGCGCCAAGGAACTGGCCTCGGTCGAGGCTCTGGTCAGCGAATTTGCGCTGGCTCCGGAAGGAAAACGGGTGGCCTGTGTCACCACTGGGAGTGATACGTTTGGAACCTTGGGCTGGCAGGAAACAGAGGTGTTTTTGCTTTCGCTGGAGGGGAAATCCAAAGCGCGTCAGGTGACGAAAAATTTCGTGCTTGAGGGCAGTCTCAAATGGGGAGCGGATGGGGCGCTGTATGCCACCACCATCGGGGATTTTACAGCCAAACGAACCACCTACACCCAGCCACGGCTGGTTAAAATTGCTCTGACGGACGGCCAACTGGAATTTGTGACTTCTGATTTTTCAGGCGGAGTCATGGAGTTCACCCCGCTGCCCAATCAAAAGTTGCTTGTGTGCGGGGCGCTTTCCACTGCCGTCAATCTCTATCAAGTGATGCCAAATCTTCATCAAACCAGTTCGGTAAGTAGCACGCGGGGGAAAATTTCATTGGTTTCAACCTCCAAGGACGGCCAGACCACCGCTTTTGTCAGGGCCGACCAGACTTCATTTCAGGAACTCTTTGTCATGCAGGGCCTGGAAAAGCGTTCGGCTCCGGTACAAATGACCGAATTCAACGCCGACCTGAAACAGATTCCGATGCCGGAAACCCAGGTGATTTCCTGGCCCAATGGCGAAGGCGATACGATTGAAGGCGTGCTGTACTGGCCACCGGGCAAACGGGGAAACAAAAATCTGCCGCTGGTGGTGGATATTCACGGTGGTCCCTGGTCGCTCCGCACGGAATCCATCACGCTTGATACCTCTTCGGCTTTGTACTATCCGGCACTGCTGGCTTCGTCCGGGTATCTGGTGTTGGAGCCGAACTATCGCGGCGGCATCGGGCAAGGGGATAAATTTCTGAATGCCCTGGAAGGTTATTCCTGCTCGCGCCCGGCAGCGGATGTGATGACGGGGGTTGATTTTCTGGTATCGTCCGGTTGGGCTGATTCCAACCGGCTGGGGGTGATGGGCTACAGCTACGGCGGACTGATGACCAACTGTCTGGTGACCCGCACCAACCGTTTCAAAGTTGCCTGCTCCGGGGCCGGGATTTGGAATGACATTTCCTACTTTGGCACGGCTGACAATTTTATTCAGAACGATGTCCGCAACCTGGGGAAAGCCCCGTGGGAAGACCTGAAAAACTACTGGGAGGAATCCGCTGCCTCGAAAGCTGCCGCCATCCGGACTCCAACTTTGATTGTGGCAGGCGGAGCCGACCGACGCGTTCCGCTCGGCCAATCACAGGAACTCTATCGCACGTTGGTGCGGCTGGGGGTCCCGGCGGAATTACTGGTCTTTCCGGGAGAGGGCCATCTCTTTCGCAAACCTTCCCATAAAAAGACAAAAATCCGGGCGGAAATGGCCTGGCTCAATCACTACCTGCTCGATGAGCCGTTTCCAACCGACAAACAGGAATGAAACCGCAATGAAACTCAAACTTTGTGTGGCCGGAGCCACCGGCAATGTCGGGCGCGGGCTGGTAGCCGCCATTCGGAAATCGGATGACCTGGAACTGGTCGGGGCTGTATCACGCACCTTCAAGGGACAAAACCTGGGAACGGTTTTGGGAATTCCCGAACTTCAACTCACCGTCAGTGAAACCGCCGCCGAAGCACTGGCTGCGCCCACCCACGTTCTGATTGATTACACCAAACCTGATGTTGTGAAGCGCCACACGCTGGAGGCGATTGACCGGGGAGTGCATGTCGTCATCGGGACTTCGGGGCTGACCAATGAGGATTACGCCGAAATTGACGAACGGGCACAAGCCGCCAAAATTGGCGTGCTGGCAGCCGGAAATTTCGCCATCACTGCGGTGTTGATGCAGCGCTTTGCCCTGCTGGCGGCAAAATTCGTTCCGGCCTGGGAAATCATCGAGTACAGCGGTCCCGGCAAACCTGACGCCCCCAGCGGAACCGCGCGGGAACTGGCTTTTCGGCTGGCGCAGGTGCGTGAGCCGCACGTGCAGCACCCGATTGCCGAGACCCAGGGCTTGCGCGAATGTCGCGGCGGAACCGTCAACGGAAGCCAGATTCATTCAGTGCGATTGCCGGGTTTTTCGTCCTCCTGCGAAGTGATTTTGGGAACGCCGGGCGAAAAACTGACCATTCGGCATGATTCCATCAATGCCACCGACCCGTATGTGGGAGGAACCTTGCTGGCGGCGCGCAAAGTGAGCGGACTGGTGGGGCTGGTCCGTGGACTCGATTCAATTTTGGAGTTTTGAGTTTTGAATTTTGAGTTTTGAGTGAAGCAACGGAATAAATTTTGAGCAGGTAACGGATTGCTTTGTACCTGTGAATTCAAACTCAAAACTCAAAACTCAAAACTCAAAACTCAACATTCAAACCTCTCTCAACGATATGAACCTCTACGAATACGAAGGCAAATCACTGCTCAAAAAGTATGGCATTCGCGTGCCGGATGCGATTTTGATGAATGCGCCGGGAAACCTTGAATCCTTTGTCGAGGAGTACGGCGAGGTGGCGGTCAAAGCCCAGGTGTTGGCCGGAAAACGCGGCAAGGCGGGCGGCATTCGGTTTTGCAAAACGACCGAAGGCGCGGAACTGGCGGTGGAACTCCTGCTCAATTCGACCATCCGCGAGACGGAAGTGGTGGGCGTGCTGGTTGAGCAAAAACTGGAGGTTGTCAACGAGTTCTATCTTTCCATCACTTTTGACGGACGCCATCGTGCCCCGGTCGTCATCATCAGCCGGATGGGGGGTGTGGATGTGGAGGAACTGGCGGCGCAGCACCCTGACCAGATGTTTATCCATCCGATTGACTCGCTTTTTGGGTTGCAGGAATGGAAAGCCCGCGAAATTGCCGCCGAAGCCGGTTTCCGCGAGGACCGGATGCGCAAAATGGCAGACTTCCTGGTGCGAGCCTACCGTTGTTTCCGGGAAAACGATGTACGGTTGTTGGAAATCAATCCGGTGATTGAAACCCGCAAGGGAAATCTGTTTGCCGCAGATGCAGTGGTGATTCTGGATGGTGACGCCATGACCCGTCATCGGGATTTCAACTATCCGCCGCGCGGCGGTCTGGGGCGTCCTTTGACCGAACGGGAATTGCAGGCCCGTCTGATTGACCAAAACGATTATCGTGGTGTGGCCGGAAAATATATCGAACTGGACGGCGACATTGCCATGATGAGTGCCGGTGGCGGCGGTTCGATCACCAATATGGACGCGCTCATCAGTTACGGCGGGCGTCCGGCCAATTATACGGAATATGGTGGCAATCCACCGGCGGAAAAAGTCGAAAAGCTGACCAAGGTGGTGCTTTCCAAACCCGGCCTGACGGCTTGCTGGCACGTGGGGGCTGTCGCCAACAACACCAGGGTTGACATCACCATGCAAGGGTTTATTGACGGCTTGCGGGCGGTTCGGCCAGCTTTTCCGATTGTCATCCGGCGGGGCGGCCCCGGTTGGGATGAAGCGCGGGTGGCTTTGGAGGAGGCCCGCAGTGAGTTGAATCTGGATATGACGATTTTCGGGCCTGAAACTCCCATGACTGAAAGCGCCCGAATCGTTCTGGAAAAAAGCCGTCAGTACCAGGAACGGATGGGAAAAGCCTGAAAGGCGGCGCGTCTTTCCAGGAATGGTTGTTTTTCATTTCGCTCCGTTGTAGATTCTTGCGCTTCCGACACAAACCGACGAAAAGCTGATTTTTGCATGGTTTTGTCATTTTGTGCCGCCCGGCGGGAACAACCCCGGACTTTTCGGAATTTCATAGGAAGCCAATTCCTCATCAAAATGTGGGTGGGAAACCAGCTCTTAAACTTTATTTTATAAACAGTCGACAATCGGTTGAAAGCTGATAGCGATAAACCTTGAAGAAAGGCAGGATGAAACAATGAGTGGGAATGTCGTAGAAATCACGGACGGCAATTTCGAGAAAGTGGTGAGCACCGGCCAACCGGTGTTGGTTGATTGCTGGGCCGCCTGGTGCGCTCCGTGCCGCATGTTGTCTCCAACCATCGAAGCCCTGGCAAATGATTACGAAGGGCGTGCGGTGATTGGCAAACTCAATGTGGACGAAAACAGCGCCACATCGGCCAAGTTTGGAATCAAAGGAATCCCGACTTTGATTCTGTTCAAGGACGGTGGGGAAAAAGAACGCATCGTCGGTGCCACCGCCAAAGAAAACATTGCCCGGATGATTGACAAGTACATGTAATCCATTCGGCTGAAATCTTTTGGTTTCAAGACAGCCCGTTACTGGTATTTTCACCGGTAGCGGGCTGTTGTTGTGTTTGTTTTCATCACAATCAGCGGGGAATCCATAGTTTTCAACGTGCCTCGTTTTGAATGGATGTGGTACTTTGTCAATGAAGAATTGAGAATTGAGAATTGAGAATCCTATGAGTGAGAAATACCACTCTTGCCAAGTCAGGTTTCTTGTCAAAATGGAATTTCAGTTTCTCAATTCTCAATTCTCAATTCTCAATTCTCAATTCTCAATTCTCACTGAACCCAAAAATCATGCGTCTTGATCTCAATATCATTCAAAACCTTGTCGCCACCTACCTGGAAGAAGACATTGGCCGGGGCGATGTCACCACCCAAACCACGGTCGCGCCGGATATTTATGCACGTGGAAAGTTTCTCGCCAAATCCGGGATTGTCCTGGCTGGTCTGGAAGTTGCCGAACTGGTCTTTCAATGGCTGGACCCGGAATTACAACTGGAAGCTTTTTATTTTGACGGCGATACCATTGCCGCTGGAACCGAAATCGCCCGCATTGAGGGTCCGGCCCATGTTTTGCTCGCAGGTGAACGCGTGGCGCTCAACCTGTTGCAACGAATGAGCGGGATTGCCACCTTGACCCGGCGCTATGTCAAAGCGGTTGAGGGGACCGGAGCCCAGATTGTGGATACCCGCAAAACCGCGCCGGGACTCAGAATTTTTGATAAGTACGCCGTCAAGATGGGGGGCGGGCGCAACCACCGGTTTGGCCTCGACGATGGGTTGCTCATCAAAGACAACCATATTGCCCTGGCCGGAGGATTGGCCATCGCTGTCAAGCGGGCACGCGAAACCGGTTCCCATCTGCTGAAAATCGAGGTGGAGGCCGCCACGCTGGAGCAGGTGAAAGATGCGGTGAAGGTAGGAGCCGATGTCGTTTTGCTGGACAATATGACCCCGGAAAAGGTTCGGGAAGCCGTTACCTTGATTCGGGCCGAGGAACCTGCCGGACGCCGTACCCTGACCGAGGCTTCGGGTTCCGTTTCGCTTGAAACCGTGCGTGGTTACGCCGAAGCCGGTGTTGATTTGATTTCGGTAGGGGCCTTGACCCATTCTCCGGCCGCTGCCGACATCAGTTTGAAAATGACCGCAGCCTGATTTCAATTGAGAATGGAGAATTGAGAATTATTTTTTTGGTTGCAAGTCAGATTATTCTCTTTTCAGGCTTGCCAACAGCTTTCCTTCAATTCTCAATTCTCAATTCTCAATTCTCAATTCTCAATTCTCAATTAAGCCTATGACCTCCATCCGTTTGCGCTTTGACGAAGTAAAACAGGAACCCGTCAAGGATGGAACGTGCCGGGTTTCAGTTCAATGTTCACATGATGGACGCGTGTTTGTCGCACAGCGGGAAGGAGCCGCTGCCGGCGATGCACCGCTTGGTTTGGCCGCCACGGCCACACTTGAAATTATTGAAGCATTCACTGACAGCAAAATCCGCTGCACACTGGAGGAATTTGAGCGAACCACTGCCTTTGGCCGTGATTTGATTGTGTTGCTGGTCCGTTTGGAACACAGCGGCAACCGGGTGCAGCTTTTTGGGTCCTGTCGTATCAACGCCAATGATTCGGATTTTTTGGGGGGCAGCGTGCGGGCCACACTTGACGCCACCAACCGCTATGTCGAGTTTGTGCAAAAAGGACAACTCTGAATCAGAACTGAGGACAAAATGAGGACTGAGGACTGAGGACTGCTGAAAAAACCAGGACTGAGGACTGAGGACTGAGAAAAAGGTCGCAGAAATCAGGAGAATGATGAAAGTCAAATCAAACTCAGTCCTCAGTCCTCAGTCCTCAGTCCTCATTTTGTCCTCAGTCCTCATTTTGTCCTCAGTGCTAAAGATATGCTGACTTTCCAAATTGAACATTTCGAAACCATCCCCTCCACCAATACCGAACTTAAAAAAAGAGCTGCGGCGGGTGCGTCTGAAGGCTTGTGCCTGATTGCCGCCGAGCAAACCGCCGGGCGTGGGCGTTATGACCGGACCTGGGTTTCGCCTCCGGGTGAAGGTCTGTACCTTTCGGTTCTGTTGCGTCCGAATGTGGCCGTGGAGCACCTGCCACTGACGGCTTTGTTGGGGGCGGTGACGGTGGTGCGGGCGTTGCACCGGATGTCAGAGGGCAGGCCCGCACTCAGCCTTGACATCAAATGGCCCAATGATGTTTTGCTCAATGGCAAAAAAGTATGTGGCATTTTGACGGAAGCCGGTTTTGCCGAAGGGAAGTTGTCGTATCTGGTGCTGGGAGTGGGAATTAACCTGTTTCAGCAAACATTTCCACCGGGGCTGATGTTTCCCCCGACTTCACTCAAACTGGAAGCTCCTGATTTGCCTGTCACGAAAGAAGCAGTCAGCCATGCTTTTCTGGCCGAACTGGAAACTGTCTATGGGGTTTTTGTGCAAACCCCACAGCAGGTCACGAAGGAATGGGAACAGCTTTCCAGTTACGCCACCGGCAAAACCGTCCAAATCAATACAGGCAAACACATTGTGGCGGGTATAACGCAGGGACTCCGGGCGGACGGGGCGTTGCTGGTGCGATTGCCCAGCGGTCAGGTTGAACCAGTGACCGCAGGGGACGTATTGCCACCCGAAGCCGGGTAATGCCGCGAAAGGCTTTCCTCTTTTCACATCCGAAAACGTCGTCGAGTCTTAAACCAGTTGCCATTCGTTGCCCGGCAACTGTTGCGCCCTGTTTTCTGCCCCTAATTTTTCCAAATGTGCCAAAACTGAACGTTCCGCCAGCGGATGCGCCGCCGGAGGCGTGTCGGCATAGACGATTTTGACGATTTCGGGAACCGTCCGGGCTCCGGTTTCCAGGGCTTTGATGATATTGGCTTCCCGTTCCAGGCGGTGCTTGATGTAAGCCGCGATATGTTTTTGCGGATGGGTGAGCGCCTGCCCGTGACCGCCCAAAATTGCCACCGATTCAAATCCAGCCAGTTTGCGAAGGGAATCAAGGTACTCACGCATGTTTCCTTCAGGCGGATTGATGAGCACGGACCCCAATCCAACAATCATATCGCCGGTAATCAGTGCGCGGGTTCCTTCTTCATAAAAACACAGATGGCCGGGGGCATGCCCAGGGGTAAAAATACAATGCAGCCGCCAGCCGGGGTCACCTGGGAGTTCAATCACGTCGCCATCCAGCACATGCCGGTCAACCGTGATTTTGCCCGCCAACAGCCGGGCCGTTTCCGGATGGGCTGCCACTGGCACGCCCCATTTTTTCTGAGCATGAGCGACTCCGGCCACATGGTCCGGGTGATGATGGGTGAGGAGGATTTCACGCACCCGCACGCCCCGATTCCGCTGGAGCCAGTCAAGATGCTCGTCCAGCCGAAGCTGTTCCTCTTCGTAAGGCGAAGCCGGGTCAATCACCACCAGTTCCTGTTCGCCAACAAGGTAGCAGTTGGTATGGGTGGCTGGGGGAAGCGTTGGGGTTTTGACGGGAAAGCCAACCACTCCGGACCGGATTTCAATGGATTCCACCGGTTTTCCGTTGGCTGAGGGGGCATCAAGCAGGATGGCGGTCAGTTTTTCCCAGTTCCGGTTGTTTCCAGCATCGCTGCCGGCCCAGTCCCGCACGCCTCGAATCACGTGCAAGGTCGGAGGAGCAAGAATCACGTCAATGGCTTCCCAGGATTTGACTGCCGCCTGACCGGTGGTCCAGGTGCCCTGTTCCAGTTCGTCCGTCCAGAGTTCGGGTTCCTGGTCGCCCGGAATTTCCGCCACGTAAAAATACGTGTCAAAGCGGCGGGCAGCATAGGGCGGCGTGACCCATCTCCCGCCCGGAACGAGCAGGTTGGCATCCAGGCGGATGCCATGCCGCTGAATGAATTCGGCAAAGGTCAATTCCCGGCGCATCATGGCGGCACGGGCTGCCAGCCGTTCTGCGGCGGGAACTTTTCCAGCGTCGGGCGAGAGCAACACAGCGGCTTCTTCAAATGCTTCGCGGATAACGCAGGCGCACAGCCCGGACTGGTTTTCCAGGGCGTTTTCCACCTGGATTTCCAGGTCTTCCTCATCCATCCGGCCACCGGGAAACGCATGATAGCCGCTCATAAACGGCATTTTGTCGGAACGGCGGGCCCAGAAAAATTCCCATTCGTGCTGGTGGTTCTGCCGCATCAGGACGACACAGGCGGCTTCTTTGGGGGTCGCAACAGTCATAATTTTTCAGTTTTTGGCAGGTTGCCCGAAGTCGGCTTTGACACCTCCGCATCGGGCTGGAACGGAGCGAGCGGCGAAAGCAGCAACTCGCATTGACGATTGAAGACAGCGCCAATCATGAGCGCCAGCGAAGTAAAATACATCCAGACCAGCAACACAATCCCGGCTCCCAGGCTGCCGTACACCCGGTCATACGAGGCATAGTTGGCAACATAAGCTCCAAAGCCGATAGTCAGCAAAATCCACATGACCGAGGCCAGGACTGCTCCCGGAATGATATGCCGCCAGGCGGGAGTCCGGCTTGGTGCCAGATGGTAGAGCAGCATGGCAATCAGCAGGACAGTCAGCCAGATAATGGCCCACCGTCCCAAAATCCAGGCAGTTCCGAAAATGGGGCGGTCACCCATCCACCGAATAATCACTTTTTCCAGGAGTGTCCCCATGGCGGTGGCAATGGTGGCAATCAAAATCGGAAGCCCAAGGGCCAGTACCAACAGGTACACCACCAGTTGTTCCTGCCAAAACCCGCGCTGTTCCTTGCTTGAGTAAATATGGTCAAAGGCTTTGGTGAAGGTCGCCATCAGTCCCGCAGCCGGAAAAATCGTGGCCAGAAAAGAAAACAACAATAATCCACGGGGAGGCTGGTTTTTGAAAAATTCGGTGAGATAATTGCACACCATGGAGCGGCTTCCGGCAGGCAGAATCCGTTGCAGGGTTTCCACGATTTCACCCATGTAATTTTGCCCCAGCACGGCAAACAGCGCTGTGGCAAAAATCAACATCGGGAAAAAGGAAAGCACCAGGGAATAGGCCGCTTCTTTGGCATAGCCAATACATCCCGTGTTAAAGGTTTCAAGCACGGTGTTCCAAACCAGTTTTCGAATTGTAGGGAATGGAACCATAATACAGGTCGGGCGTTTGTTGGTTGAATAAAGGACTGAGGACTGAGGACTGAGGACTGAGGACTGAGAAAAATCTTGATTGACTCTCCAACTTGAATTGCAAAAACCTCCATCTGGTTGAAAAGTCCTCAGTCCTCAGTCCTCAGTCCTCAGTCCTCAGTCCTTAAAAAATATGGCACTCTTTCGAACCCGCGAACTCTCACTCTTCTACCAGCAACTCGGACAACTTTACAAGTCAGGCATCCCCCCGACGGAAGCTGTTCCCTTTGCTGCGGCTCAATCCAACGACAGCGGTATCAAGACAGCCGCTGCACAGATTCATCAACAGGTACTGGCAGGGCGCACCCTGGGTTCCGCTTTTGCAGCCCATCCCGCTGTTTTTTCCGAGTTGCAGGTGGCGCTGATTACAATTGGCGAGGAAAACGGGACGTTGCCCCGGAATCTGGCACTTCTGGCGGACATGTTCGAAAAAGAATACGGACAGCGGAAAAAACTGGTATTGGCACTGCTCTATCCGGCTTTTTTGTTTGTTGCAGCTTTGTTTCTGCCCAAACTCTACATTTGGGTGACTGGCACGTTTACCGAGTATCTGGCAGAGGTTTTCTCCACATCCGTTCCCTTCCTGGTGTTGTTTGCGGTGCTGTTTGGCATCTACAAGCTTTCCGGAACTGTTCTTTTGCGTGCGCTGGACCAGATTAAACTGGAGGTCCCGGTGTTGGGGAAAAATTTGCGCAAACTGGCACTGGCCCGGTTTGCCCGCAGCTTTGCCATGCTCTATGGCGGCGGAGTGGAGTTGCGCCGGAGTCTGCGACTGGCGCTCAAGTCCTTTGGGAACACATATCTGGAGGAACGGTCACGAGTGGTGGACACCTATTTGCACGAAGGCGGCACCCTAACCGATGGTTTTATGGCGGCGCGGGTGTTTCCCGGTGAGTTTGTGCAGATTATTGCCTTGGGGGAGAAAACCGGCGAGCTGGATAAAATGCTGGAGCAAACGGCCCGGCTTTATGAGGACGAAGCTGACAAGGTCATCAACTCGTTTCTGTTTTTCCTGCCGATTGCCATCTACCTGTTGGTGGCATTGTATATTGCCTTTATTGTCATCAGTGTCTTTGCCGGTTACTACAATAATATTGGCAAAATGGCGAATCCATAAACCTAAACCACAGCGGGTGAATGGTGAATGGTGAATGGTGAAAAGTCGCCAAACATCAAACAGCCATTCACGATTGACTAATCAGCGGACCGTCGCACACAGCGCACCAGATGAGGTGGATTTTCCGTCAGTGTCACCATTGGGATTGCAGCTTCGCGGCAGGTTGGCTCGGCTTCCCGGCAGCGGGGGGCAAAGGCACAGCCCGGCGGCAGGGCGGTCAGTTTGGGAACCACGCCCTCGATGGTCGTCAGACGGGTCTGTTGCGATTGACCGAGACGGGGCACGCTGGCAAGCAACCCTTGGGTGTAGGGATGCTGTGGGTTTTGAAACAATGCCTGAACCGGGGCATCTTCCACAATTTTTCCGGCATACATCACTGCAACCCGGTCCACCGTTTCCGCCACCACACCCAGGTCATGGGTAATCAAAAGCAGCGCCAGGTCACGTTCTTCCCGCAACTGACGGAGCAAAGCCAGAATCTGCGCCTGAATCGTCACATCAAGTGCCGTGGTCGGTTCGTCGGCAATCAGCACTTTGGGGTTGCAACTAAGCGCCATGGCAATCATGGCCCGTTGGCGCATACCGCCCGACATCTGGTGGGGATAGTCTCCGGCCCGACGAGTGGGGTCGGGAATGGAAACGGATTTGAGCGCCTCAACCGCCTGATTCCAGGCTTCGCGTTTGGAAACGGTCCTGTGTGTGCGAATAGCCTCGGCAATCTGTTCGCCCACTGTAAAAACCGGATTCAACGAGGTCATTGGGTCCTGGAAAATCATGGCAATTTCCGACCCGCGCAGCCGCCGTTTTTCATCTTCAGAAAGTTTGGTGATTTCCCGCCCGGCATAGGTAATCGACCCACCGACAACTTTTCCGGTCCCGCCAACCAGTCCCAGAATGGAAAGAGCCGTGACGGATTTGCCGGAACCGGATTCTCCGACCAGTCCCAGTGCCTGCCCCTGCCCAAGCGAAAAACTGACATCATCGACGGCTGGAACAACCCCTTCACGGGAAAAAAAATGGGTTTGGAGATTGGTAACTTCAAGCAGGCTCATATTTATTCAAGTGATGAGGACTGAGGACTGAGGACTGAGGACTGAGGGTTGTATCAGGACTGAGGACTGAGGACTGAGTTGTTGTGAATCAAAATACCACGTGTACCTTGTAATTTCATCCGTGGAAGTAAATTTCCTCAGTCCTCAGTCCTGAGTCCTCATCGCTAAAAAAAGTCCTCAGTCCTGAGTCCTCATCGCTAAAAAAGTCCTCAGTCCTGAGTCCTCATCGCTAAAAAAAGTCCTCAGTCCTCTCAAGAAATTGTAATTGTTCAACAAAACCGTCAACCACAGCCTGATGCCAACTGTGGCGGGTGTCTTCGTAATACTGCAACCGGCGCAGGCGATAATGTTCCAGCAGCCATTCCAGCATGGCATGTTCGATTGGAAGACAGACATGGTATCGCCGTTCCAGCAAAGCCAGCATGACATCGGCGTCATGCAAATCGCCCAGGTTTTCCTGAAAATTCTGCAAGGTATGGATGAGTTGGTCACTGTCGGCAACCGCACAGCCAAAGATTTCGAGGGCATAACGGAGCCGTTTCCCGGCAATCCGCATGGCATGATGTGATTCGATGGCGGTTGGGTCTTCCAGCGTCTGGTGCCAAGCCAAAAAATTGTCGGTCAATTCCGTCAAAACCAGTTGTGTCTGTTCGACCAAACGGACTTGGTAGGCGAAAGGGCGGGGCTCAAGGGCGGGAAACTCATCCAGAAAAATCCCTGGGTCCCAGGTTGACAGCGTTTCCTCCAGCGGTTCAAAGGCATGCTGCCGAACAATCGCAATAAAATCGAGCAGGCTGTCAAATCCGTCATGCAATGCAGGCGGAGCCTTGTGAGCAACTTTGGCAATTGCTTTGCCAAGCACATCCAGGTCGCGGACTTCACCCAGGACGCAGGTGATTTGACGGGCTTCGCGTTGGAACCGGCGAATGCGCCGCCCGGCAAAAACACCATCAAAACAGCGCCAGGCGGCCCGCAGGCGACGTGAAGCGACCCGCATGTCATGCAGGTTTTCAATATCTGTGTCGGCCAGGACCAGGAGCCGATATTCAGCCATTTGCTCAAACCGGGTCAGCAGGACTCGATGGGCGGCTTCTGCCAGGTACATATCCGGGGTCAGACCGGGGATTTCGTAGGGGCGTGCCATGTTCAGGGTTCAGGGTTCAGGGTTCAGGGTTCAGGGTTCAGGGTATATCACAAATTAAGTTTTTTGGCGTGGTGTGTTGTCAACGGGAAAGGCTTGGGGTAAAACTGTCGTCCGATAATCTGCACCTGTTTGTTTTCAAGGTTGCATTCCAAACTCTGAACCCTAAACCCTGGACCTTGTTTGCTATGGAACGTTATTTCGACGATTTCAAAAAGCATCTTATGTATGAACGCAATGTGTCGGAGCATACGTTGCGGAACTACATGAGCGATTTGGAGCAGTTTTACAACCATCTCTGTCCGCCTGACGAGCATAACAACCGGCGCGACATTGAAATTCGTGACATTGACAACATTACCATCCGGGAATGGATGGCTTCACTTTACGGCCTGAAAAAGAAAAAAACCTCGATTGCCCGGAAACTGGCCACCCTTCGGACCTTTTTCAAGTTTATGTGCCGGGAAGGGATTCTTGACCTCAATCCGGCCCGGTTGGTGACTTCACCCCGGCTGGAGAAAAAACTGCCCAATTACCTCACCATTGAAGAAGCCATCCGCTTCATTGAAATGCCCGACCTCGAAACACCGCTGGGCAAACGTGACCGGGCCATCCTGGAAATGCTGTATGGCACCGGCGTGCGGGTTTCGGAACTGGTGGGCATGAATTTGAACGACATTGATTTTGAAAACAGGTCGGTGCGGGTGCGGGGCAAAGGGCGCAAGGAACGAATCGTGCCGTTTGGCGAACATGCCCGCAAGGCCATGGAGTTGTATCTGGGGGTGCGGGGCACTTTTTTGCTCCATGCCCCGGAAGCCGAGCGCGACCCGCTGGCTGTTTTTTACAACTATCAGGGAACCCGTATCACGACCCGCTCCGTCGGGCGCATGATTGACAAATACATCAAGGAATGTTCCGACATTCATCACATCAGCCCGCACAGCCTGCGCCATTCGTTTGCTACGCACCTGCTCAACGCCGGGGCCGATTTGCGTTCGATTCAGGAGTTATTGGGCCATGCCCGGCTGTCCACCACTCAGCAATACACCCACGTTTCCCAGGACAAACTGATTGAGGTCTACGACAAGGCCCACCCCAAAGCGTGACCATTCAAGTCTTGGGAGTCAAAGCTGTGACAAGGTGACAAGGTTACAAAGTGACAAAAGTTCCTTGACTTCCGAGACTCCCAAGACTCCCAAGACTTGCCCGAATTGGTTGCAATAAATTCGCAAGAACTTTCCGGCACAGTGGGAAGCGTGGCTTTTTCCTGAATATTTTGTGGGTGTCTCGTGTTTTTGATTGGTGCAGGTGCAGAGGGCAGGAAACATTCCTGCTGTCAGGCATTCTTCCATTCTCTATCCTGAAGGAAGCGCATTTCCTCAAAATATGACTGAGTACAATTTTTTACCGCTTGAATTCGAACGGAAATCATTCGAAGCGCAGCAAGCGGCCATCGAGGCTTTTTCCCAGTGCATGCAGAAACGCCGGACAGTGCGTGATTTCTCGCCCGAACCGGTTCCTTTCGAATTGATTGAAACTGCCATTCTGACCGCTTCGCGGGCACCATCCGGAGCAAACCAGCAGCCCTGGCATTTTGTTGTGGTCCAGGACCCTGACATCAAACATCGCATCCGGTTGGCCGCCGAGGCTGAGGAACGCGAAAACTATGGCAATCGGTTTCCGGACGACTGGCTCCAGGCGTTGGCCCCGCTTGGAACTGACTGGCACAAGGAGTTTTTGGAAATAGCTCCTTATCTCATTGTGGTTTTCAAGATTGACTATGGGTTGTTGCCACCGGAACGTGAAGGTGAACCGGAGCGCCATGTCAAACATTATTATGTCAATGAATCTGTCGGAATCGCTGTTGGATTCCTCCTGGCGGCACTTCACGCTGCCGGACTGGCAACTCTGACCCACACACCCAACCCTATGCGCTTTTTATCGGAAATATTGAAACGACCCAAAAATGAGAAGCCTTATGTGCTGATTCCCGTTGGGTATCCAGCCGCTGAGGCACGGGTGCTGATATTTCCAAAAAACCCCTGGCGGAGATTCTGGAGGTCTTTTGACATGCGTGTTGCTGTTGTCCAAGCCGCTCCTGTTTTTTTAGATAAGCGGGCCACTATCGAAAAAGCATTGCGCCTGATTGAAGCCGGAGCCCGGCGGGGAGCCGGGCTCCTGGTTTTTCCGGAAACCTTTCTGCCGGGGTATCCGGTCTGGGTGGCGCGAACCAACGGAGCAGCTTTTGACAATGCACAGCAGAAACGGGCCTATCAACATTACCTGGAAAATGCGGTCGAAAAAAGCAGCCCGGAAATGAAGCAACTGGCGGATGCGTCCAGAGATTTCCGGGTTTTTCTATGTATGGGCATGGCCGAACGGGGTGAAGGCAACGGCAGCGGGACGATTTATTGCTCGCTGGCCATGTTTCATCCCGAACATGGGTTGGTCAGCCTGCATCGCAAACTCGTGCCAACCTATGAGGAACGCCTTGTCTGGGGGACCGGTGACGGTCATGGTCTGCGGGTGCATCGTTTTAACGGAACCCGTGTGGGCGGGTTGAACTGTTGGGAAAACTGGATGCCGATGGCACGTCAGTCGCTCTATGCCCAGGGTGAAGAAATTCATGTGGCAGTCTGGCCCGGCAGTTCCAGGTTGACCACTGACATCAGCCGGTTTATTGCCCTCGAAGGGCGGGTTTTTGTTCTCTCAGCCAGTGGGATTCTGAAAGCCAGCGATATTCCCGCTGATTTCCCGCTCGGTGAAGAACTCCTGGCAACAGGCGATGAATATTGTACTGGCGGCAGCCGGATTGTGTCACCAACCGGAATGGTTTTGGCCTCGGTTCCTGATGGAGAAGAAGGTTTTGCCTTTGCCGACGTGGATATGGCACTGGTCCGGCAGGAGCGGCAAAACTTTGACCCCGCCGGACATTACTCCCGTCCTGATGTATTGACCCTGCACGTCAATCGCAAACGCCTGGAAGCGGTGGAGTTTAGCGGATAACTTTTTTAAGTGATGAGGACTGAGGACTGAGGACTGAGAAAAAGCAATTGCAAGGGAATCTTTTGCGGCAACTGCATTTCTTTTGAAAACTCAGTCCTCAGTCCTTAGTCCTCAGTCCTCAGTCCTGGCTGGTCCTCAGTCCTGTTGATGAATCTCTTCCCTTGTTTTCACCTGCCTGCTATCGTAAGCAAACTGATTTTCCGGAACCTCCCCTCAACGTTTAAAATTACAGAATTCGGCTTGCTCTCACCTTCCTGGTGCCTGTGAAGGTTGGGTTTGCCGTTGTGAGAATGAAGTCCGGACAGGGGATTGGAACAGGTGATTGAGAATGCCTGTTGTGACAAGGAAGGATTGATTGAAGAACGCTAAATGCCGGATTTTGACGGGAAAGGAGCAGGTGAAGCATGGAAGGGGATTTGACCAAAGACGGTTTACCTGACGTATTGCGCCGGATTTATACCAATCGCGCCAGCGGTGAACTCAAACTTACTCAGAGTGGGCAACGAAAATCCGTTTATTTTGAGCTTGGAGCAATTGTCTTTGCCTCCAGCAATGCCAAGTCCGACCGTATCGGCGAAACCATGATACGGCATGGGATGCTCAGTCAGGAGGATTTTGACCGGGCTTCCGCCATGATGACACGGGGAAAGCGGTTTGGCCGGATATTGGTTGAGTTGGGCATTTGCTCCGAGCAGGATTTATTGATGAATGTCACGTTTCAGATTTTAGACATTATCTATTCCGTGTTTGACTGGACTGCCGGACATTATGAATTCATCCATCAGGAAAAGAGCGTGCCGGATGATTTGCGCCTGGATTTGTCCACCGCCAGCATTATTCTGGAAGGAGTCCGGCGGATTCAGGACTTTGATGTGATTCAACGTGGCCTGGGCGATTTGAACCGGTTGATTGGCCCTACCACCAATCCGTTGTTGCGGCTGCAAACGCTTTCGTTGAAGCCTTTGGAACGCCAGGTCATCGAAATCGTGACGGAGCCGATGAACATTCTCAAAGTGATGACAATGGTCAAAAGCACTCCTGACACGGTGTTGCGGGCCTTGTACGGGTTGATTTCCTCCGGGGTTTTGGAGCGGTTTGGCGCACCGGAAATCAACAGCAAAACCGGTAAACTGCAAATCCCCAAAAAGCTGTATGAACAGGCCGCCCAGGCCCAGCCGATTGTCCCTCCGAAAGTGGCCCAGGCCGCGGCCAAAACCGGCGAAGTCCGGGTCGCGGAAATGCTGAACAAGGTTCGTGCGCGATTGGCTGTAACGCAGGACCCTTATGAAATTCTGGGAGTCACCCGCCAGTCCACCCGCGAGGAAATCCGGGATGCCTATTATGCGTTGGCCAAGGATTTCCACCCGGACCGGCACCAGGGGGCGGCGCGTGAAGTCCGGCAGGAGGTGGAGCAGATTTTCAGCCGCCTGACCAACTGTTATGAAACATTGCGCCAGCACACACCGGCGAAACCGGTTCCTCCACCTCCCAGTGCTCCAACCACATCGAGTCCAAATATTTCAAGCGCTCCAGCGGGCTCTTCCGGAGTCACCGGTCCGTTGGGAACTCCCTATGGCGCACGTCCTGTCGCCGGAGAGACTGCCGCCCAGCGCGAGCAACGTGCCGAGGCCATGTACCTCGAAGCCCGCAACCGTTATATTTCAAAGGATTACCAGTATGTGATTCACACCATGCGCGAAGTCGTCAAATTAAACTCGACCCAAAGCCGGTATCACTTGTTATTGGGAACCGCGCTTTCCATGGTTCCGAAAACCATGAAAGAGGCAGAACCGGTGCTCCGCAAAGCGATTGAACTCGACCCGTTCAATGCCGTGTGCCGGTCCAATCTGGGGCAACTTTATTTACGGGCCGGAATGCCCCGCCAAGCGGAAAAAGAGTTTGAAGAGGCGTTGAAACTCGACAACAACCTGCAATCAGCCATTCGCGGGCTGGAAAGCATTCGCAGCCAGAACAGCGAGGGGGGGTTTTTGGGGAAACTGTTCAAAAAGTGAGTTTTCAACCAAACCAATAACACACAGCCGGAAAGTTTGGAGTGGCCAAACCTTCCGGCTGTTTTTTCCCTGGGAACCGCTGGCTGGCTAAAACAGGCGGCGGGTGATGTTGAATCCAATGGACAGGCCCCGGAAGGTATCATCCAATGATTCCGTGCCAAACAGGTTGGCTCTGGTTCCGGACCGCTGGGCAGTGGTAAAACCGGGACTGTTGTTAAAGGTCAGGGCAAAAGCATGTTTGCCGTCACGGGTCACTTTTTGAATGCCAAACCCAAAGGCCGGGCGGTGGGCTCCCAATAACCCGTGGGTGCGTTGATTGGCTTCAATAATAAAGGCCAGACTTGGGCGAAACCGGATGGCTGCACCGGCACCAATGGCAAAAGTGGTTTTTCCGGGCAGTTCCGGTACCGGTCGCTGAGACAGCAACGGACGATTGTCTAAGGAAAGAGTCGGGGTCAATGCCAAATGCACCCGTGACCCAAAACTCCGTCCCACCGTGCCCGAAATGCTGGTTACATAGTTTTGCGTGAAGTTGTTGCTGGCTTCAACCCCAACCCGCACTTGAGCCGAGACCGGAGCGCCTTTCAATTGGTCTGAAATCTGAAATCCCCCAAAAAATTCAATCGGACGTCCGATGGTGGCAGGTGACCGGTTAAACCCGACATGAATCCGGTCGGTAATGCCATAAACCAATCCAAACGAAGATGTTGAGAAACCGTCAAACCCAAACAGCCCGGAAATGCCCCGGTCTTCGTTGAAGGTGAAACGATGGCTGAAATTCACAAACAACGCATTGCGCTTGATAGCCCGCCCGGTGGGCAGGCTGATATATTTGTCATCCAACGGGCGTAGGATTTTTGGCTCAGACGGAACCGCTGCCACATCGGTTTGCGGCGGAGTTGTGGTTCCCGTTGGCGGAGCGGTTTCGCCAGATGTCAGACTTGAAACCTGTCCTGAAAGCTCGTCCGTCATGGTTTTGCTGGTGGTGTCAACCACGTAGCGGCGTCCGTTGACCTCAATGGAAATCCGGTTGGGATTATTATCAATCAAGGAAACTTTGGGAGGTTCAGGTTGCAGAAACCGGTCCGGGAATTTGGTCCGCAACTCAGGTGTAATTTTGAAACCGGCTGCTTCAAACGCCTTGCCAAAGGCATTGCGCGGACCGCCGCCTTCAGCCGATTCATGACAGGTTGCACAACTGCGCTTGAATTCGGCCTTGGCAAAGGGGTCAGCCGCATAAATTCGTAAATATTCGGGACGGGCCAGTGCCTTGCCGGAGACCAGTAAGGCCACTGCTGAAACTGCCAGACACACCACTACCAGCTTGAGCACACTTGTTGTTTGTTTCATATTGTTTCCGCTTTGTAAGAAGGGTTCAGAGTCTAGGGTCTAGGGTCTAGGGTCTAGGGGTTCAAAGTGAAATCTGACAGAATCCATCTTCAAAAACCCTGAACCCTGAACCCTAAAACCCTGGATTTTGGGATAAGACGCCTTACGAAGCCATCTGGTCTGGTACTTTAGCGGTTTTCAGCACATCGTCAACAATTGTTAACAAATAGAGGAACTGAAAGGGTTTGGGCAGATAACCGACAATGCCTTCGTTCAGCAGTTGACGCTGTTCTTCGGCATTGTCGCTTTTGGCGGTCAGTAGGAGGACCGGCGTCTCCCGAACCCTGGAATACTGCGGGTCATTGCGCAGGGTGCGAAACACCTCTGCCCCTGACATGCCGGGCATCATATAATCCAAAATCACCAAGTCAGGGCGTTCGTCCAAAATCTTTTGCAGTGCATCGGGTCCGTTGGCAGCCGCCGCATAAGCATATCCACTCACTTCAATGATGGTTTGCATCATTTCAAGCATGGACGGTTCGTCATCAACACACAAAATCTTGCGACGAGAGGCTGTCGTCATAATATGAGTACCTCGAATCAATCGGTTTTCTTTTCGCGGGATTGGTTGTGGAACAAAAGGTCTTGAGAAAAGACAACAAACGCCGTGCCAGACCCAGGTTTGGTTGAACCAGGACTCATCCGGCACTGAATCAGGCTGCTGTTATTGGGAAAAGTCTGAATGAGGGCTGCGAGGAAAATCCAGAGAAGGATGAAACTCAGGGGAATTGCTGTGCGGGTGTGTCAGTTGGGTGACACGGTTGGTGGCAGTGAGGGAATTGAGAATTGAGAATTGAGAATTGAGAATTGAGAATTGAGAATTGAGAATTGAGAATTGAGGAAAACGGATTGGAGCCTGGACTTAGGTTATAAGTCTAGTTGGTGGAAACAGGAAGCACTTCAATTCTCAATTCTCAATTCTCAATTCTCAATTTCAGTGCGTCTGTCCGGCTGGCAGGCTGCGAATGACCGGGGTTGAACCTGGTTTTTCCGTCAATTTTTTCAAACGGCTTTTGGCTAAAAGCGCGCACATGCCATTGGGGTATTTTTGCAGGAAGGCCCGAAAACTTTCCGGGTCAGTGCTGTTTTTGATGGTGTTCCAGGAATCAAGCTCCTCATTTCGGGCCGAAGGCGGAGGGGTAACCACCGGAGGTGCCGGAGGTGCCAGTTCATCAAGTTTGTTTTCAGCCAACCGCCGGAAATGTCCTTTGGGAAAATCAGCCAGATAGGCTTCGAAATCTTTTGGGTTTTGGCTGCTTTTGATCGAATTCCAGTATTCAATTTCAACCGATGTCGAGTTCTTTTCGGATTTGGTACGTTGTTTGACCGTTTTGGACTTGTGGCGCGGACGGTTGGACGCTTCAGCCACCTCCATTTGAGTGACGGCCAAAACCAGTACACCCGTCATGGCCACCCACAAAAACTTGCGAAACATAAACACATCACCTTTCTTACTGTGCGATTTGCCACCTTGGATGCGACCAACTCGATGAGGATGCTTCCTGACCGGAAGAGCCCGCCCGTGGCAATCAGGTGATGCCTTTTTTCAGATTTTGCCAGTGGAGTCAAGTCAGGGAACCTGAGAGTCTAGGGAGTCTTGGGAGTCTTGGGAGTCTTGGGAGTCTTGGGAGTCGGAAACCGATTGACTTCTGACTTTCGACTTCCGACCTCCGACTTCTGAGGATTTTGACTCCCAAGACTCCCAAGACTCCCTAGACTCCCTAGACTGTTTTTTTAGCTTCGGCGAGCGGCTGACATGTAGGATGTGTTGTACAACTCCAGAACATTGCCGTTGGCGTCAATGGCAATCAAACCACCAAAGCTGCGCAAGCCTTCGATTTCGCGCATGACGATGTGACCGGCTTCGGTGAGTGTTTTGCCGTCGCTGACCAAATCAGCCAGCCTTTTGGCCGAAAGCAAGACCATAATCCGTTCGCCAACGCCGGTCATGGAGCAGCCCACCAAGGATGTGCAATAGGTTCCGGCTCCAATAATCGGCGTATCGCCAATTCGTCCCGGATAGCATTGCCCGGTCCCGCCGGTTGAAGTCCCCGCCGCCAAACGGCCTTCATTATCCAGGGCCACACAACCCACCGTGCCCAGCCGGGGATTCTCGTTTTTCCACTCTTCGGCCATTTTGGCGTAATCCAGCCGCAGATTGTGTTCGGTCAAATGTTTTTGCCAGTAATCAATCTTGCCCGGTGTCGCAACCACCGCCTGTTCCAATCCCAGGCGAAGGCCCAATTGAAGGGCTTCCGGCCCACACAACATAACGTGGGCATCCTGTTCCAGCACGTAGCGGGCAAGCTGGATGGGGTTTTTCAGCCCAGGCACCTGGGTCACTGACCCGGCGCGTCCATCGCCGGTCATCAGGCTTGCATCCATGCGGGCGACCCCGTCTGCCTGGAGGTAGCTGCCGGTTCCGGCATTGAGCAAAGGCTCGTCTTCCAATTGACAGACGGCGGCTTCAACCGCAGCCAGGGCGCTCCCTCCCCGCCGTAACACTTCCCAACCCGCATCCGCAGCCCGCTCACAGGCTTCCATACGGGGCGTTTCCTCTCCCGGTGGAGGGGTGCCGCATCCTCCATGCACAATCAGAACTGGTTTCATAAATTTCATTCCTCCGATGGCTTCTCAAGAAAACTCTTGACACTGGTTCAAAAGATTTTATACTTGTAACAATTGTTACGTTATATTAACTTGACGTAATAAGTAATTCAAGATTTTGTTTCCTTCCCTGAATCCAAAATTTCAAAAATCTGAATAACTGGACAGTCTCCAGCACTTGTGGGATGTGTGCCTTATGCGACATCAGCGGACGTTTGCCATCATTTGCACCTGTTTGATGGTGCTTTTTTGCCTGCCGGATGTCGGGGCAGCCACCCGCACCCGATTGGTGCTGGTCGGTGGCGGAGAACGGGATGCCGCCGCCATGACCCGTTTTGTTGAATGGGCTGGCGGTGCCAAGGCCCGCCTGCTGGTCATCCCCTGGGCCAGCGGTGAACCGCAGGAAAGCGCGGCAGCCTTGTCCAAGGATTTGGCTGCTTTTCATCCGGCTTCCATCGAAGTCGCCCCGGTGGCGGCTCAGATGGGCAATTCCGTTGATAAAAGCCGCTTTGTAACACAAGTGCAGCAGGCAACGGGTGTGTTTTTTACCGGGGGCGACCAGGCGCGGATTATGGATGTGCTGGCCGATTCGGCTTTGCTTCAGATGTTACAGGAGCGATACCGGGCGGGAGTGGTTTTTGGCGGAACAAGCGCTGGAACTGCCGTGATGTCTCCGGTGATGATTACGGGTGAGGGTGATTTCACCGTGATTGATGGTGAAAAAGTGGTGACCCGGCCCGGTTTGGGATTATTGCCGAGAGTCATTCTTGACCAGCATTTTATCAAACGGCAGCGGGAAAACCGGCTGTTTGGGCTGGTGGCCAGGCATCCGGACCATTTGGGGATTGGGATTGATGAAGATACGGCTTTGCTGGTGACAGACAATCGGTTTGCCGAAGTCGTCGGGGCCACGCAAGTCATGATAGTGGAAGCCACGCCGCAACGTGACAGCCTCCGGGTCTTTCTGGTCAAATCAGGCACTGCGTTTGATTTGCTGAAGCGCAAGCCTATTCCAAAGAAATGACCGGAGGACAAGACGACCATGAAGCGGTTTTTTGGTTTTCCCAATACCTACGTACTGATTTTCTCAGTTTTGCTGGTCACGGCCATTGGCACCTGGATTTTACCGGCGGGTGAGTTTGAGCGCTCCAAAGACAAGGAAGGGCACACCATTGTCGTGGCCGGCTCGTTTCACCCGGTACCCCAAAATCCGCAGCACGTTCAGGTGCTCATGGCTCCGGTGGAGGGAATCAAGCAGACTGTCGGCATCATCAGCTTTATTTTCTTTATTGGGGGGGCTTTTGCGGTTCTGGCCAAAACCGGCACGATTGATGTGAGCATTTATAAAGTCGTGCAAAGGCTCAAACACCGGTCTGAATTGCTGATACCGATTGTGATGCTGGTTTTTTCGCTGGGCGGAGCAATCATTGGAATGAGTGAGGAAACCATTCCCTTTGTGCTGGTGTTTATCCCACTGGCACTGGCGTTGGGGTACGACTCGATTGTGGGCGTCAGCATGTGTTTTGTCGGTGCCGGTTTGGGGTTTGCCGGAGCCATGCTCAATCCATTCACGGTCGGCATTGCCCAGGGAATTTGCGAACTGAAGCTGTTTTCGGGCATTGGCTATCGGACGGTCTGTTACTGCGTGATTGTGACGGTCGGCATCAGTTATGTGATGTGGTACGCCCGGCGGGTCAAACGCAACCCGCACCTCAGTCCGGTTTATGAAATTGACCAATTGCGGCGACACGAGCAGGCGCAGACAGAACCGGCCACCGAATTTCAGACCATGCACCTGTTGGTGTTGGTGACCTTTCTGGCAGCGCTGACGCTGCTGATTTTCGGTGTGGTCAAATATCACTGGTACATTCCGGAAATGGCCGCGATTTTTCTGGGAACCGGTATTCTGGTGGGTGTTTTCGGCAAACTGACCGCCAATGAAATTGCCGAAACCTATATCGCCGGAGTGAAAGACATCGCCGGAGCCGCCATTGTTGTTGGACTTTCGCGGAGCATTCTGGTGGTGGCTCAGGACGGCCATATCCTCGACACAATTTTGTACTACCTCTCTTCGTTGATTGGTTCGGGTTCACCTTTGATTGCTGCTGAAATGCAGTTTCTGGTGCAAACCCTGCTCAATCTGCTGGTTCCATCAGGAAGCGGGCACGCAGCCCTGACAATGCCGTTGATGGGACCGCTTTCCGACCTGGTTGGGGTAACCCGCCAGACGTCGGTGCTGGCCTTCCAATTTGGCGAAGGCTTTACCACGCTCGTGGTTCCGACTTCGGGTGTCACGATGAGCGTTTTATCGCTCGCAAAAATTCCCTGGAAAGACTGGTTTAAGTTCATGTGGCCGTTGCAGGTTATTCTGGCTCTGGTGGGGGCAGCCTTGCTCGTCTGGCCGGTTTTGACCAAGTGGCCGTAGCCGGCTCACCTTCCAATCCAGATGTACCCTGAGTCTTGAGTGTTGCGAAACTCCGGCAAAAATGCCCAGGAGAAGGGGGTTCTTTGTCTTCAAAACAGGAAATTGCTTTCCCCTCATTCTCAATTCTCAATTCTCAATTCTCAATTCTCAATTACCTGAAAGCTTTGGGGAGACCAAACCGTATGTTTTACCTTGCTACTTTTGCAGCCATCAAACGCATGACCACCTGGGGCACACAGGCCGCCCTGGCGTTGCTGCTGGGTTTTGTAATGACTGTTACAAGCGGAGCGCAAACCGCCCGTGGCCGCCTGGTTGGTACCATTACCGACACACAAGGCGCGGTGTTGGGAGGTGTCACCATCACCGCCACAAATTTGCAAACCAATCTGGTGCGGACCATTACAACAAATGAATCAGGCGATTTCACAATTGTCGAACTGCCGCCCGGAACCTACAAAATTGAAACTGAAGCCCAGGGGTTCAAGCGGGGCACCTTGACGGTTGAAATCAATATTGCCCGTGACACCCAGGCCAATCTGACCCTGGAGCCGGGTGCCGTGGGTGAAATTGTCACCGTGCAGGGCGGCACGCCGCTGGTCAACACAACCACCACCGAGAACGGTGGCACGCTCGACAATAAACAACTGCTCGAACTGCCGCTGAATGGCCGTGATTTCCAGGATTTGCTCAGTTTGCGTCCGGGGTTTCAGCGGCGTCCGGGCGGCGGCTTTGGCACGACCAATGTCAACGGCCAGCGCAACACCTCAAACAATTACCAGATTGACGGAATCAGCAACAACGATAATTACTCAGGTACGGTGGCGCAGGGACAGGAAGGCGTCAACATCAAAACCGGCGGTTTTCTGCCGGTGGATGCGGTGCAGGAATTCACAACCTCCAGTAATCCGGGCGCACAATACGGCAACAAGGCCGGGGGCGTGGTCAACGTTGCACTCAAATCCGGGACAAATGAATTTCATGGCTCGCTCTATGAATTTTTCCGCAACGACAAGCTTGATGCCCGCGCCTTTTTCAACACGGCCAATCAGCCGAAAAACCCCTTGCGGATGAACCAGTTCGGGTTTACGTTCGGAGGCCCAATTGTCAAAGACAAGCTGTTTTTCTTTGGCAACTATGAAGGGCAGCGGGTGCGCCAGAGCGAAAGCTACATGGTCAATTCGCCCGGTGCCGCCGCAATTTCCGCCGCTGCGCCGAAACAGGGTGGCATCAATCCCCTGAGCGCCAAAATTCTTTCACTCTTTCCGGCGGGCAACAGTCGGAATCAGGCCACGGTCAACATTCCGACCTTTAGTGATATTGACAACTACATCATCAAGCTGGATTACACCATCAACAGCCGTAACACGCTTAACGGGCGCTACATTCTGGGCAACACGAACCAGACCGAGTTGGACAACTTTTACCTTCGTCCGGAATATGTGTCGGGCAACAACCAGCGTTCGCAGTTGGCGGGTGTCAGCTACACGACTGTACTCAAACCGACGCTGGTCAACGAGTTCCGCTTTGGCTACACGCGCCTGTTTCAGGTAATTGCCCCGATTGACCGGGATGTCAATCCGGCTGATTTCGGCCTCAATACGGGCGTCACCGACCCGACCCGGTTTGGGTTTCCGCGCATCCGCATCACGGGATTTGACATTCTGGGCGGACGTTCGACCAATCTCACGTCCGACCCCAGCGAAACCTATTCGTTCATTGACAACGTGTCATGGACCAAAGGCCGCCACAATCTCAAATTCGGCGGTGAATACCGGTTTGACCGGGCGGTCAACACCCGTGACCAGGCGGCGCGGGGCGAGTTCCGGTTCCGCAGTCTGGCGGACTTCCTGGCCGGAAAAGTGGACCGGGGAGCGGTTTTGACCGGCAGCACTCTGCGCGAAGTTTCACAAAAATCATTCGGCCTGTTTGTTCAGGATGAATTCAAAATCCATCCGCATGTGACGTTGAATTACGGGGTGCGCTACGAGTTTTTCGGCGTTATCAACGAAGCCAACAATCTGCTCGCCAATTTCTATCCGGACCGGGGACTGGTCCAGGTAGGCACCGGGGTGGAAAAACCCTACAACCGCGACAACAACAACTTTGCTCCGCGCGTCGGACTGGCTTGGGATGTCAACGGCAAAGGGCGGACGGTCATTCGGGCCAGTTGGGGGCTGTTTTACGACCCGCCGGCACTTTCCGCCTTCATTGGCCAAAACGGCAACCTCAACGCCATCACCCCGACACTGGGGCTGAATTTCAACCCAACCGGCAATGTCAAAAGCTATGTGATTCGCCCGCGCGGTTCGGCCATCAAATGGCAGTCCGGGACCCCGCTCTTCACGAGCTTTGCGATTCCAACCAGTTTCCTGGATGTGCTGGGCATTGACGAAAACATCCGCACGCCCTATTCGCAAAACTACAGTTTGAACGTGCAACAGCAATTGTGGAAAAACGGCGTGCTCGAAGTCGGTTACGTCGGCAGCCACGGTACGAAGCTCTATCAGTTACAGGACATCAACCAGGTCTTTGACCCGAAAAACGAAATCCGCCCGTTTGACAACAAGTTTGTCAATAAGGCCGGTGACCCGCTCTATCAATATGTAAACTTCCTGACCTCGGCGGGGAATTCCAACTATAATTCCTTGCAGGTGACTTTTACGCAACGCAACACCCGTGGATTTTCAACGCTGGTCGGTTACACGTTTGGCAAGTCACTTGATGCGGCCTCCAGTAATCGTCCGGTGAACCCGCAAAACTCGCGCAACCTCGCCGCCGAGCGCGCCCGTTCGGATTTTGACGTGCGCCATCGCTTGACCGGCAGCATTTCCTATGAAATTCCAAACCTGAAGTTCCTGCCCAAAGTGCTGGGCACGGGCTGGGCAGTCAACACCATTATGAATTTCCAGACCGGTCGCCCGGTGGATATTTTCTACGGTGACGATGTGTCGGGCTTTCTGGAATTCAACGACCGGCCCAACGTCATCGGTGACCTGAGCCTGATTAAATTCCGGCCCGGCCAGCCGCTTGACAAATCCATCCTGAACCGGGTGTTTGCCGAGCCGAAATTCGGGACGTTTGGCAATGCCGGGCGAAACCTGCTGACGGCTCCGGGATTCAGCATTGTTGATTTTTCGGTGACGAAAAACACCCAACTGACCGAACGGATGCGCTTGCAGTTCCGCACTGAGTTCTTCAATATCGCAAATCATCCGCAGTTTGCCCAACCGCGTGGCGACCTCTTCGGCAGCTCTTTCGGCAGCCTGGGCGACACCGCAGACCGGGGGAACCCGCTGGCTTCGGGTGGCCCGCGCCGGATTCAATTTGCACTGAAACTGACATTCTAAAGGACTGAGGACTGAGGGATAACCCAGGACTGAGGACTGAGGACTGAGGACTGAGGACTGAGGACTGAGTGATTTTCCAATTGAGCCCAGTGAGTATCAAAATTGAAAACCTAACGGCCTTTCAATCAAAACAGCCCGAAAATTTGAATATTTACCTCAGTCCTCAGTCCTCAGTCCTCAGTCCTCAGTCCTAAAAAATATGGACCAACTCCTTCGCACCCGCATTCTGGCTCGTTATGATCAATTGACGGACAATTTCCGTCGGATTGCCGATTTTATGCTGCAATCCCCGACTGAAGTTCCCATTTTGTCGAGTGCTGCCCTGGGCGCGCGGCTGGGTGTCAGCAACGCAACGGTGGTTCGGTTTTCCCAGATGCTTGGTTATGCAGGGTATCCCGACCTGAAAAGCGATTTGCTGCGGGACTTGCGGGAAGAACTCAAACCCGAAGAACGCTTCAAACTGGCTGCCGGTCAACGCGGACAGGAAGATACCCTGACGCGGGTTGCCAAACAGGACGTGGATAACATCAACCAGACCATCGGACGGATTCAGCCGGACGATTTCCGGGCAATTGTTGATTGTCTGTGCCGGGTGCGCCGGGTGCTGGTGATTGGCGTTGGGCTTTCGGCTTCGTTGGCGCGGCTGACTTCATATTTGCTCCAGCAGGTTGGCGTGGATGCCATTTCCTCGGATGCCGAGGTGACACCCATCGAGGAAAAAATCCTGCGCCTTCAGCCGCAGGATTTGGTGATTGGGTTTTCTTTCCCGCCTTACTCACGCACGACGTTACAATATGCCGAACTGGCCCGCCGGGAACAGATTCCCATTCTCAGCATTACCGACAAACCCACCTCCCCAATGGCTTTGATGGCTGAATACAAGTTGTTTATCTGCAACGACAACCTGCTTTTTACGAATTCGTTCGCGGCTTTTGCCGTGGTCATCAACGCCATTGCCACCGAAGTGGGCTTGCGCAACCACAAGCAATTGGTGCGCGAAAACGAACGGATTCTGCAAAAGCTGGAGCATTTCTACGGCTCCTGAATGAACCGGGAACGAACGACCATTCCCGGTTCTCGTTTTGCTTCAGCGAGCCACGAGGGCGTCAATTCCGGCATTTCCTTTTCCCACCGTCCAGGATTCACCCAACAAGCTGTAGTTCATGCGAGGAAAAAAGCCCATCCGCTGGCCGATTTCACCACTGAGCAGCGTCATGCGTTCAATCGTGCGGGCGTTAGCCAGCCGTCCGGCATCAACATACCGGAACGGTGTTCCTTCCACGATTTTGAAAAAGACCGCCTTGGCTGCCTGTGTATCGCTGACCACAAAGACATCGCTCCGGCGACCAGCAAAATCGGGTCGGTCAAAGACTTCCCACCAGACATTCTTAAATGCCCCAACCACATTGGTTTCCGGCAACAGGTTCTGAATCTGCTCGGCGCTGCTGGTGTCCCACGGCAGAATGAAGTCCGTATAGTCGTCGTTAAACGGGTTGGTGATGTCAATCAGCACTTTTCCTTTCAACGATTTACGCCAGTCGTTGAGGTCGTTGAGGAGGCCATCCCGCACAAAAATCGAGGGAATGACCACCGGTGCCTCCAGGGCTTCTGCGTAAGTGCCACCCCTCAGGGAAGGTACATTCAGTTCAGCCGCAATATGCCGGGCACGTTCTGTGGTGCGGGATGCCAGCACCACTTCGTTGCCAACCAAAGCAAGCATTTTGGCCAGCCGAATGCCCATGCGTCCGGTTCCTAAAATTCCAATGTGGGTCATAGGTGAAACTCCTTTTTTCTACCTACTGAAAGGTAGGTTTATGTATGAAAAAAATTTAATGGACGAGCAAGTCCAAAAGCCCATCCCGCACGGAAACCAGATAGGGAAGTCCGCCGGTTGTGCGGGAAACCAGCATGGCACCTTCCAACAGTGACACAATCATGCGGGCAATATGGCGCGGGTCTCCGGCAAAGCGAATGGAGCCTTCCTGCCGGCCCTGTTCCAAAATGACAATCAGCCGGTCTTCGTTTTCCGCAAAGAATCGCCGGACGGAAGCCGCCGAAGCAGAACCGAGCGTGGTCAATTCGGCACCAAGCATGGCACAGAGACAGACTTTATCGCCTTGGCTTTCCGAAAGGGTTGCTTCAAACAGCCCGATGTAGCGTGCCAGTTTGGTTGGGGCGTCGGCCTCGCTGGCCAGAATTCCGTCCACCACTTCCAGAAAGAATCCGTTGTAGCGTTCGACCAGTGCCTGCACCAAATCCTCTTTGGCTGGGAAATGGTGATGAATACTGGCTTTGCGAATTCCCACCGCATCGCTGATATGCTGATAGCTCATGGCGTTGACGCCCAGCCGTTGGATCAAATCCTGGGCCACATCAAGAATGCGGGTACGGGTATCTTTGTCATTCATATTGCCAACCTGCCAGAAGGTAGGCTTTCCGTCAAGCCAAAATTCCATTTCAAAAACAAACCAGGTGGCAGTCCGAAAGAGCCACCACCTGGAAAAAGAAAGACCTGGTTGGAGAACGTTACTTCTTCTTTTTGATGATGAAGTTTTTGTCGCTGTCGTCCTGCCCGACGTTTCCAGCCGAATCGGTTGCGGTTACCCGAATTCGGGCGGTCTTGGTTTTCAGAGTCGGAGGCACGCTATAGGCAAACGATTGCACCGAACCAACCAGCCCGGTGGCAATCGTGGTGGGGAACGTTTTGCCTTCGTCGCTTGAAAGCAGAATGTCCTGTTTAATCACGCCAGCCGCATCGGATGAGGTCCAGGTGATGGTAAACGATTGTCCGCCTTTGAGTTTTTCGCCGCCATTGGGGGCCATGACCCGCACCGTCGGCGGCTGGGAGTCGCTCCCGGCCAGCGTAAAATCGGCAGTGGTGACACCGGTTCCGCTGTTGAAGGCGGCATCAATTGCCCGCACCGCAATCCGGGCTTTGGTGGTGTCTTTCAGTTCGGCGTATTCGTTGAGGGTTTTGGGGGAATTCCAGATGAATTCGCGGGCTGTCGCCGGCAGCCCGACTGCCAGGGTGTAATTGAAATTAACCCCGCTGTCGTCCGAAAGCAGAACATCATGCCGGACAATGGCCGTGTTGTCGCTTGACATCCAGCGGATGGTGAAGGGTTGTCCGAGCGTCACTTTTTCGCCTCCCTGCGGTGCCAAAACGGTCACGGTTGGGGCCGCAACATCGGCATTGGGCATAAAGCCGAAATTCTTGACGAACTCTTCCCCGTTGAACGAGCCCCACCCGGTCACCCGGTCATAACCCGGTTGCGCATTGAACCCCTGCACGCTGCCCCGGCTGTTATTGCCGGTTGTCACATCATTAAACACTTTGGGACCGGTGCCGCGTGCCTGCGCATCGCCCAGGCGATAGAGGGCCGGGTTAATGTTGCCCAAACCCTTAGCCTGTTTACCTTCGTTCAAAAGCGAACAGAAACCGGCCCAAACCGGAGTCGAGCAACTGGTTCCCGACACTGCGCTGGGATTGCCGCGAATTGTGATGGCAAAGGGCGGGCTGCCAGCCAGCAACGCCACGTCGGGCACATTGCGTGCCGGATTGTCGGGAACACCCAGGCCGACCTGATAGCTGGGTTTGGTAAAATAAATGCTGTCGCCGCCGCCGCTGCCGGACCAGGCGGTTTCCCCACCGTAGCCAGTGGCGTTCGAACTGGAATCAAATTTGGCATCCAGGTTGGTACCGCCCACTCCCACCACATTGGTCTGAGTGCAAAGAATATTG
Organism: Blastocatellia bacterium; assembly: GCA_019695185.1. Lineage (GTDB taxonomy): Bacteria > Acidobacteriota > Blastocatellia > Chloracidobacteriales > Chloracidobacteriaceae > JAIBAN01. The sequence continues at coordinate 31,641 of JAIBAN010000031.1, read as the reverse complement.
ACCCCTGGAGCCGTCGAGCCGTCGAGCCGCACACAATCCGAAACACCATCGTCCCCTGACGAAACAAAGACGGTTTGCCCCTGGGCGGCTGCCTGGGCATAGAGGAATTCAAAAAAGTCGGCATCCGCTTTGGTATTGACCCGTTCACAGCCACCAAAACTGACGCTGATGACTCTGGTTGAAGGAAGCGTGTTCACTGCCGCCTGAATGGAAAAATCAATGTCCGGCGCAATCATGACGCGAACCGTTGCATCAGGGGCGGTTCCGCCGGAAAGCTCGCAATCAAGCACAACTTCGACTTCCTCAACCCCACCCCGGTTCGGTTGCGGGCCAAACGGAAACAGTTTGACAGGGTCTTTGGCCGGGAGGTTGAAACGGCTGCGAAACGCCGTCACATCCGACACATTGAAATCGCACCGCGAGGCAATGGCAATATCCGCTCCGGTGCCGTCCACTCCGGCAGCCAGCAACCCTTTGAGGTTGTAGGCGGTGGCAATATCCGCCGGTCCGATTAAATTTCCCGGAGCGGCTGGAGCCAGTTTCGCCGCCGGATGGAACCGGCTGAATGCATGCAGTCCCGAAACCCCGCGCACGAGCGGGACGATTTCCTGGGGCAGTGATGGTGTCCGGTCAGCCGCATAAGCCGTTTCCGACCCAACCTGATAGTAATTCATCTCCACTGCAAAGGCCTGTTCAACCGCAGCGGCAGGTCCTGCAAACGTCAGTTGCAACCGGTTGGGCCATTGATTGGTGACCTGCAACCCCTGTGCAGTCAGCCAGTCGGTCAGTTGCGCATATTCGGCTTCGGTGCGGCCAAACCGGGCTCCGAATTCTTCCGGAGTCAGCCATTGATGAAATTGGGGCGAGGCCGGGTTTTGCTGGGCCTCCAGCAGGTTTTGCAAATCCGTCCAGTTACGGGGTTCGAGCACCAGTGTCATCAGGTTCAGCCTTGTCGCACTTTGCACACGAGCCATCTTTTTTTGCCAATAGGTCGGATGCGGAACGCCGCCAGCCACCCGGAAACGTGTGACTGGTTTTTGAGTGGTGTCCTGAGCGTGTGAAGCAACAAACGGCAGGCTGGGTGCAAGCAGAGCCGCAAGGAAAAAAACAAATCCGAAACGAGCTTTCATCATGGGTTTTCGTCAGGTTGGTAATTGGAATTTGGGCGTGTGAGAACACCATGCAAAATGAAGCAAACCGGCTGCCAAATGGCAACTGATTTTGGTGGTTCAGCCGACTTCCCCACCTGCCGCACTTTGGTTTTTTCTGCCGGGTGCCTATCCATTCGGATAGTCGAACTCTCTCTTTGGATAGGAATTCAAGCCACATTCCAGTGATAACCACTCCCGCTTGATTTTTCGACGACTTGCAATTTTCCGCGCCAAATCAGGCGATTTAAGAAGCCTGCCGTCGTTTGTCTGCTTCTGTCGACGAGTGGCACACAAGTTGCCTGTTATGTTGGCAACACATTTTCCAATTAAGGCAGCTCCAGTTCCGCTGATTCCAGCGGGTTCGCACATCCAGAACGGCCCATTTTTTACTCAGGAACCCTTTGTCGTTTTTGAGTGAACCCCAGGAGGATTTCAATGAAAGACCATCGAATGCCGAACTGCTTTGTCTTTTGTTTTTTGGCAGGCATCATCGTTTTATCAATCACCGCTCTTGTTTCAGCCGATTCAACTTCGGGTAACGTTCTACCGCAGGCTTCCAAAACCGCCATCACCGGGCAGTTGAACATTGGATTGGGTCAGACGGACCCGTGGAATATGGTCACGGACCCGACGACGAATCGGGTTTATCTTCTCAGTTACACTTCGGGCATGGTTGCCAGTGTTGATGGAATCACTCATGCGGGGGTGGCCTCCCAGTATGTAGGGCCGGAACCTCAAAACATGTGCCTCCATAAATCACTCCGCAAATTGTATGTGCTGGCCCGCAACAAAATTCGTGTGCTTGATGCCCAAAGCCTTGCCCTTGTGCAGACATTGACGCTGAGTGTGGAGGGTTCAGGAATTGCCGTCAATGAAGCAACCAACACGGTATATGTGCAAGCCCATACTTCCCTGTATCTGATAGACGCAACGACAGATTCCGTCAGGCGGCAGGTGTCTTACGAATCATTGGGATTGATTTACATTCCTGAATTCCGGGGGCGTGTGATTCCGATAGCCGTCCATCCTCAAACCAATCGGGTATTCCTTTTGAGCAGTAGTGCCACTTTGGCTGTACTGGATGGGGAAGCAACCAAAGTGCTGGCCCGGATTGAACCGCCAAACGGTTTTTTGAACTTTCAGGGAATGGATTTCAATCCGGTTACCGGAAACCTCGTAATCTGGAATCGAGGCCACGACTTCAACGGAATTAGAATCATTAACCCCACGACCTATGTGATTGTGAACCAATTTACGCCTCAGGACCTGCTTTCGGGCTGTCTTGACCCCATTTCAGGCAAGGTCATTTATTCCTCTACGCCCGACGTCATCTATGTGGCGGACGAAGCTGGAAATCAGCAGCAAGTACAGATTCAGTTCCCCCCGAATTCGGACATTTCTTCCTTTCTTCCAATTGGTGTGCTGCCCGGTGTCAATAAAATCTTGATTGCAGGAGTCCCGTTTTTGCTGGCGGTTGACCGAACCCCGTTTGTTGGCCGGGGGCAGGTCCTTTCGTATTCAGGCCAGAGATTGGTTGAGGTCCATCCTGGATTGGAAAAACTCTATGTTGCGACGAACTATGACGGGATTCAGGTCTTTGATACAGGGACCAATCAACGGATTCGCAAAATTCCGTTTCCTTCCGGAGTGCTTTTTTTCAACAGGGAAATTGCGCTTGACCGCTCTGCCAACCGGTTGTTTGTCCAAGGGTACAGCACCACAAACACCAATAGTTATTATGTCTTTGACTGCCTGACCGACAGTTTGATTGCTGTGCTTCCGCTTGTGGACAAGTCGATAGCCGTCAATTCCAACCTTCATCGGGCCTATTTCACGAGCACGAACGGTGGGTTGCAGGTGCTGGACACGGTCACTCTCCAAACTGTGGCAACCCTCTCGATTCCTCCCTCCAATCGCCCGGTTGTCAACCTGAGTACCAATCGGGTCTACTGTCCGGGATATGCCTCCGCTACGGTCACAGTGGTGGACGGCAACACCAATAGCCTCCTCCCTGGGTTTTCTCTCGATTTTCCGTGCGGGGATACGGATTTTGTCATCAACTCCCAAACCAACCGGGCATTAGTCAAAGGATTGGTCAGCGGTCAACCGGTGATTCAGGTGATTGACCTGAATTCTCAAACCAAAATCGGGAACATTTCAGGATTAAAATCGCTCCCCTATCGTTTGGCTGTCAACCCACGCACCAACCGGCTGTTTTTACTTGATTCCCCTGGCTTGCTGACCGTCATTGATTTGAGCAATAACAGTATTCTGGAATCCTTGAAGCTGGATGGCCTGCCGCTCGACTTGACGTTAAACGAGGTGACGAACCGTCTCTATGTGAGCGATGTCTATTCAGACCTGATTACGGTGGTGGACAATCAGGCACCGGCTCCCGTTCCGGCCTTGCGGTTCTATCCTTTGGCTTCCACGAGTGGCAAAACCATCTCGGTTTACGGCAGCGGCTTTGTGTCGGGTGTCACTCAGGTCTTTTTCGGTGGTGGTGCCCGGATTGCTTCTCCGCAGGTCACCGTTGTCAGCCCCACCGAATTGCGGGCGGTGGTGCCGCCTTCGGCCAGCGGTTCATCCTCAAATGTCAACGGCTATCTGACCGTCCGGATTGGGTTGGATACGGAACTCACCACTGAAAAACTGCCCGCCCAATTGATTGACCCAAGCAATCCGAACGCGTCGTTCCCGGAGTTTGCGTTGTGGGGAGATATTTCAGGCGACGGTGCCGTCACCACAGCGGATGCCGCACTGGCACGCGGCCTGACGCTCTTTCAATTCACACCGACCCCGCGCCAGATGCTGGCGGCGGATGTCTATCCGGCCAACCCCAATGGCAGCCGGGGCAACGGGCAGGTAACCGCGACCGATTTCACGTTGCTGCGGGCGGTGCTCAACGGTCAGGCCACGTTCTGAAGTAAAATCCCACTGGTTGCTTTTCTGTGTCTGCTGCTCAACGCGAGCCTGTCTGTTCAGGCTCGCATTTTTTTGTGTGCAGGAAGCCGCCTTGTGTGACCAGCAAGCGGTACACCAGCCGATTGGGCCAGTAATGGTCAAAGAAAAATTGGTCTTCGCCGTGCAGGATGTTCGCCAAGGCCGCCGCCACGCCTGCCGAACGGCTGACCCCGGCTTCGCACTGGCAGACGATAAGCTGAACAGCAGCCAGATGGGATTCCACAAAAGCCAAGACCAGATGGGCATCCTGCATGCTCATCAGGATATGAGCCGGGTGGCCGATTTCGGTTCCTTCGGCATCATCAAATTTCAGCCGCAGGACACCGTTCAGAAAATCCGATGGAATGATTTCGGCATCCGGTTTGTCCGGGTCGGTGATGGAAATAACCACGAAGGGAACCAAGGGTGAGAGGGTCCGAAGTTCGGCCCGTCCAACCACAAGCAACCCTATCTGGGTTCCCCAGATGATTCTTTCAAGCGGTGGCAGATGGGAATTGAACATGACCAGTCGGCGGGTTACGCACCGCACAGGGTAAATAGAACCAATGGTACCAGCCTCATACTTTTTGCGAGAGCCAGCGCTCAAGGACCGAACTCAGTTTTTCCGGGGTCACCGGTTTTGAAAGATAATCGTCCATGCCTACGGCAAAACAACGTTCCTGGTCGTCCTGGGTGGCATTGGCGGTCAAGGCCACAATCGGGACTTTGGGGCGTTGGTCCTGGTTTTTGCGAATCGTGAGCGTGGCTTCAAATCCGTCCATTTCCGGCATTTGGCAATCCATCAGGACCAAATCATAGGGAATCGAGGCCACTGCTTTGACGGCTTCCAGTCCGTTGGCCACGACATCCACCCGGAAACCTTTCTTTTCCAGAATCCGCACGGTGACTTTCTGATTCACGATATTGTCTTCGGCCACCAAAATGCGGCGGGGATGCACTTCCGGAGCGGCATCCGGCAATTTGAGGGGAACCATGGGGGCAAACCGTCCGGTATGCGTCAACAGTTTGGGTTCGGAGCGTTCCTCGGTTCTGATGACGCTTTTCAAACCGTTATAGAGTTGTGATTGCCGGACTGGTTTGTTCAAACAGAGGTCAATTCCGGCTTTGGTGGCTGATTCAAGAACCGTGCGGTTGCCCAGCGGGGAAAGCAGCAGAAAACGGGTCGAGGCAAAAAACGGGTCCGACTTGAGGCTTTCGATAAAACTGATGCCGTCCAGTTCCGGAAGAGTCAGGTCAACCAGCATGAGGTGAATGGTTTGCCCCTGTTCCTTCATATCGGCAATCACCCGCCGGGCTTGGGCGGGGCTGGTCAGTTGAATGCCAACCAAGCCGAAATTCCGTAGGTAGAGCTGGAGTGCTTCACAACTGGTTTCATTGTCGTCCACAATCAGCGCCCGCAGATTGTTCCCGACGGTGAAGCGTCTGTTCTTTTCAACTGATTGCTGACCGGGAACCAGTGAAACCGTAAACCAAAACGTACTGCCAACACCTTCTTCACTTTCAATGCCAATGCGGCCTCCCATGAGTTCCGCCAGTTGCTTGGAAATGGTCAGTCCGAGTCCGGTCCCGCCGTATTTGCGGGTGGTCGAGCCGTCTGCCTGGGTGAAAGACTGAAACAACCGGGTCCGCATTTCCGGCGCAATTCCGATGCCCGTGTCGGTCACCGAAAAGCAGATTTCAATTCCGTTGGGCGGCGGTGCGGCAGCCAGTTTGGTGCTTCTTTCCGGGGTCAGGCTAAACGTCATTTCCGCATCCCAATACTCAGTCGTAAACTGGTTTTCCAGGGCGGCACGGACCACAATTTCACCTTTGACGGTAAACTTGATGGCATTACCAATCAGATTGGTCAGAACCTGCCGGAGCCGGCCAGGGTCGCCGCTGACGAAAACCGGGATGTTTTCGTCAATCACATAGGTGATTTCCAATCCTTTGTTATGGGCTGATTCGGCCAGCAGTTCGACGGTTTCTTCGAGCGTCTGGCGCAGGTTGAACTCAATTGTTTCCAGTTCCAGCTTGCCCGCCTCGATTTTGGAAAAGTCGAGAATGTCGTTGATGATGGTTAGCAGGGCTTCGCCGGAGCTGCGCACGGTTTCGGCGCATTCGCGTTGCTCCGAGTTGAGATGGGTATCCAACAACAGGCCCGTCATGCCAATCACGGCATTCATCGGCGTGCGGATTTCATGGCTCATATTGGCCAGAAATTCGCTTTTGGCATGGCTGGCGTCTTCGGCTTTCAATTTGGCTTCGGCCAATTGCTGGGATTGTTCCCTGAGTTGCAAAATTGATTTGCGGGCCAGATGGATGGCGGCGGTGGTACGGGTCCGGAGGTGTTCAGCTTCCTTGGCGGTAAATGCGCCGTAAATATAGCTGCCATAAAGAATGATGAATTTGGTTCCTTCTGCTGCCCAGGAAAAAGAACCGTGGTCTACAAACTGGACATAGAGCAACATTGTCAGGTAACAGGCTACGGAAAAATGGGTGTAAAACAAGACCCGCCGAAAGCTGGTATTGGCCTGGTCAGCCGCCCGGATGACCAAAAAGAACAAGAGCAGGCTCCTGGGACCGCCGGAAAAATAAATTCCGACCGTCCAGAGCACAATGTCAACCGTCAGAAACAGCACACCCAAATCAATCCGTTTGACTTTGGCGTAGAAGAAATGGAGTGTCAGCCAGGAACCGATGACATAAATCGCAAAAATAGCCGTCATCAGTACAAACGAGCGGAGAGCAAACTCGCCCAGCACAAACGTGTTGTGCAGGGCGATAAACATGGCCACAAAGGAAAAACCCAGTGCCCGCAGAAGCGGAATGGACCGGATGTTGAAGAGCCGGGCACGTTCCTCTTTTTTGCGCCGGGCCTCGTTCCGGTCCAAATCAATGGTGCCCACTGATTGGTCAACCAAACTGTCTTCTTCAGCCAAATTGCGCATAGGAATTGTCAGACCAAGCCTTCTCCGGTTTGGATTTTGTGTCAGGATGCCAGGTCATTCGCTTCTGCTCTGAACAGGGATACACGTTTACAGGAAATTTCTTGTCTTTTTGTTGCCCAATCATTCCTTGGAAGAATTTTTACCCTAAATTTACCCCCGTTTTGATGGTCTTGGCCAAGTCCCTCAATCGGAGCTTGGAAACAGTTACGCCAGTGCCTTGCGCAAGGTAAAAGCCGTGCCACCGCCAGGACGGTTTTCCCAGATTACTTCGGCGTCAATCAAACTTGCCCGTGAACGGATATTACTCAAGCCGCGTCCGCTCGTCACTCTTTGACTGAGCAGGTCAAATCCGCGCCCGTCATCCTCAATTGAAATCACCAGTTCCGCAGCAACAATGTCCACCCGCAGGCTGACTTTGCGGGCAGCGGCATGCTTGCAAACGTTATTGAGGGTTTCCTGGACAATCCGGTACAACTGGATTTCCATCCCGGCGTCAAACCGGAGCCGGTCTTCGATGTCGTCGGCGCAATGGAATTCGCATTCAAACCGTTCTTCCGGTGGCAAATGGGCCACGGCGTCGGAGAGCGCCCATTTGAGGGCGGCGGTAATTCCGATATTGGCCAGCACCGAAGGGCTTAAATCCTCGCAAATCCGGCGGATTTCAGTGGAGATGGATTCGATTTCAGTGCGAAACGCCGAAGGTGTAATGAAATCGCGGTCACGAGCGGAAAGCCCGGAGGGCAACTGGTCTGAGAGCAACAGCAGGCGGCGCAAATCGGCCAGCGTCTGGTCGTGCAAATCACGGGCAATCCGACGGCGTTCGTTTTCCGTTTCCTGCGCCAGCAGCAGCCGGGTTTCGGCCAGTTGGGCGTTGGCTGAGGCCAGCGCAATATTGGTGCGGGCAATTTTCCGGTTTTGCTGATAACCCCACCATAACGCCACCAGTGCAAACACCAGCAGGACCGAAAGGGCGGTGGTGGTCCAGGGAAAGGGCGCACCCGCCACGGAAAATTCGAAGGAAACCGGAGCGGAAGGCGTCAGGTCATTGGTAAACGCGACTGCTTCGATGCGATACACGCCCGGACGCAGGTTTTCCATCAAAAACTGGGAATCACGTGAAATCCGCTGCCGGATGACGCTGCCCTGACCAGTGCGGAGGGTAAAGGCATATTGAAACTGTTCAGGAAATGTCCGGCTGCTGAGGGCGGTCACGTCCAGCACCAAACTGTTTTGGGGATATTCCAGATTGATGCGGGAGCGCAGTTCCTCAGCCCCGAAAAGGCGGTGACCAAAGACCCTGGCGGCCACCAGGCCCGGTGCCATGCGGCCCGGCTCATAGGCGACCGCACCCCGGTTGGTCCCCAGCCACAACTGGCTGGTGCCATTGGGCAAAGGGTACTGGAGCAGGGAAAAAACACTTTCCGAGGGAAGCCCATGTTCCGTGTCGAGCCGGGTCAGAACTGTGCCCGCCGGATGATTGAGCACCAATTTCACCACGCCATTGCCTGCCGTGGCGCACCATACTCCGTCGGTTGTCTCTGCCGGAGCCAGCGCCCGCACATCGTTGCCGTCAAGCGTGGCAGTAAGTTTGTCTCCCTGCAGGGTATAGAGCCCCCGGCTGGTGGCAATCCAGAGCCCCTCGGGGCTTTTTCCCTCGAAATCCCAGATGGCACTGCCGCTAAGGGCCGGCAAGCTGGTTTCCGGGCGCACGGTTGTGCCGTCAAAGGAAAAGACACCGGCTTCAGCCGTGCCAATCCAAAGTTTGCGGTTCCCGTCGTTGTGCAGGCTGAGCACGTTCCGTAATTTGGGGTCATCCTGCGGTCCAGGCCAAATCAGAGTTCGGGTGGTTCCCTCCAGCCGTTCCACGCCGTGACCGAAACTGGCCACGTAGGTCACATTTTGAAAATCGCACATGGCCCGGATGCTGTCATTTGCCGTCAGCCCTTCGCCGCTCCGTTCCAGCCGGAGAAACTGCCCGGCATTGCCGATGCTGCGCAATTCGGCAGCCAGCAACCCGTTGGCAGTCCCGGCCAAAAGACGGTGGGAGCCGTCTTCGGTCAGGGAATGAATCACTTTTCCGCGCAAGGCTTCGATTTCAAACCAGTAGGCGGTTTCCGGGTCGCGGACAAACAGACCGCGATTGGTGCCGCACCAGAGGCGTTCATCCGACGAACGAAACAAAACCCGGACAAAATTGCTTTCGGGGTCACCCGAAACGGCCTCAACCCTGGGGCTTTGCGGGTCATAGCGACAGGCTCCCCGGTCGGTGCCGAACCAGATGACGCCTTCGCGGTCAGTGAAAACCGTGTGGACGGTATTTGAGCGAAGTCCGCCGGAACTGTTTTCAAACGTAATATGCCGCCGTTCCCGGCCCTCCTCCAGGCAAAAAACCCCGGCGGAAGTGGTTCCGACCCAGAGCCGCCCACGCTGGTCCAGGCAGAGGGCCGAAACGGTGCCGGTTGCCAAGGGGAGTTTTTGCGGATGCAGCAGATCGCGGCTTTCATAGAGGCCGTTGCCGTCAGGACCGGTTTCCGCCCCAAACCAAAGACTGCCGTCTGGACCCGCCAGAACCGAACGGACAAAAAAGGCCCTGGGCCGACTGACAATTTCGCGCACACTGGAACCGGAAAGTTCCAGCAATCCGCGACTGCGGGTTCCCAGCAGGAACCGATTTTCCAGCCATGTCAGGCTGGTCAACCCGATTGGATTGGCATCAGCCCCATCGTTTTTAAGGAAGGCATTGTCTTTGGGGCCAATCGAGCGCACGGCGGGAATGCCGGTCGAGTCAACTGCAATGGAAAAAAACGTTCCTTTGGAGCCGGTTGCCGCCACTTGACCGTCCTGACCACAGACAATATCGGTGATGGCAAATCCGGCAGTTTCAGTCAGTGCTTTGAATTCCCCCTGCACCAGTCGGGCCAGGCCGCTGTCCGTCCCAATCCAGAGCGTTCCACGGCGGTCAAGCATGAGCACGTTCACCCGATTGGCAGGCAGTCCATCAGCGACAATTTTCTGAATCCGGCGTCCGTCATATTTGGCCAGACCACTGTCGGTGCCAAACCACAAGGCTCCGTCGCTGTCCTGAGCAATGGCGCGTACATGGTCGGATGGCAGGCCATGAAAGAGCGTGACGGCCCCCCATTGATGCAGGTTTTGCGCCGGCAAGAGCGCCGGGGCTCCGTCCTGGGCCCAAACGCTCTGGGCCATCCATAGCAGCCAGCCCAGCAGACCCCATCGGAAAAAGGTTTTGGATGTTTTGGAAAAGATATGCCTTGCTGCCACGGATTCGTTGCGGTTGCCTGCCTTCCCTTAGAAATGAGATGCCGGTTTGCGCACCACTATAACAGGTTCCCACCCTGTTTGTGGGAATACCAATCCAGAGGGAAAACAGGGCTGAGGACTGAGGACTGAGCCGGTTTTTATTGCTGGTGGTGCGTTGCAGGCCAGGAAGTCTGAGAAGGGAAACAGACTGGTTCCGGAAATTTTTATTTTTCGCCAAAACCAAAGTGCCGATGACTTTCGTTTCCTGACTGAACTGCAAAAAAAGCACACCAACTCTTTCATTTTTATAAGGAAACACACATGCCAGTCACACTTCGTCCAATTGCTGCCACAGACCTGGAAGCCTGTGGTCACATCATTTACGAAGCCTTCAAAGGCATTGCCGACCAGCATAATTTCCGCCCTGATTTTCCTTCGGCTGAAGTTGCCATCCAGGTTGCCCATCTGTTTGTGAACAACCCCCTGCAATTTGGCATCGCGGCTGAATCGGATGGAATGTTGGTCGGGTCAAATTTTTTACTGGAAGCCGACCCGATTCGCAGCGTCGGCCCGATTACCATTGCCCCCGGTCAACAGGCACATGGAGTGGGTCGCAGGTTGATGAAAGCGGTGATTGAGCGCGGTACCGGAGCACCCGGCATCCGGCTGGTCCAGGACTCCTTTAATATGGCTTCGCTGTCGCTCTATGCCTCGCTTGGTTTTGAAGCGAAGGAACCGCTGGTCATCATTGAGGGGGCCATCACCGAAGACCTGCCCGCCGGGGTCGAGGTCCGCCCGCTGGCAGCCGCAGATGTGGCGGAATGCGGTCGGCTCTGTCAAAAAGTGATGGGATTTCCCCGCACCAACGAGCTTGCCCACCGGCCTCCGTTGGGACAGGCATTTTGTGCGCTGCAGGAGGGACGCATCATTGCCTACGCTTCGGCAGTCAATTTTTGGCCGCTCAATCACGGAGCTGCCGAAACTCCGGAAGCCATGCAATGGTTGCTGGCCGGAGCCTCAAAAGCCTGCGGGATGCTGTCGTTTGTGTTGCCGGTTCGGCAGGCAGCGCTGTTCCGCTGGTGTTTAGGCCACGGGATGCGTGCCATCAAACCCATGACCTTAATGGCGATGGGTGCCTATCAGGAAATCCAAGGGTGTTATCTGCCGTCGGTGGGGTATTGAGAAAACAGGGTTCAGGGTTCAGGGTTCAGGGTTCAGGGTTCAGGGTTCAGGGTATGAATAATTTTCAAGACTCCCAAGACTCCCAAGACTCCCAGAACTTATAGACCCTGAACCCTGAACCTTGAACCCTGAATTTACTTTCCGCCCTGTTCGCGCTGGTATCGTTTGCGGTCCCGGTCCAGCCAGCTTTCCAGGTCCTTGTTGGCCTTTTCCAATTCGTCGTTGTTAATCAGTCCCCGCCGGAGCGCTTCAAAAAACGCCCGTGTCCGCAGGTTGTAGGCCAGTTTGTCATAGGCTTCAAATTCGGTCCCCTCGGAACTTGCCACAAACAGTTTTTCATAGAGCGTCGCCAACCGGCTTTCGACGCCTCGCAGTGACAGCGAGCATTTGCGGGCAATCGCCCAGTTTGAGAGCCCCAACGCAAGGTAATACAGCGCTTCGGCTTCGAATTCGGTCAGCAGCGGCTGCTTGAACGAATCCTTGAAGGCCGGGTCAATCATATCCGCCCCGTCTTCGAGCACGGCAGCAATAAAGCGCAGAAACCGGGATTCAGGGTTGTTTTTGTGAATAAACCCGTAGGCCGGCGGCGGTTCGACCGCCTTCACCATTTTGCGGATTTCGGTAATGTAGATTTCGTGTGGAAACTGGGTCCAAAAAATAATCCGGGCGGTGGGAAAATCGCGCCAGATGGCCCGCGCGGCTTTAACCCCGGAAAGCCCCGGCATCTGAATGTCAAGCACACACAAGGCCGGGCGATGTTTGAGTGCCAGTTCAACGGTTTGGGTCCCGTCTTCAGTTTCAAGAATGGGGCCGTGGGTGGGAAATTCACGTTCCAGCAGTTCACGCACGTAGCGTCGTTGGGTGGCGTTGTCTTCAGCAATCAAAATTGACATAACATGTGCCATGTGCCATTCGCCATTTGCCATCCGCTTGAATTCAACATACGCAGGCAAAGGGAAAACAGCATCAAAAGGACGAACCGGAGAATGGAATTGGTGTCGGTGCCTGGCAAATGTATCATGCTGCACCGAAAAGGCACAAAAATCCCCAATGGCAGTTCGTAAATGACACCTGAGAAATGAAACATCACAAAGGAAAAAGCCCTGCCCGGCACCGCTACGAATGGGTTATTGAATCGTTGAGCGAGCATCCTTCTTTCGTGCGGCGGTCCATGTTTGGCAGTGTCGCCTGCTATCTGCATGGGCGGCTCATGCTGGTGCTCACAGCCAGCAACGAAGAACCCTGGCAGGGCGTGATGGTCTGCACCGAACGGGAAAACCAGCCAGTGGTCCGAAAGCTGTTTCCGCATCTGAATCCGCACCCAATTCTGCCGAAATGGCTTTATCTGCCCGAAGCACACCCCATGTTTGAGGAAACAGTGCTGGCCGTTTTGGAACTGGTCCTCGAAAATGATGCCCGCCTGGGCTCGATTCCGGTTCCCAAACCGAAGAAAAAACGCAAGACGCCTCGACCGGAATTCTCCGAAACCTCGCCGCTGAAACAACGTTAAAGGTGCATCCCAGACAAATCATTCCCATCCTCCATAGATTGTTGCAATCGTGAAAGGACGTGACATTTGGTATGACTTTGCAACGTTTGCCCCTTTTTTTGTGCCTGTTGTTTTGCTTCTGCATGGGGGCACCTTTTCCAACTGCCGCCCAATCCACTGACCGGGCCGCCGCGCTTGACCGGTACCTGGCCCGGCAGACGGAACTGGGGCGCTTCAGCGGTGCCGTGCTGATTGCCGAAAAAGGCCGGATTCTATTCCGGCGAGGCTATGGTTTTGCCGATGTGGAAGCGAAAATTCCCTACACCCCGGAAACCCGCCACGCAGTCGCCTCATTGACCAAAATGGTTACCTCGGCAGCCGCACTCAAGTTGCGGGACCAGGGTAAACTCAAACTGGAAGACTCGATTTGTACCTATCTGGCCGAATGCCCGGAAACCTGGAAACCCGTTACCATTCAGCACCTCATGCGGCACACTTCGGGGATTCCCGACTATGAGGAAAAACTGGACATAGGGTCCGACGCCTATCTGGAATTTATGAAACAGCCCGGCGCAACCGCGAAAATCATGGCGGATGCCCGCAAACTGCCGCTGGATTTCAAACCGGGAGAAAAATTTAATTACAGCAACACAGGGTACATTCTGCTCAGTCTGGTGGTCGAAAAGGCAGCCGGAAAGCCTTTTGTGGAATATGTCACGGAAACCCTTCTGAAACCTGCCGGCATGACCCAATCCGGATTTTTCGGGGCCGGTCGCATTCCCAAGAACTTGGCCAATGGCTATACCCATAAACTGGGTGACAAAGACTGGGGCCAACTTCTGGAAGGGTTCTCTTTGACCGCCGGTCATTTGAAAAAACTGCCGCAACTGGCGCTGACTCCGCCGGCTGGGGATGCTGGCCTCTACACTACGGTGGATGATTTGTACCGCTGGAGTCAGGTCATGGATGGCGGCAAAGTCATTTCTGCGGCAGAGGTGGCCGAAATTTTTACTCCGGGTTTGGATGGTTATGGCTATGGCTGGTTTGTCGGGAAAGGATTTAACCGGAAACGGATGCGGCACGACGGTTTTTTGCCGGGCTACATTTCGGATTTTGTGAAATTTCCGGACGACCAAACAACTATCATCGCCGTGTCAAATCTGGAACGGGTTCGCCTGAGAACAGTGATGCGCGACCTCACGGCGATTGTCTTCGGGGCTCCCTATGATATGCCGGTGCAGGGCAAAATGGTGCAGCTTACCGAAGCCCAGACAGGACAGTTGCTGGGTGAGTATCAAACCACGCAGGGCAAACTGCTGGTGGTTGGTCAGGACCCGGACTATCTGACCGCCGAAATCAAAGACCAATTCAAGGCAGGGCTGATTCCGCTCTCTCCCACCGAATTTTATTTTCCGCTGGGGGATGGCAAGGTCACTTTCACACTGGATGGAGCGGGCCGGGCAGTCAAGGTCAACCTGCGGTATGGCGGTGAAGACCATCTGGCCGAGCGAAAAGAACCGAGCAAGCCATAGGCGGCAATCTCAGGCCGGAACCGTCGTGCGTCAGCGTCTGTTGGGTTGTCAGGGAGGACTAAAAGCTCCCTGACAGTTTTTGGATTGATTGAAAGAATCAGGCTGAAATGTACATTTCGAGCTGTTTGATGTGGTGTTGTTGCTCGGAAATAACATCTTTGACCACATCGCCGATGGAAATAATACCGACCAGCTTTTCATCCACGACCACCGGCAAGTGCCGGAGTCGTTTATCGGTCATGAGCGTCATACATTCATCAATGGATTGCTCCGGACGAACGGTGATGACATCACCAGTCATGATTTCACCGACCAGGGTTTCGCGTGACGTTTTTCCTTTGAGAATGACTTTGCGGGCATAGTCGCGTTCCGAGAGGATGCCCACCAGTTTTTCGTTTTCCGTCACACACAACGCCCCGACCTCTTTTTGAGCCATCATGGTGAGGGCTTCAAAGACGGTTGCCGAAGGGTCGATGGTCCAGGTGTTTGATGATTTCCCTTCCAGAAGGTGCTTAACGGTTCTCATTCCCCCGCCTTTCTCGGAAAACAGTGTTTCCGTGATGAAAAACAACCACGGTTTGGGTGGTCCGTGGCATTGAAATTGGGAGTTTGGGTTTGATGAGAAAAAGAGAAAGCAGCCGGGAAACTCTACACCCGGCTGCTGGTTCGTACCACAAATTTTTTCCTGTCTTTTCAAGGTATCAACGTCAAATTTGAAGAATCGTGTGGTCAGGCAGTCAATCACAGACAACCCACGGCTTGCCAGCCGGAGCCAGCGGAGGGTCCGAAGTCGGTTTTTTCCTGCTTCCTTGTCCTGTCAACCACTTTCTGCATAATTGTCGGTGTCTGCTCACTCTTTTTCCTGTCGGGCGGGTGGCCGCAAGTGGCCCCAAGCCGGATGGACGTTGCCCTCACGAATCCAAACACCGAAGAGTTCCTCATGTGCAATCAATCTATAGCCAAGCAAGGTCTTTCCCGGTCTTCCGACCCAATGCACCGAATGCAGGCGATATGTTTGCTCCTGCTGGTTTTGAGCGGTTTGACTCCGGCTCTGCCTGCTCCAGCCAAGGCATCCGCACGAGTGCAGAACAGCGGGAACCCATCAAATGCGGTTGCCCCGCCGACTGCTCAAGGCCCTGGTTTTGAAGTTGGGAAATCAGTGGAGCGGGAACTCAAGGGGGGCGAAAGCCATGCCTATACGCTGACACTCCAGGCAAACCAATATCTGCATGTCGTGGTGGAGCAAAAAGGCATTGACGTGGTGGTACGGTTGTTCGGGCTTGACGGGAAACAGCTTTTGGAGGTGGACAGCCCCAACGGAACGCAAGGGCTGGAGCCGGTCTTCTGGGTAGCCGAAGCTGCGGGAAATTACCGGCTGGAAGTTGGTTCGTTGGAAAAAGAAGCCCAGCCGGGGAAATATGAGGCTTTGGTGAAAGATGTCAGGGCCAGCACAGAACAGGATCGGACTCGCATTGCGATACTCAAAATCTTTACCGAAGGAGAGCAACTGCGAGTGCAGCCTTCAAGGGTAAACTATTTGAAGGCCATTGAGAAATACCAGGAATGTCTGCCCCTCTGGCGCGCTTTGGACGAAAAGCAGAAGGAAGGCGAGACGCTCAACAATATCGGGTATATCTTGGATACTCTGGGTGAAACCAAGAAAGCGCTGGAATACCACATCCAGGCGTTGCCGCTTCGGAGAGCAGTTGGGGATCGTTTAGGGGAAGCCATCACCCTCAACAACATGGGTGTGGCATACAAGGCATTAGGCGAAAACCAGAAAGCGTTGGAATCCTATGCCCAGGCGTTGCCGCTTTATAAAGCTGTCGGAGATCAGGCGGGAGCAGCCAACACGCTCAACAGCATGGGTGTGGCATACAAGGCTTTAGGCGAAAAACAGAAAGCATTGGAGTCCTATGCCCAGGCATTGCCGCTCTTTCGAGCCTTGGGTGACCGGGGCAGGGAAGGCCGGACGCTCAACGACATCGGCAGGGCCTACGAAGCTTTGGGTGAAAAGCAAAAGGCGTTAGAGCATTACATCCAGGCGTTACCGCTCCGGAAGGCTGTGGGTGACCGGAGCGGGGAAGCTGCGACGCTCAATAATATCGGCTTTATTTACAATGCTTTGGACGAAAAGCAAAAGGCGTTGGAGTATTACGCTCAGGCATTGCCGCTCCGGAAGGCCGTGGGTGACCGGGACGGGGAAGCCATAACGCTCACCAACATCGGCATCGTTTATGACGCTTTGGGCGAAAAGCAAAAGGCGTTGGAGTATTACGCCCAGGCGTTACCGCTCCGGAAGGCTGTGGGTGACCGGGATGGGGAAGCCATAACGCTCAACAACATGGGCCTCGTTTACGACGCTTTGGGTGAAAAGCAAAAGGCGTTGGACTATTTCGCCCAGGCGCTGTCGCTTGAACGAACCGTGGGTGACCGGGCCAAGGAAGCTGGAATTCTCAACAACATCGGCCTGGTTTACGAGGCTTTGGGCGAAAGGCAGAAAGCGTTGGACTATTTCGCCCAGGCATTGCTGCTTGAACGTGTGGTGGGTGACCGGGGCGGGGAAGCCGTAACGCTCAACAACATGGGCCTGGTTTACGACGCTTTGGGTGACAGGCAAAGAGCGTTGGATTATTACGCTCAGGCACTGTCGCTTGAACGAACCATGGCCGACCGGGCCAAGGAAGCTGGAATCCTCAACAACATCGGCATGGTTTACCTCGCTTTGGGCGAAAGGCAAAAAGCGTTGAACTATTTCGCCCAGGCGTTGCCGCTCGAACGTGCGGTGGGTGACCGGCGTTTTGAAGCCATAACGCTCAACAACCTTGGCAGAGTGAATTACGAGTTGGGCGAAAAGCAAAAGGCGTTGGAATATTTCGTTCAGGCGTTGCCGCTTGAACGTGCGGTGGGCGACCGGCGGGTTGAAGCCATAACGCTCACCAATATCGGCAGAGTGAATTACGAGTTGGGCGAAAAGCAAAAAGCGTTGGACTATTACGCCCAGGCGCTGTTGCTTGAACGTGCGGTGGGCGACCGGTTCGCGGAAGCGATTACACTTTTCCATACAGCCAAAACACTTATGGATTTGGGTTCATTGAGTGAAGCCAAAAACCGGATCGAGGAAGCTTTGAAACTGACGGAACAGGCTCGCTCCAGTGTCGCCGACCAGGAACTGCGGGCTTCGTACCTCGCCACCGTGCGGAGCTATTATGAGTTTTATATTGACTTGCTGTTGCGGATGCACCGGGAACATCCATCTGTCGGATACGACAAACAAGCCCTGCAAGTCAGTGAAAGTGCTCGTGCCCGCAGCCTGCTGGAACTGCTCAACGAAAGCCGAATCAACATTCGCCAAGGGGCGGACCCGCAACTCCTGGACCGGGAACGCAGTCTCAAAGATCGTTTGAACGCCAAACTGGAGAATTTGACCAAACTCCTCAACCGCAAACACACCCAGGAACAGGAAACCGCCGCCAAGAAGGAAATTGACGCCCTGACCGACGACTACCGTCAGGTGCAAGCCAACATCCGCCGCAACAGCCCTCGTTACGCAGCGCTCACCCAGCCGCAGCCGCTTACCTTGGAGGAAATTCAGCAACAGGTGTTGGCCTCTGATACGGTGCTTTTGGAATACTCCTTGGGGGATGAGGGCAGTCATCTGTTCGCCGTCACGGCGGATACATTCAACACCTACGATTTGCCTCAACGGAAAGAAATTGAGCAGGCGGCCCGGCAGGTCTATGGCATGTTGACAGCCCGCAATCAACACCCCAGAGGGGAAACCCTGGCGGAGCGCCAAGCCCGCATCACCCAGGCTGAAAAGGACTTTCCCCAGTCTGCTGCCGCCCTGAGCCGGATGATTCTGGGTCCGGTGGCTGGGCAACTGGGCCGCAAGCGGCTACTGGTGGCGGCGGACGGGGCACTTCAGTACATCCCTTTCGGCGCACTTCCGGTACCGCCGGTTCAAGGTTCAAAGCTCAAAGTTCAAAGCCCGGAACAACTCAGTCCTCAGTCCTCAGTCCCCAGGCCTCTGATTGTGGACCACGATGTGGTCAGCCTGCCGTCGGCATCGGCTCTGGCCGTGCTGCGCAAGGAAACTGCGGGACGCATCCCGGCGGAAAAAACGCTGGCGGTGCTGGCCGACCCGGTTTTTGGCGGTGCAGATGATAAACGGCTGAAAGCGCCGTCCGCCAAAGCTGAAGGCCAGCCGTCGGCTGCAAAACCGGAAGCACAGCCACTGGGCGCGACTGGGGAGATGATGCTGGGGCGGATGCTGGAACGGGATGAAAGCGCCTCCGGGAATGAGCCGGTCAAATTGGGTTTTCGCATCCCACGGATACCCGCCACCCGCCAGGAAGCCGAAGTCATCCTCAAATTGACGGAACCCTCCCGGAGCCTGAAGGCTTTGGATTTCGCGGCCAGCCGGACGACCGCCATCAACCCGGACCTGGGGAAATACCGCTATCTCCATTTTGCCACGCACGGCTTCTTGGACAGCGAACGTCCTGAACTGTCGGCCTTGGTGCTTTCCCTGATGGATGAGAATGGTCAGCCCCAAAACGGATTTTTGCGTGGGATGGAAGTATATAATCTCAATCTTCCGGCGGAACTGGTGGTGCTTTCAGCCTGTGAAACCGGACTCGGCAAGGAAGTCAAAGGCGAAGGGTTGGTGGGACTGACGCGGGGTTTTATGTACGCCGGGGCCAAGCGGATTGTGGTTAGTCTGTGGAGTGTCAATGATGCTGCCACGGCCTCTTTGATGACCAATCTGTACCGCAAAATGCTCAGGGAAGGGCAGCCTCCCGCAGCCGCCTTGCGGGCGGCGCAATTGGAATTGTTGAAATCTGGCAAGTGGAGTTCGCCGTTTTATTGGGCTCCTTTTATTTTGCAGGGAGAATATCGCTGAAAGGGAAGCTCCAGGTCGGGTCTGAACCAACATGTCAAATGGCTTGGCCGAAATGTAAACATTCTCGCCAAGCCATTTTGCTGTGAACGGACTTGTTTGCCAGCGGCTACATAATTTTTTTCCCGAGGGCGGAAAGAATCAGTTCCGCGCCTAGTTCGCCGGTCCGGTTGGACGAATCAAGCACGGCGTTGATTTCGACCATTTCCACCGAAAGCATGCGCCCCGAATCAAACATTTTTTCCATCGCCAGATGGCTTTCCCGATAGGTTCCGCCGCCGGGCACGGGGGTTCCCACGCCGGGAGCATAATCGGGGTCCACAAAATCCATATCAAATGTGGCATGGAATCCGACCGTGTAGCGCGAAGCATGCAAAATCGCTTCATCCATCACCTGACTCATGCCTTTTTCGTCAATATCACGCATGGTATAGACACAGAGTCCCAATTTTCGGGCCAGTTCGCGTTCGCCTTCATCCACCTGTCGGGCACCAATGACCACGCAATCTTCCGGGCGGACTTTCGGTGAAAACCCGCCGATTTCAACCAGTTCCTTCGGGCCAATGCCCAGCAGGCAGGCTAAGGGCATGCCATGAATGTTTCCTGAGGGCGAGGTTTCCGGGGTATTGATGTCGGCATGGGCGTCAATCCAGATAATTCCGATGCGCTGATTTTTTTTGCGATAGTGGGCGGCAATCCCGGCCACACTGCCAACGGCAATCGAATGGTCACCTCCCAGAATGATTGGAAGGGCGTCATCATGCAGAATACCTTCGACCCGCTCGGCCAGAATCTCGGACGATTTCGCCACCTGGCCCAGATATTTATGATGGCGGTCGGTGTCGGTGACAGCCAGGGTTTCGGCCAGGTCAACCGGCACATTGCCGATGTCTTCGACTTCATATCCCATGGCCCGCAATTTCGCGCTGAGTCCTGCAATCCGCACGACCGAAGGGCCCATATCAACCCCACGCCGGTCGGCACCGAGGTCCATCGGCGCGCCTACGATTTTGAGCTTCTTTTTGGCACTGACCTTAGGACTTGACATAAAAAATGCTCCTTGAATTTGGAATGATGTGGCAAAAACCCACCGAACCGTGCCTCCAACGGAAAACTCCGGCAATCTTGCGCACCACCCAGGAACGGATGCTGGTTCAGACTGAATTTTTGCAGGATGAAGAGTAACAAATGAAGTGCGCAACTGTGGGTTACATTGTGCTGTGACGCAAGCCGGAAAGCAACCGTAACGCGCATGTAACAAGAGGGCAGCGCAGGTGGTGCGCGTTACAGGGCGGGCGGAAAAGAAGGAAACTCAGCAGGAGGAAACTGATTCGGTTGACACTGCCGGTTTGGGAAAAAGCCAGGAGAGCGCCACCGCCAGCGCAAGAAAGGTGCCGATAATCGCCAGCGACAATCCGATAGGAAATTTGCCGCCAAAAAAGTTATTCAGCCAAGTCATTTTCAATCCGACAAAAATCAACACGGCTGCCAGTCCGTATTTGAGCAGGTGGAATTTGCCGACCATGCCCGCCAGCAGGAAATACAGGGACCGTAAACCCAGAATCGCAAAAATATTGGAAGTAAAGACAATCAACGGTTCGCGGGTGACGGCAAAGATGGCCGGCACCGAGTCAACTGCGAAAATAATGTCGGTTGCCTCGACAAACAGCAGCGTCACAAACAAGGGGGTGGCGTGCAACCGGCCGGCCCGGCGTACAAAAAACCGTTTTCCTTCATGCGTTGAAGTCACCGGAATCAAGCGGCGAAAGAGCCGAATCAGCCAGTTTTTTTCCGGGTTGACTTCATGTTCCACCCCCATCAGCATTTTCACTCCGGTGAAGATTAAGAAACCGCCAAAGAGCCACATCATCCAGTGAAACTGCATGAGCCAGGCTCCTCCGGCAATAAACAGGGTTCGGAACAAGAGCGCTCCGACAATTCCATAAAACAGGATGCGATGCTGATAAATTTCCGGAACGGCAAAAAAGCCGAAAATCACGATAAACACAAACAGGTTGTCAATGGAAAGGGATTTCTCAATTACATAACCGGTCAGAAATTCAATCCCGACCTGACGGGCAGCGGCTTCAGGGTGAAATCCAGGCAAAGCCGTCAGTTGTGGATTTGAGGCAAACACCCAACGGGCATATCCATACAGGCCCAGGTTGAACAAAAGCGCCAGACTGACCCACACCACACTCCAGGTGGCAGCTTCCCGCACGGTTACTTTATGCGGCGTGCGATGGAAAATACCCAGGTCCAACACCAGCAAAAACAGAACAAAACCAGTGAAGAGGGGATAAAACCACCAGTATTGGCTAAAGGGAAACAATGAAACATCCATGGTGTGCTGTGGGTTCCTGACGACGTTGAGCAGGTGGGGTGGGAAGGCACCACTTGATTGAATTGTCCAATCTATGCGGAAAACAGATTGGTTGTTTGTTTCCAGGTCACTCGAAACCGGTCAGGTTTGTGGCAACGCTGTTATTTTGAAGCTGGTCTGAGTTGGGAGCTTCCTGCCCTCCAGCCGGAACCCCCGCCGGGTTTTCCGTGCTTGAGGTTGCGCTTGTTTTTTTACCACGTACCACCGGTTTCGAACTCCCTGGCCCTGCCTTTCGGCAGAAAGTCAAAGCGGTGCAATCATGCTCTCCGCTTTGGATACCGGTTGGACCAGACTGCCCAGCAAGGTAGTTGCAATCTGTTCCAGCACCTGTTGTTCAGTTTGATAAATCCGGGGCCGGGCGCTGGCTTCCTTCGTCAAGGCTGCCACATGGGTGCAGTTCCGGATGAGTTCATGAATTTTGAGCCTTCGCAGACTGTCAGGGTGAACTTTGAACAGAACCGGCAGAATGGCCATGACTTCCCTGAAAAACTCAGTTGTGGGCGGCACGGCCAGCCACGTCAGCAGTTTTTCAAACGCGCGGCTGTCAGGGGGAATACGCTTGGAACTGGCCAAATGGCAAATGTAGCGTTGTTCCGGGAGGCTCATTCCCTCGGCTGCCCAGGCGACCTGCACCACTGGAAGCAAGGGGAGCAGACACAGGGTTTCTCCGGTAAACCCAAGTGCTGCCAGCCGGTGCAGGGTTTCCGAGTCCCGCAGTCCGGTTTGTTGGGCCAGCTCGGCGATAACCCCAGGCGCAGGCGGGGCCGGAGAACAAGTTGAGTGAGATATGTCTTGTGATTCGTTCATTTTGCTCCAGATACTCCTTTGCGCTTGATTGATTTCGTGGTGGGGAAATCGTCCCCTTGCTTATACCGAGCCTTTGATTCTGCGACAATAAGGAAATTTGAGCGTGACAGTTTGAAAAAATCTATTTATTGTCTGTTTTATGAATTGGCTTAACTATCACCATTTAATGTATTTCTGGGTGGTTGCACGCGAAGGGAGCATTGTTCGGGCAAGCGAGCAGTTGCGCTTGGCCCAACCAACCCTGAGTGGTCAGATTCGGGCTTTGGAGGAGGCGCTGGGGCAGAAACTGTTCACCCGGTCAGGCCGTGGAATTGTCCTGACTGATTTTGGCCGACTGGTCTATCGCCATGCCGATGAGATTTTCAAACTGGGCAATGAGTTGTTACAGGTCACCAAAGGGCGACCGGTTGGACGGCCCATCAAGTTTCAGGTGGGAGTGGTGGATGTGGTCCCCAAACTGGTGGTGTATCGGCTATTGGAACCAGCCTTGCGGTTGCCCGAAGCGGTACACATCATTTGCCGGGAGGACCGGCAGGAGCGGCTCCTGGCTGACCTGGCGCTCCATGAACTGGACCTGGTGCTATCGGATACGCCGTTGACTCCGGGGGGCAAAATCAAAGCCTACCATCATTTATTGGGGGAATGCGGGGTAACGCTTGTGGGGGTTCCATCTTTAATTGAGGCACATCGGGAGCCGTTCCCGCAATCGTTGAATCAGGCCCCGTTTTTATTGCCGATGGAGGGAACCGTTTTGCGGCGAGCACTGGACAACTGGTTTGCTGCCCGGCAGCTTCAACCACGAATTGTCGGGGAATTTGAAGATTCAGCCACTCTGAAAACGTTCGGGCAGGCCGGGGCGGGGCTCTTTGCGATTCCCAGCATCATTGAGAAAGAAGTGCTCAGGCAATACCAAATCCGCATCCTGCACCGGATTCCGGAAATCCGGGAACGTTTTTATGCCATTACGGTGGAGCGTAAGCTCAAACATCCGGCGGTGGTCGCCATTTCCGAAACTGCCCGGCAGGAAACTTTTGGGTCGGGACCGGTTTGATGTTTAACCCAAACCGGAAAAAACTGGCGGAGGCGTGTGGGAATCGAACCCACCTATCCCTGTTCGCACAAAGACACTACGGGTTTGAAGCCCGCGGCAGCCAACCAGACCACATGCGCCTCCAGTGCAGCCCTTTGTACCATAGTTGCCGGCAGATGGAAAATTGCCTGCCGTAACTGTGCCTGTTCCTGGGTGAGTTGCGGGGCCAGTTCCAGGAAAATCTGGGTTTCGGTGCGCCCGGTTGGAATCAGGGTCAGGACTTTGAACTCGTTCTTGCGTTTGATTCTGACTTTGGCGGGGATGGCTGGTTTCATCGAGTTGCCGGCTTCGGCCAAATCAGCCATGGAATGAATGGTCTGGGCATTGACCCGGAGAATCGTGTCGCCGACTGCAAACCCGGCTTCAGCCGCTGGTGTGGCAGGAATCACCAGGGACACATGAACTCCTTGTGCATCCTCCTGAACACCATAACCTTGATAGGTTGTTTGAACCGCATCGGATTGCAGCAGAAAACCGATTTTTTCGAATGCCTCGCGGCAGGGCAGGGCATCGGTTCCCTGAATGTACCGCCGGAAGAAATCCGTCAGGTCCGCTCCCGCCTGACGATTGACTTCGGCAATCAGGTCTTCGCGGCTGTATCCGGCACTTTTTTCCGGGAAACGTTGGGCAAGCGCGCGCATCACGTCATCCAGTGAATGAGCCCCGCCGGAGCGGGTCCGGATTTCGATGTCCAGCAGGAGCCCAATGACAGCGCCCTTGCCATAGTAATCCACTGAAACGTCCTGATAGTTGCTCGTGCCGGTGAGCCAGGTGGAAACCGAAACATCCTCCAGACTGACAAACCGGCGGGCTTCGGTGTTTTCCAGGTTTTCCAGAGTGCGCTCCAGATAGTTGGCAAAATCCTCTACCGTGATGAGTCGGGCCCGCACCAGCCCCAGCAGGGCGTAATAATCTGTCACTCCTTCGGCAAACCAAAGTGAGGGCGTGTAGGCTTCCTGCGCCAAACTGGCTCCGACCAGTTCCTTGGGGCGAATCCGCTTGACGTTCCAGGCATGAAAAAACTCATGGGCCGTCACGATCAAAAAATCAATGCTGGTTGGTTTGTCAATCAGGGCAGTGGGAGCGTAATTGATTAAGGTGGAACAGGAATGTTCCAGCCCTTCGGTAAAAATCCCTCCTCCGTTGCGCTGTTCGTTGGGAATGAAATAAAACCAGTAGCGATCAAACGGAAACCCGCCCATCAGGTCTGCATAGGCTTCGCCAAACTTGGTTACGGCCTGTTGCAATCCTTTTTCGTCAGATGAATGGCGTATGGTGAGAATGGTAAATTTTGCCCCCCGCACTGGGAAATCCAGTCTGACAAATTCTCCGACTACTATTGGGGCATCAATCAGGCTTTCGTAATCGGTCGCCACAAATTTTTTAGGGGTTGGTTCCGCCAGCGGCATGGAAACACCCCAATCGGGCGGGAGCACAAACTCCACCGTGCTGGGGCAGGTTTGTGCTCCGACGACATAAAGGAACGTGGCTGCCCCCTGCAATTGGCCAAAATGCGGGCCGAGCCAATTGGAATCAACCGCCAGCCGGTTACAATGGACCCGATACCGAACGGTCAGCCGTTTGTGGCCTGCCGTCTCAATTCGCCAGGTTTGTTTGTCTGCCCAACGGACCTTGCAGGGTTTCTGGTCGTCACCAAAGGCTTCGATTTCGGTCAAATATTGCGAGTAATTCAGGATTTCGTAAGAACCGGGGGTCCAGGCAGGAATCGCCACTTCCAGGTTCGGGCGTGGCTCCGCACCGGTTATGGTCATTTCGACACGGGCAAAATTCTGTCCCTGCTTGTCCACCAGAACCCGATACGCCGTGGCCATTGGTTCCGGGCGGGCCAGCGTCGTGGTTGTTCCAGTCAAAAACAGCCAGAGAAACAGGGGAATCCACACCCCCAACCGGGAGACAAAAGATTTTTGGGGGCAAACAGAAACGGATCGAACCAGGTGGAATTTTGCAAAATCAGGCATGGGCGTATGCGTAAGCAGCAAGCTGACAGAAAAGATGTGAGGTGGATTGCTCAAGCATACGCCACGGGGGAGTGGGGGGCAATATTTCCAAGGACTGAGGACTAAGAACTGGGAATGCAATCAGGATTGAGGACTGAGGGCTGAGGACTGAGTAAAAATCCCAAAACTCGGATGATGTACATATGAAGCCAAAACAATCCAAAGATTCAGGGCATAATCAATTGCTGGAAAAGCTGCTCAGTCCTCAGTCCTATCTTGTATTGCTCAGTCCTCAGTCCTTAGTCCTCAGTCCTATCTTGTAATGCGGATTGTCATTTCGGTTCCGGCGGGAAAATCAAGTTCCGGACCACGGGTGGCCAGGATGGTGGTGGCACTCGCCGCTGCACCAATGGCGGAACCAATGGCCGCCCCTTTCCTGCCGCCGATGATAGCTCCGACAGCGGTTCCGATGCCGGTTGCACCGGCAGCAATGATGACATCCCGACGTTGGTTGCTGGCACTGCGGACCCGTCCTTCGGGGTCCACCTCGGCATCCCGGCGGGAGACTCCTTCAATTTGCGCAGCGAGTGGCTGGTCAGGACCAACCGTATGTGTCAGCACATCAAAGGCCAGTTCCATTTCCGCCCGCCCGGAAATCCGTCCGCTCCGACTGATATGAACGACATGTCCCTCAATAAAGGCATCGCGGAACTGAGCGGGTTCAAGCACCTGGACTGTAAACCGGTCGCCTTCCCGATTTTCCTTGGTGCCCAGTGGTGACAGCAGCTTGACCTGGAGCATTTCGCCCGGTTGCGGGACATCCCGATGGCGGGACGCCGCCACGGCTCCGGCTGGCCACAATCCCAGCCCCATCATCAATGCAATTATCAGGTATCTGGTCGTTACTTTCATAGCGCTCCTTGGCCACCAGGGAAAAACCGCGAAAAGATTGCACAGGTGCAGCGCACGGCTCTCCCGGTTTGTTTTCGTCACAAACAAGCCGGCACTGGTCCTGGGAAATCTTTTCGCTTTGTCGCTGAAGTGCTTGATTTGAAGGTGGTCGTGCCCGTGATGCAGCGGGTTTGGGCGAAGATGCCCCTGTTTTTCCGGAATCTGGAAAAAAAACTGTGAAAACATCATAAATAGCCATTGGCGGTGCATTTTGGCTTGACGGTGCGGCATTCGTTTGTGGTTTTATGGGGCAGCAGGGGGCAGCCTGCACCACTCCCACAATTTCCACATCCAACAAACAGGAATTCTTTGATGCAACGAGTTTCCCAAAAACAGGCGCTGATGTCTGTTTTATTGGTGGTCTGTACCTTTTTGGTTCTCACTGGGGCATCTTCAAAAGTTGAGTCAAGTGCTCCGCCGAAGGCTCCGGTCTTTTTTGGGGCCGGGGACATCGCCGATTGCCGCTCGCCAGGGGACGAGCAGACCGGGCTCTTACTCGACGCAGTTTGGAAAAGTCTGAACGGCGGGCCGGGCGCTGTTTTTACTTTGGGCGACAATGCTTATGGAACCGGGCGGGCCATTGAGTTTGCCCAGTGTTACGAACCTTCCTGGGGGCGTCACAAAACCCATACCCGGCCCAGTCCGGGCAATCATGATTACTATTCAGCCGGTGCCGCGCCTTATTTCGGCTACTTTGGTCCGATGGCCGGACCTGCCGGGCGAGGTTATTACAGTTTTGAAATGGGAAACTGGCATATCGTTTCGCTCAACAGCAACATTGATGCCCGCATCGGTTCCGCGCAGGAACGCTGGCTGCGCGATGACCTGCAAAAACGCAAAGTTCCGCATATTCTGGCCTATTGGCATCACCCTTTGTACAGTTCCGGACCCCACGGCAACAGTCTGTTGATGCAGGACATCTGGCGCACGCTCATGGAGTTTGATGCGGATGTGGTGCTGTGCGGGCATGACCATGATTATGAGCGGTTTGCCCCGCAGGACGCCGACGGGCGGCCCAATCCGCGCGGTATCAGGGAATTTGTGGTGGGAACCGGCGGGGCGCAGTTGTATCAGTTCAAAAAGATTGCTGCCAATAGTGAAGTTCGTAACGACCGCTCGTGGGGAATTTTGAAACTGACCTTGAATGCACAAAGCTACAGTTGGGAGTTCATCCCCGTGGCCGGTCAATCATTTCGGGATTCCGGGACTGGAACCTGTGTCAGTCCGAAACCGGGAAAGCGTTAAGCGATGCTCAAACGAATCAGTTTGGGGGTCATGGCGTTGTTTTATACGGCGGCGGGTATCAATCATTTTGTGAACCCGCAATTTTACCTGAAAATCATGCCCCCTTACTTGCCCTGGCACGCGGAGTTGGTTTTTTTGAGCGGGGTGGCTGAAGTGGTGCTGGGGCTTGCTTTGCTGATTCCATCACTTCGGCGGTGGGCCGCCTGGGGCGTCATTGCACTGTTGATTGCCATCTATCCGGCCAATATATATCACCTGACTTCAGGCGGGGCCGGGACAAATGTGCCGATGTGGGGCCTCTGGCTGCGGTTACCGTTTCAGTTTGTTTTTATCTGGTGGGCGTATTGGCACACGAAGGAAGACAAGGTAACCGGGTGACGGGGTGACGAGGTGACTTTTTTCCGATAATAGAATACGTTCATTTGATACCATTTCAGGAAAACCTGGATATGAACGGGCACGAGTCACCCCGTCACCCTGTCACCCTGTCACTTTGTCACCCTGTCACCTTACTAGCCCCCGTCGTGATTTTTGTGTACAGTAGCAGCACATTTCCCAGCAGTTTGTAAGGTTTCCAGTTTACAGAGTGTATTTCCGCTCTCGTTCCTGTTCGTTTTTCCCGAAAACCCCAGGCCGTAAGGCCCGATTCCAAACCTAAATTTTTATGGGCGACGAACCAAAACCAGACCCCCAGCCACCGACCTCAGACCTGCCGGCAGGCGATAAAGAGGCTGAAAAAGCGGCCAAAATCGCAGCCGCCAAGGCAAAAGCCGAAGCCGCCAAAGCTGCTCGTGCCGCTGCTGAGAAGCCAGTAGATGGTGCCGGACCGGCAGAGCCAGGTGTCAGCGACGGACCAAAGCCAGACCCCCAACCATCGGCCTCAGACCCGTCGGCAGGCGACAAAGACGCTGAAAAGGCAGCCAAAATCGCAGCCGCCAAGGCAAAGGCCGAAGCTGCCAAAGCAGCCCGCGCCGCGACTGAAAAGGCAGAGTCGGGTGCTGGTTCGGGAACTCCGGAAAAAGCGGCTGAAGTTGAAAAACCGAAGCCCAAGCCCGCCCCCAAGAAAGATACTGCCGCCGCCATCATTCCCATCACCGGCGACGTTCTGATTGACCGGTTGAAGGAAAAATTTTCCGATGTCATCAAGGAAGCCGTCCTCATCAACCAACAGCAGGTGGTTCGGGTCGCACGGGCAGGCGTGCGGGCGATACTTCATTTTTTGAAAAACGAGGCGACCCCTGATTTTGATTTCATTACCGATTTGACCGCCGTTCATTATCCTGACCGTGGGTTCGAGGTGATTTACCAGCTTTATGCAGTGGATGAAGCACGGCGGCTGCGGGTGAAAACCGATTTGGCTGATGGCGAATCCGTTCCGACTGTGACCGACCTGTGGGGAAGTGCCAATTGGCTGGAACGCGAAGTCTATGACATGTATGGGATTTCTTTTGAAGGCCATCCCGATTTGCGCCGGATTCTGCTGCCCGATGGTTGGGTCGGCCATCCATTGCGCAAGGAATACAAACTGGAATATGAAGATAATCAATGGGTGACCGACCATTTGAACATCCTCGAAATTCCGCATGGTGCAGACCTGACCGGTAAATTTGAATAGTTTCGTTCTGAGTTCCGCGTTTACGCGGCGGTTCTGAGTTCCGCCTTTAGGCGGCCTTTTTCAAGAAAAAAAGGAAAAAGAAAATCATCCTTTGTCTTGTTAGCCGCCTGAAGGCGGAACTCAAAACTGCCGCCTGAAGGCGGAACTCAAAACTGCCGCCTGAAGGCGGAACTCAAAACTGTATGAGCCGTCCGTTTATCCAATCACGTCCTGAAATCGAAACCGAAGCCAGTGAAACGGTGCTCAACATGGGGCCGCAGCATCCCAGTACCCATGGCGTGCTGCGAGTGGTGCTCAAACTTGACGGGGAGATTGTGACCGACCTCGATTGTGATATGGGGTATTTGCATCGAGGGGCGGAGAAAATCTTTGAAAACCGGCTCTATCCCATGATTCCGCCGTATTTTGACCGGCTTGATTACATTGCCGCTGTTTCCAATGGGCTGCTCTATGTGGAGACGGTCGAAAAGGCCATGAACCTGGAAATTCCACCCCGTGCCCAATACCTGCGGGTGATTCTGACGGAACTCAACCGGCTGTCGAGCCATTTGCTCTGGCTGGCGACTCATGCGCTTGATATTGGGGCGTTTACGGTTTTTCTGTGGTCGTTTCGGGAGCGGGAAGAGATTTTGAAAATTTTCGAGGATTTTTTTGGAGCCCGCCTGACCTGTCACGCCTTCCGCATTGGCGGCATGAGTTACGATGCGTATCCGGAATTCAAAAGCGCGGTGATGGCGCTGATGGACATTTTCCCCAAACGGCTGGAAGAATATGAAACCATGCTCAATGAAAACCGCATCTGGCTCAGCCGGACTGTCGGTGTCGGTATCATTTCCGGAGCGGATGCGATTGACCTGGGGTTGACCGGACCTCCGCTCAGGGCTTCCGGAGTTGATTTTGATGTGCGGAAAGCCCATCCCTATGAATGCTATGCCGATCTGAAGTTTGATATTCCCCTGGGTGACAGCGGCGACACGTTTGACCGCTATCTGGTCCGGATGGAGGAAATGCGCCAAAGCCGCCGGATTATCATTCAGGCGCTTGAAAAATTACCTGACGGGCCGGTCATGGCCAAAGTCGCCAAGGTCATCAAACCGCCAGCCGGTGAAATTTATCACTCGGTGGAAAGCCCGAAAGGCGAATTAGGATTGTTTTTGGTCTCCGACGGCACGACCAAGCCGGTTCGGTTGCGAATGCGCCCGGCGTGTTTTGTCAACTTGCAGTCGCTCAAAAAAATGGCGGTGGGGTCTTTGGTGGCGGATGTCGTGGCCATCATCGGTTCATTGGATATTGTGCTCGGTGAAATTGACCGATAAGCATAACGATTGCCGGAATTTATGAACATTTTTTCACCATGGGTTCAGTGGTGAGGAAAGAATTCACCTCAAAACGATGAATGATTTTCTTTCATGGAATGTAACTGGGGCGGGGTTGGCACCGGAATGGCTGACGCAGTTGCTGGCCCGCTATCTTTCAGGCACCCTGATTGATTTGGCCGTCTGGCCGTTGGTTCAACTGGCCGTGCTGCTGGGTGTCGTGCTCACGGTGGTGGCCTATCTGACGCTGGCCGAGCGCAAAATCAGTGCCTGGATTCAGGTTCGGGTGGGACCCAACCGGGTTGGGCCGATGGGATTGCTGCAACCCTTGGCAGACGGCATCAAACTGTTGCTCAAGGAAGACATCATTCCCGCCGAAGCCGACAAGGATGTTTTTACCGTTGCTCCCATCATCAGCATGGCGGCGGCACTGACCGTGCTGGCCCTGCTGCCCTACGGACCGCTGTGGGCCAGCATTACCAATGTCAATATCGGGTTGCTGTTGGTTTTGTCAGTTTCTTCGGTGGGGGTATTGGGCCTGATTCTGGGGGGCTGGGCTTCCGGGAGCAAATATTCCATGCTGGGAGCGCTCCGTTCCGCTGCCCAAATGGTGAGCTATGAAGCAGCCATGGGGTTGTCCATCATCGGCGTCCTCATGTTCACCCGGACGCTTTCGCTCCAGGGCGTGGTGGAGGCCCAGCGGGATTTGAACATCTGGCTGATTTTGTTCCAGTTACCAGCGTTTGTGATGTACCTTTTTGCGGCTGTGGCCGAAACCAACCGGGCGCCGTTTGACCTGCCTGAAGCCGAATCGGAACTGGTCGGCGGATTTCACACCGAATACAGCGGATTCCGTTTTTCCAT
>JAIBAN010000121.1 GCA_019695185.1 Blastocatellia bacterium | reverse complement strand
GCGAGCAGGCGTCCAACACTTCCCGTTCCAACCCGAACCGGATTGGAATTGTCAATCTGGGAGAACGCACCGGGCTTGCCAGCCGGGGGAAAGAGGGCTGGATTGCGGTCTGGACCGACACCCGACTGGGCAGTGAGGACATCTTTGTGGGCACCTTGAAGTAAATTAGGTTCAGAGTTCCGCCTTCAGGCGGCGGTTTAGAGTTCCGCCTTCAGGCGGCGGTTGGAAGGCAACCTTCAGGTTGACTCTCCTGAAGAAAAAAACAAATCCAGCCGCGTAAACGCGGAACTCCAAACAGCCGCCTGAAGGCGGAACTCTGAACCTGTACCTGCCAAATGGAACTCCTGCTGTGATACAACGGCAGGAGTTCATCTTTTTTGAAGGAATTATTTTGGTATGGTGCATCCGCCTTTGCTTGTTTGCGGAATTTATTGCCTGAGCCTGTTGGCATCAGTTGGCATTCCTCACAATGCCCAAAAACCAGTGGTGCCAGGCATTCAATCACCCTACGATTTTCAGGCTCCGCTCAGGCGGGAAATCAAGGGTGGAGAAAAACATACCTATCCGCTTCCGCTGAAAGCCAACCGTTTGTTGCGAACAGTGCTGGTGCAGAAAGACTGTGATGTGGTGGTTCGGCTGTTAGGACCGGATGGGACCATTCTCCAGGAGGCGTCCCGCTCAAATGAGACCGAAGAAGGTGTGTTGTTGACCTTTATCAGCCAAACAGACGGTATCTTTACCCTGGAAATCGAGCCAAAGGAGAAAAATGCACCTTCAGGATTCTATGAAATCCAGCCGGATCCAATTCGAACGGCTACTGCCGAGGACCTGGCCCAAATGGAGGTTGAACACCTGCATTCCCAAACCAGCCAGCTCCTACGGGGCGGTAAATTTGAAGCAGCCCTTCCGTTGGCGCTTCAGGCCGTGGAAAAAAGTGAGAAATTCCTGGGGTTGAATCACCCGCTGCTGGGGGTCAGCCTGGGCAATCTGGCGGAAGTCTATCGCCTCAAAGGGGATTTTTCCAAAGCCGAGCCGTTATACCTCCGAGCCGGTCCCATCCTCGAACGAACGCTTGGACCGGACAACCCGGAATTGGCCAATGTTTTGAACAATCTGGCAGTCCTCTTTCAGGCCAAGGGAGACAGCCTGCAGGCTGAACGGTTGTATCGGCGGGCGTTGAGCATCAATGAAAAAGTTTTAGGCCGGGAACACCCTTGGGTTGGCAGCATTCTCAATAGTCTGGCGGTGCTCTATCGGACCAAAGGGGATTATGACAAGGCCGAATCTTTTTACGAACGCAGTCTGGCCATCCAGGAAAAGACCCTGGGACTCAACCACCAGGATGTCGCCATTGGCCTTAGCAATTGGGCTTTTCTTTATTATTTCAAGGGCGACTATCAAAAAGCCGAGCCGCTTTTCCAACGTTCCCTGGCCATTACCGAAAAACTGTATGGTCCGGAGCATCCGGATGTGGCTGTCACGTTGAACGGTTTGGCGACCATGTACCGGGCACAGGGTGATTTTGCGAAAGCCGAACCATTGGCCCGTCGTTCCCTGGCCATCCGGGAAAAAGTGCTGGGGGTACATCATCCGGAAGTCGCACAATCCCTTTCCAATCTGGCTTTGATTCGTTCCGGTCAGGGCGACCTGAAACAGGCCGAAGCCTTGCAGCAACGGTCCCTGGACATCAATCTCAAAGTTCTGGGGCCGGACCATACCACCATTGCCACCGGCCTCACCAATCTGGCCCGCTTTGCCAGGGCCCAAGGTGACTACACCACCGCTGAACCGCTTTTCAAACGGGCTTTGGCCATCCGTGAGAAAGCTCTGGGAACGGGCCATCCAGCCGTGGCCGAAAGCCTGGTTAATTTGGCTCTGCTCAGTCAAGCCAAGGGGGAAATGACCCAGGCAGTGGATTGGCTGGCCCGTGCCAACGAGGTCAGCGAACGGGATTTGCAACGCAACCTCATTTCCGGCTCAGAGCGGCAAAAATTGCTCTATCTGAACCAAACTGCCAGAAATACCGACCAGACCCTTTCGCTCAGTGTGTTAAGCGCCCCAAACAACCTGACCGCCCGCCAGGCAGCCCTGACGGTGCTCCTGCGGCGCAAAGGACGGGCTCTGGACGCCCTGTCCACTTCGCTTGAAACCCTGCGCCGACAACAGACCCCA
Organism: Blastocatellia bacterium; assembly: GCA_019695185.1. GTDB lineage: Bacteria > Acidobacteriota > Blastocatellia > Chloracidobacteriales > Chloracidobacteriaceae > JAIBAN01. The sequence continues at coordinate 16,023 of JAIBAN010000121.1, read as the reverse complement.
GAGACACAAAAACTGCTGGATTCCTATGCCAGACTGGTCACCCGAATTTCGACCCTGACCCTGCGTGGGTTGGGACGGCAGAAACCGGAGGATTATCAGGCCACCTTGCGGGAACTTGAAGAACAAAAGGAAAAGCTGGAAGCCGAAATCAGCCAGCACAGCCGCGAATTTCAGGCCCAAACCGTTCCCATCACCCTGGAAGCCATACAAAAAGAGCTTCCTGCCGGAACTGCCCTGGTGGAATATGCGGTGTACCGGCCCTATGACGCCAAGACCGATTCTTTTGGCGCACCGCGCTATGTGGCCTATGTTTTAAGAAGTCTTGGGAGTCCTGGGGGTCCTGGGAGTCTTGCGAGTCCAAAAAACCAAAAAACCAAAACCCGGAACTCAAAACCTTCTGTTGACTCCCAAGACCCCCAAGCCCCCCAAGACTCCCAAGACTTTTTGTTACAGTTTGCCGATTTGGGACCGGCAGAAGTGATTGACCAAGCTGTGGCACGATTCCGCCAAGTCTTGCGTACCCCCCAAGCCGGTTTTGCAGCGGAGGTACAGCCAACCTCCCAGGCACTGCATCGCTTGCTGTTTGTGCCGATTCGCCCACTGCTTGGAAAGGCGACCCACCTCCTGATTTCACCGGACGGAGAACTCAGCCTGATTCCCTTTGCCGCGTTGCTGAATGAAAAAAAGAAGTACCTCAATGAAAATTATCGTCTCACCTATTTGACCAGCGGGCGCGATTTGCTCCGGTTAGCGGTCAAATTTGAAAGTCACCAGCCACCGTTGGTGTTGGCCGACCCGGATTTTTCCACTGGTGAAGGACCGGTTTTGGTGGGTCAACAATATGCTCCGCTGGTGCGCCTGCAAGAAACCGAAATCGAAGGCACGACGTTGAAACGGTTGTTCCCTCAAGCCGAACTCAAACTGCAAAGGGCTGCCACCACGCAGGCAGTCAAAGCCGTACAGCGTCCAGAATTACTCCATTTGGCCACCCACGGGTTCTTTTTGGAGGACGCTCCGCCGCCACCTTTTATCCAACCTGAAGAACGGGCTTTGGTCCGCGACGACGCCAAACCCAACGCGGAAAAACTGAAAGTGGAAAACCCGCTGCTGCGGGCATGGCTCTTTTTTGCCGGAGCCAACGAGAGCCGTTCGGAAGCGGATAAAGGTACGCTGACCGCCCTGGAACTCGCCCAACTTGACCTGTGGGGCACCAAACTGGTGACGCTTTCCGCCTGTGAAACCGGCCTGGGTGAAGCAAGAACCGGTGAAGGCGTCTATGGGTTGCGGCGGGCCTTGGTGCTGGCGGGCAGCGAAGCCCAGTTGATAAGCCTGTGGTCAGTATCGGACCACGCCACCCGGGAACTGATGGTGAACTATTATCATCGATTGAAAGCGGGTGAAGGTCGGAGCGACGCGCTCCGCAATGCCCAACTTGGCATGCTCAAAAACGCAAAACGGAGGCATCCATACTATTGGGCCGCGTTTATTCAGTCGGGTGAATGGGCCAACCTGACCGGGGAACGTAAGTAATTCCGGGCCAAAGGATTGAGGACAAAACCCAGGACTGAGGACTGAGGACTGAGGACTGAGGACTGAGCCAAACCCTGAATGAAATCCGGAAAATGACTTTGCCGTTGCCTGTTTTGAAACTCAGTCCTCAGTCCTCAGTCCTCAGTCCTTTGGGTGGGTCCTCAGTCCTGTTTGTTTCATCCCGTGTTGCGCAGTCCGGCGGCAATCCCGTTGATGGTGGCGGCCAAAGCATAGTTAAGTTCCTCGCTCTCTTCGCCACGCCGTTTGCGCTTGAGCAGTTCGATTTGAATAAAACTGAGCGGGTCCACATAAGGGTTACGCAATTCGATGGAGCGGGCCAGCACCGGATTTTTTTCAAGTAACCGGGTTTGGCCGGTGACCTCCAGAACCATCCGCCGGGTCCGGACAAACTCGGCTTCGATGAGCGAAAATACCCGTTCCCGCAGTTCATGGTCGGCAACCAGTTCGGAATAGCGGCGGGCAATTGTCAAATCAGCTTTTCCCAGGCTCATTTCCACGTTGCGGATGATGTCGAGAAACAGGGGAAACTCGCCCAACATCCGTTTCAGCAGGGCCGGATGGTCCGCCCCTTGCTGGCTAAATGTTTCAAGTGCCGTTCCGACACCAAACCAGCCGGGCAGGAGGTGGCGGCTTTGCATCCAGCCAAACACCCAGGGAATGGCCCGCAGATGTTGCAGTCCCCGTTGCCCGCTCCGGCGGGCCGGACGGGAGCCAATCCGCGCCAGCGGCAGTTCGCGCACCGGTGTGGCTTCTTCGAAATAGGTCACAATCTCAGGGTTTTCCACAATCTGGGTGCGATACAGGGAAAAAGCCACGGCGGCCATTGATTCCATGGCGGCTTCGATTTCGGCAGTCGGTGGTTGGGCGGGCGTGCCGGTGTGTGTGAGGGCTTCCAGGCTGGCGGCAATCATCAATTCCAGGTTGCGTTCGGCCAGAATCGGGTTGGAGTATTTCCAGTTGAGCACTTCGCCCTGTTCGGTGATTTTGAGCTGGCCGGAAAAGGCTCCGACGGGTTGGGCCACAATCGCCCGGTGGGTCGGCCCGCCGCCCCGGCCAACGGTTCCGCCCCGGCCATGAAACAGCCGGAGGGTGATGTGACAGGCTTCAGCCACGCAGTGGAGGTCACGGTGGGCTTTATAGATTTCCCAGGCGCTGGTCAGCATGCCGCCATCCTTGTTTGAATCCGAATAGCCGAGCATGATTTCCTGGTGGCGGCCCCAGGCAGCCAGATGTTTTTGATAAGCCGGGTCGGTCCAGAGTTCCCGACACACAGCCGGACTGCGGCGCAAATCCTGGATGGATTCAAACAGCGGAACCGGCATGATGGCCCGTTCTCCGGGGGGCAGGTCGCCGGTGAGAGGAAGATTACCCAGATTGCACAGGTACAGGCAATGCCAGACATCCTCGGCTGATTCCGCGCCGCTGATGACATAGCGCTCAATGGATTCCGCCGGAAACGTCTTTTTCAAATGGGCCACGGTGCGGACGGTTTCCAGGGTTTCGCGGGTCAAATCAGCCGGAACCACAAAAGGAGGAGGACTGAGGACTGAGGACTGAGGACTGAGGTGTTTTTCTTCGGCCCGGTAGGTCAAATCACGCACGGCCTGGGCATGGATTCCGGCATGCTGGCGGATGTCGAGCGTGGTCAAATGAAACCCGAAGGTCCGCACCTGAACCAGCAACGGGTCAAGCTCCAGCCGGGCCAACCGCTCCCCCCGGTTTTCGGCCAGACTGGCGCGGACAAGCCGCAGGTCGGTTTCAAATTCGGCGGCGTTCCGGTAGGCGTCCGGGTGGCCGTTCGGTTCCTCGGACACCGTCAGCCGGTAGGCTACAAAATCCAGAAAACAACGATAGTGTTCCGGTTCGGCACGGGTCGGATGGCTGGCCGGAACCATCGGCAATAGTTCAGTATAGCGGTGAAGCGCGGTTTCCAGCGCAGGTGAAACCGGTATTTGCCGCACCGAAGGACTCAGTTGTTTCAAGAGGGCGGCCAAACTCTCCCGATAGTGGGCGATGACGGTTTGGCGTGCCATGCGGAGGGCCGCAGCAGTCCAGGTCGCAGTCACAAACGGATTGCCGTCCCGGTCGCCGCCAATCCAGGAACCGAACCGGACCAGCGGCGGCAGGCTGTCGAGCGGGAGCGGTTGCCGGAAAACGGCTTCAAACGCCCGTTGCAATTCCTCATACACAACCGGAACCGTTTCAATCAGACAATCTGAGAAATAGTCCAGCCCCATCTTGATTTCATCGCCCACCGTGGGGTTGCGGCGGTGGATTTCATCCGTCTGCCAGAGCGCCGTGATGTCGCCCAGGATGCGGGTTTCCCGATGGAAGGCTTCGGTGACCGTGGCCGGGAGATGATTAAAACCACTCAGTTGTTCCAGAATCCGGCTCCGTTTGAAGAGCACGGTGCGGCGGGCCACTTCGGTGGGATGGGCGGTAAAAACCGGAATGACACAAACCTGTCGCAGTTTTTCGAGGACTTCGCCCACCGTAAACCCATGCTGGTGCAGCCGTTCCAAGGTTCCCCGAAAGGTGCCCGGTTCCGCCGGTCTTTCCGGATTCAGTTGCGCTGCCCGGCGGCGGCGGTTGCGGTGGTTGGTTTCAGCCAGATTGGTCAATTCAAAATAGATGGCAAAGGCTTTGGCCAAGCCGTAACTTTCCGCCACGGAAACATCCGCCACCGCCTGTTCAAACTGGGCCATCACGGTTTTTTCCGCTTCGGAGCTGTTTTCCGCCGCCAATTGTTCCCGATGCTGGATGGCCAGTTGGCGCAACTGTTCCACCTTTTCAAACAGCGCCGGTCCGGCCTGTTCGCGGATGACCTCGCCCAGCAGGCGACCCAACAGACGTACATCCCGCCGGAGGGGGATTTCCTTCACCACCGGGTCGTGACTGAGCAGTTCCTGAAGCCGCTGTAACGGGTCAACGGCGTGCCAAAGTGGAAATTCTTTCATAAATCAGTTTTGTGTCTGGAACCCTTTCCAAAAGCTTTGCTCCGGCAAATTTGGCCCTGTAAATATTTCAGGGCCTTGTCTAATGGCTTTCTTTTCACCGCAGAGACGCAGAGTTTTCGCAGAGTTTTCGCAGAGTATTTCTTTGTTTTTCTCTGCGCAGCCTCTGCGCCTCCTCTGCGCCTCTGCGGTGAAAAATAAAACAGCACTTTCCGAATCTCACCCCCTAATGGGCAGCATGACAAAATCCGGCGCAATTGATAGGCTTCCACCATCTCAATGAACCATATTCGATAGAAACAGGCCAATTCAAAAGTTACCAACTGAAGGTGGAATGACTGCCAACAGCAACTAAAATATCATGTCCTACAACCTTGGCTCTTTCAAACTTGATGTGATTTCAGACGGGACGTTTTACCTGGATGGCGGGGCAATGTTTGGGGTCGTTCCCAGAGTCGTCTGGGAAAAAGTCATGCCTCCCGACGACCGGCACCGGATTCGACTGGGCCTCAATACGCTGCTCGTGCGCACGCCCCACGAAACCATATTGATTGACACCGGAATCGGAACCAAATGGAATGCCAAACAGGTGGACATGTATGGCATCCGCCACGAAACCACGGTTCCCCAATCGTTGGCTGCAATTGGACTGGAGGTTTCAGACATTACCCTGGTCATCAACACCCATCTCCATTTTGACCATGCCGGAGGCAATACCATCCGGCGGGAGGACGGTTCCCTCACGGCAACCTTCCCCCAGGCCCGTTATCTGGTGCAGCAGGCCGAATATGAACATGCCTGCTCCCCCCACGAACGGGACCGGGCGAGCTACATGGCGGAAAACTGGGAGCCTTTGCTGGAAAGCGGGCAGTTGGAATTTACCCAGGGAACTGAGGAAGTCAGCCCTGGCGTGACCGTGATTCCAATTCGTGGGCATAACGATTTTACCCAGTGCGTCAGCATCCGGTCGGATGGCCAAACCGCTTTTTTCTGGGCCGATGTCATTCCCACCACAAATCACCTGCCTTTTGCCTGGGTGATGGGGTATGATCTGTATCCGGTCGAACTGGTGGAAAACAAAAAACAATGGATCCCAAGGGCAGCCCAGGAAAACTGGGTCAACATTTTTGAACACGATGCCGACTGCCCCATGACGCTGCTGATAGCTGAAAACGGGAAATACAAACCTGCCAAACTGAATTTGCCGGAGGCCCTTTCCCATGGCAATTCCTGATTTTCAAGTCTTGCTGCTGCCGTTTTTGCAGATTGTCGAGGATGGCAACGAGCACACCATTGAAGAAATGACCAGCCAACTGGCTACCACCTTTGCCTTGACTGAAGCCGAGTTGGCGGAAATGCTCCCTACCGGAGTCCAGCACCGATTTGAATACGAAGTCCGCTGGGTGCGGATTCACCTTGGCAAAGCCCGCCTGCTGGACAGCGCCGGACGTGACCGGTTTTGCATTTCCGAACGCGGACGGGAGGTCCTGGCCCAAACCCCACCTGAAATCTCGCTCCAGTTCCTGTTGCAATTCCCTGAATACGTCGAATTTCGCAACCCGCGCAACAGCGGGCCGCAACGGCAGGAGACGTTTTAGAAGTCTGGGGAGTCTTGGGAGTCTTGAGAGCCTTGGGAGTCAAGACCTGACAAGGTGACAAGACTGTCTTGTGCTTCCCTAGACTCCCTAGACTCCCCAGACCCCCTGGACTCCCCAGACTCCCCAGGCCCCCTGGACTCAAAGGTTCACCGCCATTCCCCCTGCATCTGAAACCCGGCCCAATAATAGGGATGGGACCATTCCCTGGATTTTGCCAATTGCACCTGAGCCTGCCGCAGGGCCGCAATCGGGCGGAGGTTGTCTTTGAACATTCCCTTGTAGAAAAGCCCCATCAATTCTGCCGTCGCCCGGTCACTGACACTCCACAAACTGACAACCACGCGCTGGGCCCCGGCATACATAAAACCACGGGTCATGCCAACCAGCCCTTCGCCTTTGATATCCTTCCCCAGCCCGGTTTCACAGGCCGACAAAACCACCAGTTCAGCCCGCAAGTTGAGGTTATAGAGGTCGGTCGAGAGCAAAAAGCCGTCCTTGGGTGTGCCCTGCTCATTGACCAGGGAAAAAATCAAACCGGACAACTCCGGGCGTTCGGCATTGACAAACCCGTGGGTGGCGATATGGAGCATGCGATACCGTCCCAGTTCAGGATTGAACAAGGCTTCGCGGGTGGCGGCAAAGTCCAAAGCCTGCTGCATGGAATCCTGCGGCACCAGGGCGGCAATGGTGGATGCTTCCTTGCGGGTGAAGTAAAGCCGGGGAATTTCAAACCGTTCCGGGTCGCCTTTCCCACTTGGCAAAGCCGGACGTACCTTGGTCAGATTCCGATTGGCGGCGGTTTGCTCGGTCAGTGTGGGTTCGGGTGGGGCGAGTGGGGCAGCCTTCCCTCCCCGTTTGACCCGTGGGTCAGCGGCGGAGAAAACCGGGTCAGCCAAAAGTGCCAGGGTTTTGTCCGGCGGAGTTCGGGTGGCAATTTCCTTGCGCAAAACATCCAGGGAAGAGGCTGAAGGCAAGGTGTCAATCTCATATTCGGCCACCAGGGGTACAAATGGTTCTCCGGTTTTGCCCGTGGAAGACTGCCCTTTTGGCAAAGGACTGGCCAGGACGGAGAACGGGATGTATTGCAAAGCTCCATCCGGAACAATCAAAAGCCGCTTTCCCTGAATTTGGTCTGCCAGTGGTGCCAGAATCATCCGGCTCAGGGCACGGGAAGCTTCCCGGTAGGTCGCCCCGGCTTCTGCTCCTGCCGGTTTTGCGCTCAAGGTTTGATACAGATTGCGCACTGCGGTTTCGATGGTTTCCCGGCTGGGCAACTCGCAAGTGGTCACCTCCGAACCTGAGACCACCCAGGCATAGCTGTGTCTGGCCCCCAAAACATATTCCACCAGGACTGTTTCCGGCCCGACAATATCGGATTGAATGGCTTTGACCGTTAAAGGAACCGGCTGGGTCAGGCTGGCATATCCGGGACTGTTCAGCCGAATCAGGGTTTGAATTTCTTTGAACTGGTCGGTGAGGCTGTCAAATTCTTTCCGGGTGAGGGTGAGTTCCTCCCCCTGTCGGCCTTCGGCCAGGAGTTTGGTCAGATACTCCCCTTTGGCTGCCAGACGCTGCCGGATGGCCCGTTCCTGCTTGAGTATTTCCGGGTCGGCTCCATTGCGCAGGTCTACCCGGCTTTCATTCAACATTTCGAGCAGGGTCCGCGCCCGGCTGCGTTCCGCCACCTGCAAGGCAGTCAAGTGGTGCCCGGCCTGGGGTTCCAAACGGTGCAACTGCATGAGCGTTTCCAGATAGAAATCATAAAAGCTGCGGACTTTGGCAAAATACGACACCCGTAAATCCTGACTGGTTACGTGGGAACGAATAAATTCAATCAGGTCCAGCGCAGCCGAAATCCTTTCCGCCGCCAGATGCAGGTTTCCGCCTGTGGATTCAAGTTGGGCCAGTTCAAACAGCACATCCGCCTCATCCTCTTTGGCCAGGGCCTTGTGCCGGATTTCCCAGGCAGGAGTCAGGGCTTCACGGGCCGCAGCCAGGTTTCCGGTCAGCCGCAATCCTCTTCCAAGATGATAGAGGGCATTGGCTTCGGAAGTCCGAACTTGGATTGCAGTAAAGATTCCCAGTGCTTTTCGGTATAGTTCGAGGGCTTTGGCATATTCACCCAGCAGTTCGTACACGCCACCGACTTTAAGCTGACATTCTCCGAGGGTGAGCGGAGCTTTGACAGCTTCATGGATAGCCAAAGCCTGCTCAAACAGGTCCAGGGCTTTTTTAATATCCTTGTTTCGTACCGCCACCTGCCCCAGATTTTCCAACTGCACGGCCTCACTGCTGCGATTTCCAATCAGGCGATACAACGCCAGGGCCCGTTCAAATTGAACCTGTGCCTTTTCCACATCCCCCAACGTGAAAAAGACAAACCCGATGGCGCTTTCCGCCTGGGCTTCAAATGCTTCGGAACCAAGTTTCCCATGCAGCAATTCCAACGCCTGATTCAAATGGTCCAGGGCATTTTGGGTTTCCCCCAGGCTCAAATAGATTTGCCCCAGTCTGGTTCGGGCAATCCCCTCCCCTTTCCCATTGTCCTTGGCCCGGCGGTGGGCTGGGATACTACCCGACAAGGTTTCCAATGCCTTGACTGGTTCGCCATACAGCACATACAGATTCGCCAGATTGTTCAATGCGGTTCCTTCAAAGGCCGGATTGTTGGTTTGAGCTACCACGGTCAGGGATTGACGGCACAGTTCCTCGGCTTTGTGAAGTTCACCTAAATTGCGGTAAATCACACCCAAATTGCCAAGGGCCGAAAACTCCAGCATTGGGTCCTTTTGCCGACGGGCCAATTCCAGCATTCGGGTGTTGGCTTCCTTGCTTTTGTTGAGGTCACCCAACCGATTGGAAAGCATGCCAATCTGGTTCCACAGGCGAGCCTCCCAGTAAGGTTCGCGGGCGGCCTGCCAATAGGCAATGCCTTGCTCATACAAGGCCAACGCTTCCAGGGATGACTCCTTGCGCTCTTTCTTGCGCAGAATTTCGGCCTTTTCAAACAGGAGACCAGCATAGGCCCGGTTCTTATCCTCTTCCGAGCCGGTTCGTAAAACCGCGATTTTGATTTCATACTGACCGGGCTGGGGGTTCTCCTCGTCAGGCTCCACCGTGACGAGAAAGGTGCCCGGTTTCTCGGCATACGCCCACAAGGGCAATTCACCGGGACGCCCTTTTTCCCGATGGCCGAGAAACAAGAGGTTGCCATCCGGTCCATGGGTCTGCACCGCCAGCCGCAGCCCCGGTGCCGGGTCAATCACAACTTCACAAAACCGACCGGCTTCCAGTTGAACGGCAAAGTCCTGGCGTTCATTCAGTTTGATCGTGTTGGTCAGCGGGTTTCCCGGTTGCAGCACTTGCTTCGAAACGGGAGAACCGGCCCGCTCAGGAACGGTCATTTGATCCTGGGTCTGAACAGCAGCAACGGGCTCAAACCAGCCTAACGCAACATACAACCAACAACAGCAAAACCACAAACACACGTTTGCCAATGGTGTGGGGCGAACCATAGCGACTCCACTTAACTCACGGGGAAAAATCGTTCAGGGGGCTGTTTTTTCGGCAGGCGGGAAACTGCACAAACAATTTACCAAGCATGCCGGGTTGCAGTGGACTTTGACAAGGCTTATTTTCCCTTCGACTCAAATCACCCACTTCCCCCAAAATCAGAACAACCAGCCTTTGCCACGCATACCTATGAAAAAACCGACCATCATCTTTGTTCTTGTCCTGCTCTTCAGTCTGTCCGTTGTCTGGCCGCTTCAGGCGCAAACCCCGGCCCCGGCCAAACCTTCCGGTCCGCTGGCGGTCAAAGCCGGCAAAGTGCTGGATGTCCGCACCGGGCAGGTTGCCACTAATGTCTATATCCTGGTCGAACAGGGCAAAATCACCAGCCTGGGCCCCACCGCTCCGGCTGGGGTTCCGGTCTTGGACCTTTCCAATAAGACCATTCTACCGGGCCTGATAGATTGTCATGTCCATCTGTTGCTTAACTGGAACGACCAATCATCGGCTTCCTTCCTGCGGATGTCCTCACCACAAGCTGCACTGTGGGGTTGGCGGAATTTGCAGGTTTATCTGGAAAAGGGCTTCACCACCTTGCGGGATGCCGGTGAAACCGACGCCCTATATGGCCAGTTTGCCCTCCGTGACAGTGTCAAAAGCAATTTGATTCAAGGTCCGAGATTGGTTTGCGCGGGCAGTTTCGTCTCCGTCACCGGAGGTCATGGCGATTTGGATTCGCTGGCTCCGGATTTCGCGCTCAAAAAACAGGTCAATATTGCCGACACGGTGGATGAAGTCGCCATTGTGGTGCGGCGTGACCTGAAATATGGCACCGACTGGATCAAACTGATGGCCACCGGCGGCGTGGCAGACCCCTTGAGTGATTTCAATGTGCAGGAACTCAGTCAGGAGCAAATGGCCAAGGCCGTGGAAATTGCCCACCGCGCCCGGCGCAAAGTCATGGCCCATGCCGAGGGCACCGAAGGGATTAAAGCAGCCGTCCGGGCCGGGGTGGATTCCATCGAACACGGCACCATGCTGGACGAAGAAGGAGCGGTTCTGATGGCCAAACAGGGAACCTGGCTGGTTCCGACCCTATACACGTTTCAGCATGGCGTCGAGGCCGGACTGACTTACAATCAGGACCCGATTATGCTTGAAAAAGGCAAAGCCATCCTCAAGTACCAGCAACCAGCTTTTGCCTTGGCACTTAAACATCGCTTGAAAATCGCCTTTGGTGACGATGATGACCCGGCATTCGCGCCAAAGGAGTTCAGCGCTCTGGTTCGTGGTGGCATGACCCCGCTGGAGGCCCTCCAGACCGCCACCGTCAATGGAGCCGAACTGCTGGGACTTTCCGCCGAAATCGGTACCATCGAAGCCGGAAAAACAGCCGACCTGATTGCCGTTGAAGGCGACCCGTTGAAAGACATCACCGTAATGGAAAACGTCGTGTTCGTCATGAAACAGGGAGCCATCATCAAACAGCCTAAAAAAGACTGAGGACTTTTTTCAGGACTGAGGACTGAGCAGGTGGGGAAAGCTGCGGGAAAATCACCACTCCCCAGGTGACAGCGAAAATTTTCCCAATCTTTCCCAACTTTGCAACCAAAATACAGCTTTTCCCTGAGCGGCACGATAATTGCACCAGCTTGAAGCATCACCTTCAGCGAAAGTTGAGACCGCCAGCTATGGGACGTTTAAGCCGTGAACATCAAACCGTCGAAGCCATGATTCGCATTTACTGCCATGACAAACATCTCTTTGGGGATGAATTGTGCGATAGTTGTCAGGAACTGCTCAATTATGCCGCTTACCGGATTGTCCGGTGCCCGTTTGGAGATGACAAACCTTCCTGCGCCAAATGCACCATTCACTGCTATAACGCCAAAATGAGGGATAAAATCAAGGAGGTTATGCGCTACTCCGGCCCCCGCATGGTGGTCTACCATCCGATTCTGTCATTAGCTCACTATTTCGACAGTCTGAAAGGAAGCCGGGAATTGCCCCGGTAAGAGTGTATTGGGGAATTGCAGTGCGATTTGTCTCATCGCGCTTTGGCTTTTCTCTTTCACTCAATTTGGAAAATCAAAAAGTTCTTTCCGAGCGCGATGAAACAAATCGCGCCACATTTGTGTCATTTCCCAGCCCCCTCTCAAGACTTTCACAACAGGGGGTTCACCAACCGGGCCAGATTTTCCACAATTTTTTCCCGCAAGGAACGCCGTTGCCAGTCTTCCAGAAGGAGCGTTTCACAATCGGCATAATACCGTTCCTGTTCCAGCCGGATGAGAGTGGGAACCTCCGGGCCGTAAAACAGCAGGCTGAACTCGGAATTGAGCAAGAAGGACCGGATGTCCATATTGCTTGACCCAACCAGAGCAATGTCCTGGTCAATGGTCAGGTGCTTGGCGTGTAAAAACTTTTTCCGATAGAGATGGATATGGACTCCGGCTTCGAGCAGGCCCTGGTAATAGGAACGCTGGGCCAGCCGCACCAATATCTGGTCCACGCTTTTGGCCACCACCAGATGAACCTCAACTCCGCGTAAAACAGCGGTTTCCATCGCCTGTAAGACGGCTTCGTCAGGAACAAAGTACGGGGTGGTGATGACAACGCGGGTCCGTGCCCCATGCATGAGCGCCACCGTCATCCGCTGAAAATTCGGAGCCGGAAACCCCGGCCCACTGAGCAGTCCCTGAGCAATGATGTCCCCTTTGACTGTGGGGGTGGGAAAAATCCGACTGTCGGTGAGCATTTTTCCGGTTTCCAAAAACCAATCGGAAACAAAAGCGGCTTGAAGCTCCAGCGCAATCGGACCTTCCACGCGCACCATCAAATCCTCGTACACCAAGCCTTTGATAAAGGTCGCCTTGACTATGTTTTGCGAACCGGTGTAGCCAACTTTGCCGTCAATGACGGCAATCTTGCGGTGATTGCGCAGGTCCACCCGCGCCGCGCCGCGTTGAAACCATTTGATGGGCAGGGTTTGGCGGACCTCCACGCCAATCTGCTGCAAGTGCTCCAAAACCGGTTCCAAAAACCGGTTGGAACCAAGTGCATCCAGCATGACCCGGCATTCAACTCCCCGTTTGACCGCCCGTTCCAGGGCATCCATGACTTTGCGGCCCGTCCGGTCATTGGCAAAAATGTAAAAAATCAGGTGGACGTTTTGGGTTGCCTCACCAATGTCAGCCACCAAGCGTTCAATGGTGTGGTTGTAAGCCGTCAGCACCTCGACCCGATTGCCCCCCAAAATCGGCATGTAGCCCAAACCCAGCGCCAGGCGGGCAGCCGGAGCCACATTTGGGGGCAGTTCCGGTTGAAAGACATTGGGCAGCCGTTGCAGTTGCAGATTGACCCCATCCAAGGCCATGGGCAACAACGCCAGCTTGCGCACCCGCCAGCGGGGCAAATGCGGGCGGCCAATCAGGTTATACAGCAATAATCCCAGCCAGGGTTGAAAAAAAATAAAAAGGAGCCAGCTCCGAGTGGCTTCGGGAGTCCGGCGGAACGGCACCACAATCAACATCACCAGCCGAATCACCCATTCACTGACCAGCCACAAAATGGCCAGCACGCTCAAAATTTTTTGAACGGCAGGATTGTGGACGAGTTGCCAGAGGGGATCCATACGTTCTCAGTTCAGAGTTCCGCGTTTACGCGGCAGTTTGGAGTTCCGCCTTCAGGCGGCAGTTTGGAGTACAGCCTTTAGGCTGTGGTTTAGCGTACAGCCTTTAGGCTGCCTTTTTTGTAGATTCAGATAATTTCAAAAAACCGCCGCCTGAAGGCGGAACTCCAAACTGCCGCGTAAACACGGAACTCTGAACTATTTGGCACTGCCGGGCAACGCGCCCAGAGCTTCCCGGTATTTGACCAGAAACTGCTGGTAATCATCCTGGCTGCTGGTCATTTGTCCGTACCAAACTTCATCAAACCGGTTGGTCATGTCGCTCATGGGCGGATAGAGGCGGGTTTGTCGCCGGACAGCATTGAGATATTCGCGGTTGGTCAGCCCCGGCTCGATACGAATCACTTCCCGCTGGTCCATTTCAAATAGCAACGCAATATAGACCTTGCGAATGGCCTGCCGGAATTCGCCTTTACGGGCACATTCCAGACCATCAGACAGCAGTTCGTCAGCGCTTTTGATTTCCTCAACATCCTCACCCAAAATGGTTTTGGGACCGGTTTTTTGCTCGATTTTGGCCCGGTTTTTGAAGCGCAGAAACAACAACCGGGCAAACCAGACCAACGCAATTCCGAAAACCACCCACAGAACCAGTTTCAAACCTTCGGCATATCCACTCGTGCCGACACCAAGTTTGGGCCAGTATTTGCCCAGGTTTTTGCCCAGCCAGTCAATCAACTCTTTCCATAATTTTTCCCGCCAGGAATCATCCTTTTTCAAGGTGAAGGCGTCGCGCTTGAGAATTTCCTCAATTCTGCCCCGGCCCTCGGTTCCCTGCATGGACAAAGGTTTTCCCGTTTCGTTCAGGTAGTGGCGCAACGTCTGAATTTCATCATTGAGCGTTTCCAGAGACTGGAGCGATTCTCCCCAACTGGTGGATTTTTCCTGCTCGGAAAGCAGGGTATACACCCGGTGATTTCCGACTGCCATGATTTGTCCCTGGTAGTCAACCGTTTCAGCCTGGGGCAACAGGTTGCGCAGGGCTGAGGCGTCTTCCGGTTTGACGTGGAGGGTGGGCAACCAGATTTGCGGTTTACCGGTCTGGCGTGCGTCCCGAACCAATCGTTCCGTAATAGTCGCAGCCTCTCCCACCCGTTTTTTGTAGTCCTCCAGGCTGGCTCCGGCTGAAACCACCAAAGGCCAGAGCAGCACCAATCCCAAAATCCAGCCCGAAAGCCTGAACCAAGCCGGATTTTTTCCTTCCTGGTGACGTTTCAAACAGTTCATCACCTTCACGCTTTCCCTGTTCTTTCCTGGTCCTGTCATAAATCACTGAACCTTCATTTTTCACCTGGACCTTGTGAAACCCACTCAGTCCTCAGTCCTCAGTCCTCAGTCCTCAGTCCTTCTTCCTGGTCCGTTCTGCCTGAAACTCGCTGGCACTGGGCAGACCGGGCAATCCCTTGGCAGCCAGAACTCCGTGCAAGACGGCATCGGCCACCACTTCGGCAGCCAGCATGCCGATCCGCCCAACGTCCACCGGCAGCAACTTGCCATCCCGTTTTTCCGGGACCGAAACCGCAAACAGGGTGTCACCGTCAAACGGAGTATGAACCGGGCGGATGGACCGGGCCAGCCCATCATGGGCCATTTGAGCCACCTTGAGCAGTTCGGTTTTGGTGAGCGGCGCATTGGTGGCAACCACCCCAATCGTCGTGTTCGTACCCGGACGCGCACCAAACGGGCTGACGATTTTCCCTTCCCTCATTTGCGCCACCGGGTCGGCAAAATCCTTTCCGTCAACCGTGCGGGCTCCGGCCAGAATGGTTCCGGTACGCGGGTCATGAATATCACCAAACGCATTGACGGCAATCAGGGCGGTAACCCGCAATCCGTCTGCGGCCTGAAGCCCGGCGGTCCCCAGACCGCCTTTCATGGCCTGCTTAAATCCACACATTTTTCCGACGGTGGCCCCGGCGGCGGCTCCAACCGAACCTTCGGCCACAGAGGTTGTGGCTGCCAGACAGGCTTTGTAACCGCTTTCCGCCGTGGGCCGGATGGTGGCATCACCCACCAGCAAATCAAACAGAATGGCCGCCGGAACAATCGGCACCCGTGCCACGCCGACATCAAACCCGATATGTTGTTCTTCCAGGAATTTGACCACGCCGGTGGCGGCTTCGAGGCCGAAGGCACTCCCCCCCGCCAGCAGCAGCGCATGGATTTTTTGCACGGTGTTGGTGGGGTTCAGCAAATCGGTTTCGCGGGTGCCGGGGGCACTTCCCCGCACGTCCACTGCGGCGGTCGCCCCCTCCGGCGGGAACAGGACCACAGTGCAGCCGGTTGGCCGCCGGGTTTCGGTACAATGGCCAACCCGTATGCCAGGAATATCAGTTAAACTGCCGGGGGCAGGCATGGTTGTCTTTCCCTGCTGAAAACCAGTGGTGGAAAATGCTGTGGCTGTGGTTCCCAGGCTCAGATACCCACTGCCAACTAAAAAAGCGCGCCGCGATACCATAGCATAACTCTACTGAAAGAAAGGGTTCCTGTCTCAAAACCCAGGTATCGTAGCACTGCCGGGGCGGGTTTCCCAAGACCAGGTAACGGCCAGGTGCCAGGCAAAAGCCGACTGAGGCCCCCTTGTTTCTCTAACTAAAAAACCAATTTACAGTTCGGGTGTTTACTGTTAAGGTGAGCCTCATTGCACCACTTGTACCACGCCACCCCCTGAATCACACAATTCAATACCACCTTTAACATCTGCTCAGGCACCCTTGCC
>JAIBAN010000030.1 GCA_019695185.1 Blastocatellia bacterium | reverse complement strand
AGCCAAATACCACATCGCAAATGGCAAATTGCAACTGTTTCGGGCTTGTCGCTAGGAAGGTCGTTCGGTTAAGTTTGGAAAGCCTCAAATCCAATCCGAAACTCCACAAGGCCTTTCCATGACACAGACTGCGCTCCGCAAAGCGTTTTCCCCTATCAAAACCCTGTTGCCCCGGTGGCTTTCCAATCCGTTGCGAAATCTGGCAACCGCTTTCCTGACACCGGTTTTGTTCAGTTCCCGGACCGGCCATTTCTGGAGCAGCCTCAAAATGAAGGCTGTTTCCCGGCATGGCGAGCCGCTTCCCTGGTATACCTATCCGACAATTGATTTTCTGAAGCACCGGACCTATGAAAACAAAATGATTTTGGAGTTCGGGGGCGGGCAGTCTACGCTGTGGTGGGCGGCGCGGGCCAAGCATGTGGTCACGATGGAAGGCGACCGGGGCTGGTATGAAACCATTAAAGACACCATGCCGGCCAATGTTGATTTGTTTCATATTGAAATGGACAGTCCGGCAGGTTGTGTGGCCGGAGTGGAACAGGCACTCGCCACGGTTCCATTGCCCAAGTTTGATGTGGTGGTCATTGACGGGCTCTATCGTTATGAAATGATTGAGGTTGCCTGCCAAAGACTGGCTCCTGAGGGCGTGATTATCTGTGACAACGCCGAAGGATACGGGTTTTACGAGGGGTTCCGCTCCCGCGAGTTTGCCAGAGTGGACTTTTTCGGCAATGCACCGGGGGTTTTGCTGCCCCATTGCACTTCAGTTTTTTTCAAACCTGATTCCTTTTTGTTCCGGCCCCAGTTTCCGATTCCCGACATTGGAACAGAACGTTAAATGAAAGCGCTGACTCGTGCTCAACTCAGTCTGGAAGGCTTATCCGTGGGAGACGCTTTCGGTCAGACGTTCTTTGTTTCGGAAACCGAGATTGAAGACCGTTTGGCTGGTCAAAAAACACTACTCTCGCCCTGGCCATTTACCGATGACACCCAAATGGCACTTTCTGTCTGTCATGTGCTGAGGTGCTTCGGACGGATTGAACCCAACGCACTGGCGCAGAATTTTGCCGACCATTATGACCCCTCACGCGGATATGGTCCGGCCATGCACCGGTTGTTGCAAAATCCGGCTTTTCCCCAGGACTGGAGCCGGTTGGCCTCCAACCAGTTTGGTGGACAGGGTTCCTGGGGAAATGGTTCTGCCATGCGCGTGGCACCAATTGGAGCTTTTTTTGCCGAAGACCTGGAGGCTGTGGTGGAACAAGCCACCGTTTCTTCCCTGGTGACCCACAGTCATCCGGAGGCTGTGGCTGGCGCAATTGCGGTTGCCATTGCTGCTGCCCTGGCCTGGAGGGAGCGGGAAGTTCAACCACGTTGTGCTCCAGCCGACTTTTTAACCGGAATTATGGAGTTCGTCCCGGTAAGTGAGGTCCGGAGCCGTATTTCCCGCGCGCGGGACATCGAAACCGCAACCTCGCTTCCGTTTGCAGTGGCTGTGTTGGGAAACGGAATTCAGCTTTCCGCCCCCGATACGGTTCCTTTTGCGTTGTGGTGTGCGGCCCAGCATCTGGATGATTTCGCCGCCGCGTTGTGGCTGGCGGTGAACGGACTCGGTGACCGCGACACAATCTCTGCTATGGTTGGAAGTATCGTGGCACTTTCCACCGGTTTGGAGGGAATCCCGCCCTTCTGGCGACAGGCGCGGGAAGCCCTTCCCGCTTGGCCTTTTGAAACGTTCTGAGTTCCGCCTTCAGGCGGCGGTTTTGAAAACAGCCTTCATGCTGTAACAGGAGGTCATGATGACTCAAGAAATGATTGCAAACTCTCCGCTCATTACCCATATTTCCTGGGGAAAAATGGAAATTGCCGGGGTTGGTCCGGGCAAGGATTTCAAACTCTATCCAGGGGGCGGACGTGAATGGGACTGGGGTGAAACCGGTACCCGGCATGTGCCTGGTATTCAGCCTGCCGATGTTCGGGAACTGATTGAAAAGGGAAGCCGGGTGATTGTGCTGACGCGGGGAATGGATTTGGTCCTGCAAACCTGTCCGGAAACCTTGGAGTACCTCAGCCAAAAAGGAATCCGGGTCTATGTGGAGGAAACCCGGAAGGCCGTCGAATTATACAACCGGTTGGCTCAAACCGAGGCTGTGGGCGGCTTGTTTCATTCAACCTGTTGAGTTGGCCAGAAACAGCCGCCTGAAGGCGGAACTCAACACCGCCGCCTGAAGGCGGACTCAGAAACTTTATTGGGATTTTTCGATTTCCCAGCTTAATTGCGAAGCCAAATTGGCGTTCGGGTCCAGTCCTTCGCGGGCAGCGGCGGCCAATTCGCCTTTCCGGTTGAGCACAATCAGGCTTGGCAGCACCCGGAGGCCAAGTTTTTTGAACAGCAGGTCTCCGTTGGGGTCGCGCAACACAGAAAAATGAAAGCGGCTGGTTTCCATCATGGAGCGCAGGTCTTCGTCAGAGACAAAGTTTGCATCTTTCGGCTGATTGCTGTTGGTAACCACCACATACACATTGATTTCGGGATACCGGTCCGAAACCCGCTGGAGTTGCTGAAGCGATTCGCGCATCAGCGGAAGCCCCTTGGCCCCAAACAACATAACCGTGATTTTCCCCTGCACCTGGGCCGTTGTGACCGTGCCTCCTTGTGGGCTTTGAAGTGAGAAATCCACCTGTTTTTGAATCGGCGGAACTGGTTCGACGGCAGGTGTATGAGCTAACACACCAGTCAAGCCAAGTCCGAGTGAAAATAGGCCGGATGCCAGGAAACGGGTGAATCGGTTGCGAATCAGGTGCGATGTCATTCTTATTGTCTCCTCAAAGTGCGTTCAAAACCGCTTCTTTGATGTGTCGTGAGGGCATGGAGTTTGTTACTTGGAAAATGGAGAATTGAGAATTGAGAATTGCAAATCTCAATGAATCAGGAAAAGATTGGAAACTCCATCTGGTTCTCAATTCTCAATTCTCAATTCTCAATTACTCTTTAATTCCGCCCGTGGTCATATCACGTGGGTCAAGCAGGCGGTCAATCTGTTCGGCGGAAAGGTCGGTCATTTCAGCCGTCAGGTCTTTGACGGTGCGTTTTTCGGCGTAGGCCCGTTTGGCAATCTTGGCCCCAAGTTCGTAACCGATGACCGGATTGAGCGCTGTCACCATAATCGGGTTTTTATCCACCAAATCCGCCAAATGAGCTTCGTTGACCGTGAATCCGGCAATTGCCTTGTCAGCCAGCAGGCGGCTGGCGTTGCCCAAAATCGTGATGCTTTGGAGCAGGTTATAGGCAATCACCGGCAACATCACATTCAGTTGGAAGTTGCCTGACTGGCCGCCAATCGTAATCGTGGCGTCATTGCCGATGACCTGGGCGCAGACCATGGCCATGGCTTCGGGAATCACCGGGTTGACTTTGCCGGGCATGATGCTGCTGCCCGGTTGCAGGGCCGGCAGGGCAATTTCCGCGAGTCCGGCCTGCGGGCCGCTGTTCATCCAGCGCAGGTCGTTGGAAATCTTGAGCAGGCTGACCGCCACGGTTTTAAGCTGACCTGACAGCTCCACCGCGGCATCCTGTGTGGCCAGGGACTCAAAGTAATTGCTGTTGGTTACAAACGGGAGTCCGGTGATTTCGGCCAGTTTGGCGGCAAACTTCGCACCAAATTCGGGATGGGCGTTGATGCCGGTTCCAATGGCGGTTCCACCTTGGGCCAGTCGGGCAATCCGCTCAAGGGCGGCTTCAACCCGTTCGATGCCATTGCCGACTTGAGTGCTCCAGCCGGAAAGTTCCTGGCTCAGACGGATGGGCATGGCGTCCATCAGGTGGGTCCGTCCGGTTTTGACCACGTGGTCAACCGTGGCGGCTTTTTCGTCAATCGTCTTTTTCAAATGATGAAGTGCCGGCAGCAGGTTTTCGGCGCATTCAAGATAGGCACTGACGTGAATTCCGGTGGGAATTGTGTCGTTGCTGCTTTGACCCATGTTGACATGGTCGTTGGGATGCACTTTGCGGCCCAGTTTCTGAGTGGCGAGGGTGGCAATCACCTCGTTGGTGTTCATGTTGGTGCTGGTCCCGGAGCCGGTTTGGAAAATGTCCAGCGGGAACTGTTTGTCGTGTTTGCCATCGGCTACGTCCTGAGCGGTGGCGCGGATGGCGTCGGCCATGTCGGCTTCCATCAAACCCAGGTCCCGGTTGACCTCGGCGGCGGCACCTTTGATAAATCCGAGGGCGCGGATGTAAGGGCGCGGAAATTTCAGGTCGCTAATCGGAAAATTTTCGACCGCGCGCTGCGTTTGCGCGCTATAGAGGGCATCAGCCGGGACACGAATTTCTCCCATGCTGTCTTTTTCAATGCGATATTCTTGTGCTGACACGGGAACCTCTCCTTATGAGTCCAGGTATGGTAGTGGAATTTTTCCTACCATACACAATTCGCCCAACCAGAGGCAATCATTGAGGGATTTATGCCGAACCTGCCTGCCAACCGCACCTCACAACCTCCAGCCGAAGGCTCGGTCTGTTTTCAACATCAGGATGTCTATGCGAAGTATTACTGTCACTCCTGCCAGTATTGGCGCTGCAAGCACTGTGTCAAACTGTTTGAAAAAGTCGCTTTGTGCCCTGATTGCGATGCTTTGTGTGTGACGGTCGAAACCTACGCGCAGCAGGCGGTGGAGGCTGTCCAGCGGGACACCACCTTTGAGGAGGCCCTGGGGCATGCCATGGGGTTCCCCCTGCGCCATCCGGTTTCGACCATGTGGGTCTGGCTGATTGGCTGGTTTATTGCCTGTGCGGTGGAAACCCTCACCGATTTGGCTGGCGGCCCTCGCATCGAAAAAATCATTTTTGGTGCCCCGGACCGGGTTGGAATCCTGGGAACCACGCTGGCGGTCATGTTTGTCAGTTGGATGGGTTTTGCCTATCTGCGGCTGCGGGCGGACGGCAAGGAAGCCAGCCGGTTTTCGGAACTGACTGCGGTTGATGAAGTTTTTGAACCCCTGGCTTTTTGGGGAATGGCCTTTTTGATAGGAATTGCCCCTTTGCTGATTCACGTCGGAGTTCCTGCCGGGCAGAAAGTGGTGGCCATTGTTTTTGGCGACTTTCCAGCGGAAAAATATCCCAAACCGGGGTTTGGTTATTATGTTGGGCTGGTTTTCTGGAGTTTGTGGGCGGTGGTCATTTATCCGCTGGAAATGGTGGTGGCTGCCACCAAAAAACGCTGGTCCGATATGTTGAATCCATTTGCTGTGGCCGGGGCCTGGGTCAGTTTGCGGCCTTGGCTGGCACCAGCGGCCAAATCGGTCTTGCTCTTATATCTGAGTGTGCTGGTGACCGGCTTTGCGTTTTATCACGCTCCGCTGGGAACTGCCGTGACGATGCTTGTTATGGCGGTGGCATCTCTGATTGCCGGAGTGAAACTGGGAGTGGCGCTTGATTATGGCTACCATTCACTGGATTTGGAAATGACCGCTCCTCCGCCCCGGCGTCTGTCGCAGCGACTGGCGGAGGACCGCGATGCGGTGCAATGACTTTCGTCACGGTTTGATGCTCCGGTTTGTGCAGTTTTTCCCGAATGTGGGAAAAGATTCCCGTTGGTTGGTTTGAGATTCCTCAATTTGACTTCAAAAACCTTGATTGCGTGCCGGTTTTTTGTCTGGCACGCAATTTGTTTTGTGGGTACGGCAGTTCAACTTTTCCCGGTGGAAAATTTGATTTCTGAGGTGAGTGGATGTTTGAGAGGCGTCGCCACTGTCACTTCGTAGCTAATTTTGAGACGCGCTCTAAATCCACCAACCGACGGTGGGAACACCGGTTTTGAATGAGTGGGATCGTACCTAAAAAGGAGACCTGAATAATGAATACAAGCAAACATCAAACTCGTTGGATTTGTCTGAAATACGTCAACATGATGGTAGGCGTAATGACCGTGCTGGCTGCTTGCCTGGTTTTTGGCAATCAGACGGCCAGTGCCCAAGGGCTTAACTGGGAAGGGCAAAGCGGTGCTTTTGTGACGCCATTTGCCTACACACCGGCTTCGCCCAAAAACTCAGTGAGCCATCCGGAGGTGAGTTTTCACTTTTTGAACACCGGAAAAGTTATTGGAAACAACTATCAGGTTTCCGTGACGGCAGGGGCCTTTTCACGGGTTGAGTTTGGTTACACTCGTTCATTCAATCAATTAGGGAATGCGCCAGGAGTGAGCAAATTGTTTAATGACGGGTTTAACACGTTTCATGGCAAGGTCAACCTGATTCCTGAAAATGTCGGAAAGAAAAAACTTCATTCCGGCCATCTCGGTTGGATTTACGGCACGGACCAATGTTCACCGGGTGGGTGGCGTGTTGGGGAACAAAACCACCACCAATGGTGATGTCTATCTGGTGGCAACCAAAACCATTACCCAGGTTAAAGGTCTTCCGATTCTGTTGAGTGGGGGCGTGAAGGGAACCAATGCCAGTATTTTGGGCTTGGCCGGAAATGCGCCGGAGTGGGAAGCCCGGTTCTTTGGGGCGGCGGCTTTTGTGGTTAAAGGGCCAGCCAAGAGCACCTTTATCTTCGGCTCGGAATTCTGTCAACAACCACGGAAAATCCAAGGGTTGCCGGGAGTGACTATTCCCACCACGTTGACTTACTTTGCCCGGATTCTGCCCAAGAAAGAACTGCCGTTGGCGGTTGACTTTGGTGTGGCCCAGGTGGCCGGGAAAGTGGCTCCAGGAGTGGACCTGAAAGCCCGTTCGCAGTTTGCCATGGGCATTTCCTATCGGTTCTAGTTTGGAGTTCCGCCTTCAGGCGGCAGTTTGGAGTTCCGCGTTTACGCGGCATCTTTTAAGGAAGAAAGAAAAAGAACCCAGCAACCGAGTTTCTGCCGGTTACCCCTTTTCTTCCTTTTTGCCGCCTGAAGGCGGAACTCCAAACTGCCGCCTGAAGGCGGAACTCAAAACTTTTCATTGGGGTTGGTATTGGCTTTGAAAAGAACCGGAAGCATAGCCAACGACCCGGCGAGCATGGTTGTAATGAGTGAAGCCGCCAGCAATTTGGTGTTGTTGCCGCTGACAACCGACATCCAGCCCATGACCGCCCGCCAGCCAAAAGCAAATACTGTCACCATCACCATGCCAAGCGCCCGTCCAATGCTTTTCGGGTGGCCTTTTTGAGCTTGCAGGCCAAACACGATGGCCAGAATTCCACAAACACCCCCGGCAATTAAAGCCGAAGCCGCCTTGGCCGGATTGGAAAGAAATCCGATAACCCCAAGGGCAATCAGAAAGCCACCATAGCCTAATAAAAATGTTCCTGCCCGTTCTTTGGTCATACTTTTTCATTGAGAATTGAGAATTGAGAATTAGGATTTGATTGCAGGTTTCAGATTTTACCAAAGCCTGCAAACCCACATGACCTCTCATCTTTGATTCTCAATTCTCAATTCTCAATTCTCAATTAGTCAGCTCCCTGTCCCATCTCCCGTTGTGGGGCTTTGAGACCGAGTTCCTCCATAGCCCTGGTGACGACACTGAAGCTGAGTTTACCCAACCGCGCCAGTTGATAAAGGGTGCAAACCGTAATCCATTCGGCATCAACTTCAAAATGACGCCGCAGGGATTCGCGGGTATCACTCATGCCGAAACCGTCCGTTCCCAAACTGGCAAACAGACCCGGCACCCATCCGGCAATCATGTCCGGATAGGCTTTCATATAATCGCTGGCCGCCACCACGGGGCCGCTGGTCTTTTCAAAAACCTGTGTCACGTAGGGTTTGCGCGGAGCGGCTTCGGGGTTGTGCAGGTTCCAGTGTTCGCATTCCAGCGCTTCCATGCGCAATTGCTGATAGCTGGTGGCCGACCAGACATCCGCCGCCACATCGTATTTTTCCGCCAGAATTTCCTGGGCGCGCAGCACCTGCAACATAATCGGGCCGCTGCCGAGCAGTTGGGCCTGATGGGTACGCGGGCTGGCTGCCGGACGGAATTGATAAATTCCCCGGATGATGCCTTCGTCTATGTCTTCACCGGCAGGTTTGGCCGGCATCGGGTAGTTTTCATTGTAGACGGTCAGGTAATAGAAAATGTCTTCCTGGTTGTCCATCATCCGCCGCAAGCCTTCGCGGACAATCACCGCCAATTCGTAATGAAACGCCGGGTCATAGGTCAGAATGTTGGGCACCGTCGAGGCCAGAATGTGGCTGTGGCCGTCTTCGTGCTGCAATCCTTCGCCGTTGAGGGTGGTTCGTCCAGCCGTGCCACCCACCAGGAAACCCCGTCCACGAGCGTCGGCAAAAGCCCAAATCGAATCGCCTGTCCGCTGGAAGCCAAACATCGAATAGAACATATAGACCGGAATCATGTTCACGCCATGCGTGGAGTAACAGGTTCCGGCAGCGGTAAACGAAGCCATCGAACCACATTCCGTAATGCCTTCTTCCAGAATCTGGCCCTCTTTTGACTCGCGGTAGCTGAACAGCAGGTTGGAGTCAACCGGGTCGTACATCTGCCCTTTGGCAGAGTAAATCCCGATTTTCTTGAAAAGAAAGTCCATCCCGAAGGTGCGGGCCTCGTCCGGGATGATGAGCGCCACCTGTTTGCCAATCACCGGGTCATCCAGGAGCTTGCGCAGGATGCGCACAAAGGCCATCGTGGTCGAGACTTCCTGTTTGCTCTCGCCAAAAAACTCGTGATATTCGACATCCTTCGGCAATTGAAGCGGTTTCGAACGCACAATCCGCTGGGGCAGGCAGCCGCCCAGTTGGCGGCGGCGTTCCATCATATACTGGATTTCCTCGCTCTTGGGGCCGGGATGATAAAACGGGGTTTCTTTCAGTTTGGCATCCGATATCGGCAGATTCAGCCGGTCACGGAAATCACGCAACTCCTCTTCGTCCAGCTTTTTCATCTGGTGGGTGGCGTTGCGTCCTTCGAGTGCATCGCCGAGCGTCCAGCCTTTGATGGTCTTGGCGAGAATGACCGTCGGCTGGCCCTTGTGCTCAACCGCCTTTTTGTAGGCGGCATACAGTTTCCGGTAGTCATGCCCGCCCCGGCGGAAGCCTTCGATTTGGGCATCCGTGTAGCCTTCGACCATTTTGAGCAATCGCTCGTCGCCGCCGAAGAAATGCTTGCGGATGTAGGCCCCTGATTCAACCGAATATTTCTGGAATTCACCGTCCAGAGTGGTGTTCATCCGGTTGAGCAGAATTCCATCGTAGTCCTGAGCCAGCAGCGGGTCCCAATCACGGGACCAAACGACTTTGATGACATTCCAGCCGGCACCGCGAAAGACAGCTTCGAGTTCCTGGATGATTTTGCCATTGCCGCGCACCGGGCCGTCCAAGCGTTGGAGGTTGCAGTTGACCACGAAAATCAGGTTGTCGAGTTCTTCGCGGGCGGCGATGGAAAGTGCCCCGAGTGCTTCCGGTTCGTCTGTTTCGCCGTCACCCAGAAAAGCCCAGACTTTGGATTTTGAGGTGTCTTTGATGCCACGGGCATGCAGGTACCGGTTGAAACGGGCCTGATAGATGGCATTGATGGGGCCGAGCCCCATCGAGACCGTGGGGAATTCCCAGAAATCAGGCATCAGGCGCGGGTGCGGATATGAGGACAACCCGGTTCCGAACACGGCTTCCCGCCGGAAATTATCCAGGTGTTGTTCGTCCAGTCGGCCTTCGAGGTACGCCCGTGCATACATGCCGGGGGCGGCGTGTCCCTGATAGAAAATCTGGTCGCCCGAATCCTGGTCTTTTCCCCGAAAGAAATGGTTGAATCCGACTTCATAGAGGCTGGCCGATGACGCATAGGTGGAAAGGTGGCCGCCGAGACCCGGATTGATTTTATTGGCATGGCTGACCATCACCGCGGCATTCCAGCGAACCAGCCGCCGGATGCGTTTTTCCATCTTTTCGTCACCGGGGAAGGATGGTTCCTGTTCAGGGGAGATTGTGTTGATATAGGGGGTTTGAACGAGTTCCGGCAAACCGACCTTCATCAGGCGCGCTTTTTTGAGCAGCTTGCGCAGCAGGTAACGAGCCCGCTCGTTCCCGTCGTTGGTCACGATGGCTTCAAAGGCATCGAGCCATTCCTGGGTTTCGACCGGGTCATTGTCCGGAAGTAATCGCTTAAACTCATCAAGATACATATAGATGCTTCTCCATCTTCGAAATGATATGAGGGCAAATGAATAAGTATAAGGGAAGAAGCCGGTCTGAAATGAGGTTTGGAGCAGTTCCAACCGGACGCTTCGTTCAACTGCTTTCCAACCTTTTGCCAAATGGATTCATTTGTCAAGGATTTCCGGCATAGCCAAAGGCTGGACAAGGTATGCTGGGCAAAGGAAAATTGCCGCCTGAATCCTGTGTGTGAATTGCGTCAAAAAGGAATCCCTCATGAAATTACCCGTCTTTTTGTTGGTGCTCTGGTGCTTGGGTCTGTCTGGAATCGGAGTTGCCCAAACGGTTCCGGCCCGCACCAAACGTCAATCAGGAGTCGAAACCGTACCGCTCATTGCTTTTCAGGAGGCCAAAGAGACACGGGAAGTCATCACGCTCGAAAGCGTCGAGTTTGAAACTGCCGCGCACCGGTATGTAATTGACGCCACGGGCTTGGGAACTCAAATCACTCAGGCCGGAACCAAAACCATTACCTTTCAGTGCCCCGGTTTTGCCGGATTGACCTTTCGTGGAATGAGCTTCATTCAGGTTGAAAATGAATTGCTGACAGTGGCCACCCTGCTCTCTGACAAACCGGACAAAGGGTATTCCTATGAAATGACGCTGTGGGACGTGACGAAGATGACCCCCAAATGGACCAAGCCGGTCCTCAACCCAAATGGCGATACGGTGCATGGGGGTAAATCCGGTGCCGGACTTTTTTTCGGAACAGGCGACAGCATGGCCCGCTTTGATTGGGCAACCGGCAAAAAGGTGTGGCAGCAAAAATTGCGCCCCAGGGACAAACTCATCACTGCATCAGTCAGCATTGGTTTCACCTTGAAAGGAACAACGGTGGAGTTCCGCTGGACCATCAACGACCTGGGCCATCCACTTTTTGTCAGTCGTCTGAACGCGGAAACCGGGCAGGTCCTGGGAACCGAAAAACGAAAACGTTCCTGGTAGGCAAAGTGCTTTTGTGCTGGAAAAACACAAGGCAAAGTTTTGCTGATTTTTTGCATCAGAAATCAGTTTGTTTTCATTTTTTCCACAACTGGCTTCAAAAAATGAAAAGCAACCCCCCAAAGCTCATGCTTCATCCCCTTCAGCGTGGGGTAGGCTGGGTGGAACGAACTGGGGGTTGTTTGCCCGGCTTGCCCGCACCATCTTGGGTTGGCTGCTGAGGTGGCGCTGCCTGCACCACGAAACGTCATCCTGGCAGCCACTCAAGAATTTCTATCCAAAAAATTCAGGTTTCATCCCGTAAAAAAATGCAGCCGGTTTCTAAATCAGTCCACAAAAGATGGGAACATTTTGAATTAATACTTTCACCGCAGAGACGCAGAGTTTGCGCAGAGTTTGCGCAGAGTTTTTCTGTTTTTTTCTCTGCGCATCCTCTGCGTCTTCTCTGCGCCTCTGCGGTGAGAAAAAAATGGCAAAGTGTTCCGATGTTGTGTGGTCCGATTTAGGTTTCTCAGGCAAATGGGGCTTTGGGTTTGCAAAAAAGCAGAGAAAAATGAACCATTGTCATATCCGGGCGTCAAAAATACAGACCTTCCATCTTGAGTCCCGAAAGTTTGCCACCAATTCAAAAACTATGCGCAGAGCTTTCTTTCTCTTGCCGCTTGTACTGCTGTGTGGAGGGCTTGCCCTTCATCCGCTACCCGTTTTTTCCCAAAGCAAATCCCGTTCGGACGCCACAGGGGGGCTGCTGCGCAAGAGGCCATCAGGCTTGCCTGCTCCAGTGGTCCGACTGGATGAGATTGCGTTTTTTGTTTCCAGAGGGTGTTCTTTTGAAATTGAACTGGTGGAGGATTATACCAAAGAGGAATGTTTCTCAGTGGTTGAGGCTTTTCTACAGGAAAACCTGGCTGAGATCAAAGATCAGGATTTTCTTTTCCAGGTGTGGAGGAAAGCCAAGTTTGTCATTGAAACCAAACAACTGGAATTTCCGGTCTCGATTTTCAGACCTCACTTAAAAATGAATGGGCCGGGCTGCCAATTGCTAATTTTTGATATTTTGAAAAATTTTGATTGTACCCCGTTGAAAGAAGAAATTGTTGCTTTGCTGGAATCATCAGAACCGTTTGTGCACAAAGCTGCTTTGGAATCCTTGATAAAAATCGGTGCCAAGGAAGCAATTCCACCTTTGATCAAGCAATTATCTTCTTCGAATTCAAATGAACGGCAAGCAGCTACAAAAGAATTGGTCCGTTTCCAGGCAAAAGAGGCACTTCCGGAACTCGTCAAGTTATTTGCCGACCCGGAGCCAAATTTGCCCTTTGAGGCAGTGGATGCCGTGGTCAAACTGGATGGGAAGCAATATGTGCCGCAACTTTGGCAACTGGCTCAGGAGACAAACGATAAGCACCTCCATTTACAGGTTTTAGTCGCACTTGCTTTTTTTGAGGAATCCAAGGTTTTTCCGCTGATACTAGAGCGACTGATCATCAAATTTCCAAGTGATCCTCAAGACGAGCAGGTTCGCAGTGAGGTGGTTCGACATATTTTGACAATGCATGCAATGTCGATTGCTCCAGTCTTGATCCGGCATTTGGAAAACCGACACCTATTGGGGCGCAATGAAAATGAAGATTATTCGAATCGTCAGCTTTTTATGCGCCTTCTTTTCGACCTTGAAGCCCGGACAGCGGTTCCAACCTTGATTGCTTATCTGCATGACAACAATCAGTTTTTGGCAGGAAGTGCAGCCGAAATATTGGGAAGCTGGAAAGTTTCAGCAGCCGTTGACGTTTTGGTAATGCTGACAAAAATTCAGGCCACGGATAGAGATCAGTTTCTGGCAAAGGAAGCCGCTCGTGCTTTGGCCAAAATTGGAAACCCGAGAGGGCTTCCGGCATTGCTTACCTACATCCAGCAGGCACATTCTGATGACAGTGCAGTTGTCATTGTGCAGCTCAATAACTTGCTTGATCCGGCACTGTTTCAAAAAGTTGCAACCGTTCAGGTGAAACGGGTAGGGGCATTGGCTGCCAATCAAGCGGCGGTTGAATTGAGTCGAAACAGTGGCATTCCCATCGTTCTATCTGGAAAACCTTTGAAGTTGAAACCAAACGGAACCTCGTCCAATGGGTTATGGCCAGAGATCGATTTCTGGAACGAAACAACTTTATTTGAAGATTTGGAAAGAGTGCTTGGGACTATTGGCAATTGTAACCATCCATTTACCTATATTATGGACAACGGTGCCATCCGCATCATGCCGGTGGAAGATGCCAAAAAATGGATTTCCCAAAAATATGGCAGCAATTCCGCCAGTCGGTAGCAAGTAAAATGTTTGTGGAAAATGCGATTTGAGTGCCCGGCAGAATCTAAAACAGGTATTCATGCAAAATAGGATGGTGCCCATAAAACGGGAATGGCTGAGAGTTGTGATTTTGCTTTTGGTCATTTTAGGTTTCGGCACATCTCATGGCAGTGGCGAAGAGGCAAAACCTGAATGGTACAACCTGAGTGTTCAACTCCATGACCCGTTAAACCATGACTTTGAGATTCGCCTGACTGTCAAAGTCGGGAAACGGTTTCAGGCAATAAGTGATAACGGGGCCGTTAGAAATAAAATTTCAGGTGTCTTGCATTCTCCTGAAGGAAATACGTACCCGCTAACCCTTGAAATTACCGAATTTGCTTCTCAACAAAACAACAATTCCGAAAAGGTGAACCTGCAGCTTGAGCTTGATAAACCTTGGAGCGGAGGACCCGTGGCTTCTTTGGTTTATTTACGGACCATTCGTTTAACCAAACTCAAGCGAAGCCCCCCTGGGCTTTGTCCTTGACGTTGTCCTGATTCAGAGGCGGAAATCTTTCCCCTTGGCTTCATTTGACAAACACCCGGTAGCCAAACGGTGGCAGTTCCAGTTTGGAAGCTGCGTCCAGCGTTGTTGCCGTACCGCTGAAAAACTCCGTGTAGGTGCCGTGATACAATGCTTCCCGGAAGGTGACGGTCTGTGGTTGGTCGGAAAAGTTGAGTACGACAAACACTTTGTCATTGTCATTGCGGCGCACAAAACTGAAGACTTTGTCAGGCACACTGTTGGGAATGCCAATCATGGTAGCACCCCAATGGGCGTTCCAGAGCGCGGTGTTCTTTTTTCTAAGGGCAAACAGTTTCTGGTAAAGCGTTCCATTGGGATGTTCACGCCACTCAATCGGGTCCTTTTCAAAGAACTTGAGCCGTTTTCGGTTGCCCGCTTCCTGACCGTTGTAAATCAGGGGCATTCCCTCACCGGTGCAGGAAAGCACGATGGCCGGTTCCAACGCCGGACCAAACTGTTCAAACTCGGTGCCATCCCATGAATTCTTGTCGTGATTGCTGACAAAGGTCATCCGCAGGGAATCAGCGGGAAAGGAACTTTCGTTCCAGGAGTAATACACAAAGAGTCCGCTTAAATCCTTCTTTTTCCCGGTGGCAATTTCATGAACCGCGTCATACCAGCTCCAGGCATAGGTCATATCAAAGGCGGCAGCATGGAGGTCGCGTGATTCCCACTCGGCCAGCATAAAGACCGGTTTGATGCGGTCAAGTTCCTTCCGTACCTGATTCCAGAAATCCACCGGCACAAATCCGGCCACATCGCAACGAAACCCGTCAATGTGAGTTTCCCTGACCCAGTATTTCATCGCTTCGGTCATGTATTTCCGCAGCCCCGATTGCCGGTAATTGAGGTTGATAATGTCGTCCCAATCCCACCAGGGGGTTGGGCGAAACTCACCTTTCCAATCCCGGTCGTACCATTCAGGGTGCTCGGTGACAAGATTGTTGTCCCAGGCGGTGTGGTTGGCAACCCAGTCGAGCAGGACGTGAAACCCTTGTTCATGTGCTGCTTTGACGAAATGTTTGAAATCAGCCAGGGTGCCGAATTCCGGATTGACGCTGTAATAATCCTTGACCGCGTAGGGGCTGCCCAAACTCCCTTTTCGGTGCTTTTCCCCGATTTTATGAATCGGCATGACCCAGAGTATGTCCACCCCAAGCTGTTTCAGCCGGGGGAGCTGTTTTTCCGCTGCCTGAAAGGTGCCTTCGGGTGTGAATTGCCGGGTGTTGAGCTGGTACATCGTCGCGTTTTTGGACCATTCCGGATGGCTGATGGTCACATAAGGCTTGGGCTGATAAGGGTTTTCTTTCATGGAGCGATTCCGGCCAGGAACTGGTTTCTGTTGGGCTGCAAGCAGACCGGTCACAAACAGGCAAAGCAACAAAGCGGTTACAATGCGCATGGGACAACCTCACGGGAAAAACCGAAACGGGTGACAGAGGGAATGTTATTTCTTTTGCAAATCGTTTGGGAGAACCGCTGACAGATGGTGGATTTCAGGTATAGTAGCCCGGTTTGCACCTCAAAACCACCCAATCCACCCTCTCATCCAAAGGAGAACCCATCCAATGCGGCACTGTTCCCGTTTGTGTCTGGTTCTGGCTGTTTTTCTGCTGGCGTCCTGCGCCAAAAATCTCTCGATTGTTGTGGAAATCCCCAAGGAGGAAATCCAGAAAAAAGTGGAGGAAAAGTTCCCCATCAAGCCTGGCAACGGGGAAAAGGAAAAAGCTCCGGTTGAAGTGACAATCAGCGACCCGGTTGTCGTGCTGGAAGAAGGGAAAGACCAAATCGGTGTGAAAGTGAATATTGTGGCGGTTCCGACGATTTCACTGCCAAAGCTGCCTGCGGTCCCGGCAAATGCGCCGGAACCTCCTTCCGGCCCCGGTCGTGGTCCTGGTCGTGGTCCTGGTCCTGGTCCCGGCCTTGGCAAACCGCCGCTTCCTCCGGGCGGCCCTAAACTGGATGGACCGGCGGCTCTGCCAAAGCCGCGCCTGACCGGTACCGCCACCATGTTTGCCGGCGTCAGTTATGACCCAAAGACAAAATCCATTCATTTGAGCAATCCCAAAATCACCAGTCTGGAAATTGCCCAACTCCCGGAAAAATTGAACGAACCACTCAGAAGCATGGCTGAGAAAGCCCTGGCCGAAAAGCTGTCCGAGCAGGCAATTCCGTTGGAGACCAAAACCCCGATTGAAGAAGCCGTCAAGCCATACCTCAAATCCGTAACCGTCAAAAACGGAAAAGTGTTGGTTGAGATTGGCTGGTAAAACAAAAAAAGCCGGTGGAACCTGTAGGGAGGGTTCCACCGGTGAACATACCCCTGGACGGTTTTTGGGGGGCCGCCAGGGAAACTGTTCTCGAATCGGTGTTTTTGGGAAACACCGAAATAATTTCTCACGCATTTACTTATTACCCGCAGAGGTACAAAAAGATGCGGTCAAAAAAAATTTTTTTTGAAAAAATGCAAAAATTTTCCGAGACATTTTGGTTTTTTCCTTTAAGTTATTTTATTGGAATGGTTTAGCTTTTTTGTGGCGTGACTTGCCGAACAAAATGAGCGGGCCGGCTTCGGTTTACGGTTCCTGCCGGCGAAATTCCTGAGGCGAAAGCCCGGTCCAGCGGCGAAAGGCCCGGTTAAAGACACTTGCATCGGAAAACCCAAGCAGATAGGCAACTTCGCAGACGGCAAACGCTGGATTGCGGAGGTATTGCCGGGCAAAGGTGCTACGCAGGTCATCCAGGATGATTTGATGTGAGGTCTTGGCTTCGCGCAATTTACGTTGAAGCGTGCGCGGGCTGAGTCCCAATTGACGGGCCACCACCGGCAGGCCGGGGTCGCCTCCGCGCAGGGCTTGGGCGATAAGCTGTTCAACCTGTTCGACCAACGTGGTGGGTGGGGCCAGTTTGGCGAGCTGTTCCTCAGCCAGCCGGACGAGCAGGGAGCCCAGTTGCGGGTCTGCCGCCGGTAAGGGGTATTCCAGAACTTCCCTGGCAAAAACCAGTTCATTCCAGGATTGATTGAACCGAACCGGGGCTTTGAAAATCCGGGCATGTTCAGTGGTCCGCAGTGGTTTGGCGTGCTGGAATCGGACCAGCCGGGGGGAGCAATTGCGCCCGGTCAGGCGGTTGGCGTACACGACCGGGAAGGCCAGGGTAAATTCACATTCATGCCGGCCCGGCGGCTGGGAAGGGTCCACCACATAGCGGAATCTGACTTCCCCGGCGGTGGTTTCAAGCTGCAACCGGCCTCCATTGGTCCAAAGCTGGTAAAACCGCATGGTCCGGCGAAAGGCTTCGCCCAGGTTCGGACTGTTCAGGACGGTATACCCAAAGACATCAAACATTCCCAAATCGGCTGCTTCACTCAGATGCAGGCCCAAATCCGGGTCACCGGAGCATCGGGCCACCTCCTCATACAATTCAATCAACCGGGCATTCGGAATCCGGGCATCGGGTTCACCCAGCACGGCACGGTCAATTCCGATTGTCTGAAGCAGGTCCTCCTGTTTTAAGCCAAGGGTGGCTGCCAGGGTCAGCACTTTGGCGACGGATTGCGCCTGCACGGTACAGATTTTCATAGCTTCCTTTCACCTTATGTTCTTCTGTTTTGAGGACTCTCGGTTCTCAGCCTTGCGTTGCCGTGTCGTGATTGGTCAGGAAATTGGCGTCCAGGGTCAAGTCTTTCCGAACCCGGCTGAACATCCTCTTTCGTTTGAAAACAACAAATACCCAATTCACAAAACAAAACCAATTGAGGAGACACGATGAACCTTACGCACATGATTTCATTTCCATTTCGTTTTTTGCTGGCACTTGGTTTGTGCAGTTGCTTTCTGCTGCTCCAGGGAAGCTGGCACGGAGGCTTACAAGCACACACAGCCGCAGCCCCAATCGGCATTACCTTAAATCCAATCCGGGCTGAATGGCCTGTCAGCCGGGAGGCTTCCGGTTTTTGGGTGGTGGTTGGGGATGCAATCGTGACCAACCCTGACCGTACCCCGGTCACCATCTCAAAAATCCAGTTTGAGGTGCTGAATGCCTCAGGCAAGGTGCTCAAATCGACTGTTTACAAGAAAAAGGATTTCAAAGAAATGCTGTTGGTGGTCCATCGGGAACCCAACGGAGGGTTTTCCGTCAGGCCAAGTGGAACCAGAAGTCTGGAAACGAATGAAAGCGCTTTGATTTTGGTCACCGGGTTGACCAAACCGACGGAAACTCCGACAAAAGCCCGCATGGTTGTGAACCTCGCTCCGAACGGTCCCAAAATTGTCGAAGTTCCCTTACAACCGTTTTCAACCCCGCAGCCCATGCGGTTTCCGCTCGCTTTTGATGGAAAAACCTGGCTCAACGTCAACGCACCATTGAATTACAATCATCGGTTTGCGTTGCTTCCAACGGAAAACCAAGTCTATTGCAGTCAAAGGTTTGCCATAGATTTTCTGCAAGTGGACGAGCAAAACCGCAGTTCGGTTCCGGCCTTCAGTCTACAGAAAGAGGATTATTTTGCCTGGGGCAAGGAAATCAGGGCGGTGGCACCGGGGCGTGTGGTCGCCGTGGAGCGGGAGCTGTCAGATCAGGAAATCGGAGGTCGTGATGCGAATCATCCGGCGGGCAATTTTGTGGTGATTCAGCACGGAGAGAAACTGTTCAGCGTCTATGCGCACATGATGAACCATTCACCGCTTGTCAATCCGGGTGAACTGGTGGTGGCTGGTCAGATGTTGGGGAAGGTCGGTAATTCGGGGAATACTTCGGAACCGCATTTACATGTCCATTTTGTGGATGCCTGGGACAACTCGCCATTGAGTGTGTTTTCCAGTCAGGGACTTCCTACGGTTTTGTCCGGTGGCCATGTAGTTCGGGGAAAAGAGACGTTGCCTTTGGTCAATGCCCTGCCGCTGCCAGGGGATAAAATTATCCCATAAATGATTTGAGGACTGAGGACTGAGGACTGAGGACTGAGGACTGAGAACTGAGAATTGAGAATCGAGAATTGAGTTTGCATATAGGTACAAACCTCTTTCAATTCTCAATTCTCAATTCTCAATTCTCAATTCTCAATTTTTCCTACTTGGCTGGCCGAAAGATCCATATTCCCAGGAGAGTGGTAATACACAAAACAATGATGCCCTGACACCAGAAGACTGAAAGAAAATCGGTCAGGGTACCGAGCGGCGGAATGTTCGGTTGCAGGTTTCGAACTGCTGGAAAAGCAAACAACATCCCGGCCATAAAGGTGAACATGGCAAACTCAAGCTTCCGTTCACGGAAGGTCACAGCCCAGGTCAGTGACAAAATCGTAATGGTCAAGGCCCAGAAACAGATGAGAATAAACATCGAGAAGATTTTCACCGTGGGAGTGCGTTCAATTTCAAGGTCCAGTCCAATGTATCCAATATCGGCATCCTGATCGGATTTTTCCGGGCTGATTCGATAGCCGGTAATCGCCGCATCCACCAGGACGGTCAATTTGACCGGTTCGCCTTCCATCACCTGAGAAACGGAGGTCACACCTTTATCGTCTTTCTTGGGGGCTTCCTTGGGTGCCGGTTTCGGTTCGCCTTCGGTTCCTTCTGCCGGGGCTGGAGTGGTTGGGGGTGGTTCCGCCGGTTTCGGTTTTTCAGGCGTGGTCACCATGATGTCAATGTCGCAGTCGTGCTGGTCGAACGGGTAGTCGGTGGCTTCGTCACCATAGATGTCAAAGGTGACTTCCAGTGGTGTCGGGCGGTGGCCCTTTTTCAAGGTTTCGACTTGCTTGCCTTTGATTGAATTGACGAAGATCGTAAGGTCTTCGGTCACGCTGTACCCATCTTCGCCTTTTAATGCGCCTTTGGGTTCAAAGTTCAAGCGGGCCGTCAGTTCACCCTTGATCGGGTCCACTCCGGTAACAGCCACCCGGACTTCAAGAAAGTCATTGCCCTGAGCATGAATGACATCATTATATTTGTTGTCGTTTTCGGTATAGTACATTCTGAGCATGAGGGTGAATGCAACACCAAAGACCACCAGCAACAGCGCGCCGATGATGAATTCCAGGGAACGTGACTTTTCTGCCATACCTGAGCCTCCAGAAGATGAGTGTGGGTTTCGTTTGCTAGTGTTCAAATGACAAAAACATGTCGAAAAGGTCTGAGCGAAACAAAAGCCTTTGGTGGTTCCGGTTTGCCTGCACCGGAGGGACCTCAAACATCTTGCAATCCAAAAATCACTTCCGCTATCTTTCGCCGCTATGACTACAGGACATGACATTCGCCAAAAATTCTTGGATTACTTTGCCAAACACAACCACCGCATCGTCAAAAGTTCGCCGGTTTTGCCGCCGGATGACACGCTGCTTTTCACCAACGCTGGCATGAACCAGTTTAAGGACGTCTTTCTGGGACTCGACAAACGCGAATACAGCCGCGCCACTACATCCCAAAAGTGCATCCGGGCCGGGGGCAAGCAGAACGACCTGGAAGAGGTCGGCAAGACAGCGCGCCACCACACGTTTTTCGAAATGCTGGGGAATTTTTCCTTCGGAGACTATTTCAAGGAAGGTGCCATCGCTTTTGCCTGGGAATTGCTCCTCAAGGAATTTGCCCTGGATTTGGACCGGCTCTGGTTTACGGTGTATGACGATGACGACGAAGCCTTTGACCTGTGGAAAAAGGTTGGCGCACCGGCGGACCGGATTTTGCGGTTTGGCAAAAAGGATAACTTTTGGCAGATGGGCGACACCGGACCCTGCGGGCCGTGCTCGGAAATTCACTACTTTCTGGGCGACAGCAAGGACGACAACCGGGCGGAGTTTGTCAACGGTCCGGGCGACACCATCATGGAAATCTGGAATCTGGTGTTTATGCAGTTTGACCGTTCGGAAGACGGAACGCTGACTCCGCTGCCCAAACCTTCAGTGGATACCGGTGCGGGCCTGGAGCGCGTGACCTCGGTCCTGCAAGGCAAGAAAACCAATTACGAAACCGATTTGATTCGCCCGATTATTGACTTCATTGCGGATTTGTCAGGCAAGGAATATGTCTATAACGGAGACGATGACAACGTTTCCATGCGGGTGATTGCCGACCATGCCCGGACCACCGCCTTTTGTCTGGCGGACGGCATTTATCCCGGCAATACGGGCCGCAATTACGTACTTCGCAAAATCATGCGGCGGGCCATCTGGCATGGCAAACGGCTGGGGATGCAGGATGCTTTCTTCCACAAAGTCACCAACTTTGTGATTGACCACATGGCCGGACCTTTTCCCGAATTGCGCACCCAGGCAGCGGAAGTGGTACGGGGGGCACTTACAGAAGAGCGGCTGTTCACCTCTGTTTTAACTAATGGTCAGAGACGGCTGGAAGATTCCTTAACACGGGCTTCTGCCGGTGTCATTTCCGGTGTAGATGCCTTTGACTTGTATCAAACCTATGGGTTACCGCTTGATTTCATCACTTTTGTGGCGGAACAGCGCAAGATGGAAGTTGATACGGACGGATTTGAAGCTGCTCTGGCAGAAGAGCGTCGGCGTGCCCGTGAAAGCTGGAAGGGGGCGGCCAAGCATCTCAAACCGGTTTATCAGGAAATTTTGAATGTCGGTCCCACGGTTTTTACCGGTTACGAAGGGACTGCACTGCCGGAAACCCGCGTCCGGGCGGTTTTGCTTGGCGATGAAGCGGTGGAAGTGCTCCAGGCCGGGCAGGAAGGCGAAGTGGTGTTGGACCGGACGCCGTTCTATGCCGAGTCGGGCGGTCAGGTGGGCGATACCGGCGTGATTGACAGCGATGCGGTGGTGTTGCGGGTCACGGACACCTATGCTCCCGTGGCTGGGTTGACGGTTCATAAAGTGACGGTCGAACGGGGCGCGGTTCATCCGGGAGACTTGGTTTCGGCCTCGGTGGATGCCGTCCGGCGGCAGCGAACGGTGCTCAATCACACCGCTACCCATTTGATGCATGCTGCTTTGCGGGAAGTCTTGGGAACTCATGTCAAACAGGCTGGCAGCATCGTGGCACCCGACAAACTGCGTTTTGATTTTACCCATTATGCGGCGCTGACTGCGGAGGAAATCGCCGAAATCGAACGCCTTGTCAATGCCCAGATTCGGCGCAACGAAGATGTGCATAAAAATGAAATGGACCTTGAAACCGCAGTTGCAGGCGGTGCCATGGCGCTGTTCGGCGAAAAATATGCCAGCCGGGTGCGGGTGGTGGATGTGCCGGGCTTTTCCAAGGAACTCTGCGGTGGAACCCATGCCAACGCAACCGGTGACATCGGTCTGTTCAAAATCGTGAGTGAAACGGCAATCTCCGCCGGAACCCGTCGGATTGTGGCGGTAACGGGAGAAGATGCCTTTGCCAAATTCCAGCAGGATGAACATGTGCTGGCAACTTTGGCCGATACATTCAAGACTGCCGTTCCGGAACTGCCGGCCCAGGTGGACAAACTCCAACAGGCAT
This sequence comes from Blastocatellia bacterium, assembly GCA_019695185.1. Taxonomy (GTDB): domain Bacteria; phylum Acidobacteriota; class Blastocatellia; order Chloracidobacteriales; family Chloracidobacteriaceae; genus JAIBAN01. The sequence goes on along the minus strand of JAIBAN010000030.1, from coordinate 51,227 downwards.
TGCGCCAGTCCGAGCGTGAAATGGAAAGCCTGCGCTTGAAGCTGGCCCGGTTGAGTGCCGCCAATGCACTTGATTCCGCCCGTGAAGTAGGTGGTGTCAAAGTGGTTTCACATGAGGTTGAAAACCTGGATAAGTCCGGTATGCGCAGTCTGGCTGACGGGCTGGTGCAAAAACTTGGTTCCGGGGTGGTTGTGCTCGGCCAGCGCGAAGGGGAAAAAGTCTCCTTATTGGTACGAGTCAGCGATGATTTGACCAAACGTGTCCAGGCTGGGAAGATCGTCAAGGAACTGGCTGCCATTGTCGGCGGCGGCGGCGGCGGAAAGCCTGATTTGGCCGAGGCTGGCGGTCGTGATGCAACCAAACTGGATGAAGCCTTGGCCGCAGCGGCGGGGGCAGTGGAAAAACTGCTGTAAAACAGTTTTGAGTTTTGAGTTTTGAGTTTGAGCGCCCCCGTTTTCTTTGCCGGGTTGAGAAAAGCGCGGTCTTCAAAGCCCAAAACTCAAAATTATTGATGGTTGAGCGGGGCATGTATCACCACCATCCCTGTTTTCCGGGAAACGGCGATTTTCAGATTGGTTGGCGACGGTGCATCAGATCCCAGTACAATGTCCCGCTTGGTTTTTGCCTGCTGTTCCTGAAGCGTTTCTTTCAGTCCGAAATTTCTCTCCGTTTCCTGAATTTCCTGTCGGTCGGCCCACGCTCTAAGCTGCTTCCACAGAGCTTGACTGGGAACCCATACTTGCCCTCCGTAATGCTCAAGGTAGTCTTTCAATTCCTTCCCGCTGGGAACTGATGGGAGCGGTTTCCGGGTAACGATGAAATAGAAATTTTCGGTTGCCGAGTTCCCAATAAAATGAAACCAACGGTGTGCCGGGTCCTCTTCTTTGGCTGAAGGAATCTCCACCAGGCTATGGGCGAACACTTCGTTATTCCCGCCATTTAATCGGATATCCGGAAAAAGCATCTTCTGTTTTTCATCATTCTCGGCATGGAAAATGTAAAGGTATCCATCCATCCCTGGTTCCAGTTGGAAGCGAACGTTGTCGCCGGTATGAAAGATTTGGTTGGGGGCAACTCGCATGGGAGGGCCTTCCGGCATTTCCTTAAAAAGTGTCATCCCCAAACTAACCGGGATGTGGTTGCCTGTCTTTGTCGGGCCTCGCTTTCTTGTTTTTTTGGGGCGGTTCGAAAGAAAGACAAGATAGCCTCGCACCTCCGGTTTTCTGGCTGAATGGATGTACCTTCTCTCAGGGACCCTGGAGGCGACGGTTTTTTTATGGCTTGGGGGTGCTCCAAAGGCAGTTGCGGTACAAAGTAAGACTGCAATGATTGACGTGATAGACTTCATAGCTGTGCCTTCAGCGGGCAGTTTTTTTCCAATGGAGATGGGCTTTTATCCAAAACTGAACCCCACATTCAGGGTTTCTGGCTGTGGGGTTCGTTCGTTTCCGGTCGGATTGACTTGGTTACCGGTGTTTCAATTCCGCCCGCATGACCAGCATCCGGGCGTTGGCGGAAGTTGCCATTTTGACTTGTGTCGGGGACGGGGCATCAGCGGAAAGTCCAATGTCCCGGCTGGTTGCCACATACTCCTCTTCGGTTTCCTCCTGGCCAAAGTTTTTTTCAGTTCTTTCCACTTCAGGCCGGTTGACGTATCTGGTGATGGTGTGCCAAATGCTGTGGTTGGGGTGCCACAGACAGGGTTTTCCCTGGCCATAGATTTCGCAATATTTCTTTAATTCCTCACCGGTAGGGACATTCGGCAATGGTTTCCGTGTAACGACAAAATAGAGGCTTTCAGTGGCGGGGTTGCCAATCATTTGAAACCAGCGGTTATTGGGGTCTGCTTCTTTTCGGGAAGGAATTTCAACCGGGACATGGGCTGACAACCGGTTCGCCCCTTCATTCAGGCGGACATCCGGAAACAACATCTTGGGCTCCCGGTTGTTTTCCATGTGAAAAATATAAAGAAAACCATCAACGTTTGGCTCCAGTTGAAACCGGACTTTGTCACCGGTGTGAAAGGTTTGAGTTGGGTCAACTCGGATGATTTTCCCTTCGGGCATGTCCTGAAAAAGCGTGAGCCCCAGGCCAATGCTGGTTGGTTTGGGTTTGGCTGAAGACTTGCCCGAAACCGGGCGGGTTTTGATAAAGACATAGCGTGTGTCTTCCGGGTTGGCCTTTTCACTGGAGTTGTCGGAAACGGGCGGGTTCGCAACTGAGGTTGTCGCGGCAAGAATCTTCTGGCTGCCAGAGGAAGATTGTGACGAGCGTTTTTTTGAGGACTGCGGGGCAGCCCAGATCAAAGTGGAACAGAGAAACAGGGCAATTATCTGTGAAAGGTACTTCATAAGCTTGGACCTGATTGGAAAGTTCCCACTGGGACAGGGATTACTTTTGTTTATGTTGCAGCACAATATCGAACACCAATGGTTTTCGGGCATACGTGGCGTCAGTTTTCAAAATGGTAAAAAACGATTTTCCATTTGAAAGAGGCTTTTCTTTTTGAACCGGAAACGCATGTTGTGCGCGAAAATCAATGAGTTCACGTATTTCCTGGGCTGTCAGTTCAGTTTGTGGCGGTTTGTTGAAAAACGCGGGTTTGGTCAGGGGTTCGGTCGAAAAAATAGCGGTAATGGTGGTGGGCCCAGGTCCACCCACGCCGAAGGCTTTCACTCCGGAAGGAAATTGAAAATCGGCCCCGGCCCGTAGGGTATTGACCGGAAGCGGGGCGGAGGCAGCTTCAACTCCAGTCAGAAAGAGCAGGATTTGGTTTCGCTCATTGACAGAGTACAGATAGAGATATCCGCTTTGAGTTGGAAGAAAATGAAGCCAAATGGAGGTTTCCGGTTGGAGGGGAATTGCCTCGCTTTGTTTCTGCCGACTTTTTTGTGGGCCTTCAATTTCAAGATAATAGCGAATTCTTTCAACCGTGACCGGGGTTGGAGAAGGATTGGGAGGAGGGGGTGGTGGAGATTGCCGGAACCATACACCCAAACCCACTGCGGCTCCCAACCCGGCCACCAATCCAAATCCGAGCCACGTCCGCCGGTTGAACCGGAAAGGATAGCCCTCTGTCACTGGAAGCGTGGGCCGGGTTTCCACTGGCTGAGTCGGTGGTACAGGCTCAACAGACAAGGGCGCATGAGGGTTGGTAAGGGGCAGGAGTTGAGTGGATTCCGGAAGCAAAATCCTTGCTAACGCCAAACCAAATGAACGAGCACTCTGAGGTCGGTTTTGTGGCAAATAGGCAAGCGCCTGTTTCAATAGGGAATCAGCCTCAGGTGGAAAATCAGGGCGTAATGTGAGCGGCTCAACCCTCATCTGAAAGAAATCGGAGGCTGTTCCCATACGCCGGGCCCCCTTTTCGAATCCGGCAAATTGGGGTTTTTTCCCGGTTACCATTTCATGTAAAACCACTCCTAAGGCATACATGTCGCTGGCTGCGGAACATTCGCCGGTTTCAAATTGTTCCGGTGCCATGTAGGCCAGCGTGCCAACATTCATCTCCCCTTCGGTGCTGTCAGCCGAGATTGGGTCCCGCACTTTGGCGATGCCAAAATCAATCAGTTTGACTTGTTCGGCTCCGCCGCTGAGTCGCTGGATCATGATGTTGTCGGGTTTCAGATCCCGGTGAAAGATGCCTTCGCTATGAACGGCTTCCAATGCCTCCCCCACCTGCCTGACAATATCGGCAATATGATCAAAAGCCATTCCGCTGGATTCAAGGCAGGAGCGCAAGGTCACCCCGTCAATATATTCCATTACCAAAAAGGGAATGGTTTCCTCCCAGACTCCCCGGTCCAGCACCTTCACCACGCCAGGATGGTTGACGCGGGTCAGCGCCTCGCTTTCATGCAGAAATTTCCGTCGGGTCCATTCCCCGGAACTGCGGGCATGGAGTACTTTCACCACCACCGCCCGGCCGTGCATATCCCGGTCGGAAGCTAAAAAAACAACCCCAATCCCGCCTTGCCCGATTTTTCGTTCAATGACGTAACGATCTTTCAGACACACCCCAGGACCAACCTCCTGGGGAAGGCTGGTTGGTTGTTGGTGAGGGCGTTTGGAAAGTTCAAATGTATCAGACGTGGGAGGGGTAAGCAGTTTGCGAAATCCGCTCCCTTTGGCAATCGGTGATTCCAGAAAAGAATTGGCTTCCTGGTGGGCGGCAAGCAGAGATTCAATTTCGGCTTGGAGGTGGGGAGTGTCACGATAGGCAGCTTCAAGATACGCCGCCCGTTCCACTGCGTTGAGTTTCAACGCATGCTGGACAATTTGTTTGACTTTTTGAAAGTCACCACTCACGCAATAACTCCTGGATTTGGATTAAGAAACGGGAAGGATGTTTGGAGCTGGATTGTGGCTTAACGCGTGAATGAATTCAAAAACAGTCAGAAACTTGGGTGAATTGTGAAGAGGAGATTGAGAAATGAGAATCGTAATCCTGGGAACAGCTTGCCCTTTTCCAGATCGGGGGGGCGGTTTGGGAACGGTGGTGGGAGCCCTCAGATTTTGATGTTGTTGTCAATTCTCTCCGCACCTTCTGTGAAAAGACCCGCCCCTCGCCTCATGGAATCAATGTCGTCGTCCCTGCATCGTGTTCAATCCCCCATTGCCCAATTCTTTATCAGGTTCGTTTCATTTGCCGATACAACCAGGCTTTGGCAAAATTCCATTCCTCTTTGACCTGGGTTTGCGAGATTCCCAGGACCAAAGCGGTTTCTTCAATTGTAAGACCGCCAAAAAAACGCAATTCAACAATCCGGCATTGTTGTGGGTCCACTTCCTCCAGTGTTTTGAGGGCATCATCCAATGCGATTAACTCAACGTCCGGTTGATTTGGGGTTTCAAACATGTCGTTGAGCGAGATTTTGACTGCCCCTCCGCCTCGTTTGGCATAGAGGTGTTTGCGGGCATGGTCAATCAGAATGCGCCGCATGATTTGAGCGGCAATCCCGAAAAAATGGGCTCGGTTTTGCCACGTCACATTTCTTTGGCGGATCAGTCGCAGATAAGCTTCATTCACCAGAGCGGTTGGCTGTAAGGTATGGTTTGAACGTTCTTTGCTAAGGTAATTGCGTGCCAGAAGCCTGAGTTCGTGGTAGACCGATTCCAAAAGCTCATTCAGAATTTCCTGGTTTCCGCTATTCCATTCTTGAAGCATCCGGGTGACATCTTTTTCAGCAGGAATGGGCATGACTCTTCTCCTCAAAAAATGACTGAGCGGCATTCATAGAGAGCAATGTATTGTGTCATTTTTATCTGCTCTTCCTCAACCAAAAAATCACCGCTGTTAATAAAGACAAAAGGAAAGCTCAACCCGGTAAGGGGATTGAACCCAGGTGGGAAATTCCTAATGAGATTAGGGGCAGCTCCTTCTCATTTGAGGGACTTTCTGAACGTCGTGGGATCATCCGAAGTGTTGGCACCAATGTCGTAAATCAGAATGTTTCCGGTCGTCAAGCCATATTCAAACACGATCTGGTCACCTTTGGGAGACCAGACCGGAACCCGGACAAAGCCATTGGGCTGAGTAAAATGGGTGAGTTGCTTTTGTGTGTTTCCATCCCGCGAAAACCAGGAGATATTCCAGAATCCGTTACGGAACAGGGCAGCAGAAATTTTTGCACCATCCGGTGACCACCCGCCGGTCCAGGTTTGTCCGGGCTCATGGTTGACTTGCTGAATGGGGCCGTCGGGCACAGCCATAGTGGCCAAAAAAGTGTTTTCACCTCGACGCATTTCAAAGGCAATTTCTTTGCCGTCGGGTGACCAGGTGGGAAATCCCATCAATTCTTTATCAAAGGTGAGCTGCTTCAAGGAATTGGATTCCGTGTCCACCAGCCACAGGTTGATGGCTCCTCCTCTTCGTGAATTGAAGACCAGTTTTTTCCCGTCCGGCGACAACCGGACAAACCCAATTCCCAGGCCGTTGTTTAAAAAAAGCCGAAGCGCGTTGCGGGCATCGGTCATTTGCTTCTCAAGTCTGGATTCTTTACCTGTTTTCAAATCATATGCCACCAGGAGCGGCGCATTTCCTTCCCGTCTAAGGGCTGCCAGTCTGCCATCCGGGAACCAGCCGAAAACCCCTATAATATCGGCTCCCAGCGGTTTTGCCTGGCTTCCGTCGGCATTGACAATCCAGGGCTCACCGAAATCACCGGTTCGTTGGGTACGGTAAATCAACTGATTCCCGTCGGGTGAGAAAACCGGGATTGTTTTCCGGCGCAGTGAATCCTGAGTCAATGGGCGCGGCGGCCCGGTCGGTTCACCGGTAAGGGGCGAAATCGGAACGGTATAGAGATTGCTGGAAAGACTTTGCATGCTACAGGCAAGCCTTTTTCCGTCAGGGGACAGGGCCAGATGTTTGGCCAGGCTGCCTGCTGTATTGGCAATTTCGACGGGTTGGCCTTGGGCCTCACCGGCGGCATTGACCGGGAGTTGCCAGATTCTGAAATTATCCTGATAGGTGGCAAAGAAAAGGGAGGTTCCGTCGCGTGAAAAAATCGGATTGTAATAAGGTTGCCGTTCCTTGAGGACCAATTTGGTTTGATTGGTCTGAAAATCATACACGGCAATTTCCGAAAGGTTTGGGTCTTGATTGGTGAAAACAATGAGCCGGTTGTCAGGCGACCAGGAAGGGGAACCATGTCCACCTTCAAGCATGCCTGGTTGGGTTAATTGTCGTGGTGTTCCTCCTTTGGCCGGTACCAACCAAAGCGTCGAAGGGGATAAGGCTTCATAAGCTGTTTGACTCCAATCTGCCAACCCGTCTGATTGAAAAGCAATGTGCTGGCTGTCATTTGACCAAGCCGGGTGGGAGCCAAAGGTGGTAAGTTGGCGGGGCGTACCACCCAATGCCGGAATTACCCAAATTCCACCTTTCTTCTTGGAAAAAAAAGCAATCTCACTCCCGTCCGGTGACCAGGCCGGTTGGAAATTGGCGGCTTGGTCGTTGGTAAGTTGAATTTCACTCCCGTTGAGCGTCAATTGCCTGAGATAAATTTCGAAAGTACCGGTTTTATCCGAACTGTAGACAATCGAATTTCCATCAGGTGAAAAGGACGGAAACATATCAAGGCCAACCGAAACCGTTACTTGACTGACCCGGCTCACGGTCGAGGGAAAATTGCCTGAGACGGTGGTTGGTCTCTTGGTGAGTGACATGCCCAGCAGTCCAACGGCCAATAGGAACCCCAGCGCAACCAATGCCATGGTTGTTTTCCAGACAGGTCTGGAGGGGGTTGGGTTACCGGCGAAGGGATTCGCCTGGGCAACCGGAACCCGAAAGGCTTCGGCTGAGGTTGTTTGAATTTCACGGTCAGTCAAATTTTGCTCGGTTTCCGGAGCTTGGCTGGATTCCGAAGCGAATTTTGTGACAGACGCAACAAAGCGGTACCCCTGGGTGGGGACAGTTTCAATGTAACGGGCGACTTTGGCGTCATCACCCAGCGCTTTACGCAATTGGGCAATGATGCGAGTCAAGGCATTTTCAGTGACTGCGGTTTCCTTCCAGACAGCATCGAGGAGTTCATTTTTGGTGATGAGCCGCCCTGGATTCTCCACAAAATAAAGCAAAACAAAAAACGCCTTGGGTTCAACCGCCACCGGAGTTCCGTCTTTGAGTAGCCGGAACGCCTCGGTTTCAATTTCTATCGGGCCGAATTGATAGGTTGGTTTCTGGGTACTCATGATAAAAAGTCAGATTTGTTTGGATTTGATGGGAGCAGTTTCAGTTGAGTTTTAATTTGATTTCTACGCTCTTCAAACGGTTCAGGTTCAACTCGGTTGGAACCCAAAGGTGAGGTCTGGTTTTTGGCACGGTGTTTGCCTAATATAGTTCACCTTTTGTTTGTGAGGGAGTGATTTTCCATGCGCATTCGAACACAGTTGTTTTTGGGGACGGCAGTCATGCTGCTGGCTTTGGTCGGTTTTCAATGGTGGCTGCAAATCCAGCAACTCAAGGCGATTGAACGTGAATTGAACGAAGTGGCGGCCAATGTCGGCCAGGCGGTTTTTTTTCGGGAAATCCATTCTACCAACCAAAATGGCCAAATAACGGTCAAAGTGGAGGAAACCCCCAAACCTCCGGCTCCTGGGGGAAATCCGCCCACGGCGTTTGTTTTCACCTCAAAAGATGGGACGCCACCACCTGACATCCTCTTCAAAACCAAAGATGGCAAGCCTTTGCCAGGGGCAAAGCAGTACCATGAACGGGTCACCATCACCAAAGATGACGGGAAAAACCAAACTACCGCTCAAAGCGAACGGGTGTTTGTGACGGACGAGAAAACCGGCCCCAACCAAATCATCAAACAATTCAAGGACCACCCAGTGCGGGTGGAAGTTGAAAAAAAAGACGATACATTTGACCGAATGTTGGTGGTGCGGGGCGCACCGGGTGGCGAACGCCGGATTCCGCTGCCTCCTTCCCATTCGCTCCAGATTGTACAGAAAACCCAAACCCAGGGGCTGATTGCCGGAAGCCTGCTGATGCTGATTGGCTGGTTGATGGCGGCCATGTTTGCCCATCGGGTGACGCAACCGTTGCGAAAACTGGCAAATGGTGTCGAAGCCTTGGCCCGTGGAGAATTGGGAACTCAAGTGGAAGTGACCTCCAAAGGTGAGGTCGGTGAATTACAGGCTTCGTTTAACCGGATGTCAGCTCGCTTGGCGGAACTGGAGCATGAAAAAGAAGCCTGGAAAGCGCGGGAACATCTGGCGGAACTGGGCGACTTGGCTCGCGGTTTGGGGCATACGCTCCGCAACCCGCTCAATACACTTGGTTTAATCGTCGAGGAACTGGGTGCCAAGGTCAATGGGGAAGGGGAGGAAATGGTCGCCACGGCACGCGGGCAAATCCGCCGGATTGATAATTGGTTACGGTCGTTTTTGGCAATTGGGGCAGGCGGAGCCGCCGAACCTGAAGTGGTTGACCTCTCCCGATTGGTTCAGGATGTGGCGTTTGAACTGGTGCAAGGAGGGAAAAACCTCGAACTGGATGCCACGGACGAACCTATTCGAGCCAAAGTGGTTCCTTCGGCCCTTCGTTCAGCCCTGGCCAATCTAATTGGAAATGCGTTTGAGGCATCCCCGGAAGGCGAAGTTGTTCATGTGAAACTTTCAAACGACGGCTTTTATGGAATGATTCACATTACCGACCGGGGGCCGGGAATGCCAGTCGAGGTTCGGCAAAAACTTTTTACCCCCCATGTCACGACCAAAACCGGCGGTTCCGGAATGGGCCTCTTTTTGGCAAAACAATTGATTGAAGGCGGGCACCGGGGCAAATTGGAAATGATTGATAATCCGGATGGTGGTACGATTGCTGTGGTCCGGATTCCCCTCGTCAGAGATTAAATCATTTTGATGTCACCGCAGAGGCGCAGAGGATTCGCAGAGACTTCGCAGAGAATAAGAGCAAAACTCTGTGGGACTTTGCGGATCCTCTGCGCCTCTGCGGTGATAAAGAAAAACAAAGGAAGTTTCATGGAAAAACTGAAATCCCGTCTCCTGGTCGTTGAAGACGAAGCCCCACAACGGAAAATCATAGCCGATATTCTTATAAAAGAAGGGTTTACGGTACAGGAAGCCCCTGATGGCGAGGCAGCGTTGACCGCATTGGAAACCAGCCCGCCGGATTTGATTTTGTGTGACTGGCGGATGCCGCGCATGACGGGCGGGGAATTGCTGACCGAAGTCCGCAAACGCGAATTCCCTTGTGCGTTTATCATCATGACCGCCTATGGCTCGATTTCTCATGCGGTTGAAGCCATCCGGTTGGGGGCAGACGACTATTTAACCAAGCCGTTTGAGCGGGATGCACTGCTGATTGCCGTCCGGCGGGTGCTCAGGACCCGCCAACTGGAACATGAAAACCTGCGGCTCAAAGAGGAAATTGCAGACCGGGACCAATTGGGGGAACTGGTTGGGCGGGCGGAGTCCATGCAGCGGCTCTACCGAACCCTCAAGAAAATTGCCGCCACCGACGCCACGGTGCTCATCAATGGCGAGTCCGGGACGGGCAAGGAACTGGTGGCCCGCACGCTGCATCTTGAAAGTGGACGGGCCAAAGGACCTTTTGTGGCGGTCAACTGTGCCGCCATTCCTGAAACCCTGATGGAAAGCGAGTTATTTGGTTATGAAAAAGGGGCTTTTACCGGAGCCAACCAACGGAGGGTCGGGAAATTTGAGGAAGCGCAAGGGGGAACCCTGTTTTTGGACGAAATCCCCTCCATGCCCTTGCCTCTCCAGGCTGCATTGTTGCGGGTGTTGCAGGAACGCCGGTTTACCCGCCTGGGCGGTCGGGGTGAGGTCGAATGTGATGTCCGGATTGTCGCTGCTTCCAATCGGGACCTGGGAAAACTCGTATCTGAAGGAGCTTTCCGCGAGGATTTGTTTTACCGGTTGAATGTGGTTCCGGTTCAGATTCCGGCCCTGCGGGACCGGCGGGAGGATGTTCCCTTACTGGCGCAGGAATTTCTGAAACGATTTTCAGCCAAATATGGCATTTCGATTGAACCATTGCCGCCCAATGTTTTGCGCTGCCTGATGGAATATTCCTGGCCCGGCAATGTCCGCGAGCTTTCCAACGTGATTGAACGGCTGGTTCTGCTGGCAGATGAAGGAAGTGTGACACTGGCGGATTTGCCGCCTGAAATCGCCCGCCCAACCGCTACGCCAGGTTGCCCCTTCCGGTTGCCCGCCATGGGCATTCAATGGGAGAGCATGGAAGAGGGCTTGCTCAAACAGGCGCTTGAACTGGCTGGTGGGAATCGGACCAATGCTGCCAAACTGTTGGGGATGAGTTACAAAACCTTTATGTATCGGCTGGAAAAGTTTAGCCTGTAAGGCATTTGCACTGTGCCATTTCCTGATATGAGGAAATCCTTTCCTGATTTCAGGACATTTCAATTGAGCCCTGAGCCTTGAGCCTTGAGCCTGAGTTTCCCGGTTTCTGTTCTCATGGCTGTTTTCACGGGATTTGATTGGGAAAAATGGCAACTTCTTCAAGTTATTGTAAATTTGGTTCAATGCTCAATGCCTAATGCCCAATTCTGAATTTCCTCCCTGAGTGGCACGGTCTTTGCATTAGTGAAAAGCACCAACGCACCTCGTGCGAAAACCTACACCAGTTCCGATTTGCAATTTCTAAAAATTGAAGGGGAAACACACATGAAATTGAGACTGCTGAGTTTTGTTTTGTTCGCCGCTACGGTTTTTGCCGTAGGGAGCTCTGTTCCAACCTATGCCGAAGGGCCGCGTGTCATTCGGACACCTGACAGCCAGGTCGTCCTGGTCCTGAATGATGGCAAACCTGAACACGTTCGGTTGCAGGATTTGACCGAGGGGGCCTCAAAAACCATTTCTTCCGGCAATCACACCATCGTTGTGACCCGCCGGGGCAACACTCTGGCCGTCAGTCTGGATGGGAAGGAATTATCTGATGCCGACCTGTTGCCCAAGGGCAAAGACGGCAAACCGGTCATGGTGTTTATGAGTGCGGATGGACCCGGTGGCAATGTTGAAATCCGTGATTCACAAGTGATTATGCTCAAAGACGACCAGAACAATATGTTGAAGGTCGTGGCTGACTCTCAGAAGAAGGAAGTCACTGTTACCCAGGGCGGAGCCTCTCAAACCATTCGCCTGACGGATTTGGCCGAAGGGGAAACCCGGACCTTTGCCGCCGGTCAACATAATGTGACCGTCACCCGGCAGGGGGATAAGCTGGTGCTGAAAGTGGACGGCAAGGAAATGGGGCATCCCGTCATGCTGCGGAGTGAAGGCGGCGACAAAATGTTCCATGTGTTTGTGGACCAGGATGGAAAACCCGGTGACGTCAAGGAACGGCACATTGTTGTGGCCCCCAAAGGTGAAGCCGGACAGCATCAGGTGATTGTCACGGAAGAAGTCAATCGGACTTCTGAAAATGGCAATGCCCCCAAGGAATCAAATATCCGGGTGATGTTCCAGAGCAAAGACGGCCAAATGAATGTGAATGCCGATGGTCAGGTTTATACCTTCAAGGTCGAAGGCTTGAACGATGGTGAGTCCCGTACTTTCCAAGCTGGAACCCACACCGTTGTGGTAACCAAAACCGGAGACCGTTTTTCGGTGTCCGTAGACGGGAAATAAAGTCTTGGAGTCTTGGGAGTCTTGGGAGTCTTGGGAGTCTTGGGAGTCGAACTCTTACAGTTTTGACAACGTGACAACGTGGCAAGGATTTCCTGACTCCCTGGACTTCCAAGACTCCCAAGACTCCCAAGACTCCCAAGACTCCCAAAACTTCTTCCAAACGCCTGGAATTTGTGGATTGTTATGCAGCACGGGAACTGCCTCTCCCGTGCTTTTTTCATTTGGCGCGCCGTTGGCGGACCGCTTCATATAAAAGGACACCCGTGGCCACTGAAACATTCAACGAGGTGATTTGGCCGAGCAACGGGATGGAAACAATCATGTCACAGTGTTCCCGGACCAACCGGCGCAATCCTTTTCCTTCGCTTCCCATCACAATGGCAGTGGGCTGCTGAAAATCCCATTCCGGATAGGATTTCTCCCCGTTGGCTTCCACTCCGATTACCCAGATGTGGCGGGCTTTCAGACTTTCAATAAAGTAGGAAAGGTTGGTCACACGGGCCACCGGCACATATTCGGTGGCTCCGGCACTGGCTTTGACTACAGTGTCGGTCAGGTGGGCGGCATGGTGTTCGGTAATAAAAACGCCATTGGCTCCGGCACATTCGGCGGTACGGATGATGGCACCCAGATTGTGCGGGTCCTCAACCTGGTCCAAAAGCACCAACAGCGGGTTTTCAGGAAGGGCATCCAGAATCTCTGAAGGGTCGGCGTAACTGGCTGCTGAAACCACCGCCACCACGCCCTGATGGTTGACCCCACCGGTCAACTGGTCGAGTTTCTCACGTGGTTCCTCAAAACAGGGAATGCCTTTTTTTCGTGCCAGTTGCCGCAGGTCTTCCAGTCGGGCCGGTTTGGCTCCACGGGCAAAGAGAAGTCGTTGGAAATCACGTTTGCCAGCTTTCAAAGCTTCAAAAATAGGGGAAATGCCGTAGATATGTGCCATGCAAATAAGGGTGCGAAGTCAAAGTGAACTGCGCACCCTATGTATCAAAAGCCGTGACGGACGGCAATTGTCTGGATGGATGAAACTGAACTCTGTTCGCAATCCTCTCAACGGCCTTGCCGGGTAAGTTTTTTTACGGTTTCCAGTTCAGTGTCAACGCCACGGGCGATGTCGGCAATGCGTGGTGTCACGGCAATATCCGGCAGCAGTCCGCCATCGGGTTGTTCAGTGGCTGGATACTGCCCAATCAACGGCACGTCAACTTCGATTTTTGAATTTGGCAGCCGCAGAAAGAAAAAAGCACCCCCGGTAATACCCCGCTGATTGCCTCCGGTCGGCTGACCCACCAGCAACCCAAGCTTGTTTTGTTGAATGATTTGGGCAAATTGAAAGGTGGCGGAACTGTTGGTCGCCCCAACCAGCACATAAATCCGCCCTTGATACGGTTTGGAGGAACCTTCAATCACGGTCATGGCATCACCGTCATCGTACCGTTTTAACCGGTAAAACCCATCGTTGCGGGGCGTGGCGGCTTCACCCCAGTCTTTGAAGGACGGGTCCCAGGTATCAAGAAAGGGGGCCAGGTCATCCGGCACTTTCCGGTAACGCACCAGCCGTTCATAGGTGTTCAGGGTCAGGTTTCGGCTGATGAGTTTGCCGATAATGTAATTGCCAACATCCAGCCCGCCCTCGTTTTCCCGCACATCCAGAATCAGGTGGCCTGCTTGGGCTGTCTGCAATTGGGTAAAAACATTGTCCAGATAGGCTTTCCAATCCCATTTGCTGTCATAGAGCGCCCAGGTCGGCATGCGCAGGTACCCGGTTTTGGCATCGAGCCAGCGAAACTCAAACAGAGGCTGGTCGCCGCCTTTTTGATTTTCGACCGCTGTCTTGATGGGAGCCAGCCGTTGTTCGTACGTCAGTGGTTTCACTTTGAGCGTGGTGGCTTTGGTTTGCCCTGGAAATCTGACTTCGAGGCTGAAGGTTTGGTCCTCAAATGGAAAGAAAAGCGGGAAATAGATGTCAAAGGCTTCATACCGGTCAAAGCCCCGCACCTCCAGATTGGCGATCCGTTTGGCCTGATTGGAGCCGTCCGCCCGTGCAACCGTGAGCAGTCGGTCAAGGATGACACCCACGGGGATTCCATTCAGTTTCAGAATTTGCGAACCCGGTCTGAGTCGGGTTTCCTCTGAGAAATTGCGGGTCACAATCATGCGCCGGTCAATCCAACGGAAGTGGAACGGAACCCGGTTGGCATTCTGAAACAGCTTGTTGGCAATGGCTTTGGGCTGGTTATAAAAATTCGGATAGGAATGGCCACACTTGACTTTGGCCAAAAACCGGGAAATCGCCAGATAGGCTTCCGGCAGGGTCAGGTCATGGTTCAGTTCGGTTTGCAAGGCGGTAAATTCCGCATCCATTTGAACTTTGCTTTGATAGCGATAAAGTCCCGGATGGAGCGCTTCATAGGCTTTTCGCAAAATGGTGAAATCCGCCTGTAAATCCTTGGCCGGAATCCTGTTGGATGGTTCGGTCTGTTGTTGGGCCCAAACCGGTCCGGAAAAAAAGAAGAAAATACTGACGAGGGCTAAACACAAGGCGCGTTGAGGTGACCGCATGAAAGTCCTTTTTCAGATAACTGGCGTGATGGGGGATGCACTGGTTTTCGGTCAGGCCGGGGTTTTGGATGCAGGAAAACCAAAAATTTCTTCAAAGCGCCCGGCGAACGTCAATGTTGGTTGGAGTTGGGTAGTTTCTCGCCTGCCGGGATGGCTGTTTTAAGGATGTTCTCAGCCGGTGGAAGCGGGCAACTGAAGTCAGGATTGTAGAGGCAAAAAGGATGATAGGCCCGGTTGAAATCCAGCACGTAGGTCCCGCTGGCATTCTGCTCAAGTTCCAGGTACCGGCCAGCTCCATAAGTTTCCTTGCCAGCCGTCGCATCTTTGAAAGGGATAAAAATCAAGGCTGTTTCCAAGGGGGTGGCGTCTGCGGTTTTGAAACCCGTCAGTTTTTGGGTCTGGCCGGCTATTGTAAATTCAAACGTTCCGAACCGACGGTATTTGCGCAATTCACCCTTGCTGGCTGGCATTTCGACCAGTTCTTTGGTTGTCACAGGTTTGATGTGACAGATAAAGCGAAAGTTCAAATCAATGGGAAAGTAGGTTAATCCGGTAAAGGTGGGGCGAATTGCGGCAGGAATGGGTGATTGGTCGTAATTTTTGAAGGAATAGTCCTTTGCAGCCCGTTGCTCTTTGAGCGCTGCCGTGACTTTTTCGGGAGTGGCCTGGGGGTCGGAAAGCGGGTTGCTGCCAGTCAGATTCGGCTCAGTGCGAGCGGGAAGCGCCGGTAGAACAGGATTGGTGGGGATTGGCTGGGCTTCGTGAGCAGAACAGGAAAAGGCAACCAGAGCCAGGAAGAGCGGGCCCAGCCGTCCGAACCACGTGACAATTGTTCGTTTTTTCACCACAGAGGCGCGCAGAGGCGCACGGAGCATACCCTCAAACATACTTTTTGACTTTCCTCGGTGCGCTTCTACGTTCCTCTGTCGTCCAGGCAGAGGCTTTCTGCTTTAGCGGCCTTTGAATTCCGGCTTTCTCTTTTCCAAAAAGGCTTTGACGCCTTCTTCCTTGTCTTCGCTGGCAAAACACAGGGCAAACAAATCCACTTCGCGTTCCAAACCCTCCCGGAGGTTCATGCGGGCAGCCCCCTTGACGGCTTCTTTGGCCATCCGAAGGGCAATCGGGCTCATTTCGGCGATTTTGTTGGCGATTTCAAGTGTTTTGGCTTCCAGTTCAGCCAGTGGGAAAACATGATTGACCAGACCCAGGCGGAGTGCTTCCTGGGCATCAATCATGTCTCCGGTCAGAATCAGTTCCATTGCCTTGCCTTCGCCAATCAGCCGGGCCATGCGCTGGGTACCGCCGCCGCCGGGAATCACCCCTAATTTGATTTCAGGTTGTCCCAATTTGGCATTTTCACTGGCCACCCGGATGTCACAGCCCAGGGCAAGCTCACAGCCACCACCCAAACAGAAGCCGTTAATCATGGCAATCACCGGTTTGGGAAAGTTTTCAACGGCATCAAAGGCCCGCCGCCGGGTCATCACATCCCGTTGGGTAATGGCCGTCATACCGGCAAATTCGCTGATATCGGCACCGGCGATAAAGGCTTTTTCGCCAACCCCGGTGATAATCAGTACCCGTACATCCGCATCTTCCTGCAACTCGTCCAGAGCCTGCAAAATTTCATTGCGGGTGGGAATGTTGAGGGCATTCATTTTGGTCGGGCGATTGATTTTCAGAAATGCCACCCGCCCCTGTTTTTCAATCAAAACATTTTCGTACACAACCGTTTTCCTTTCAGGTCATTTGGGATTTGCCATTGAAGAAACCAATTTTCCAGAAACAGACCGCCTGCGGGAAAATCAGTTCTTTCAATCAATGGTCAATACTAAATAGACAATGTTTATTTGTCGTTCCACTCGTAAAAGCCACGCCCGGACTTTTTCCCCAGTTTGCCTTCAGCCACCATCTGGCGGAGCAGGGCCGGGGGCTTAAAGGATTCCGAACCCAGTTTTGCATGTAAATACTCAGCGATATTGAGGCGCACGTCGAGTCCAACCAGGTCGGTCAGTTTGAGTGGTCCGACGGGGTGGTTGTATCCCAGTTCCATGGCCCGATCAATATCGGCAGCCGATGCAACTCCTGATTCCAACATCCTGATTGCTTCCAGACCCAGGGCCAGACCCAGGCGGCTGGTGGCAAAACCGGGTGAATCCTGCACCACAATGGTATCTTTTTTGATGCTCCGGCCAAAAGCGAGGGCCTGTTGCAGAGTTGCGTCGGAAGTCTGTTCTCCGCGAATGATTTCCAGCAGTTTCATGACCGGGACCGGGTTGAAGAAATGGAGTCCAATCACTAGTTCGGGGCGGGTGGTGGCTGTTGCGACGGCTGAAACACTGAGCGAAGAGGTGTTGGTTGCCAGGATGGCTTTTCCTGCGGTGATCCGGTCAAGCTCGGCAAACAGTTTTTGTTTGAGGTCGAGTTGTTCAGGAACTGCTTCGATAACCAAGTCTGCTTCCCCCAGGGTGCTCAGGTCAGCCGTGCAGGTAATCCGTTCCATCGTTTCGGAAACTGCTGCGGGCGGCAGCTTTCCTTTATCAACCAGTTTTTTGAGTCCGGTTTCAATGGTGGCAAACCCCGTTTCCAACGCTTTGGCGGAAACGTCGCTCCACAAAACCTGATAACCCTGTTGGGCGCAAACTTGGGCAATGCCGCGCCCCATGGTTCCCGCACCCAGGACGCCGATAGTTTTGAATGAAGTCATAATCTCCAGGGTTCAGGGTTCAGGGTTCAGGGTTTTACGAGAGATGGGAATGTGTAAAAACAAGAAGAAGTGAGGCAAAACCAAAAATATGGTGGTACCTTCCAATTTCCGGCTTGGTTACCCTGAACCCTGAACCCTGAACCCTAAGAAAGGGGCATCATGCCCACGCTACGGTATCCGCCATCCACATACAGGACTTCGCCGGTAATCCCCCGACCCATGTGAGAACATAGAAAAAGGGCCGTGTCAGCGACTTCGGCGACTTCGGTGGTCCGGCGTAACGGAGCCGTTTCGCGGTGGTGTTGCAGCATTTTAGTAAATCCGCTGATGCCACGGGCAGCCAGCGTGCTGATAGGGCCGGCGGAAATAGCGTTGACCCGGATGTTATGCGGACCCAGATCATTGGCCAGATAACGAACACTTGATTCCAGGGCTGCTTTGGCCACGCCCATCACATTGTAATGGGGCATGGCCCGCTCCGCACCTAGATAGGTCAAAGTGATGATGCTTCCTCCGTTGTCTTTCATCATGGGCATCCCTGCCCGTGCCAGGGCCGTGAAGGAATAGGCGCTGATATCAAGGGCGGTTTGAAAACCGGAACGGGAAGTGTTGAGGTAGGTCCCTTCCAAATCCTCTTTTTGCGCAAAGGCGATGGCGTGAACCAGGAAATCGAGGGTGCCGAATTCTTCGCTGAGGGAAGCGAAAAGGCTGGTAATTTCCTCTTCTTTGGTCACATCACAGGGCAAAATCACCGGATTTTCCAGGGTGGCAGCCAGTTCCCGGACGTTTTCCTCCAGTCGTTCGCCCTGATAGGTCAAAGCCAAACGGGCTCCCGCTTTGGCTGCTGCCTGCGCAATTCCCCAGGCAATGCTGCGTTTATTGGCCACTCCCAGAACAAGACCTTTTTTTCCAGTCAACATGAGAAAGGGTTCTCCATTTACGATTTGCCATTTGCCACTGGCTCACTTGGCACAGCTTCGACGGAACGGCAACTGCGTTTTCACCTTGCATGAAAAACGCCAATTCGCACGTGGCAAACGGGAGGTGGTAAAGAAAAAAGGCGAATAGGGGAAAGACCGGTTTGAGGAAACCGTTCTTTCGTCCTTTTCGCCTTTGGGTTTGATTGTTGGCCGGGTTTTAGCCGCCGCCCTTTTTCAACTCAACCAGAACCTGCTTGGCTACGGCTTTGAGGGTGTCAAAGACCCCGACGCCTTTGAAAGCCACACCTTCAAAAACTGGCTCGCCTTTGCGCATAAGTTCTTTTTTGAGCTCTTCAATGGGCATAACGCCAGGCAAGTCGCGTTTATTGAGCTGAAGCACATAGGGAATTTTCATCAGATCATACCCTTGTGCCTTGAGGTTGTTCTCAAGGTTCCACAGCGATTCAATATTGGCGTCCATGCGCTCATATTGGCTGTCGGCGACGAAGACCACCCCGTCCACACCTTTCAAAATCAATTTACGGCTGGCGTCATAAAACACCTGACCCGGCACGGTATAAAGGTGGAAACGAGTTTTGAAGCCGCGTACTGTGCCCAGTTCCAAAGGTAGGAAGTCGAAAAAGAGCGTACGATCTGTCTCAGTGGCCAAACTGATCAGCTTGCCTTTGGCTTGCGGGGCCGTTGAGTCGTAGATGTACTGCAAGTTTGTCGTCTTTCCCCCCAAACCTGGACCGTAGTACACAATCTTACAGTTGATTTCTCGTGATGCGTAGTTGATGAATGTCAAGGCGGCAACCCTTACGAGTAAAAGATAAAATTAAATCCTGTGACGGAGGAACGCTCCGCCCAAACTGACAAAAACCAAAGCCCGTTATTCCCGGAACAGATTGTCAATGTCTTCGTCAGTAATTTCGGCGAAGGGTGATTCGAGGTCGGTCCCTTTTTCTTTTTCCTGTTCCACTTTACGCACAATGGCTTCAAACACATCGGAGAGTTCATTCGAAGCACGCTTGACCCGTAAGCGGACGAGTCCCAGGCTGGAACGTTCGTCGAAAATCACCACCAAAATCACACGCTGGGCAACAATCGAAATATGAATGTTGTCCTTTTCACCTTCGTGTGAGAGAACCGGGAATTCTTTTTCACCAATCAAGCGGGCAAGTCCATCGGTCGCAGCCACATTCCCAGCAGTCAAAGATGCCAAACTCGTCGTATCAATGTCACCAAGTTCGCCATGCGAAGCAATTTGCTGTCCGTTTTTATCAACTAGAAACACAATCTTCGCATTCGCATCTTCGCAAAGCTTGCCAATGATGGATTTTATTTGCTGGTACTCTTCGCCATAAAGCACCATTGCGGGGTTTGACATTGCTGTGTTGACCTCGAAGTAAGTGAAAGGTTCTTCTTCAAGCCCGAATTGCTGCTGGTCGTTCTCAGGATTGACCGGCAACTGAAAGGGTGACGAAAACCCATGTCACACTTACTCATTCAGTAGTTGAAGAGGCATCCCGTCGTAAACGTCTTTGAAACTTCCAATCTCTGTTCCGCAGTTTTAGGATTTGAGATTGACGACGGTCTGGCTGCTTGATTGAAAGAATTGTTTTACTACAGTCGCACACAATTGCGCAATCAAAGAATTTGGGTGTACGAATTGTCCCTGGATTGTTGCAAAAGACAAACAAAGCAGCCCCTCTGATCAAAATGACCGTGAACCGGTGGTTTGATTTCGGCAGAGATGATTTTCCGCTGAATCAACCAAAGCCCGTAGCTCTTTGTTTTGATTGGAGTTATTAAGACTGGAAAGATTTATAGCATAGCAGCCGGGGGCTTTCAAGAGTCTTTTATGCGCGTTCTTGACGTGCCCCATCCCATCCCGTACAATCCGCCGTTTCGTATCAGGAAGCTGGAACTTTCTATTCCAGCCAACGTGTTGTTCCCGAAACCGCATTTCCATTTGACTTTCCGCAAAGGTTTGGAAGTGCTCATTCAGGCTTACCCTAAGGAGCTTTCAACTCGGTTGCGGGGTGGTGTCGTCGGTGGCAGGGACAGAACCTGTGTTTCCCGGTTTGACCACGGCCTCAACCCCGGTGTTTTTTTATGGTGATTGACAAACTACTCGCCCGTGTTTTCGGCAGTGCCAACGAACGGTATTTGAAACGGATTCGTCCGTATGTCGCTGCAATCAATGACTTTGAGCCGGCGTTGCAAAAGCTTGATGATGCCCAGTTGCGGGCCCAAACCGTCAAGTTCAAGGAAAAACTGGACAATGGGGCCACCCTCGACGACCTGTTGCCGGAAGCCTTTGCAACCGTGCGGGAAGCCTCCCGGCGGACCACTGGAATGCGCCATTTTGACGTTCAGATGATTGGCGGCACGGTGCTGCATCAGGGGCGGATTGCTGAAATGCGGACCGGGGAAGGGAAAACCCTGGTCGCTACTGCTCCAACGTATCTCAATGCGCTGACCGGAAACGGTGTTCATGTGGTCACGGTCAACGACTATCTGGCCCGCCGCGACGCCGAGTGGATGGGAAAAATTCACAAGTTCCTGGGACTTTCCGTCGGTGTCATCCAAAGCAATATTGATGATTTTGAGCGCAAAGAAGCCTATGGGTGCGATGTGACCTACGGCACCAACAATGAGTTTGGCTTCGATTACCTGCGCGACAATATGAAATTCAGCCTCGAATACTGCGTCCAGCGGGGTTTTAATTATGCCATTGTGGACGAAGTGGACTCGATTCTGATTGACGAAGCGCGGACACCGCTCATCATTGCCGGTCCTTCGGAAGATTCAACCGAAAAATACTATACGGCCAACGACATCATTCCCCGCCTCGATCCTAAAACCGATTTTCTGGTGGATGAAAAAACCCATTCGGCCACTCTTACGGAAGAAGGTATCGAGCACGCCGAAAAACTGCTTGGCTGCGGTAACCTGTATGACCTGCCGAACCGCGACATCCTGCATTGTCTGAGCCAGGCGTTGCGGGCCCATACGCTCTATCGCCGGGACAAGGATTATCTGGTCATGGAAGGCCAGGTGCATATCATTGACGAGCACACCGGGCGTGTGATGCACGGGCGGCGTTGGTCCGATGGCCTGCATCAGGCTGTTGAAGCCAAGGAAGGCGTCAAAATCGAACGGGAAAACCAGACCCTGGCCACGGTGACCCTGCAAAATTATTTCCGCATGTATAGCAAACTGGCCGGCATGACCGGGACGGCGGAAACTGAGGCGGCTGAATTTGCCAAAATTTACAACCTGGATGTAACGGTGATTCCCACCAACCGGCCTATGGTGCGGAAAGACAACCCCGATATGATTTACCGGACGGCTGAGGAAAAGTGGGAAGCCGTAGTCGAGGAAATCAAGGAACTCCAGGAGAAAGGCCAACCGGTACTGGTGGGGACCGCCTCCGTTGAAAACTCTGAGCTGCTTTCCAAAATGCTCAAACCGCTCAACATTCCCCATCAGGTGTTGAACGCCAAGTTTCACGAAAAAGAAGCTGAAATCGTGGCCCAGGCCGGACGCAAAGGGGCCATTACGATTGCCACCAACATGGCCGGACGCGGAACCGACATTCTGCTGGGCGGCAATCCTGAGTTTCTGGCCAGGGAATTTCTCAAAAAACAGGAAATCAATCCGGACGAAGCCACAACCGAGCAGTTTGAAGCTGCACTGGCCCAAGCCAAAGAAATCGTAGCTAAGGAGCACGAAGAAGTGGTGGCTTTGGGCGGGTTGCATATTCTCGGTACGGAACGGCACGAATCCCGCCGGATTGATAATCAGTTGCGGGGCCGCGCCGGACGTCAGGGGGACCCCGGTTCCTCCCGGTTTTACCTTTCACTGGAAGACGATTTGATGCGGATATTCGGCGGCGAACGGGTCAAAAACCTGATGCTCACGCTGGGCATGGAGCATGGCGTGGCCATCGAAAGCCGGATGGTTTCAAAACGGGTCGAAGGGGCCCAAAAATCGGTCGAAGCGCATAACTTTTCCATCCGTAAACATTTGCTTGAATATGATGATGTCATGAACAAGCAGCGTGAAATCATTTACGGGCTGCGCCGGGAAATGATTGAGGAAGGCGAAGGCGGGCGCAAATTCATTGACGTGGCCGAAGACCTGCTGGAAGACCTCTTTGAGGAATTTGCCGGTCCCCAAATGCACGCCGAAGACTGGAACCTGGAAGGACTCAAGGTCAAACTAATGGACCTGTATGGAGTCAACCTGGATGAAGTAGGACTGGACCTGGATACAATGAGTTCTGCCGAAATCCGGGCGGCAGTCTGGAAAACCATTCGGGACGGATACGATGAAAAAGAAAAGGCGATTGGTCCGGAACGGCTGCGGGAACTGGAACGCTACATTATGTTGAACGTGGTTGATGCCCAGTGGAAAGACCATTTGCTGACGATTGACCACCTCAAGGACGGCATCGGCCTCGAAGCCTATGGCCAAAAAGACCCGCTCCAGCAGTACAAACGGCGTTCACGTGACCTGTTTGAGCAAATGGTGGACCGGGTGGACCAGGAGTCGGTGCGGCTGATGTTCAACATGAAAATCGAAGTGGCTGAACATGCAGTGGAATCCATCGAATCTGAAGAGGAAGAGGAATCGCTGCCACCGGCGCAACCGGCAGCCCTGCCAGCCAACCGGCCCATGCCGCGTCCCGTGCGCAATCAGGCTCAATTGACCTATACCAAGGCCAATGCCGGAGCCGCACGCGCTGGTGAAGCTGAGACAGCGGCAGCCAAACCGCAACCTTTAATCAAGGCCGCCAAAGTTGGTCGCAATGATGCCTGCCCTTGTGGCTCAGGCAAGAAATATAAGAACTGTCACGGAAAATAAGCACCCAGAGCAGTTTCTGAAATGAAAAAGAGCGCCGGTCGAACAACCGGCGCTCTTTTTTGGTTGGGAACCGTGTAGAAGCTGTCACCGCAGTTCGTTGGTTTATTTTCCGGATTTCGGCTCGTCCACCAGGAGCAATCCCAGACCTCGCCCAAGGTAGGCTGCCACCGTACAAATGACGGGAAAGACAACAAAGCCTCCCAGTCGAAGCTTCAGCGCGTCAACCATGGGTGGCGCAGGGGTGGGAACTTTGAAATTCAGCGAATCCCAATGGGTAAAATAGGAAACAGCTTCATGGCCGGTTGCATAACTGAGCCAAGTGGCCAGGAAAATGAGTATTTGACTCCAGAAAGCGAGAGTCAAGCCAATCAGGACTGGGCTCAGGCGGGAAAGTCCGCCGACTTTCCCGGACATGGCACCGAAGTAAATAGCACTGACAAGCGTCAACCCTACGATTGAAAACATGGCATTTCCACGCGGTGCGTAGGGCACACCTGCCAACCCGATGAAGTACCGGGCAATGGTAAAGATGGCAATCATCGTCATCGGAAGCCGCAAAAACTTCAGTATTCGAAGAAACATAGGTTCATTTGTCTCTGGTGCAGGATGGGGATGGAACAGTCGCAACTGGTAACATAACCGGAAAAAAAAGCAAAAAAGAAAAGGTCGAAAAAGTTGAGTTTTAGTTCATTTTTTCAATTTTCTTACAAATGCCTCCCACTCTATGAAAAAGCCCGCTTTATGAAAAAAGCCTTTAAGCTACTGATAGGAAGTAGCTTAAAGGCTTTTTTCACAAACCACTCCAAGAGCTGGAGAAGTTCAATCTTAGATAAACAACGGGGCCATCACCAGTGTGATGGTCGCCAGCAGTTTAATCAACACGTGCAGTGACGGACCAGCCGTATCTTTGAAGGGGTCGCCGACCGTGTCACCGACCACGGCTGCCTTGTGCGCATCGCTGCGTTTGCCGCCGAATTTGCCGGTTTCAATATATTTTTTAGCATTGTCCCAGGCACCGCCGGCGTTGTTCAGATAGAGCGCCACCAGAATCCCGGTGATGGTTCCGACCATGAGCATCCCGCCGACCACTTCTGCACCGGTGGCCAGTTTGCTGGTTTCAGCGCTCACGAGGCCGCCGCCTTGGGATTGATAGACCCATTTGAACAGCACGCCGATGATAATTGGTGAAGACACCACCAGAATTCCAGGCAGCACCATTTCACGCAAGGCCGCGCGGGTCACGATGTCCACGCAGCTCGCATAGTCCGGTTTTTCGGTTCCTTTGAGAATGCCCGGTTTCTTTTTGAACTGGTCGCGCACCGACTCAATCACGGCCTGGGCAGCCCGGCCCACAGCCTTGATGGTCATGGCTGAGAAGAGAAACACGAGCATGGCTCCCAGCATGGCTCCGATGAAGACTTCAGGTTTGGCCAAGTCAATCCGTTCCAGTTTGAGGCCGTAGTTTTTCACTTCATCCATATAGGCTGAAAAAAGCAAAAACGCTGCCAAAGCTGCGGAACCCACGGCATATCCTTTGGTCAGAGCCTTGGTCGTGTTGCCTACGGCATCCAGACGGTCGGTCTTTTCACGGATATGTTCCGGCTGTTGCGACATTTCAACAATCCCGCCGGCGTTGTCGGTAATCGGGCCAAAGGTGTCCATGGCCAGAATGTAGGCCGCCGTACCAAGCATCCCCATCGTGGCCACCGCCGTACCGAAGAGCCCTGCCTCAGCCAGCCCGGAATTATGACCGAGGTAGAACGAGGACAGAATGGCGATGGAAATCACGATAATCGGCAATGCGGTTGATTCGAACCCGACGGCGCTTCCGGCAATGATGTTGGTGGCCGGGCCGGTGACCGAAGCTTCGGCAATGGCCTGCACCGGGCGATACTTGTATTCCGTGTAGTATTGGGTCAGGTACACAAACGCGATGGAGGTCAAAATTCCAATCACGCCGCACCCAAAGAAAGATTTCCAGGCATCGGGGTGAGCATTGTTTTTGAGCAGCCAGTTGGCGGCGAAGCCAAATCCGACCGCGGCCAGAATCGAAGTCACATAGTACCCACGATTGAGGGCTGCCATCGGGTCGCCGTCTTCCTTGGTGCTGACCACCATCACGCCCACAATCGAAGCCAGCAACCCGAAGGCACGGGCCACCAACGGAAAGAGCAGCACGCCAATCATCTGGTCAGCTCCGAAGGCGGAGCGGTTGGCGGCAAACAGACCGGCAGCCAGAATCATGGCCCCGATGTTTTCAGCAGCGGTTGATTCAAACAGGTCGGCACCACGACCAGCACAGTCACCGACGTTATCACCCACGAGGTCGGCAATCACTGCCGGGTTGCGCGGGTCGTCTTCGGGGATTCCGGCTTCGACCTTGCCCACCAGGTCCGCACCCACGTCGGCTGCTTTGGTATAAATCCCGCCGCCCAACTGAGCAAACAGGGCCACAAAGGACGCTCCAAAGCCATAACCGGCAATCAGGAGCGGAATTTTTTGCACATCCTGCACCACGTTGGCCATTTTAATAATGGTGAAAAGTCCGGCCACCCCGACCAGTGAAAGGGCAACCACAAAAAAGCCTGAAACGGCTCCGCCCCGCAATGCGGTTTGCAGCGCACCGTTCAGACTTTTTGTGGCTGCTGAAGCCGTCCGGATATTGGTCCGGATGGAAACCCACATGCCAATGTAGCCGGAACTAACCGAGCAGGCCGCCCCGAAAACAAATGAGACGGTTGTCCACAAGGCCAAAACCTTGGGATCCGTCACTGGGTCATTCGGATTGGGAGTCCGCACAAAAGCATAGAGAATAAAGATGACAGCCGCCAAAGCAACTGCCAACATAATGATGGTTTTGTTCTGGCGGCGCAGAAACGCTTCCGCCCCTTCTTTGATGGCATCTGAAATAGCGCGCATTTCAGGGGTCCCGGTGTCGCGTTTCATCACGTCACCGATGAGGAAGCCTGCAAAGCCGAGCGCCACGAGGCTAATCCCAAAAATCAAACCAAGTTCCATAGTGCCCTGCGAAGCCGGACAGGTACCGTATGGCCTCCGGCGTCGAAGCTCCTTTCAAGTTTAGTTATTTCGCGTCAAGTGGTTGAACTTAGGGTTCAGAGTTCAGAAATTTTGTGCAGAAAACACAGGTGATAACGAACCAAGAGTGCGGACACGGGCTTGCAGTCGGTCCACCACCGGAAGGTTGGCCTGCAAAAATGATACCGTGTCAAATTCGGTAACGGTCACCCAGCGCGCATCCTGACAACCCAAGAGTTGGAGCGTTCCGTTGGTAATCCGGCACCAGTAAAACAACACGGCAAATGCCCGTTCCAGGTCCACAGCATAGTGAATTGCATGGAAGAGGTCGCCAACTTCAATTTCCAGGCCGGTTTCCTCGCGGATTTCACGTTGTAAACCCGCTTCGGGGGATTCCCCCCATTCCAGTTTTCCACCCGGAAATTCCCATTGGTCACCAAGTCTGCCGCCAGGCAACCGTTGCGTGATGAAAATCCCTTCACCGTTGGTGATGATGGCCGCCACAACCAGAGTGACACTGCGTTGCTGTTTTGAGTTTTGCGTTTCGAGTTTTGAGTTCACCGGAACTTCTTGTCGTCAAAGTATTGAATAAAGGTGAATAAACCGATTTTTAATTTTGAATTTGAAGTATTTCCCAAAACGCAAAACGCAAAACTCAAATCAGGCGGCTTCTGCTTCTTCCTTCAGTTTTTCAGTCTGATAGTGGGTGATAAGCGCTTGAATGATTTCTTCCAGATCACCATCCATAAACAGGTTCAAGGAGTGAATCGTGAGCCCAATCCGATGGTCGGAAACCCGGTTTTCCTTGAAATTGTAGGTTCTGATTTTCTCTGAGCGCTCGCCGCTGCCAACCTGGGACCGGCGTTCGGATGAAATAGCGCTTTGTTGCTTTTCCATCTCAACTTCGAGCAATCGGGCACGCAACACCCGCATGGCTTTTTCCCGGTTTTTGATTTGGGATTTTTCGTCCTGAATCGCCACCACGGTATTAGTTGGCAAATGGGTGATACGGACTGCCGAATAGGTGGTGTTGACCGATTGGCCGCCTGGACCAGAGGAACAATAGGTGTCAACCCGCAGGTCTTTCGGGTTGATTTGAATGTCAACTTCCTCAGCTTCGGGCAAGACCGCCACGGTTACGGTTGAGGTGTGAATCCGGCCCGAAGCCTCGGTTTGCGGGACTCGTTGCACCCGATGCACCCCGGACTCGAATTTGAGCTTGGAATAAACCTTGTCTCCCTCAATCATGGCGATACATTCCTTGAAACCGCCAATTTCGGATTCGGAGGTGCTCAGAATCTGGACTTTCCAGTTATGCCGCTCCCCAAAACGGGTGTACATCCGCATCAGTTCGCTGGCAAAGAGTGAGGCTTCGTTGCCACCGGTTCCCGCCCGGATTTCCAAAATGACGTTCTTCTCATCATTCGGGTCTTTGGGCAGCAGCAGGATTTTCAATTCTTCTTCGCAGGTGGAAATGCGGTTGGTCAGAGAAAGCAGTTCCTCACGGGCCAATTCAAGCATCTCCGGGTCAGAGGACTCGTCAAGCAAGGCACGGGTTTCCGCCAACCCTTCCTTGAGGGAGCGGAATTCACGAAACTTTTCCACCACCACACTCAGGTCGCGGTGTTGTTTGGCCAACTTGGCATAACGGGAAACGTCGGTCACGACGTTGGGGTCATTGAGTTGTTCAGTCAGTTCTTCAAATTTCGATTCAAGGGAAATCAGTTTGTCGAGCATAATTGCCGTCCCTTCCGGGTACCCCTGATGTTCAGGGAAAAACAGGTTTGTTCATGTTGCCTTTCGATTTGGGGTGACTCTGGCTGAAGCACCAAAGACCAAACCCGCACACAACACCGAAAACTGGTTCCGCCTCACTGAAAGGGAGGCGGAACGTGGTGATTAGGGAAATCGGAAAGGTTGAAGACACGACAAAAAGAAACCACCGCGGACGCTAAGTTCATCGCTGCAGCCGACAGGCCGGATGAAGAAAGGGGTGCAAAGCGGTGGTCGGAAGGAAGGGGTTCTCCTGCTAGGCTTCGGCCTGGGTCGCAGGCTTTTTGCCGTATTTTTTGTTGAATCGTTCAACACGTCCAGCCGTGTCAACCAGCTTTTGTTTGCCGGTGAAAAACGGATGGCAGGCGGAACAGATTTCAATCCGAATCTCTTTTTTGGTGGAACGGGTTGTGAAAGTATTGCCACACGAGCAGTGAACGGTGGTCTGATTATATTTAGGGTGAATTTTTTCTTTCATGGTGGCTCCTTGAAACAACAGTAACGCTGCGGGCAAGTCCCGCAAAAAATCGGTCTGATTCCGAAGCTGCGGACGCTACCGCACTGTTTTTCAATTGTCAAGCGCGGACTGGAGGAGGGCGGGACCTTTCTTGACAAAGAGGAGGGTGGTCACTAGTATACGCCACTCAATACCAAAACACGGTTTGAACCTGGTTTTCCCGACCTACTTTGACGAATTCTTGAGGCCATCCCCGCTATGCTCAGTGAACGTATCGGTGCCGCCGGAAGGCAAGTTCTGGATGCGATTGTGCGTGGTGTGGCCCGGTTGATTCCCAATCCCAATCACCTTACTTTCATCGGGCTGCTGATCAATATCTGGTGTGCCTACGAGTACGGCTGCGGTCTTTTTTTTCAAGCCGGTCTGTGGATGATTTTTGCCAACCTGTTTGACATGGTTGATGGTCGGGTGGCCCGGCTCAACAACCGGGTCACTCATTTCGGAGCCTTTTTTGATTCGGTCATGGACCGCTACTCCGATGTGATTGTGCTGGTGGGAATTATGACTTTTTATGCCCGGAACACCGAACAGCACAGTGTGCTCTATGTGGCGCTGACTGGCATTGCCCTGATGGGATCAGTGATGGTGAGTTACACGCGGGCACGGGCGGAAAGTCTGATCGAGCAATGTAAGGTTGGTTTTTTGGAACGTCCGGAACGGGTTGTCCTTTTGATTATCGGTTCGTTGACGGAAATCGGTCCTGAAGGAACCTTGTTTGGTCACAAAATGCGGGCGGTACTGTGGATACTGGCGGTTTTTTCTCATTGGACCGTGGTTCATCGAATGTATTACACCCTGCAACAATCTCAAAAGCTGGATGACCAAACCATTCCTGATCCGCCCTCAATGAAACCTTTGCCGTTGCAGGAATCATCTGAACCCGTACATCCGAAAATGAAAGAAGCCGTGTTAGGTCGGTAACAGATTTTACCATAACCCACTTTGTTTCGGCGGCAAGCTTATTTGTCGAGCCCCGCCTGTAACGAAATTTTTTCATCAAAGAGGCGTTTGAAGCAGAGCGGCAGCCCTTTGTCATCATTTCTTGTTTTCTTCATCTTGCCAGCTCGTTTTCATCTGCCCTGAAAGGGAATCTGTCATTATGCTTTGTCCTTGTTGCGGTGAACCGAAAGATGATCGGTTGACATTTTGCCCATGTGGTGCAAAAGCCATCGGTGAACCGCAAACCGATACAATTGCTGAAATCCCTAAACTGGGTCCTGCCATGATCGCCTTGACGTTCACACTGGGCGGAGCAGCCTGTTATTTTTCAAAATTTTTCATCGTTTTGAGTATCGTTGGAATGATCCTGGGCTTTCGGACTTGGCAGCGGTCCAGGAATTTTCCTGCCCGCTATGGGGGACAAAAAATGGCCCTGGCGAGCGGTGTGGTCTCCCTGGTATTGGTCGGCACGATTGTCACGATGATCGGGTTTGATGTTCCCAAATGGCTGCGGGGTCGGAATGAGCGCCAATTGGCGTCCACCCGGGTGCGCATGCTGGAAATCAGTATTGCCCTGCAACAGTATAAGGAAAAGCACAGCGCCTTACCGGCTCAACTGGACGATTTGCGGAAGGAAGGTTTTCTGACTGGGCCAACTCTGGACTACTGGGAAAGTCGCCTGCGCTACGTCCCAACTGGCCAATTGGCGGCAGTCGGTGATGGAATCAAGGGGCGTCCCATGGTTCCGGCATTTACTCAATACAATCTCGTTTCGGCTGGCCCGGACGGAACGTTGGGGACTAAAGACGACATCATCATTGACAACCATGTTTTCGTTCCTTCAGTAGCAGCCCGCAAACCTGCTGATGAATAAGCCCGGCCGGGTTTCATTTGTTTCAATCTCCAATGAAGGTTGGGAACGCGGAATTTTGTTTGGGGAAGGACACCAAGGTGGTGGCGGATGCACAGGAACGCGGTTTAGGCGCGTGGTTTCGGAAGCTTTTTCGGCGTGAGGATCCTGAAGTCCTTCGTCGTCGCTGGCTGTTACAACATGGACGAATTGTAGAAGGACTGATACTGGATATGATCCAGGACGGTCGTTCGGTCGCCCTG
This sequence comes from Blastocatellia bacterium, assembly GCA_019695185.1. Lineage (GTDB taxonomy): Bacteria > Acidobacteriota > Blastocatellia > Chloracidobacteriales > Chloracidobacteriaceae > JAIBAN01. The sequence goes on along the minus strand of JAIBAN010000030.1, from coordinate 20,641 downwards.
ACAACCATCAATTTGGGGGCGTTTTGTACTGTTTCCTACCGTTATCACGTTTCAGGCGTGACTTACGAATCCACCCAAAATCTGAATGCTGATCAAATGGCCAATATCAAAGCCTACTTGGTCGGCTGCCGGGTGAGCGTTCGATATGACCCGCGTCGCCCAGCCAATGCAATGATTGTGTAAATCCTTTTGCTGCTTTCCATTTGCGATTTGCATTGTGCCGTTTGGGAGTCTCCTCGCTCTGGGAAAGAGATCTCACAGACTCAAACGGGGTACCAATGAAAACAAATAATCGCCAATCGCACATGGACAACCGCAATTGAAGGTCCGCTATGTTCAAAAAAGTCCTGATTGCCAATCGTGGTGAGATCGCCGTTCGATTGATTCGTGCCTGCCGGGATTTGGGGATTTCTCCGGTGGCGGTGTATTCAGACGTGGACGCCAATGCCCTTCATGTCCGCATGGCTGATGAAGCCGTTCATATTGGCCCCTCGCCGGCGTTGCAAAGCTATCTTTCAGTTGAAAAAATCATTGCTGCAGCACAGCAAACCGGATCTGAGGCAATCCATCCCGGCTATGGGTTTCTGTCGGAAAACGCTGCGTTTGCGGCTGCGGTGGAAGCTGCTGGACTGGTTTTCATCGGACCGCCTGCACCGGCCATTGAAGCCATGGGCAATAAAATCAGCGCCCGTGAAATTGCTATTAAAGCTGGGGCTCCGGTGGTGCCGGGCGTACAGGATCCGGTTGAGACAGTTGCGGCGGCCCAGGATGTGGCCCGGCAGATTGGTTATCCAATCATGCTCAAGGCTGCCTCGGGCGGGGGCGGGAAGGGGATGCGGATTATCCGTTCCGAAGCGGAACTGCCGTCGTCGTTTGAACTGGCCCGTTCCGAAGCCATGTCTGCCTTCAAGGATGCAACCGTTTACCTGGAACGCTACATTGAGCGGCCCCGGCACATTGAAATCCAGATCATGGGTGACAAGTTTGGTCATGTGGTGTATCTGGGGGAACGGGAATGCTCCGTGCAACGGCGCAACCAAAAGGTGATTGAGGAATGTCCTTCACCGATCAATGACCCGGATTTGCGCCGCCGTATGGGGGAGGCTGCCGTTCATGTGGCCAAACTGGTTGGGTACCACAGTGCTGGAACCGTGGAGTTTCTGGTGGATGCTGACCGGAATTTCTACTTTCTGGAAATGAACACCCGGTTGCAGGTGGAGCATCCGGTCACGGAACTGGTGACCGGGCTGGATTTGGCTGTGCTTCAGATTCGCATGGCGGCGGGTGAAAAACTGACCTTACAGCAGGAAGACATTGTGTTGCGCGGCTGGGCAATTGAATGCCGCATCTATGCCGAAGACCCGGCCCGTGATTTTATGCCGGCTCCGGGCAAAATCACGACCTGGAGGCTGCCGGAAGGGCCGGGAGTCCGGGTTGACTCCGGTGTGTTTGAAGGTTGGGATGTCCCGATTGATTATGACCCCTTGCTGGCCAAACTGGTCTGCTGGGGCAGTGACCGGGAACAGGCAATTGCCCGTCTGGAGCGGGCATTGCGGGAATTTGCCGTCAGCGGAGCCCGCAACAACCTGGAATTTTTTCAAAACCTGGTCGCCGATTCCGAATTTCAGGCCGGGTTTTTGGATACAGGCTTTATCCGCCGCTATTTTGACCGTCAAGCTACCCAACCAGCAGTTTCACCGGCTGATCCGCCGCTGGAGCCCGCTGAACTGGCAGTTTTGCTGGCAGGTTTCCTGCACCAACAGGAAACCGCTTCCGGAACTGTGGAGCGGAACGTCAATGGTACGCAGAGCGCCTGGAAACACTTTGGGTGGAAACGTGCTCAGGCAAGTAAATTATAGAAAGTAAGCGGTTTGATATTGGTTTGAAAGCTCCGGCATAGAAACTGAGTGGCCTGTGGAGGACCACATCCTGCCGCATGGAAATGGAACAGACAGAACTTTCATTGGTGGATTTATTCTGGGCCGTTTGGCGGCGGGCGATTTGGCTGGTCGTGGTGGCCCTGGTTGTTGGAGCCGGTGGATATTGGTGGGCAAACCGAAAGGTGCCAGTCTATCAAGGAACGGCGTTTGTGGAAATTGGCCGGGTTGACCAGGAGGCGGTCGAAGAACCCCACCTCCTGGTTGAGGTCATCAATGCTCCGGGTTTTCTGGCCAAACAGGATGATGCACCGGTCACCGGGGTGGAAACTGAGGAACCTGGAAAGAAAAAAAAGAAACGCCGTGGCGGGGCTGGCGGCAGATTGAATGCTGAATGCCTTGAAACCGGAAGAAAACGGGAACGGATTGTATATCTGATCCGAATCACAGCCGACAGTGAGGATAAAGGGGCTGCTCGTTCCACGGTTGAAACTGCGGCACAGGCTGTCATCGAACGCACCAACAAACCCTTTGAAGAGGCGGTGAAACTCTTCAAAACCCGCGAAAACGAGTTGGTCGCCCGCTTGGAAACCTTGCGGAAGGCCAATGCCGGACCGGTAGAAATTGCGCAGTGTGAGCACGATTTGTTTGAAGTTCGGTCCAAACTCCTGACGAAACAGACCTATCCGACCCGGTTGGCTTTGGAAATCACGGCACCGGATGTGATTTTTTCCCCTCAACCTGTAAGGTATGCGGTGCTGGCTTCAATTGCCGCCTTGTGTTTGGGAATGATGATGGTGGTTGGCTGGGAGTTTGTGCGCCGAATTGGTTGGGGAATACCTGCATCGGCTGCCATTGCCGATTGAAGTCATTCTCACTTCGTACCAGCCTGTTTCTTGACAAAGGTGAAAAATCCGATGAGAGATTGGGGTGCGATATTGCAAAAACTGGTTTCTCTCAAACTGGCGGACCAACCTTTCCCTTTGTCGGTTTTTACCATTCATCCCCCATCCGAACATTGCTGGCCGACCTCCCTTCCGGTTCATTCGGAGGTGGTTGAGTTTTATCAAATCTGCGATGGCGGATGCTTGGGTGGATTCATCAATTTTCCCCGCCTGTCTGAATTGGAAGTGGTAAACCAGAACTGGGACGAAATGTTCCAGGGGTGGGGGGCAATAGAAGGTATTTTGAAGCGGAGCCAGCACTTGGTGTTTGCCACTGACGCCGGAGGCTGCCCCCTCATCCCTGATGTGGCTACCAACGAAATCCGCGCCTTTCAATTTGACGGTGGAACCTGGGAAAGCCCGCTGGCATCCGGGTTTGATGAGTTTATGTACAGAATTGTCAATCAACCTGAACCAGCAGCCGATTTATGGGAAAACGCCCTGCGGCAATTGGAGTATCAGCCGTAAGGAGTGGTTTTTCAGCCCAGGGCAGAATCTTATGGTTGTTGATCCACTTTGGCCCAAAGTGGCCCGCAGACTACAGAGAATCAAAGGATTTTCCCATACCACAGGTTTGGTAGTGGCGGTTTCCGGCGGTCCTGATTCGGTCACCTTGCTGCATCTTTTGGCTACACATCGAAACAAGATCAACCCGGCCCTGTCTTTGTACGTGGGGCATCTCAATCATGGTCTGCGAGGTGCTGACGCGACAGCAGATGCGGATTTTGTGGTTGAATTTTCCCAACAGCTTGGAATTTCTGCCCAGGTGGAATGCCGGGACATTTCACAGTTGGCTGTGGGGGAGGGAAAAAACTGGGAGGCCGTTGCCCGGCGTGAACGTTACGGTTTTCTCAGCCAACTTGCCCGGAACGTTGGGGTTTCACTGATTGCAACCGGCCACACATTGACCGACCAGGCCGAAACAGTTTTGCTCCGATTGATTCGGGGGGCCGGAATGGATGCATTGGCGGGAATCAGTTCAGAGCGGAGAATCAACATTGAGAAGAACCAAGGTGAAATCATCCGGGTCATTCGCCCTCTGCTTGATGTGACACGTTCGGAAGTTGAAGGGTATCTGGGGCGGTGGCACCTGCCGTTCCGGCACGATGCCACCAATGACGATGTGACGTTGACCAGAAATCGTCTACGCAAGGTGATTTGGCCTGAATTAACGGGTTTGAATCCGAAAGTTGCCGCTGCTTTGGCTCGAACTGCCGAACAAGCACAACAGGACGCCGACTTTTTTGCAACCCAAACCGAGGCTTGGCTGTCACAGTCAAGTCACCAAACCGAAGCCGGTACCTGGTTGCCGGTAGCAGAACTGGACCGCTTGCCAAAGGCTTTACAACATCGGGTTTTGCACCAAGTGGCTCAACAGGATGAATTTCCGGCAGTGTCATACCGGCATATTTGCCAATTGGCACAAGTATTGCTTGCTGTTAATGCCCAGGCAAAGGAAATCATTTTACCGGGCTGTCGGCGGGTGCGCAGGGTTGGAAACTTTTTGCTGTTTGAGCGTGAAAGAAGTGAGGCTTGAGTTGTGAACCCCCAATTCGTCTGAAACCCCAATCCGAGTCCTTTCAAAGATGGTTCACAAAGGTGCTCAATTCTCTGAAACGGCTAGGCAATTGTCGTTGCCTTGTGTACACTGAACGACATGCATCATTGCCGGAATCGATATGGTAAATGATGCAGCATGGGCACCTCTCAGGGGGGCTCCAGACCGGCCAGGAACGTAATAGATCGTAGCGATTGCCTGGGCAATCGTTGAATTGAACGGAAGGTAGGAAGACATCTTGAGTTCAACAGTCAGACAGATCGTTTTTTGGATAATTATTTTCGGCGGCGCTGTGCTGCTTTGGAAAGTCTTTCATGGAAGCGGTGCTTCAGGGGATCAATCGCCAAGCTATACGATCCTTTCTCAAAAGATTGCCGCCAAAGAAGTTAAGGAAGCCCTCATCGGTGAAACCGAAATCACCGGCAAGTTCGTCAATGACAAAGAGTTCAAAACTGAAATCGCCAATGAAGCCGTGATTGCCAAACTGGCCGACCAGTTGCGTGAAAGCGGAGCCGATGTCAAGTTTCGGCCAGCCACCAATGCCCTTTGGATTTCGGCGATCATTTCATTTGCACCGGTATTGCTGCTTCTGGGCCTCTGGATTTTCATGATGCGGCAAATGCAGGGAAGTGGCAACAAGGCCCTTTCTTTTGGAAAAAGCCGGGCCAAACTGCTCTCCAATCAATCCAAACGGGTAACGTTCAAAGATGTGGCCGGGGTGGAGGAATCCAAAGAGGAGTTGCAGGAAATCATTGAGTTTTTGAAGGAACCGCAAAAATTTCAGAAACTGGGTGGCCGGATTCCCAAAGGAATTCTGATGATGGGCCCTCCGGGGACAGGGAAGACCCTGTTAGCCCGTGCTGTTGCGGGTGAAGCCAACGTGCCCTTTTTCTCAATTTCCGGTTCTGATTTTGTCGAAATGTTTGTTGGGGTGGGCGCGTCCCGTGTTCGTGATCTGTTTGAGCAGGGGAAGAAAAATGCCCCCTGTATTATTTTCATCGACGAAATAGATGCAGTCGGACGGCACCGGGGAGCCGGGCTGGGCGGCGGTCACGACGAACGGGAACAAACCCTCAATCAATTGCTGGTTGAAATGGACGGGTTTGAATCCAATGAAGGCGTCATTCTCATGGCTTCAACCAACCGTCCAGACGTCCTCGACCCGGCTTTGCTTCGCCCAGGCCGGTTTGACCGTCGGATTGTGGTCCAACGCCCGGATGTCAAAGGCCGCGAAGGAATTCTGGCGGTCCATACGCGCAAGATTCCGCTCGGAGATGATGTTGACATCAGCGTGATTTCCCGTGGTACCCCAGGCTTTACCGGGGCTGATTTGGCCAATCTGGTCAACGAAGCAGCCCTCAACGCCGCCCGTCATAACCAAAAGGTTGTGACCATGAAGGATTTTGAATGGGCTAAAGACAAAGTCATCATGGGCTCTGAACGACGCTCGATGGTGATGTCGAACGAGGAAAAACGCAATACGGCCTATCACGAAGCCGGCCATGCTCTGGTTGGGGTCAAGGTTCCCAATGCCGACCCGGTTCACAAAATCACGATCATTCCGCGCGGTATGGCTTTGGGCTTGACCCAGCAATTGCCGGAAGCTGACCGGTATTCGCATACCAGAGAATATATCGAAGGCCAGATTGCCATTTTGATGGGTGGTCGGCTGGCAGAGGAAATCTTCCTTAATCATGTCACCACCGGGGCTTCGAACGATTTGGAACGAGCCACTGAGATGGCCCGCCGCATGGTGTGTGAGTTTGGGATGTCTCAATTGGGCCCGCTGACCTTTGGGAAAAAGGAAGAGCAGATTTTCCTGGGTCGGGAAATTGCCCAGCATCAGGATTACAGCGAAGACACTGCCATCAAGATTGACCAGGAAGTCAAACGGATTGTGATGGAACAGTACAACCGGGCCAAGCAACTCATTGTGGAAAACAAGGATGCCTTGGTGCGTTTGGCTGAAGCCTTGCTGGAACACGAATCATTGGATGCCATCCAGGTTCGCCGCCTGATTGCCGGCCTCCCGCTTGATGACCAACCTACCAGCGGACAGGATGACAATCGCCCGCAACCCACGGACCATCAACGTCCCTCAGTGCTCAAGCCGATTTTGCCTCCGCTTCCGGGAGACAACCCGGCTACGGCCTAACGGTTCCGTTTATTCACCTGAAATAGTTTGCCTGCCGCCCTGAAGTTAATTCAGGCACCGGCAGGCAAAGTTTTTTTAGTCTTTGATATGAAGTTGGTCAGCAGTCTTAAATAAGGCCCGGCCAATCAGTCCAGCAAAAAAAAGATTGGCCCAGAAAATAAGTATTCCCACCAAAACTCCCAATCCTGGAACAGGGATTTGAAATGAAAGCCACGTCAGACAGGCGAGCATGCCTCCTCCTAAAAGATAGGCTCCATAAAGTTTGACAAAGGTGAACCCCATGCGGCGGGCCGTATCAAATCCCAAAAGAGGGTTGACGGCAGCTTTGAAACTTTCAGTATAACCACCCACCAGCATTCCAATGGGATAGTAAAAGACCGCCCAAATCAGGAAAATCATACCCCAGTATGTCAACCATTCCTGAGGAAACGACGACAACTCAGCCAGAAAACGGAGGTTGTAAAAAATGGCGGCAATAACAATTGCAAAAAGCGGACCCAGGCTAACCAACAAAATACCGGTACCAACTGAAAAAGCATGAAACGGGTCCTCCAGAAAAATATTCAGTTCAATAATCTTTCCGGTTGCTTCAGGCTGGGATGCCACTCGTTTAATAATGTGGGAGGCACAAACGAACATCATGATATTCCCGATGAAAAGTCCGATAATGACGAAGTAGGGAAAAAAGACGATCATGTAACCGGACCACATCTGTGAAATAGTATAAAAAACCGACCCCAACAACACGGAAGGCCAGTCATGGATGGTGACAGTCAATGCCGGTTGAAGGTCAACCCACCCAAAAGGGGTTTTCCGCTCCACCCACCGAAGGATTTTGGCTTTTGCTTCCGTGAATGGAAGGCATAACCCCCCACATTGCCGGCAGACTCCAGCGGAAGGAATCCCAACTAGATTCAGGCAATTCGAACAATAGACTCCGGAACAGGGAAAACAGACGTAGGTGGCATCCAGTTCAAGGTGGTTTTGGCAGGTTTGCCCAGACACCATTGCCACCAACTGAGGAGTGAATTCTTCCTGGAGCGATTGAGGGAAACCGTCTGACCCATAGGCGGTTTTTGTGGTTGGTAAGGTGGCAGGGAAAGGAGGTTTCGGAGGGAGTGCCGGAAGGGTGCCTTGACCTGTGGAATCGTGTACCTGCCTGAAAATTTCCTGTAAGGCTGCAACTTCCTGAGCTTCGACCCACTCACCCTCATTGCACCGGACTTTATCAGTTGGTTGCAGAACCCCTTTGGAAACAACAAGTTTCAGGGCATCTAGGTCACCATCAAAGGTTTCGCCTCTGGAAATCACCTGCCACACGTCATTCATAGTGGAGACCTTCCACATAATAAATTCGGGTGAAGTAGCCAGCACACACTTTACCTGCCAATCAAAAATTTGTCTTTGAAAAAACAATTCCGTCTGTTCCTGAGGAAGGGAAGACCGGCCCCTGAAAATTATTGAAGAACGATAAATCTAAGAAAATAAATACATTTATGATTTCATCATAATTTCATCACTCGGATTCCGCCGGGTTAATTCAAAAAATCATCCCTTCGTCACGATTGTTGGAGGTCCCGTCAGTAGGGTGTTCACCGTGAAAGCCACTTTGCTAAGGGAGAACACCACAATGACGACATGGCACCGGGTTGGCTATTTTTTGGGGTTCATGAGCCTGTTCTGTGGACAGGCTTGGGGAGGTAAACCGGAAGGAGCGGAGATTATCCGTTTTCGGATTGAACAGGGACAACTGATTGTCATTCCGGTAAAAATCAATGGGATGGGACCATTCTCGTTTGTTTTGGATACTGGGACAACCTTGACCATGGTCAGCCACGAAGTAGCCCGAACCACAGGAATCCAGACCCATGAGACAGTGCAGGTGGCGACAGTTGCCGGAGTGAAAACCAGAGGTCGAGGCCAAGTCGAAAATTTGGAAATTGGCCAGCGGTCTTTTTCCGGTTCGGATGTGATTGTTACGGTAAAAGGGGAATTAACAGGTTGGAGTGCATCAGTGGATGGAATTCTGGGGCAGAATATTTTGAACCGCATGAATTTCCTGCTTGATTACCAGTCAAAACAGGTTCAGTTCTGGAATCTGGAAACCGGGTATCAACCGACCAGTGGGGTTAAACTTGAATCCCATTTGCAGCAAGGAAGAATCGTCGTCGAACTGACCCAATCAAAGACCAAAACACCGCTTCGCCTGATGGTGGATTCCGGAAGCTCAGGGTTGCTGTTTTTTGAACCTGCCGCCACTGATTTGGAACTTGATGTGGTGCGGTCAAACCAGTTTCTCCAGGTCCGAACACCGACTGGAGGAAATTCCGTTTGGCAAGGGGAATTAAGAAGGCTCAAGGTGGGTGAGAAATTCTTCTCAAATCTGCCGGTCACTTTTGTCCGGCGCAGCCTGCCTGGAGGTAGGGAGCATGGCTTGTTACCCACTTCCTTGTTCAGCAGTGTTTATGTCAACAATCAGGATAAGTTTGTGGTATTTAACCCCAAAGATTAAGGGAAAGGGCTGAAGGTGCAGGTTTCATTTTGGGAAAACAGTCCGCGTTGCTCCCAGGCAGTGAAAATCCAACCCTCGCCCTCCAGCCCTCAGTCCTGCAAAGCAGAAGTCAGTTCAACAATCCGCTCAATACAATCCCCCACCACCCGATTGGGAGTAGAGGCTCCGGCTGTCACACCAATGGTAATGACTCCAGTCGGCAGCCAGTTTTCCGAAATGATTTCCGATTTGGAATGAACCGGCTGATGCCGAATCTTAGTTGCTGAGAGCAGGCAATCCGGTTTGTCAATGTGAAAGGTGGGGCAGGTAAGGGCGGAAATTTCCGCCAAATGGGTGGTGTTGCTGCTGTTGTACCCTCCCAAGACCAGCATCAGGTCAAGCGGTTCCTGAATCAATTCCAGCACTGCGTCCTGTCGCTCCTGGGTAGCGCTGCAAATGGTATCAAAGGACCGGAACCGTTGTTTAATTTCGTCCTGACCATGACGTTTTTCAATTGCCTGCCGCAGCATGTCGGCGATTTCCAGGGATTCGCTGGAGAGCATAGTGGTCTGATTGGCAAGACCAATGCGCTGAAGGTCTCGTTCCGGGTTAAAGTCAGGTGAAGCAACCGATTTGAATCGGTCCTGAAATTGTTCTGTGGTCCGGTTTCCAAGGATGAAATCGCAGACTTCCTGGGTTTCTTCCCGGTCCCGAACTACCAGGTATTTGCCGCCTTGATGGAGCTGGGTTTGGGAACGGGTGGCCTCGGTTTCCTCATGGTGGTATTTCCCATGAATGACTGCCGTAAAACCGTCCTTCGCATAGCGTTCCACCCGGTTCCAGACATGAACCACCGAACCGCAGGTTGTATCCACCAGTAAACAGCCGGTGTCCTGCAATCGGCTGAGCTGGTCAACCGGGGTGCCAAATGCGGGAATCAAGACCACATCCTTTTCAGTCACCACATCCTGCGGGGTCAGAAACCGGTAGCCCATTTCCTGCAATCGTTGGTTAACTGAGGGGTTATGGATAATTTCGCCTGTCAGGTAGATGGTTTTGTCAGGAAAACGGCGGTGGGTTTCATAAGCCAGGCTCAGGGCATGGTCCACGCCATAGCAAAAGCCAAATTCCTTGGCCAGACGAAAGGTGATACGGCCAGCCTGATGAAGATTCCCCTGAAGCCGGATTTGAGCCACCAGCGGGCTGTCATAGTCGCCGGTCACTTCCTCCTTCACGGCATCGCGGAGGCCAAAGCCGCTACGGGCCGGATTGGCGGCGTTTTTTTGGCTTTGTTTCAAAGCTGTAACTGATTCTTCTTTTGCAAACGAGGGGTCGAGAGCAGTTCCTTCGTGTATGGTCATTCAATTCATCCAAAGAAAGCGGAATTTATCTGCGCGCGAATCTAGCACCCTTCCAGTTTTCAGCCAAGCCGGGTTGGAAGTTTTGAGTTTTGAATTACTTTGAGGTTGAAAAAGAAAAAGACCAAAAACCGGGAGTGGTCTTTGGTCTTTCAGTGATTCCAAGTTCAAACCTCAGAACTCAAAACGAACAACTGTTTTAGGCCGTGGCCGTGGTCTGAGTCTGGGTCAGTTTTTCAACCCGTTTGGAAAGCTCGGTCATCCGTTGTTTGAATTCTTTCAAATCGGACTTGGAGGGCAGGTCAAGTGTGGCAATCACGTTCAACACTTCTTCTTCAAGGTTGACTTCCTGCTTCTTTTCCCGGCGGGTGAGCTTTGACATTTGTTTGGCACCTTTTTCAGCCAGTTCGCTCAAACTGTTTTTCACCAGGGTGATTTGATTCATCGGAATTGAACGCAATTGTTCAAACCGTTCCGAGTTAAACGTCGGGATGGTTGGGATGGTCGGCATGGTGGGGACGGTCAAATTCACACCATTGCCTTTTTCCATGGCGGCTGAGAAAAACTTGGCGGTGTTTTCGGTCAGCAAAAGAGCAGTTCCCAAACCCAAGCGGATGCCTTTGGTGGCGACCTGGGTCACGGTTTCAAACGGGTTAAAGGACGGTTTGGCCACTTTTTTCACCGTTTTGGTTGCCGGACGACGGGGCGCACGGTAGTTGGGAGCGGTCTTTTTGGTGGTGGTTGCGGTGGTTGCTTTACGGGTTGCCATAACTGAAAACTCCTATCTTAGATAAAAAAACGGTTGGAAAACCAGATTCCGGGTCAAAGGGCCTCACAGCCCAAACTCTCAAGCCGAGCGTTTTACACGTTTCCGCGTGGTCACCGGGACCACTTCGGCGAGCTGCTCGGGCTGTGACGGCTGAAGCGCCTTTAATTGTCGTTCAAGCGAACGAACCTGTTGTCGAAGGCGCTCCACCTCGGAACGCTCCGCAAATTTAAGTTCTGCCAAATGTGCCTGCACAGATTCCTGCACATAGCTTTCAATCGCGCTCCGCAAGGCGGGAGCCAGTTCTTCGGTGGCAGCGGTATCCCCATTGGCATCGGGACGAAGCAGGTCGCGCAAGGTCTTGGAAAGCCGTTCAAAGTGATTCACGGTTTCAAAACCGGTCGTGATGGTCTTGCGCACATACCCCATGAAGGCGTCGCCGGGGCGTTGGATGAGGCTCACCAGCACATTTTTTGGGAGCGCCCCATCGGGTTGGTTCGCCGAAGCGACCACGACCTTCGAAAGCACGTTCTCGGTGATGTCTTCACCGGTAACCTTGTCAATTACTTGAATTTCTTCGTTGTTTTGGATCAGTTCGCTGATCTCATCCAGGGTGATGTAGCGCCGTTCGGTCACATCATACAGCTTCCGGTTGGCATATCTTTTAATCGTCCGAGCCATAAAACCCTCCCAGCAAAGTGCTGCCACGTTATTGTTTTGGTGAATTCGTCTCACTGCACCGGTAAGATAACGCGGTGCGTTATATCCTGTCAAGAAAAAAATAACGCGATGCGTTAAAATTTTCCGGGTGGCGAGTCTCAGAGCCGGGGTCTTTGAAATTTTAAGGAGGAGGGAATTGAGCAGGAAAGCCGGAAATCAATGGATTCAGGGTTTGGAAATCCGGCACCTGACGCCTGGTCTTTCACTTTTCACAAGTCAGGACCAGGGCGGGCGGCAAATTCCGCAAGGTCCGGGAGATTTTGATGCTCCGAAAGCGCTTTTTCAGCATGTGATGGACTTGGGCACCCATCGGGGTCATGGAGGAGTGGATGTATTGAAACATGGAAAACTTGCCGTGGTCGGTCAGGGACTCGTGAACCGTATCAAGCACCCGTTCGCCGAGGTCTTTGGGGAGCCAGGAAAGCGGAAGGCCGGAAAGGATGTAATCGGCCTTGGTGTTTCGCTCAGCCAGATACTTTCCCAGATGTTCGGCACTGTCACAATGAATTTCAGCGTTGGGAAACTCCCGTTTGAGAAACGTGACCAGATTGGGATTCCACTCCAGGGCGAAAAAGACGGCCTGGGGGTTGAGTTGGGAAAGAATCGTGCGGGTAAAAGCACCTGTGCCAGGGCCAAGTTCAACCACACAGGAGGCATTTTTGAGATCCATATCGCGGACCATGGTTTGGGCCAGATAGCGCGAACTCGGTATCACCGAACCGGTTTGCAAGGGATGGCGCAGCATTGATTTGAAAAATGTTGCGTACTGTTCCATGTCGTAAAGGGTTCCTTTTCAGCTTGACTGGGGTCCAAAGATTCGGGCTATCTTAGGGAAAACCCCTATTTCGGACAAGTGTTTGGCATTTGCGATTGCCCATTTGCGATTGCCCATTGGGAAATCCGGTCATATTTCGGGGAGGGCACAGTGGCAGGCAACCGCCATGAGGAGCAATCAGGCAATCGCACATCGCAAATGGGCAATCGCAAATGGTAAATGAGCCGGGTTTGCGGTATATTTCCAACCTTTGCCAAGGCTGACGCCACGAAGCTGACGCTCCTGTCAGAGCATACACTCAAGATTACTACCATAAGGAAGGTTTTTCTGATGGCTTCACAACCTCTTGCCACCCGTCGCCATTTGCGGGTTTGGGCCTTGCATGTATTGATTTTCGTTGTTTCCCTCAGCGGTTTGGCTGCCAGCCAACCGAGTCTGCCGCACGCCCCGGCTACCCGACCGCCCGCCGGGACCGGGCAAAAACCTGACTCTGCTAAAGAAGAGGCCAAAAAAGAGGAAGCCAAGAAAGAAGAGGCTAAAAAAGAAGAGGCCAAAAAAGAAGACAAACCTCCGAAACCGGATAAAACCTTCAAACCCGGCAATCCCAAAAGCTGGACCGCCGAACAATTGGCGGAAGTGGTGATTTTGGCCTATGGCAGCCGTCCGGTATTGCAGTACGTGCTGACCAATAATACGGAAGAAGGCATCATCAAACTGGCCACCGGAGATGACCGGCCCCCTTTGGAAGGGAAGTTCCTCCGCCGGTTTCTGCGGAAAGACATGTCGGACAAGGATTTTGTCCGGGTGGATGTCGAGTTTCCGAAACAGACCTATACGTTTGGGTTCAATGGAGCAGTCGCCTGGGCGGCCAAGGACGGCACGCCGTTTCGTCCGGCCCCTGAAGCCGAAGCCAGTTTTATGGCATCCCTGGTTCATGATTTTCAGGCGTTGTTGCGCTATAAGGAAGACGGAACCTCCATCGAACGGGCCGGAACCGAACGTATCACAGGACTGGACACCTCAATTCTGGAACTGACCCATAAGGACCAGACCAAAACCCGGTACTACATCAGCGATAAAACTTTTCATATTCTGCACCTGGAATATGAGGTCGTGTTGACGCCTGGAGCCGCTCCCACCAAATTCCGGGAATCATTTTACGACTATCATCCGGTTCAGAATATTCTGGTGCCGCGGCGAACTGTTTTGTATGAAAATGGCAAGTTCGTTCAGGAAATTGAGCTGAAGGAAACCAAATGCCGTTTGGCCAAGGTTGATGAAGATATTTTCTATCGTTACTAACCCGGTGCTGGCTTTCCGGTTATACCGATTTGCCTGGAAGCGCAAACATCAGCCCACCTTGGGATTTCAAATCGGGGATGTCGGGCGGGCTGCCACCGACCTGCATCCGGAGGGATATATCAACCTGGCTGGAGAAATCTGGCCGGCGGAAGCCCCGCACCTGATTGAGCAGGGAAGTTCAATTCGGGTGATTGGCAGTACCGGGGCCCGGCTCAGGGTGGAACGGCTGAATTCCCTGACGGACATTGCAAAAGGAACCTAAAACATCGTGGATTTCTTAAAAACATTGAACCCCCAACAGCGGGAAGCCGTCACCACCACGGAAGGTCCGGTACTGGTGCTGGCCGGGGCCGGTTCGGGCAAAACCCGTGTGATTACCTATCGGATTGCCTATCTGATTGAGTCCTGCGGCGTGCGGCCCGGCAATATTCTGGCGGTGACGTTTACCAATAAGGCTGCCGCAGAAATGAAAGAGCGGATTGAGAAACTGATTCCGCCGGAACGGTATGCCAGTTCACCGTTGATTTCGACCTTTCACAGCTTCTGTGTCCGGTTGCTGCGGCGCAATTTGCATCTGCTGGGGGGAAACTACACGAACGATTTCACCATTTACGATACGGACGACCAGGCTAAAATCGTCAAGTCCTGTCTCAAGGATTTGCATATTGACGAAAAAATGCTGCCGCCCCGCAATGCCCAGTTTGCCATCAGCGGAGCCAAAAACCATGGTCAGGACTGGGAAAGTTTTCTGAAATCGAACGACCCCAAAAAAGCCACGATTGGCCGGGTGTTCAAACTGTATGAAGAACGGCTGGCGGCCAACAATGCCCTTGATTTCGACGATTTGCTCTTAAAATCGGTCCGGATTTTGCGGAAGTTTCCCGAGGTCCAGGAGTATTACAACAACTGGTTCCGCTATATACTGATTGACGAATATCAGGACACCAACCCGCCCCAATATGCCCTGATTCGGCTCCTGACCCAAAAACAACAGAATTTGTGCGTGGTGGGCGACCCGGACCAATCCATTTACCGCTTCCGGGCAGCCGATATCAAAAACATTCTGGATTTTGAGAACCATTATCCGGGAGCCAAACTCATCAAGCTGACGGAAAATTACCGCTCGACCAAAACCATCCTTTCGGCAGCCAACACGGTCATTAAAAACAACAAGGAACGCAAGGAGAAAGACCTTTTCACTGCCAACAGCGAAGGCGAAAAGATTCACTATTACCAAGCCGGTTCCGGCGAAGCCGAAGCTGACTTCATTGTGAATGAGATTCTCCGCTGGCGGCGTTCTCATCTGGGAGCCGAGGCCCAGGCCGCAGTCCTGTACCGGACCAACGCCCAGTCGCGGGTGCTGGAAGAAGCCTGCCGCCGGGTTGGACTGAAATATGTGCTGGTCGGAGGCTTTTCTTTTTACCAGCGGGCCGAAATCAAGGATGTGATTGCCTATCTGAAACTGGTCCTGAATCATACCGACGCTGTGGCGTTTGAACGGGTGATTAACACCCCGCCTCGTGGCATCGGAAAAACCACGCTGGACGCCCTGTTTGAAAATTCCCGCCGCGAAGGTCTGACCTGTTGGGAAAACCTGGGCCGGATGATTGAGGAAAACCGGGTTCAGGCACGGGCCGCCAACGCCCTGCGAGCCTTCAAGTCGTTAATTGAAGCGCTGACCGAACAAGCGGAGCATCTTTCGCAGGCGGACTTGCTGAAAGCAGTCATTAAACAATCAGGTTATGCCAAATGGCTGGAGGACGAACGGTCCGAGGATGCCGAAGCCCGGTTACTCAACCTGGAGGAACTGGTCAGCGCCGCCGCCGAAGCCGAACTGCGGGGCGAAACCATCCGGGATTTTATTGACCATGCGGCGTTGGTGGCCGACACGGATGCACTCCGCGAAGACGCGCAGGTGACCCTGATGACCATTCATGCGGCGAAAGGACTGGAGTTTCCGCTGGTATTTGTGGCGGGGATGGAAGAAGGATTGTTTCCGCACCAACGTTCGGTGGCCAGTGCGGTTGAAATGGAGGAGGAGCGCCGCCTGTTTTATGTGGCGCTGACACGGGCCAAAAAGCAGCTTTTCATCACCCACGCCGAGTGGCGGCGGCAATATGGTGACGAGGTGTATAACGAGCCTTCCCGTTTCCTGGCCGAACTCCCCTTGGAACGCCTGGAAAACCGTTCGCGCGGGGATAGCTGGCTGGCCCGGAAAAACGACGACACCCGCAAACGGTTTATTGCGGTTTCAGGAGGAAATCCCGAAGCCGGGCGCGCCGCCGCCCCCAAACCTGCCATGACCGTTTACAACAGCGTTGATAACGTGCGGGATTTCTTCAAAATGCAGCAGGCCCGCAAGGCAGCGGCGGCCCCTGCTTCCGGCTCAAACTACGGATACCGCCAACCGGAACCGGAACCCAAACGGTCACCTGCCGGCACAAGCGGAGGATTCAAGGCTGGTGACCGGGTACGCCACGACAAGTATGGTACCGGGCTGATTCTGAAGCGTGAAGGCGACAAGCTGGTGATCAATTTTCCCGGTTACGGGGTGAAAAAATTTGTCGAAGCCGCCGCCAAGCTTGAAAAAATCTGAATCAGGAAGCCGTTTTTGCTGTCATGTCCAAATCATCTTCGGCACGCTGGTTGTTGTTAGGTCAAATTGGTTGTTTGACAGGCTTTTTCTTTTTGACAGCCCTGGTGGTGTGGCACGGGAAGCAGCCCTTCGGGTTTGATGTTGCGGTTTCACAGACCGTCCAGATGGTTTCCTTTCCCGGTTTGGAAATGGGAATGCAGGCCATTTCACTGCCGGGAAATTATATTCTGGGCGCATGTTTTCTGGTTTTGATGGGAATGATCGTTCTTGCCAGACTGGGCCAGCCAATTGCCGTCAGAGCCCTGCTTTTTTCCGCCGGTTTGGGATACAGCTTAAATACCGTGGTCAAACTGGTGATGTTGCGACCCCGGCCAACTTCCGTCCAGGTCCGAACTCTGGTCCATGAGGCCAGCACTAGCTTTCCCTCCGGACACGTCATGCACTATGTGACATTTTACGGCTTTGCCGCTTTTTTAGCCTGTCGCCTGCTGCCACCCTCCAAATTGCGGAGCCTCCTGGTTTCATTCTTTGTTTTACTGGTTGTGACCGTCGGCTTTTCCCGGATTTTTCTGGGGGCGCACTGGGTCAGTGATGTGGTGGCGGGCTACTTTTTTGGAGCTTTCTGGCTGTTGGTCAGCATGGCCTGTTATGATCGTTGGAACAAAGTTGACTCGTTAAGCGTCAGTCATCCAAACACAAACATTACCCTGCAAAGCGAACAATCTTCCGTGAACATGTGAACCGGTTTCCTTCTCGGCTCTTTTTTTGCGGGATTGTGGCTTGGGCGGAAAACAAAATCGAGGTTTTATGATCGAAGGATGGTTTTCGTGGATTATCGAATGGTTACTGGCAATTCTGCGTGGATTCCAGGGGCGGTTGATTTTTGGGTTTCTGGTTTTTTACGTTCTGTACACCTTATTCACTTTTTGGTCGTACCGGTTTGCCATCAAGGCCACGGGTGTCCGAGAAGCCACGTACAGTCAGGCGATAACCATCCGGGTGATTGACCTGCTGCTGACCGGCCTGCTGTTTTTGTTTGGGTTTTTGTTTCCCTGGGGAATTCCGTTGGTGTTTCTGGTACGGGTGCTGACGTTCAAAGTCTTTTTCAAAGCCGAATTTGGAAAAGCCCTGTTGGGAGTTTTGTTAAGCACTCTCATGGGCGCAACCTTTACCTTGATTTATGTGCTGGGCGTGATTGTCTGGACGATTATTTTCAAGCGACCACCGTTTTAACCGAAAGTCTTGAGAGTCTTGAGAGTCTTGGGAGTCTTGAGAGTCAAAACCAAGTGACCGGTGACAAGTGACAGGTGACAAGACAAAATCCTGTCACGGTTTCCTTGTCACTGATTACTTCTTCAGACTCCCAGGACTCCCAGGACTCCCAAGACTCCCAGGACTTCATTTTTTGGAGGTTTTTATGCCCTATGAATGGCTTTTGGCTCCAACCGGTCCGCGTGAGCGGATGTTTTTGATTTGGGTTATTTACACACTGGTATCCTATGCCTATTTAGTATGGGCGCACCGCTTTTCGATTCGGGCCACAGGAGTCCGCGAGGCAACCTACGCGGAAGCCATTTCGGTTTGTGTAGCCGAGTTTGTGGTGGTGCAGGTCATGTCGTTTTTCGGATTTGGCCCGCCCTGGCTGTTTTTTGCCTTGTGGTTTGCCACTCGGGTTGCAACTTTCAAAGTGTTTTTCAAAGCAGAATTCGGAAAAGCGGTGTTGGGTGCTTTTGTCAGTACTGCGCTTTCGGTTTTTTTCAATGTGCTGCTGGTGATTCTTCTGATGATGTTCTTTAAGCGGCTGCCTTTTTGACCGCTGACCCGAAATTGAAGTTCAGGGACTGAGGATAAAAAGACTGGTAAAATTGTGAATCATCAATTAGAACAGGGTTACACAACCTGGGTTGATGCACAATCCACCGGCTTTGATTCTCAGTCCTTTCTCTTTTGGGTGAAACTTATGCGTATGCCGACAGGTTCTCTCGCCAAGCGCTTATGGTTTGAAGAAGATACAGGAACGCAACCGGATGTCTACGGCTGCAGTCTTATCCGGCGGGTTGTGTGGAACGGTGTTCTGATTGGGCGGGTCAGGCAAAGTACCGAAACCGGAACCTGGGGCAACGACGAGGAACTGGGGACTTATCCCTGGCAAACTCCAGAAGAAGCGGCCTTTCATTTGGTGGGCCGCTATGAAGTGACCCATCAGATTTATGAGGATTCAATCGAGTGGAACGTCTATTTGGCGGATTCAGGGGTTTTTTGGATGGGACCGTTTCCTTCCCGTGAGGAAGCCGAACGGGCAGTTCATACCACCGCCGGATTTGACCTGCCATTCGAAAGTGACGTGCGGCAGGACAAGGCCGGAACCGCCAAATTCTTGTTGCAGCAAAGATGACTTCATGCGCCAAGCTGAAGCTAAAAAATAAAAGGACGATAAGCGAGTTATGACGAAATTCAAGGTTTTAGTTTGCGGCAACCTGGCTGAAGACGGGTTGGCCGTGTTTCGTTCGGCGGACAACATCGAGCTTGATGTCAAACCCGAACTCAAAGAAGCGGAATTGATTGAATGTATTGCTCCGTATCATGGTCTGGTGGTGCGGAGCGACACCAAGCCAACGGCCAAAGTAATTGAGGCCGCTGATAACCTGAAAATCATTGGCCGGGCCGGAACCGGAGTGGACAACATTGATGCTGCCGCTGCCACCAAACGGGGCATTGTGGTAATGAACACGCCGGGCGGCAATACGGTGACCACCTGTGAGCACGCCTTCGCGCTCATGATGGCCCTGGCCCGGAATGTGCCGCAAGGCACTTCTTCCCTCAAATCCGGGCGTTGGGAACGGAAAAAGCTAACCGGGGTTGAGCTTTACGACAAAACCCTGGGCATCATCGGCATGGGCCGAATTGGGGGCAATGTCGCCACCCGTGCGATTGCTTTCGGAATGCACCCGATTGCCTTTGACCCCTATCTGACGAAGGAAGCCGCCGCCAAACTGGGAGTGGAATCCGTTTCGCTGGCGGATTTGTTTGCCCGGAGCGATTTTATTACGCTCCACACGCCCTTCACGCCTGAAACCGCCAACCTGATTAACGAAGCGGCGTTTGCCAAAATGAAACCTGGCGTGCGGATTGTCAATTGTGCCCGAGGTGGGCTGATTGACGAGGATGCGTTGGTTGAGGCCATCAAATCCGGCAAGGTGGCCGGTGCCGCACTGGACGTGTTTGCGACGGAACCTCCCGCCACGGACCACCCGCTTTTTGGTTTGGACAAGGTGATTTACACACCGCACCTGGGAGCCTCAACCACTGAAGCCCAGGTCAATGTGGCGGTGGCAATTGCCCACCAGATGGTGGATTTCTTCAAAACCGGAGCGGTGTTTGGGGCGGTCAACGTGCCGGCGGTCAGTGCTGAGGTTTTGGCCGAAGTCGGTCCTTCAATTACCTTGGGCGAAAAACTGGGCTCCTTCCAGGGGCAGGCGTTTGGCCATAACATCAAGCGGATTCACATTGAATACAACGGGCGGATTGCCGAATCCGACGTGCGGCCCGTCACTCAGGCCATTCTGGTTGGCCTCATGCGGCCCACCAGCGACTGTATCAACTTCGTGAATGCTTCCTTGATTGCCGAAGAACGGGGCATCAAGGTCACGGAGGCCAAAAACCGCAAGTCAGCCGACTATGCCAGCCTGATTTCAATCTGGGTGGAAACCGATGACCGCGAAAGTGAAGTAGCCGGTGCTTTGTTTGGAGAAAAGGATTTGCGGATTGTCCGGGTCAACGGATTTGCTCTGGAAGCCATTCCCAAAGGAAACCTGCTCCTCTGTACGAACCGGGACGTTCCTGGCGTACTCGGACGGATTTGCACCAAACTGGGTGAAAATCAGATCAACATTGCCCAACTCTATCTGGGCCGCAAGGAGTTGGGGGGCAGTGCCATCCTGCTGGCCGAAATTGACAGCCCGGCTTCGAGCGAAATTTTGACAATTCTCACCGAAATTCCGGATGTCCTGTCGGCCCGCAGCATTCAGCTCTAAAAAACAGGGTCCAGGGTCCAGGGTTCAGGGTTCAGGGTTCAGGGTTCAGGGTCCAGGGTTCAGGG
>JAIBAN010000120.1 GCA_019695185.1 Blastocatellia bacterium | reverse complement strand
GGAGCCCCACCCGTGCCGAATCAGGGCTGGCGGTGACCACTTCGGGCAGATTGAAGGTCAGCCGGTCGAGGAGCTTGCGCACCACCACCAGGGCATGGGCGTTGTCGAGCAGGTTGCGCAGACTGTAACTGACATAGAGTCCGCCCGCTCCATCGTAGCCGACCTGCGGGTCATGCGCTCCGTCGTAGGTCACGCCACCCACCGTGCGGGGCAGCGCCGTCTGTCGCCAGGTGCTTCCGTTTTCCGTGTAAGCCAGCGACACCACGCCCTGCGCGTAGTTGGTGCCGGCCACGGCCATTCGTTTCGGTTCAGCCGGGTCCACCGCCACGACCGGATTGGACTGCAACCCAAGGCCGCCGATGAGCGGTGCGGAAGCAGTGGGCTCCAGTTTCAATTCCGTCACATCCATTGCGGCTGGTTCGGAGGAACGTTCAGCCGCCGCGACCGCGTTCCGACGAGGTTGGAAGGTAAACGCAAACTGGCCCAGTTTCTGAGGCAGGGGGGACGCATTGGTAGCGCCATAAAGCTCCACATAAAACTGGAATGGCTGGCGGAAGGCTGGCCCGGCGGCAATCCGGAAGGTCACTGCCTGGGTTGCGTTGTTAGCCAGGGAACCGGATGCCAGCACTATTTGGGTGGCTCCCACTGCAATCGGAGAGGCCCCGTTGGTGCGGGAATCGAGCCAGTAGCTGCCGCCCGCCGGAAGCGTGTTCAATCCGGTAACCTGGAAATACAGCGGGGCAAAGAGCGTTCCGCCCGAAGTGTTGGTCAGGGTGCCGCTGATGCCGACCGTGCCATAACTCCCATCGGCTGGATTGGTCGGAGGCGTGCCCGGTGCATTCATGGCCGTGACCCCGGTCAGGGTCGCACCGGCGCTGCTGAGGATGGTGGCCACGGTGGTGGCCGTCCCCATGCAGCCGTTGGCGTCGGTGACCGTCACCGTGTAGGTGCCGCTGTGGACGGCCGTCGCGGGGTTGATGGCCGGTGGATTCGCCACACTGGAGGTGAATCCATTCGGCCCGGTCCAGGCAAAGGTGTAGCCGCCGGCACCGCCGGTCGGGAGGGAAGTCAACGTCAGGCTACCGCCGGAAACGTAGGGCGTGCTGCTCGCCGTGATGCTCGGAGCACTGTTCACCGTCACTGTCGCGCTTCCGCTGCCCGTGACGGGACAGGAGGTTGCATCCGTCCCGGATTGCACCGCGTAGGTGGTCGTCGCGCCGGGTGCGACCGTAAAGGTCAAGGGGCTGCTTCCCGTCTGGGTCCCGCCCCCATTGGTGAGCGTCACGCTGTAAGGCGGCGTTCCGCCCGTCACCGTCACCGTCACCGTCGTGTTGCCTCCAGCGCAGATTGTAGCAGTACCCGAAACCGTGCCGGTGATGGTCGAGCAACTGGAACAGCTATAAAGCAGCACTGAGACGTTGTTTGAAAAAAGGTTCGCCGTCGTCAGGTCGGACTTGCCGTCCAGGTTGAAATCTCCCACCGCCAGAGAAAAAGGGCTGGTGCCGACCCCAAAATTGGTGGCCGTCCCGAACGACCCAGACCCGTTGCCGAGCAGCACTGAGACGTTGGCTGAACTCGTGTTCGCCACCGCCAGGTCGGGCTGGCCGTCAAGGTTGAAATCCCCCACCGCCACCGAAATGGGACGAGTGCCGACCCCGAAATTGGTCGCCGCGCCGAACCCTCCCAAGCCGTTCCCAAGAAAAACTGAAACGTTGTTTGAATTACCGTTTGCCACCGCCATGTCAGGCTTGCCGTCCAGGTTGAAATCCCTCACCGCCACCGAAGTGGGATTTATGCCAACCCCGAAATTGGTGGCCGTGCCAAACGACCCTGCCCCGTTGCCCAGCAGTACTGAGACGTTGTTTGAATTAAAGTTCGCCGTCGCCAGGTCGGGCTTGCCGTCCAGGTTGAAATCACCCACCGCCACGGACCGGGGACCATTGCCGACCCCGAAATTGGTGGTTGCGCCAAACGACCCCGCCCCGTTGCCGAGGAGCACTGAAATGTTGGCCGAACCAAAGTTTGCCGTCGCCAGGTCGGGTTTGCCATCCAGGTTGAAATCCCCCACCATCACCAAATAGGTGTCTGCTCCAATCGCAAAATTGGTGGCTGGGCCAAACGACCCCGCTCCGTCGCCGAGCAACACCGAGGCGGTGCCGGTACTGTACGCCACTGCCAGGTCGGGCTTGCCGTCCAGGTTGAAATCCCCCACTGCCACCGACCGGGGACTATTGCCGACCGCGAAATTGGTGGCTGCGCCAAACGACCCCGCCCCGTTGCCGAGCAGTACCGAGACGTTGGTTGAACCACTGTTCGCCGCTGCCAGGTCGGGCTTGCCGTCCCGGTTGAAATCCCCCACCGCCACCGAAACAGGAGCCGTTATGCCCCCGAAATTGGTGGCCGTGCCAAAGGGGATTCCGGTACAGGGTGCTTGGTCTGTCTGGTTGAGCAGCACCGAGACGTTGTTTGAATTAAAGTTCGCCACCGCCAGGTCGGGCTTGCCGTCCATGTTGAAATCACCCACCGCCACCGAAGCAGGATTGGAGCCAGAAGCGAAATTGGTGGCTGTGCCAAAACTGCCAGCGCCGTTGCCCAGCAGCACCGAGACGGTGGTTGAACCATTGTTCGCCGTTGCCAGGTCGGGCTTGCCGTCCAGGTTGAAATCCCCCACCGCCACCGAAAAGGGCTGCGTGCCAACCGTGAAATTGGTGGCCGTCCCAAAACTGCCCGCCCCGTTGCCCAGCAGTACCGAGACGTTGGCTGAACCGTTATTCGCCACCGCCAGGTCGGGCTTGCCGTCCAGGTTGAAATCCCCCACCGCCACCGAAGTGGGATTTATGCCAACCCCAAAATTGGTGGGCGTGCCAAACGACCCCGTGCCATCACCAAGCAGCACCGAGACGTTGGTCGAATTTAAGATCGCCACCGCCAGGTCGGGCTTGCCGTCGAGGTTGAAATCCCCCACCGCCACAAATTGGGAAGTTCCCCCGACCCCAAAGTTGGTGGCCGTGCCAAACGACCCCGCCCCATTGCCCAGCAGCACCGAAACGCTGTTCCCACCATTCGCCGTCACCAGGTCGGGCTTGCCGTCAAGGTTGAAATCCCCCACCGCCACAAATTGGGGACTTGACCCGACCCCAAAGTTGGTGGCCGTGCCAAACGACCCCGCCCCATTGCCCAGCAGCACCGAGACGTTGGCTGAACCAAAGTTAGCCGTCGCCAGGTCGGGCTTGCCGTCAAGGTTGAAATCTCCCACCGCCACCGCAAAGGGCAGCGAGCCAGCCGTGAAATTGGTGGCCGTGCCAAACGACCCCGGCCCGTTGCCAAGCAGCACCGAGAGGTTGTTTGAACTTTGGTTCACCACTGCCAAGTCGGGCTTGCCGTCGAGGTTGAAATCCCCCACCGCCACGGACCGGGGATTCGTGCCAACCCCGAAATTGGTGGGCGCGCTGAAGGCCAGCGCCGCCGCCGGGGCGACCGTCAGGTCAGCCCTTCCGCTTCCGCCAATGGGCTGTTGCTGCGCCTGACCGGAGGGGAAAACCAATCCGAACAAAACCATTTGACTGATGAGGGTAAAAAGACCAAACCGAACCAACCATAGCGAATGTGTACGGGTCCTGGAAATCATAGGGGCTGCTCCTTATTTTTAAGCCGGCTGAGAAATGACGAATGAGGCGGAGAACACCTGCGGGCTATCTTTGGGAGTCAGGAAGGCGGCGGCAATTGGCAAAGGACGTGAGGCTGACAAAACGGAAGGTTCAGAGGTATGAAATTGGGAAGTGACGGCTGTTCCATTGGCTTTTCTCAGTCAGGACTCAGAGGATGATTTTTGACTGAGAAAAAGGATACGCCAATAAACGGATGATTTCGTGAGTAGAACTACTCATTTTTTATGAGTAGTTCTACTCATTTTTGAGTCGTAGGTTCTTCCTGTTGGTTGAAACAACGGTTCCTTACAGCGGTTTCCCGGCCAGCCTTTTCACACCTGGAGTCAGCATGGCCAGGATTCCGGCTCCCACAATGGTCAACAGCGCCAAGCCAAAGAAAAACAGGCGGATTTCCACCCAACCTCCGGTCGGGTTGAACCAGCCGGCCACCACCCCGGCACAGTAATTTCCAAAGGCGATAAAGACGAACCACAATCCCATCATCAGCCCGACAAACCGCAACGGTGTGGCCTTGGTCACGGTGCTTAATCCGACTGGGCTGAGACACAATTCGCCCAGGGTGTGCAGAAAATACATCACCACCAGCCAAGCCGGACCGACTCTGTTTTCCGAGACAAAAAAGGTGGAACCCACCATCACCAAGTACCCCAGGCCGACAAAAAACAGGCCAAAGGTGAATTTTCCCGGACTGGAGGGCTGTTTGGTGCCCATTTTGATCCACATCCAGGAGAAAACCGGAGCCAACAACAAAATAAACACCGAATTGACCGATTGGAACCAGCTTGACGGGAATTCAAACCCAAATGCCTGATTGCGGGTCAATTGGTTGGCAAACAAAGTCAGGCTGGAGCCTGATTGTTCAAAACAGGTCCAAAAGATGGTGGAAAAAAAGAAGAGGGAAAAAACTGACGCCAGTTGCCCGATTTCCTCTTTGGTGAGCGGAGTGGAAGCGGTTTCTCCTTTGTTTTTTTCCCGTTTTTCCGGTCTGTTTCCAACGGCAGAAAGACGTTCGCGGTGAAAAACAAACTGGACCAGCCCCAGCACCATTCCGACACCTGCAATGGCAAAACCCAGATGCCAGTTGACCCGTTGCCCCAGCGTGCCGCATACCAGCGGGGCAATCATCGCGCCCAGATTGATGCCAATGTAAAAAAGGGAAAAACCGCTGTCCCGCCGTGGGTCGCCGGGGCGATAGAGTCCGCCCACCATCGCACTGATGTTCGGTTTTAAGAAGCCAGTCCCCAACGCAATGCACACCATTCCGGCGAAAAAGGCAGGCAACGGATGGAACGCCAGCAGAAAATGGCCCAGGGCAATGATGGTGCCGCCCACCAGGACTGCCAGCCGGGCTCCCAGCCATTGGTCGGCAATAACGCCACCCAAAATGCTGGTCATATAGACCGAAGCGGTATATATGCCGTAAATCTGGACGGCTTTGGCGTTTGAGAACCCCAAACCGCCTTCCTGGAGCGAAGCGGTCATGTAGAGTACGAGCAAAGCCCGCATTCCATAATAACTGAATCGTTCCCAATATTCGGTGAAAAACAGGGTGGTCAACCCTCTGGGATGGCCGGCCAAACCGGCAGTGTCGGTTGTTTCCTGCATCGGCAGGTCAAGTTGAGAGACTGCTACACTCATACGTTTTCGAAGATGATTCTCTGTTGGGATTGCGGACAGCGAGGTCCGGGCAAGGAGCGTGCAGTCAATCTAGCGGGAGGAAAAACCAGTAGCAGTCAATTTGGGGTGAATTGGATTTTGACCTTCCTGAATTTTACTTTGGCGGGAGAAGAAGGGTTCAGGGTGCAGGGTTCAGGGTGCAGGGTTCAGGGTCCAGGGTCTAGGGTCCAGGGTCCAGGGTCCAGGGGTTTCGAATTCCCTATAATCAAGGTCTCCACTTATCTTTCGATTCTTAATTCTCAATCAGTAACCCAAAATCCATTTTTCATTTCAACTTTTCGCCTTCAAAAACCCTGAACCCTGAACCCTGCTTTACCCGGTAAACTTATATCCAACCCGATGGACCGTGATGATGTACTTTGGATCCGTCGGGGTTTCCTCAATCTTCTGGCGCAGTTTGGCAATGTGCATGTCAACGGTCCGGGTCAAGGGAACGCTGTTGTAGCCCCAGACCACATCCAAAAGCTGGTCGCGGGTGACGACCTCACCCTTGTGGTCAATAAAATATTTGAGGATTTTGATTTCGCGGGGAGAGAGGTCCAACAGTTCGCCATTTTTGTGAGCCTCGTATTTTTTGAGGTCAATCGTAATGTCGGCAAACTGATAGATGTCCTGATTTTCTTCGTGACGGGCAGTCCGCCGGAGCACTGCTTCGACGCGGGCCATCAGTTCCATAAAACTGAACGGTTTGGTCACATAATCATCGGCTCCCATTTTGAGCCCCAAAACCTTGTCAATTTCCTGACCGCGTGCCGTCAGCATAATAATCGGCGTCTGCTTGCGGTTGTTGCGCAGGGTTTTGCAGATGTCAAACCCGCTGATGCGCGGCAGCATGACATCCAGAATGATTAAATCCAGTTCTTTTTCCGATGCCATCCGAAGGCCGGTTTCGCCATCGGAGGCAAGCAAAACCGTGAATCCTTCATATTCAAACCCGTCTTTGAGTGCGACTGTAATCGCCGGGTCATCTTCAACAATCAACACACGTTTCATAGGTATCTCTCGGCTAAAGAGTGTGTGATACAGAGCCGACAGTTTTTCATACATCTTCATTCATCGTCACTTTCAAACTGTCTGCTCGGTGTTTTCAATGGGCAACTGAATGGTAAAGGTGCTGCCCTGGCTGGGAAGGCTTTCCACCATCACCTTGCCATGGTGCGCCTCGACAATATGTTTGACAATCGAAAGTCCCAGACCGCTCCCCTTGACATCATGCACCATGCCGGTGCTGACCCGGTAAAATTTCTCAAAGATTTTATCCTGGTCTGTTTGGGGAATACCGATCCCGTGGTCGGTTACGGAGAGATTGATATGCCCGTCCCGATGTTCCAGTTTGATGAGGATTTCCTTGGCCAGTCCCGAATATTTGACGGCATTGTCGAGCAGGTTCATAAACGCCTGGGTGATGGCGTCGCGGTCAATTTCCACTGCCGGGAAGGGTTCTGTCGGGTGTTCGTAAATCAGGTCAAACCCCTGTTGTTTCAACCGCACATCATACATCCGAATCGTCTCGGCGATGATGGCTTCCATATCGGCCTTGGCATAGCGGTAGGTTTTGCGGCCCGACTCAATTTTGGAAAAGTCCAGAATATTGTTGATAAGCTGGGTCAACCGCTGGCTTTCAGTCTCGATGAATTCGCCGTATTCGCGGATTTTTTCCTGGTCCTTGACCCGGCCCAGCTTCATGAATTCTCCAAACACCCGAATCGAGGAAAGCGGCGTGCGCAATTCGTGGGACACATTGGCCACAAATTCGGTTTTCATGTTTGAAAGCCGGACTTCGCGGTTGGCCGCCCGGAGCGCATAGCCGACGCCGCCAATAATCATCAACGTCATGGCCACCGAACAGGAAAGCATATAGACAAAATTCCAGGTGGCCCATTGCTCCGGAGTTTGATAACAGTCCCGAATCCCCATCTTGTAGTCCGTCAGCAGAAAGGGCATTTGCATCTCCAGATAATCTTCCTGGATTTGCCCGCCGGTCTGCGTGGAGAACACCCTGGTGCCACAGGAACTGTACACACTGACCGTCACATTGCTGATGGTGTCACCCGTAAAAAAAGTCGGCAGCACCTTTTGGACGTACTGGGGAAGCAGATTTTCCACCACAAATTTGGTGTCCAGCACCAGACCGGCCACGCCAACCACCTGATTCTGCTGGTTCAGAATTGGATTCAGCAAAATCCGATTGTTGGGGTCGGATTCATACACGGCCAAGGTCGCCTGTTTGTTGGAATTTGGCTCCTGGCTGAGGAGTTTCCAGGGCGCACAGGCAGAGGCAATGGAAGGACTCTGCTCGGAACAGGTGGGTGCCAGCACCTTTTGCTCAGGGTCAAAAACCAGAAGCTGGGGCTCGCTTTCGCGCTGGAACCGGGCCACAAAAAAGTGTTTTACCCCTCGAAAATTATGGGTTTTGAAATGCTCTTCGATGGATTCGTACTTGCCCTCGGCCAGCGGTTGGGCCGGAATGGCCAAGGCGGTTTCCGCATTGGTTTTTAAGTAATCCTTCACCTCCGTGCCAATCTTATACAGACAGTTTTTCATCCACATCTTTTGCGCGATGGGCATGGTTTTCTTGAGCCGGAGCAACGACTGGTATTGCATGCCCAGCAATAACAAAAGTGGTACCACCACCAGCGTGGCATAGACCCAATGCGGGTGTTGCTTCAGAAAGGCCTTGATTTGGTACATATTCCTTAAAGGTACAGCAGCGAAAATTATGATTGAATGTCAGGATATTACGCTTCCCTTTTCAAAAACGTGAAAGGCAAAAACCGGTATTTTACAACTTGGTTACATGATTGACGCCTTTTTACCTCAGTTTGATGACCTTTACGCTTCACTCAGGCAGAATGCCGCCATCCCATCAAACCTGTCTGAAATGAAGCCAACAGGCTGACCCCGGAATGACGGTTCGGAACCGGAATCCACCTCGAAGGAGCGTTTTTATGCCAACCACACAACCTGCTGCCGGACGCAAATTCATTCAGTTTTTGGCTTTTGCGATGGCGATTTCCTTTGGCATTGAAAGTCTGGGTGACTTTGAAGCGGCTCACAAGCTGACGTTGGTGGACGCGGCCCACATCCAGGCAGCCCCGGCACCACCGGCAACCCCGGTCAATCATCAGGCGGAAGGCTGTCCGTTTGACAGGCTCAGAAAAATGGTGGAACCCAAAGCAATGGTCAAAACCGCTTTTGTGCAACGAAATCGGCGGGTGAAAGAGCAATCAAAACTGAAGCACGAAGAAAAAACCGCTCCGGTTTTGGTTTGTTCGCTGCAACGGAATCCTCATGCAAAAGCAGACAGTGCCTCTTAAATCATGTTGAAAAGGCGGTAATATTTATCCATCGCCAATTCTTTTCTGAAGTGCCCGTCAAAACATCGGCGGGCATTTTTTTTCATTTCATCCAGCCGGTTTGGATTGGCCAGACATTCGCGCAGTAACCGGACCACCGCTTCCTTGTCTTTTGGGGGAATTGTCACTCCGCACTGAAATTCCTGCAAAATGTCGGCGATTTCCGAACCTTCCCGGACCAACCCCAGCACCGCCTGCCCGGCGGCCAACGTCCCATAGATTTTGCTGGGAATAATCATGCCCTCAACCCCGGCTTCCATCGTCACCACCGAGAGGTCCGCGCTGGTCAGCGAAAAAGGCAATTCCTCAATAGGCTGATAGGGTAAAAACCTCACATTTTCGAGGCCCATCCGGGTGACCATCTCCTGGAGGATTTTTTTCTTCCCGCCTTCTCCAATAAAAACAAAGAGCACGGGTTCACAGCGCAGTTCCTGGGCGGCGTCAATCAGGGTTTCCAGGTCATGGGCCAGTCCCAGATTGCCGGAATAAAGCACCGTCAGGTGTTGGCGAAACCCATGTTTTTCGGCGAAAGGGTTCTGGTCTTTGGCAATGGGTTTAATGGCCTCGCCGTCGGCCCAACTGGGGATGATGACTTGGGGAAGCTGTGCCGCAACGTTGGCCGGCAGTTTTCCCACCACCAGTGCCTCCATCCGTTTCCCGAGCGTCACGAGCGCCGACCCGTGGCCGTAAGCCTGCCGGTTGAGGGCGTCCCACAGTTTTTCGGGCAGGCTGCCGGGCTTGAAAAGTCCAAGCTGCACGGCCAAATCCGGATAGACATCTTCCACTTCACAGATATATTTCTGGCCGCGAAAAAAATGGACAATCCGCCCGATGAAGCCCAACAGCGGCGCATTGGTGATGAAAAGCAGGTCGGGTTTGCGCCGGGTGAAGAGCAGTCGCATCGTCGCCGCCAGCAGAAACGAACCCAGATTGAGCGCCCGGCCCACCAGATTGCGCTTGTCAAAACCGGTGCTCCAGACCCGATGGATAGGAACGCCCTGATGTACCTCGAAGGCCGAAAGCGTGCCGGTCCGTTGATAGGTCGCCCGGCTCGTCAAAACCGTCACATCCAGCCCACGCCGTTTCATTTCGATTGCAACCTCGGTCATGAACTGGCCAACCGCAGCTTTTTCCGGATAGAAGTAATGAGTAAGGATGACGATTTTCTTCATACAGGACTGAGGACTGAGGACTGAGGAAAAAACCGGAAAGTGAAGGTTGTGGACAACCGACCGAAAAGTGAAGTTTCTGTTTGCTTACATTGCTTTTGCGTCTCATAGACCGGATTTGGAAAACTTTGCTGGAACGAAAAGGTCTATTAGAGTCCTCAGTCCTCAGTCCTCAGTCCTTTGGTTCGGAACCAGGAAATGGTTTTTTGTAATCCTTCTTCAAATTGGGTCCGGGCTTCAAAGCCAAAATATTCGCGGGCGCGGGAGGTATCCAGACAGCGGCGCGGCTGGCCGTTGGGTTTGGAGGCATCCCAGGTCAGTTTCCCGGAAAAACCGGTGAGTTTCGCAATCAGTTCGGCCAAATCCCGGATGGAAATTTCAAACCCGGTGCCGAGATTCACCGGTTCCGCACCGTCATACGCAGCGGTGGCCAAGACAATTGCTTCGGCACAATCCTCGACGTATAAAAATTCCCGCGTCGGCGAACCGTCACCCCAACAGACAATTTCTTTATCGCCCCGCCGCTCCGCCTCGATACATTTGCGAATCAAGGCCGGAATCACGTGCGAGGAATCGAGGTCAAAGTTATCAAAGGGACCGTATAAATTGACTGGAAGCAGGTAAATCGCATTCATTCCGTACTGCTGCCGATATGCCTGACTTTGAACCAGCAGCATTTTTTTGGCCAAACCGTAGGGAGCGTTGGTTTCTTCCGGGTACCCGTTCCACAACTCGTCTTCCTTAAACGGCACCGGCGTGAATTTCGGATAGGCGCAAATCGTCCCGACCGTCACCATTTTTTCGAGCCCGGCCCGGCGGCCATGCTCAATCAGCAGCGCGCCCATCATCAGGTTGTCATAGAGGAATTTGCCCGGATTTTCGCGGTTGGCTCCAATGCCGCCCACGACTGCCGCCAGATGAATCACAATCTGGGGCTGAAATGACTGATAGAGCCGTTCAACATGCGTTTCGCGGGTCAAATCACAATCAATCCGGCGCGGAACGATGATGTCGGTACAACCCCGCGCTTTCAGTTTTTCCACCACGTGACGGCCTAAAAACCCTGCGCCGCCGGTCACCACAATTCGTTTACCAGTTAAATCCATTACGGTTTCCTGAGCCATGCAAATCGTTCTTCCTGCAAGATTTTTTTTCCTTCGCCGGGAGCTTCCAGCCCTGCCGCCGCCAGGTCCGAGTCCACCATAATCCGGACCAAATCCCGGAACGAAACCCGTGGCCGCCAGCCCAGCACTTTTTCAGCGTGCGACATATCGGCTTTCAGTTCGGGAACTTCGGTCGGTCGCAGATAGCGCGGGTCAAATTCGACAAACTCTTTCCAGTCAAGCCCGACATACCCGAACGCTTCCTCCAGAAATTCCCGCACGGAATGGGTTTCGCCGGTTCCGAGCACAAAGTCCCCGGCGCTTTCGTGCTGTACAATCCGCCACATGCCTTCGACGAATTCCGGTGCGTAGCCCCAATCCCGGAGCGCATCCAGATTGCCCAAAAAGAGCTTGTTTTGCTTGCCGGCCCGGATATTGGCCACGGCGCGGGTGATTTTGCGGGTCACGAAAGTCTCACCCCGACGGGGGCTCTCATGGTTGAACAGGATTCCGTTGCTCGCAAACAGCCCATAGCCTTCGCGGTAATTCCGCACAATCCAGTAAGCGTAGAGCTTCGCCGCCGCATACGGACTGCGCGGCTGAAACGGCGTCGTTTCACCTTGCGGAGCCGGGGCGTCGCCATACATTTCGCTGCTCGAAGCCTGATACAACCGGCATTTGACGCCGCTTTTGCGAATGGCCTCCATCAGGCGAACCGTACCGAGCCCAGTGATGTCGCCCGTGTAGTCCGGCATGTCAAAACTGACCCGGACGTGACTTTGCGCACCCAGGTGATACACCTCGTCCGGTTTGATTTCATAAAAGAGATTGGTGAGCAGGCTCGAATCGGCCAAATCACCGTAATGCAGAAACAACCGGGTTTCGGGTTCGTGCGGGTCCTGATAAAGATGGTCAATCCGCTCGGTGTGAAAGGTGCTCGCCCGCCGAATCAGGCCGTGGACGATGTACCCTTTCGAGAGCAGCAATTCCGCCAGATACGAGCCATCCTGTCCGGTGATGCCGGTGATGAGGGCAACATTAGGCATTGGTTTCCCTCAACTTCGCTTCGGGTTTTTTCTCAATAAAGAGGTTTCCGAGCACCAGCACATCCATCCGGGTCCGCAGAAAACAGTCAATCGCCTCGGCGGGTTTGCAGACCACCGGCTCGTTTTCATTAAACGAAGTGTTGAGCACCACCGGCACGCCGGTCAGTTTGTGAAAGCTGCGGATGAGTTTGGTATAAAGCGGATTTTCGGCTTCTGAAACCGTCTGAAGGCGTCCGGTTCCATCCACGTGCGTGACCGCCGGGATGACTGAGCGTTTTTCCGGCTTGATGACATAAACCTTAATCATGAACGGCTCAGGGTAGGTTTTCTCGAAATATTCGCCCACGAAGTCGCTCAGAATCGTCGGGCAAAAGGGACGGAACGGCTCGCGGCGCTTGATGCGGGCGTTCAAAACATCCTTCATTTCGGCGCGGCGCGGGTCGGTCAGGATGCTCCGGTTGCCGAGCGCCCGTGGTCCCCATTCCATCCGGCCTTGAAACCAGCCAACCACGTTTCCATCGGCCAGCGACTGCGCGGTCACCTCGCAAACCGCTTCCTCCGAATCCAGGTGGCGAATGGTCGCCACTTGTTCAAGGTCGGCGCGGCGGGCTTCAACTCCTTCGGAAAATTGGGCTTGTGAATATTCCGGCCCCCAGTACGAATGCCGCATGACAAAGCCGCGCGGTTGTTTGAGCTTTGCATTCCAAACGTAAAAAGCGGCTCCAAGGGCGGTCCCGGCATCCCCGGCGGCGGATTGGATGTAAATGTCCTGAAACGGCGTATTGTCAAAGATTTTCCCGTTGGCCACGCTGTTATAGGCCACACCGCCAGCGAGACAGAGCGTCCGCAGTTTGGTGGCGTCATACAACTGGTTGAGCAGGTGAAAATAGACTTCCTCGCACATCGCCTGGAGCGAAGCCGCCAGATTCCGGTGTTTGTCCTCCAAAGGTTCGCCGGGCTGGCGCGCCGGGCCAAACTTTTTGACGAACTGTTCCGAAAAAACCTGTCCGATGCTGGGTTCGCCGCCGTCCCAGGTCATCGCCACGCCGTCGGTATGGTGGCGGAAATAACTCAAGTCGAGCTTGAAACCCTTGGCTCCGGTTTTGACGATTTTGCGAAACTCGTTCAGGTATTCCGGCTGCCCATACGGTGCCAGCCCCATGACCTTGTATTCGTCGCCATACTTCAAAAAGCCCAGATATTGCGTGACCGCCGTATAGAAAATCCCCAGCGAATGCGGAAACGTCACGTTCCCCAGCGTTTTGAGCGTGTTGTTTTTGCCCGTGCCCCAGAGTGTGCTCAGGAAATCCCCGAAACCGTCAATCGAAAGGCAAGCCGCTTCTTCAAACGGAGAGACAAAAAACGACGAAGCCAGATGCGCCAAGTGGTGCTCGACGTGATGTTCGACCGCTTTCAGTTTTTCGGGCGCAAGCTGAAACCCTCCGGCCAGTTCGGAAAGCGCGTTTGACACCTTGCCGGCATTGGCCAGCCGGTCCTTGACCAGTCCCAGGCTGGGCCGTTTGGAAAGTGCAAACAGAATCTTCTGGTGGATATGGGCGCTCGGATTGCGGGAAACCGCCACGTGGTCAATGTCTTCCAGCCGCAAATTGGCAGCCTCCAGACAATAGCGCACGGATTCAAGCGGGAACCCGGCCCAATGTTTGAAGCGGTTAAAGCGTTCCTCTTCGACGGCGGCCACCAGTTGGCCGTCAACCACCAATGCCGCCGAAGCGTCTCCGTGATAAGCGTTAATGCCAAGAATATTCATAAAACAGGGTTTGGGGTCCAGGGTCTAGGGTCCAGGGTCTAGGGTTCAGGGTTTGAACAAGAGACCCAACGAGCCCGGTTGTTCGGGCTGCTCCGGTAGGAGCAGATTAGGGTAGCCAGGGTATGGAGCGCAGCAGAATCCCTGGAAGACGGGTTTCCAAATTTTTCGTACCCCGGAGGGGTGCCGTTTGGCTCGCCCACGAAATATGAAAAGACAGGTGCCAATTCGAATGCGCTCCTGCCAGAGCGCGGAATTTCGGTGCCTCTCCAATTCCAGGGATTCCGCTGCGCTCCATACCCTGGCTACCCAAATTGCACCTGCCGGTGCAGGTTCACTTCTCCTGAATGAAAGTCCGTGGTTTGTGTTTTTCCCGCAATTCGTCCAGTTTGATGTCCACCAGCAGGCGGTACCAGAATCCTTGCAGAAAGTGAAAAATAAAGCCCTGCTTGCCATCCAGAAAGCCGAGCTGGAAAAAATAGCGAAAGGTAAAATACAAAAACGGGCGCACATAGAGCGGCATCCGGTACCACTTGCTTTTCAGCCACAACACCCGCTGGTCGGGGGTGCCGAAAAACCGGGGTGGAGCGCTCCAGGTGTTCATGGTTGTTTGCCGGTTCCATTCCTCCTGCGACTGGAGGGTGGCAAACCGGTTGTGTTTGGTAATCCAAAACCCGATGTCGGCTTCGTTGAGGTTGTCTTCGATGAGGTCGTGCTTCAATTTTCCGGTGGGTCCGTCAACATAAAACCGGAAATCGAGCAGTTCCTGTTCATCGGAACGAACCTTGTCACGGCGAAACAGCTTGAGCAGATATTTTGGATAGTACCCGCCGTGGCGAATCCATTTTCCCCGAAAGACCTGCCGCCGCTTGATATAAAAGCCATCGTGTTGCCGCAATGTTTCAGGCTGGTTGTGAAAGAGCTCGCACAACTCGTCACGCAGTTCGGGCATGATGCGATGGTCTGAATCCAGGCACAAAATCCAGTCGGTTTCGATTGGCAGACTTGTGATTCCCCAATTCCACTGCCGGGCATGGGTTTCAAACGGGTGGAATTCCGCCTGGGCCTCAAACTGGCGGGCAATCTCCAGGGTCCGGTCGGTACTGCCGGAGTCAACCAGAAAAATGCTATGGGTCCATCCGGCCACGCTCGCCAAACAATCGGAGAGGTTTTTTTCTTCGTTAAAGGTCAGAATGATGACCGTGATGGGAATCGGTTTGGCGTGGGTCACTATGTAACAGGTTGCACGGATTCGGGCGGGGTGGACTCGGCAAGTGAAGCGTAAAGCGAATTCAATGCCAAGGCGACCACCGGCCAGTCGAAACACGAATGAACAAATTTTTTACCACGTTCGCCCCGGATGTGACGTTCGGTCGGGTTCGCACAAACCTCCAGCAGGGTTTCGGCAAAGGCGGTTCCCTCTACATCGGCAACCCACCCGGCACCGGCGTTCGTGACCTCCGGGGCCAGATTGACATGCGGACTGATGAGCACCGGAACCCCGCAGGCAAGGGATTCCACCACGCAGAGCGCGAAATTTTCCTGGAAGGAAGGCAAGGCGAAAAGGGCTGCCCGGCGGTAGGCCGAAACCTTGACGGGGCCGTCCGCCCATCCGATGAAATGGACGTGGTTCGTTTGGCCGCCATCTTGCACAATTCGCCGCAGGCTTGCAACGTAGTCCGGTTCACCATCTCCGGCCACCACCAGATGCCAGTCCCGGAACCGGGCATCCTGCTGAAGTCCGGCAAAGGCATCCAGCAGGATTTCCACCCCTTTTTTCGGATGCAGCCGCGACAGAAACAAAATGTAATTCCGGTCCCGCAGTTCCGGAATGTTCTCAAAAATCACCGAGTCGTGCTCGTTGGTCCCAAAGGTTGAAAGATTGACGCCCAGCGGTATCACCATCCCCCGCGCCAGCCCCAAGGGTTCTTCCGCCAGTCGTTTTTCGTCCTCTGCCGTGTAGTGAATCGCATTTGCCTCCTGGAGCATGCGGCCCACCCCCAAATGCCAGAACAGCTTTTTCCTAAAGGGTTTCTGCCCCGTGCTCCAGGGGTCGAGCGTGCCCAGCGGGCGGATGATATAGGGGATTCCCGCTTTCCGGCAGGCATTGGCCGCCGCCAGACAGGCATGGGAAAAAACCGCATGGATATGCACCACGTCATACTTTGTGACGTTACGCCGCAGCCATTTTGCCAGCGGGCGGGAATATTTGAAGGCTTCGCTCCATTGCCGGTCAAAAAAAATGGTGTGAATGCCTTCGTACTCAATAAATTCCCCCAGTTTGACCGGAAGCCGGCCCGCGCCATCGGCATTGGTCGTGCAAACCGCCACGTCCGTTCCGGTTGCCGCCACCGCCCGGCACATTTCATAAATTGCCCGGCTGGGGCCTCCATAACGGGGCGCAACGGAAGGAATTACATGAAGAACCTTCATAAAAGGATGTCGCGTCACGTCGTGACGCCTGATTGTAGCCGGGTGTTGTAACGCCCGGATGAAAAAATATTCCGTTCAATCCATTCTGAAAGCACCACCAGCACCCACAACCGTGACCAGGAAACCTCGCGGCTTCCGGCCAGAAAATCCAGCCACATGGCCTGGACCATCACCGGATTGAAAATACCGTGCCGGTGCAGCCGTTCAGGAGCCAACGCCCGTTCACACAAGGCTTTCAACCCGCCTCGCATCCAGACCTCAAACGGCAGTGCAAAGCCTTGCTTGGGCCGGTAGACGATTTCTTCCGGGAGCAGTTTTCCCAGGCTTTCGACCAGCAACCGTTTGGGTGTTCCGTTCGGGCGTTTATGTACGTCCGGTACGCCCAGCACATACTCCACCAGCACATGGTCCAAGAGCGGAACCCGCACTTCCAGCGCGTGCGCCATGCTCATCTGGTCGGTGTCACGCAGCAGCACGTCGTTCATGTACGTGGTCGCTTCCGCATAGGAAACCTGCGACAGAAACGGTAATCCTGCTTTTTCGGCCTGCTCAAGCGCCTGCCCCAATGAGCCGGCGTAAGGGTCAGCAGTTTCGTTCAACGAAGCCAGAAACGCCGGAGCCAGCAACCGGGTCCGCTGTTCGGTGGAAAGCACCTGCCGCAAGAGCAGGTAGGCTTCCGCCAAAGTTCCTTCGCTTTCCATCATGGCTGCGGCTTTGGCCGCCTGCACCGAAGACCGCCCCAGGGTCTGAACTGTTTTCGCCGCCAATGAACGGACAAAACCGGGCGCATTGCCCCAGACTTTGAGGGGGCCGGCAATTTTTTCCAGCCGGGTAAAGGAAGGATACCCGGCAAAAAACTCATCCCCGCCCAGCCCGGAAAGTGCCACCGTCACACCCGCCCGGCGCACCGCCTGCGAGACGACATAGGTGTTCACGCCGTCCCCCGTCGGCTGGTCCATCCGTTCCAGCGCAGTGGGCAAATCCGCCAGCATGGCCTCCTGCGAAAGCGGGATTTCGGTGTGTTCGGTGTTGTATTTTTGGGCAATCAGCGTGGCGTATTGGGCTTCGTCAAAGCGTTTTTCGTCAAACACCACCGAAAAGGTTTTGGGTTTTTGGGAAACCGCGCTCATCAGGGCCACCACCGCGCTGGAATCAATCCCTCCCGACAGAAAAGCGCCCAGTGGAACATCGCTCAAAAGGTGGATTTCGGTTGCCTCCTGCAAAATCCGTAAAACTTTGCCTTTGGAGGTTTCATAGGAATCGTGCCGGGCTTCCGGGTTGGCGTTTTCAATTGCGTCCCAATATCGTCCGGTTTCGATTTTTCCGCTGCAATCAACCGTCAGCCAGCTTCCCGGCGGCAACATCCGGACGTTTTCAATCAGCGTGCGCGGTGCCGGGACCGACTGATAGCCCAGATATTGCCAGACCGCCGTGTGGTCCAGGTTGCGTTCGACCAGACTGCTGGCAAGCAATGCCCGCACTTCCGAAGCAAAGGCGAAAAAGCCGTTTCCCTGCACATAATACAAAGGTTTGATACCCAGCCGGTCGCGGGCCAGCAGGAGTTTTTGCCCGGTGTTATCCCAGAGGGCAAAGGCAAACATCCCGCGCAGCTTTTCCAGGGCCGGAATGCCCCATTTGGCAAAGGCCCGGAGGATGACTTCCGTATCGGTTCCGGAATGCAGCGGCCCCATGTCAGCCACCAGCGGAGCCAGCGACCGATAGTTGTACACTTCCCCGTTGTAGGTTATCCAGTTGCCCCGCTCCCGGTCCGGCATCGGGTTATGCCCTGCCGGAGAAACGTCGAGAATGGCCAACCGTGCCTGTCCCAAAACACAGACACCGCTCCTTGCCGGGATCACCTCGATACCGTTGTCGTCCGGTCCCCGGTGGCGGATGGAGCCGACCATGCGCCGGGCTGCTTCCTCCCAGGTGACCGGACCGGAACCGGTCGTGATGCCGTTCAAGGTTGGATTTCCAGTGGTGGAAAGAATCCCTGCAATACCGCACATAGGGCTTTT
>JAIBAN010000119.1 GCA_019695185.1 Blastocatellia bacterium | reverse complement strand
ACCCACCCGCTCACGCAGGTGGTACTGACAACAAGCACACTTTAACCCACCCGCTCACGCAGGTGGTACTGACAACAAGCACACTTTAACCCACCCGCTCACGCAGGTGGTACTGACAACAAGCACACTTTAACCCACCCGCTCACGCAGGTGGTACTGACAACAAGCACATCTAACCCACCCGCTCACGCAGGTGGTACTGACAACAAGCACATCTGACCCACCCGCTCACGCAGGTGGTACTGACCCGGCTTATTCCTCTCCCTCATCCTCAACCGGCTTGGCTGGGCGTTTTTTCTTGGTGGTGGCTGGTGGCTCCACGTAAAGCTCCTCCAAATCGTGGGCGATTGCCAGGGATTTGTCGGTTTTGCATTTGGCGCGGACACGCTCCGGCCAGAGCGTGTAGGCCAGATGCGCCCAGTCGTAATCGCCGCGTTCCAGTTTGTCCCAGGTGTCTTTCAGGGTTTTGCGCCATTTGGGCAGCAGAAACAGCTTCCACAAGGGGGCGGCGGTGATTTGCACGCCGTCGTTGAGGTTCGGGCACCAGGGCAGTTGTGCCAGCCGCAGCAGTTCGTCGCGGAATGTTTTGAGTTCCTGTTCCAGGTCCTCCAGTTGTTCCAGTTCTTTCTCTTCGGCTTTGGAGCGGGCAGCTTTTGTGCGCAACTGGGCGACCGTCTCCGTGGTGCGGAGCAGTTTCGGCTCTACGAAATCATTGACGCAGGTGTAGAGCGTCTGGTCCGTCAGCCGATGGTAATAGACCCACAGCGTATAACTCCCGGAGGCGGTCGAAAGGGGCCAGTAAATCGGGGCCTGCCTCCGGCTCTTGGAATAGCGTTTCAGATGGTCCGCAAAAAACAGGGCGGGTTTGCGGAAATACTCGCGCAGTCGTTTGACGCCCAGGATTTCACAGGCTTCCTGTTCCATCACATCGGCCCGGTCCTGCCAAATCACCTGAAATACTTCCTGGAGGCGGCCTTCGATGTCTTCAGGGTGGCCCGCATCATCAACCAGAATGCCCGGCCACGAAATCCGGAGCGGATAATCATCCGGCACGTCCTGGGGCTCGGCGGGGAGTCCCGCTGCATTTTGCA
This sequence comes from Blastocatellia bacterium, assembly GCA_019695185.1. GTDB lineage: Bacteria > Acidobacteriota > Blastocatellia > Chloracidobacteriales > Chloracidobacteriaceae > JAIBAN01. The sequence goes on along the minus strand of JAIBAN010000119.1, from coordinate 17,163 downwards.
GCATCCCCGGCGCACATACCGGCAGCGGCGCAAACGGGTCCGGCAATTTCGGTGGTTGCTTGGCTCCGGTGGCGAAACGGATGTCCCACCGGCCAAACGCACAGCCCACCGCGTAGGAAATCACTTCCCCAACCAATTGCCCTGCGTCAATTACTGATTGGTTTTCCTCATCGTCTTCTGCGCTTTCGGCATTCGACTGTTCATTTTCCATTCTTAACACTGAGTGCTCAACTATCTTGCGATCCGAGTCACTTATGCCATAGAGCTTGAAGGAAATGTCGTCGATTGCCAACTGGATTTCAGAAAGTTGGCGTTCGGTGTCAGCTACAAAGTTCTGCCACATCGAAAGTCTCTCGATTAGAGAGGCGGAGGAAGTGTGCAGCAAAGCAGGGAGGTGGAAAACGTGGCTGGTTTCGGTTTGTGTATCTAATTTTCGTTTTAAATCAAAGGCCAGAACTGCAAGGGCATCTAATTTTATAGCAGTGGTTTGGCTATATTTTGGAATTGGAACAGAAGCAACATATCCCACTTCGTATTTCAATGTCTGGGTGCTTTCAAATCCACCCCTTGGCATTAATAAGAACAATAACCCTGTAAAGGCATTGGAGTTTATTAGGCTTGCGATTTGCCAGTGAGTATCTTGATTAAGAAAAAGTACCGGACCGCTATCACTAAAAATCTGACCAAAAGGCAAATGCCAAAATGAACCCCGTTTATGAGGACGTCGCGGCCAAGTGATTCCTGAATGAAAATACCTTTCTTCATTCCAACATTTGGAATTATTTGGGGTTATTGCCCCACGCTCTAGCTCACGAATCTTATGTTCTTTGATATGGGTTCCATTTGTTTTCCAATCAACAACCAAATAAGTGTCCGAATAAATCCTTGAAAAAGCTCCCCCCTTGGAAAAAGGTACCCAACGTTTACCTTCAATTGTTTTTTGTCGAAATTGCTCGGGTATGGTTCCGGGTGATCCAGCTATTATTGTAATTGGGGCAACTTCCCACCAGGAACGCACAAAATGAAAATCTTCTCCGGTTTGCAGTCCCACACGAACTTCCCGCCCATCGCTTTCAAACGGCGGCAACTCGGTAAAGAGCCTGCGGATGTTTTCGCTGACCCAATAAGCAAACGGCGAGCCGGGCACTTGACGGAAGGAGTTCGCGTCAACCGCAAAAGCCAATTGAGAATTGGGACTCAGAGATTGAGCGGTGTTAAGAGCCGTGACGGCCTCGGAGAGCGCGGCGGCTTTGTCGTCTTGGGCGAGCAGGCGGAAAAAGAGTGTTTGCATAGTCGCAGTGCGGTTTGGGTCAGTACCACCTGCGTCAGCGGGTGGGTGGATTGGGGGTTGATGGAGACCCACCCGCTGACGCAGGTGGTACTGACGACCCGCCCGCTCACGCAGGCGGTACTGACGACCCGCCCGCTCACGCAGGCGGTACTGACTCACCTCTTGGCCAGCACGTAGGCGGCGGTTTCGACCATTGCCGTATCCAGCACGCCTGCGCCGAGGTCAGCAAACAGTACCGGATGGGTTTCCCGGAGCAGGATTTCCTCACGGAACTTTTGGAACGACGAAAGGAAAAAGCCGGTCCGCGACGTAATGGCCCCGAGCATCCCACTGGTGCCCAGCAAACCCAGTTCCCGCTCAACAAATGCCGCGTAGACATCGTTTTTCGTCCGGGGAAACTGTTTCACGAGGTACGATTTGGCTTTGGTGCTGCCTTCGCCAAACGGCGGATTCATCAGTGCCACGTCATACTCTTTGCGACACATATCAATGAAGGCAAAGCCACGGGCGGCATCCTGGGCAAAGAGCCTCCGCTGGTAATTGCCGCCCTCGACCGTCTCGGCGTAGTCGCGCAAGGCTTCGTAAATGCTGCTTTCAGCCTGTTCCCAAAAACCGGCATCGGTAATGCCCGTCACGTCGAAACCCAAATTCAGTTGCTCGGATTTTGGCAGGTCTTTCTCAAAGAGCGCCACCTGGACCGCATTTGGACGCGCTTTCCATTTCCGTTTGGCCTCGGCCACGGCGTCGGCAATTTCGGTTTCGATTTTGAGGAGCGAACCGGCTTCGCCAGCCAGTTTCATCGCCTCGAAGATGCGTTCCACCAATTGCCCAAGCAAGCGCAATTCGGGAGTTTCGGAAAAATGTTGTTCGCGGAATTCCTTCAGAAAATCAGCCTCGCCGGGCATTGGTTCGGCGCAGACGATGTTTGAACGCCCAATGCGCGGACGGTCTTTGGCCTTGACCCCGGCGGCTTGCCAGCTTCGCTGTGCCCGCAGCCAGAGCGACAGCCCCGCAATCTGAACCGCACGCGGGTCAATATCCACGCCGTGGATGTTGTTCTCAATAATGAGCCGGGGAATGTCGCGGACGTATGCTTCCCGGCCAGGATAGGCTTCGTGCAAACCTGTTACCGGTACATCCCAGGCTTCCAGGTAGATGGTTTCAAACACATCAAAGGCATACAGCCCAAAGTGCATCGAGCCGCAGGCCGGGTCAATCATCCGGATTTCACGAGGGTCTTTCAGCGGACGGTGCTGAATGAAAACGGGCTGGTTCAACAGTTCTTCCTGTGATGGATTTTCCGCGTTTTCCGCCGGTTCCGGAGGGGCTTCGGTCGGTCCCAGAAAGACTTCATTCGGGCGGCGAACCAGATAGCGGCATTTTTCCACCAGCGCGGTCTGGCCTTTGGTCATTTCATACCAGATGCGGCCCAGAGTGTTGTCGGTCAGAAACTCAACCACATAGCGCGGCGTGAAAAACTGGTTGCGGACGGCCAGTTCGCGGCTGTTGCGCGGAGCGGCGGATTCGTCCCGCATTTTTTTGCGTTCTTCGCGGGAGTTGAAATACTGGTAAATCCAGCCGATGGCCTCGTCTTCGGCCCAGAGCGGAGCAATGTCGCCATCATTGATGAGTTTGAGGATTTCAAGCAGGGCGGTTTCACGGGGAAACAACCTGCCCTGGGGCGAAAACCGGTCAAAGAGCACCTTCAAATCCAGGGCGAATTCGTCAAACAGACTGAAAAGATAGAGCCGGTAGGCGTCGCCCGTTTCACCCAGTCCCGTCCCGGCCAGCCGCGCATACAATTGAAAACCACGGGAGTTGTACCCCTGGCTGATGGATTCCAGCAGCAGTCCACGGGCTTCGGCCATTCTGAGTGCCGCCAGCCGGTTGAGCACTGTGAAGGCTTGTTCGCGCACAATGCGGTCCAATGCTTCCCGATTGCCGCCCGACGGACTGGTGGCCAGGTAATGCGCCAGCGTCTCGCGGAGCACCCGCGCGGTTTCCAATCGGGTGTCGTCCAGGTGGCGCATGTTTTCAAGCGGCGTCACGTGGCCCGAAAGCGGGTCCAAGCCAAAGTCGTTCTGCAACTGGCGGGTGAATTCGTCGGTGAGCACGGTGCGGGCATCGCTCACAAATCGCTGCAACCGGTTCCGGGTAGATTGGTCAAAAGCCATAAAGAATCCAGGACTGAGGACTGAGGACTGAGTAGTTGTCACTGCCACCTGCGTCAGCGGGTGGGTTGCAGTTGAGTCAGTACCACCCGCTCACGCAGGTCGGACTGACCCAAGGTAAACTTCGAAATCGCCATACAACTCCAATTGCAACCGGAGCGCCTGCAACTGGCGAATCAAATCATCAAGCTGCTCGGTGTTGGTGACCGTGGCCGGAACGTGAATGGAACGGGTGTATTTGGTCTGAACGGTTTCCTCACGTTCGCGCCGTTCCTCCTCCAGCCGTTTCCTGAGCCGTTCCTGGCTTTGTTTGCGAATTGAGGTTTTCAATTCCTCAATGGTCGAGGTCAGTTCATACACCCGGTTGAGCAGTTGTTTGAGGCCCGCGACATCTTCAGTCACGGTGACCTGGAGGGTTTCCAACCGGCTGGCGGCATTGGTCTGCTCCTCCTGGGTCAACTCGCTCCATTCGGGAAGTCGTTTCAGGTCTCCGATGCCTTCCTTTATCCGGGTCTGAAAATGACTTTGCAGCAGCCCCACGGCAAACCGGACTTCGGTTTTGATACTGGTCAATTTTGAATTGAGGTCCGGGATATGCTGGTAAAAGTCATCGCGGCCCAATCGCTGGCCAATCAGTTCAAGAGTTTCAGCCAGGGTATTGCGCAGGTCGCCGGGAATACCTGTACTAGGGAGGTCCAATATTTCCCGGCGGTGGTTTTGGAGTTCACGGATGGTGGTTTCCAAGCCTTGTTCCAGCTTGGTTTTGACTTCGCTGGCCCATTTCAGATTGGTGTAAATGGCCGACTCTTCGGCTCCCAGCCGTTGCGGAGCGTCCGAACCATCAGTGGACAACAGGTCGCTGATGTCCTGGTTGAGACTCGTGACCCGTTCGACGCCCGCCAGTTGGAGCGCCTTCAGTTTTTCCGAAAGCGGGGCATAGAGGTTGAGCAGGTTGGGGAAATGCTTGGTGGTGGCCTTGCCGATGTCCTGTTCAAGTGGAATCACCATGTCGCCTACCAGTTCGGTCAGCCGGTCAGCCGCCCGGCCCAGGATGTCCATCGAGGGGCGTTCATCGCGCAAGAGAACGCCAATGGGAGCGAAACTTTTGTTGGTTTTCAGCGCCTCGATAGCCTGTGGCCCAGCCACCAGAACCTCCCGCCCGGAAACTTTGAGCTTGATTTCACTGGCCGTCAGCATGGCTGCCAGAATGTAGCGGACGGTATCCTGGGACCAGCCAAAGGGCGCTTCGCTGAAGTGTTCCAGCAACCGTTTTCCGTCCACCTGTCCCTGGCGGCTGATGTAGTCCCGAATGCTGACCATCGCTTTATGGTCGGTCCGGAAACGCGGCTTGTTACCCACGATTTCGACCAGTCCCAGCGGGTCAAGCTGGTGGGTGATGGCGGAGGGGCTGCCAACCTTGAGAAATTTTTCGGCCCCGGTGGTTTCAACCCGGACAGGAGCTTCCGAATAGCGTTCAAAAACCTGGCAGGCCACTTCTCCCAGGTGTTTGCGGGCAGCGTCGTGCAGGTCCCCTTGGAGGGCCGACACGGCGGTGGCCTGACCGCGAAAGAGAAACGAACCGTGACTGAGCGTCTGTTTGATTTTTTGCCTCAAATCCTGGTGCAGTTTTTTCGAATGCTCCATTTGGCTGTTGCAATAATCGCGCACCTCCTGATTGGGGTCGTTGCGGTGTAAATCGGAAATGCGCTGGCTGCGATACATGTCCGCCGCCAGTGATTCCGTGTCAGGATTGCTGCGGCCCAGCAGGTACAAGGTATTTTGATTGCCGCCCGATTTGCGTGATTCCTCCAGCAAACGGGTTTTGGCCGCCTCATAATCCGGCGCATCGGCAAACTCGGTCAGGATTTGGATGGGGTGCGAATCTCCGGCCAATCCAATCACGGTCGCCCCGCTTTGGGTTTTCAATCCGGCTGTGACAGTCAACGTCCCCTGCAACGTGGCCCGTGGCAGCGGCTCAAATACTTCGCGCAGGGCATCATTGAAAATCCGCCGCACGTCTCCGCCTTTGAGACTCAGGCTTCCCCGTTCTTTCTCAATATCGCGGACCTTTTCGCTCAGGAAGCAGAGACTGCCGTCTTTGTCGCCCAACGGCACCAAGTGGTCCTGACGCATTTCTTCAACGGCCTTGCGAATATCCTCCAGCCGGGAGGGAGCAGTAATCGCCGGGTGCATCAAACCAGCCAGGTTTTCCACCGTGACCGGCATATTTCCCAGAATCTGCAGCACTGCGATGGATTTTGAGATTTCGGCATGGAGCTGTGAACCCGTGAAACGGTGACAGGTATGGGTGACGGCATCGTAGATTGACGGAAACGCCCGCCGGATGTCCTTTTCAAGCGTGTCATACAGGGTCACCGTCGTGGCCAGCCATCCGACCGGCTGGTCGGCCACCGGCGGGCGGGCGGGACTGCCCTCAACCAAAATGTCCTGAATCACCTTGATGGCCGAACGCAGCCCCACCCCACCGGTTGATTTGGCCAAAGCCCCCAATAAATGGAGCAAAATGTCAAAATGGGCCGGCAGGAACGGATATAAATTGGTAAAGGTCTTGCGGTCAAAATTGGCCTCGTAATATTTGGCATCCCTGAGCTTGGTGTGGTGGCGCAATTCCGGCCCGTGGGCGTCAAAGAGTTTGCCCAATTCAGTTTCGCCAGTCGGTGATTTTCCCAACAACCGGCGGTAGCAGATTTCCTTGATGTCGCTTGACTCCAGGTCCACCTGAATCGGAAACCGGTCCTTGAGCTTGAACAGCTTGTCCGAATTCAAAATGGCGCTCGGGGTTTCTTCGGTCAGCGTCTGTTGGGCAGTTGAGATAATCCAGACTTTCCCTGCGCCAATCCGTTTCAGATTTTTGGCCAGCCCGTCCAGGTTCAAAATCATGTTGTCGCGCGAGGCTACATATTGGCCAACTTCGTCAATAATGAAGATGATGCTCTGTTTGCCGCTTTTTTCCCGCACGATGTCAATCATTTCCTTGACCCGCTGGTCTTCAAACTGAATGAAGTCTTCCGTGCGGGAGGAAAAGGAATCGGCCTTGGGAAACAGCGCGGGGTAAAATTCATGGGCGATTTGCGGAATCAGACCGTCCACCACCAACGGGTCGTTTTGCATTTCCTTCCACGTCAAACCGGGCAAATCATCCTCAATCCGCTGGCAAAACTCCTGGTACCGACCGTCTTTTTCCAAACGGCGCTCCAAGGCAGCCACTTTCAGATTGCGGGAATAGCCGGCCCATTGAAGAATTTTGTAGTACAAAACGGACGAAACATCCTCCATCGTGGCCCCGGCCAGCATTTCACTGGCCAGGTCAAGCAACACCACCGCCGCCGGAAACCGCTGTGAAACCGTATTGAGAAGGGCTTTGACCTGGGGCGTATGAAAGCGGTCCTGCAAATGCCTGAGAAAAGGAATGCCATCCACCATCACCCGGCTGTCAAAGGCCAGCCCCAGGTATTTGGTAAAGGAACTTTTCCCGGAACCGTAAAACCCTGAAACCCAGACGCCGATTTCGTGTTCCCCGCCTGCTTCCATCGCCAACTGCATCCGGTCAAGCAGTTTGTGGAATTGGTCCTCGATACTTTCAGTGACAACATATTCTGAGATTTCGGCCTTCAACCGGTTTTCCTGGGAAGCGCCATAGGTGATAACTTTTTCAATCGTCCGGTAAATATCTTTGCCGGGGTCAAATAATTCACGGATGTTCATAATGGATGCCGTTCCTTTTCTCACCACCTGAAACTGAATCAGTACCACTTGCCTGAGCGGGTAGGTAGGTCATTTGAGTCGCAGCCACCCACCCGCTGACGCAGGTGGTACTGACTACCTTTTAGTTTCCACCGATATGAACTGAACGGTAATTGCCGTCTTCAGGATAAAAACCAAGAAATTTCAACTGTGATTTGCCACTTCGCGTACCGGGATAAAGAAACACCGTGGGAACCTGAAATTTGCCCTGCAACTGGCTTTCAATTGCCCCGATACGGAGGTAGGGATGCAGGGCTTCCAGGTCAGTCACCAACAGCAGACCGTGTTCCTTTTCGGCCTGTTCCGCCAGCACAGTTTCCAGCCGTTGCTGGAGGGCCTGATTGGTCACTAACGCATTGGACAATGCCTGATTGGTTTTGCTCCAATCAAGCGGGGACCGTCGGTCAACTGCCACCCATAATTTCCGGCGCGGGTCATCATTCAGCAATGAGTCAATCGCCTCAGCCAGGGAAAAAACAGTCACGTCCCAGCCATCCTGTTTCAGTCTGGCAACCCAGGCCGGTATCAGGCGTTTGACCTCCAGGATGTGGGCCGGGGCGAAAACCAAGTAATAGACCGGCTCAAAGCTGGTATTTCCCAATTCCCGCCCGTGCTGGATTCGCTCCCGTAGCTCGTCAAAATCAGTTTTGAGCAAGGACATGGCAAACCTCCTTCATCTCACGATATTTCCAACTGATGCGCACGACTTCCCCACCTACCTGGAGAATGAAAAAGTCATTTCGGGCTAGTCGTTTGAATTCCTCAATCACAGCCTCGCGGTTCATCCCGAAAAGGCCCCAGTCCTCGTGGGTCAATATGGCTTGGTCGGGTACTCCAGCACAATGCAGGTCATAGGCCAGAAAAGCACTGACTTTATGCGAAAGGTAGAAGGGCAGAATTTTCCGCCGGGTCCGGGAGCCTCGCTCCAGCAGTCCCAAATCGCCGCAACAACCGGTGATATAGCCGGCCACATGGCGAATGGTTTTCTCTGACCACTGTTTCACTGTTTTCCCTGCCTCAATTCCCTTCAGGGCAAAAAGTCTGGCCTCCTCGTTAGTGATAAAAGTGTGGCCGTTTTCATACCGGTCCCAATAAACCTGACGGATAAAATCTGCCAGAATCTGATTGGCCCGACAGGTGAAAAGCAAAAAAACCTGAAGGCATTCACTGGTTTCCAAAGTTGGCACCAGTTGTTTCAGGTAAAGAGCCGGAGGCCCACCCTGAACCAAATACCGGGGCGCAAAGCATTCCGTCACAAAGTTGCGGAGCCGCCGGGCCGTGACATTCGGGAACCGTCCCGAAGCCAAAGCCAGTTGTTTCAAGTGCGGAGCACTCATGCCGGGTTCCCACAGTTCCAAGAGGGTTTTTGTTTCATCAACCTGTCCCAGTCCCGCGGCCAATTGGGTGGTGTACATGGATGGCAATTACCCTTCGTTGAGAAAATAAGGATAGGCTTTCGCACCGTGCGTGAAAGCAGCCAGGTAGGTCCGGGCGATGTGCCTGGGTGCCTGGGCTGCCGAAAGGTTTTTTGCCTGTCCAATGGCGGTTGGTCCCACGGATGGTTCAATATTTGCGGAGCCGGCCTGTTTGGCGAGAAATTCAAGTCCAGCGGCCTGGTTTGCAATCAAGGCAAAAAAATCCAGGTCCGCTTGCTGTGCTTCCACCAGCAGATGGAGGTCGTGCTCCACTTCCTCGGGCAACCGGAAAAGATGAAACACCCGACCAATCCCGATGTGTTCGTCATGTAACCGCCGGGCGGCCTCACGGATGCCATGATACTGGGCCAAACGCCAGGTTTTGGTAAAAACCGGTTCCAGAAAGCGTGGGCTGGCCGGGTCAAAAAAAGCGGTTGGCCACCAACCAAATTGATTTTTTTCGCCCAGATAGCCAACTACCAGACGAAGTTGGAGGTAAGCCAGAAGCGGTGCTGGTTTCATAGGTTTCACCAAAAACCATCAAGATTGTGACTAAACGGGAAAATGGGGTCTGTGGAGCGGGTTGCGGTCCGAAGATACCCGAAAAAACTTTGTTTTTCGACTGAAAACCCGCCGAATCCAGTTCCTCCGGCTTGTTTTTGGTTAGGCCCGCCTGCGTCAACGGGTGGGTCAGTATTTGCCAATCACCCACCAACTGACACAGGTGGGAGTGACAAACCATGTTTCAGACATAATCTTTGCCGATGAACCGGCTTTTCCAGTCGCTGGTTTTTTCTTTTTGGCGCGGAATGTCAGGGGTGTTTTTTATTGGTTCAATCGGGCAAATATCGTCCACGGGGAAACTTAACCCAAAAGCCACCACCAACCGTTGATAGCCTTCGTCGGTAAGGTCAGGGGCAATAAGGTTGGTTGGTTTGGGCAGAGGGAAAACTCGAAACCCTTTTTTGCAAAATTGAGTACGAGCTACGGACTCTACGTTTGAAACCATTTTTTTGTAAAAAGGTGCAAAGCTGCCACCCCCGCTAAAAATGACGGGCAATCCTTGGTTCCAAACCGGGGAGGTTGCATAACGATTGTCGCGAAGGGTAACAAGGGTGTCCATCAAAACTTTTTCACAACCCTGCTGAAACCTTTTATCGAAATCCAGGAGTAAATTTCTTATTGGTTCCGGTACCTGATACTCCCTCAAAGTAGGCAAGGGGAATAACGGTGAAAGGTCTTCAAATTTTTGAGTATATTGCTTTGCCAAATTTTGTTTGATCAAACTTACCCGCTTGTGATGCAGGACCAATGCTCCCTTTTGCTCCACTTCAGCGGTGAGTAAGGCACCAATTTTCTCAAATTGTTTTTCATGAATATGAAAGCTGGTCACGTCCAGGGTTGTTCCCCCGATATCGACTAATACATGAACATCACTGGGTGAAAACGGGGATTTGACATACCCCGTGACTTCCGCAGCTAGTTCCGGGACGACATTGATATTTTCAGGATGGATGCCGGGATTAAAACCTGCGGATTGTGCCCAAATAAGAAATTCCTGAGCCTGTTGAGTTTTTATCGGCAAGGGGGAAACCGACATCTTCCAGGCAGCCAAGCTAATGCACTTAAACATAGTCTGAAGGGGTGAGCTTTCATAAGTACGAGCGGGAATCCCCAAATTGAACTGCCAATCGATTCTCAGTTTTCCATAATTTGAATTCTGGGTTTGCAAAAAGTTTTGCCGGATTAAGCGAAGGGCCAAGGCAAGAAAACAGGTTGCTGCCACTTCTGCGCTGACCCGAATTCCATGTTGGGAGAAGATTTCCGGGACAGCTTTTGGGTTTCGTATGAGGGTATATTTCAAATCTGGAAAAAGAATTCCGCCTGAGTTTTCGATTCCAATTGCAGTTTGACCGAAATGGTCTACCCAAAGACAGGTGGGAAGGTAGAAAGGGGCGGCGTTTAAAAAATCAAATGGAACGGCCATGGAACGGCCATTGTCTCGATCCGGAGTCCGAATGATGGCTTTGCAGCAGGTGGTGCCAAAGTCGAATCCGATGACAAACCGCTCCTCTGAGGTATTCTTTTCAGAAAACTGAGTCTGGCAGCCGGTTTCATACCAGTTGATTCGTTGAATGGGCGGTGGTGGGGAACTGAAGGAAGCTTCTTTTTTGGGCAGACTTACCGGCTTTTCCAAAGGTATCCCTGGGTTGCCCAACGCCGGTCGGGTCGGGGTGGCGGGTAGATTCGGGATGGCGGGTTTTGTGGCCACCGAGGGTTTTGTGGCTTCGGGAACGACTTTGATGGACCCTTTTGGGGTCAACTGGGGTGTCTTTACAACTGAAGGGTTGGCATTGCCTGGTGGCTTAAGGTCAATTTTTGGTAATACCGCTGGGGTAGTCTCCCCTTTTGGATTGAAGGGCGGTTTAGAGCCCAGCTTGGGTTCATCCGCTCGGGTGAGATCCTTCTGCTGTTTGTTTGAATCGGTAAACAGGGCTTTTTCTAAAAGCTCACCAATGGTGGTGAGTTTGGGTGCATGGACCTTTCTTGGAGTGGGTTTGGCTGGAACTTGGGTGAAGGTGTTTAAAGGTTGCTGACCTTTTGCTGAATCCGATTGCACCAGGGGAATTTGGGCTGGTGATGTTTTGGCGGTACCCTTCTTCCCCTTGGACATGGACTCCAAAGCATGGGCTGTTTTTTGGTCTTTGGCTTTAATCTGTTCAAACAGTGAGCCATATTTTTGATCCTTCATACAACATCCCCCCAAACCTTGATCAGACCAACACAAATATCTTTCTCGTCGGGAATTGGATTTCTTCGTTTCTTTATTTGAAGAAATTTCTGTTCCATCCGATCATTTAAAGCACGAATTCTTCCTTCGGTAGCTTTCACCAATTTACTTTGTTTTTGTTGATGGTGGTGGAGTTGGGCCTGGAGTTTTGACAGTTGGTTTTCCCAATGGATTTGGAGTGATTTTTCCTGTATGTCAGCTCGATCCTCATTTTGATTTTTGTGATTTCGCACATACTCTGAAAAAAGTTGCTCAGCCCGCTCAAAGCACCGTTCATTAATGCAATTATAGACTGTCTCAAGTTCTACTGTATTTTCCGCTCCCACCCAATCCTCACCAAAATGGGCAGCCGTCAAAATCAGCCTTTCAGCCTGCTGATCATCCAAGAAAGCATCAGAGGTTTGCAGATTTAATGCCACATAATTCAATTGCTCAAGATTTTGCAGCCCCTGGACTGACCAGTGGTGAATGGCAAAAACATAAATTCCGGTCCCAAGCGCAGGCGGCAAATGGTGGGGGGCCAACAAAATTGAAACAGCGGGTTTGATGATACTATTTTGGGTTTTGGTCTCTTGGGCAATAAACCTGACCAATGGGTGGAATTGATTTATTGTCTCAATTCTTTTCTCCAAATTGACAATTTTATTATCAAATCGACAATGAATATAGGGAGAAACATTTTGTACGAGCCTTGATTGAACCAGATGGTTGTCACGAATGAATTGTTCAAGGTTCACCTTCAGGTCATTTGACAGGCGAATGTCAAACTCAAGCAGATCGGCCCGGCGTTGCTTAAACTCACAGCCGGTGTATTGATGTTGCAGGAAATCCCGCACGTAAAAGAATAAATCCTCCCCGGTTATCCACCGTTGCAAATCATGGGCAGCCTGAATTTCCCGTAAAATGAAATCCCCATGTGCAATCAAATGGGTGGCTTCCTGCTCCAGGTCTTCTTCGACCTGACGCAAATTATCAAGGGCCTGGGCAGTTTGCTCAATTCGTTGAGCCTCCTGCTCCGGGGTCAGGTGTTGGGAAAAGAGATCGAACGTCAGTTGATGGATCGACTCACCTAACATTAACTCCAACCCGCCAAGAGCGCGCTCAAAGAGCTTAATCCGTTTTAACAACCGTTCATAGATACGTTCGTCAATGGTGTCCTCATAAAACAAATTCCAAATAGTTATTTTGGCCGCTTTCTGACCCAAGCGGTCAAGTCGCCCAATCCGTTGTTCAATCCGCATCGGATTCCAGGGCAGGTCATAATTCACCAGAACACGGCAAAACTGGAGGTCGATGCCTTCGCTGCCAACCTCAGAGGAAAGCAAAACCGAGGGTCCATGCGGCTCCGCAAACCTTTTCAGGATTTCAACTTTTGCCTCACTGCCGCCGCCGCCTTTCAGCACGATATTGGAGATTCCAATGGAATTCAGCCGCTCAGACAGGTAATCCAAAGTTCCCCGGAAAAATGAAAACACCACGACTTTCTCCAATGGGAAATCCCGGAAAAACTGTTTCAGACTTCCACTCAGTTTTTTAAATTTGCTGTCGTGGTTAAAAAGGTCCTGATAACTGCCCAACTCACCAGCAATTTTGATGAGTTCCTGGGTCAGGGGACCAAATTGACTTTTGGTCTGGTCTGAAACATCCCCCAATCCTTCAAAAATTTCATCCTCTTGAATCTCACTTTTTTGTTGCCAGTTTCGCAGGGCCGCCGCCATTGAACTTGAAAGCATCCGTTGGGGCATGACCAGGAGCAGTTGTTCCGGCAAATATTGGGATCGAATACAAAAAGTCCGGACGGCCTCGGTTACCTGTTGGTAAAAGGAGTCTTCGATTTCCGTCATGGGGACCGAAAGCGTTTTTGGTTCCCGCAAAACCCGCCACTCGGTCACATCCCGTTTCCTGGTTCGGGTTATGACATGGCTGAACAGATTGATGGTTTCGAGTTGATAAGCCAGACGGCTGCGAAAGGCCCGTTCTGCCAATTGGGCCGTTGTGGGCGGATTTTCACAAAGCGCTTTGATTTGGCGATTATTTTCAAAAAGTGGGTTGCGGGAAGCTATTTTAATGTGCTCAACAAACTCTTTGCTTTGGAGATTTCGCATGAGCACCGCATCACGGGCGGCAATTAAGGGTTCGTTGGCCTTCAGAATCCGGTCAAAAGCATCTTCCCGCTCGAAGGTATCCTCATCCAACAGCAGAAGTTGGGAATGCAAATCCGTACTGCGCAAATGAACCGGAGTAGCGGAAAGCAAAACCACGTAGGCGGCAGTTTTGCGAACCTTTTTCCCTAACTGAGTCGTGCGCCCTGGATTTCGCATGTAGTGGGATTCGTCAATGACGAGCAAATCAACCAAGTCTTGTTCTGATTCATAGTTATCCAGAAACTCAAACAACTCGTTCGAGGACCGTAATCCCTGCATGCTGCCAATCGCAGCAAAATCATCATAGCCGGGATCATTTTGTAACCGCTTGAAGGCCTCCAGCGTCTCCCGGGCGTTTAAAAGCCTGGGGTGAATCCCAAATTTAGTCTCCAGTTCAAACTTCCATTTTTCCCGTAAAACCGCCGGGCAGAGGACGAAAAGCCGTTTTAGATCAAACCTGGTTCTCAATTCTGTCCAAATCAAACCGGCCTCGATGGTCTTTCCGAGCCCAACCTCATCTGCGATTAAGATCCCATTGGTGGGGGAATTGAGGATTTTAATGATTGGCTTGAATTGATAAGCATAGAAATCAGCCTTGGTGGCCTCCATGCTGTAAATCACATTTGCCAGCTTTCCAGTCAAACGAACATGGGTCAAAGTCCGACGTAAACTTTGTACCCCTTCAAGTTGTCCGGCTTTGAGCAAATCCAAAGGGTCTTCGGGATTTTCCGGTACCCCCTCAAGCTTATCTTCCGGAATATACTGAGTATTGTCCGGAAACATTACCTGAAGTAGAAGTTTGCCCCCACGAAGCCGTTCGCCGCCTGTGAGCACACCGATTTGGCTGGGGTTGCTAATCAATCGAACCCGTTTATTTTCCATAAACACCTCACAGAACTCTGAGCAATCAGATTCAACCCAATTCCTCAGGTAGCAATAATCCAACCCCACTGGAGTCAGTTGTTTTGGCAATGCAACAGGAACGAACTTTAGTGAAGATAATAGGGGGTGAGCCAGTACCTTAAATGGTACTGGCTTTGGGTTCAACCTATTTCACCTTAAACCCAGCGTCACTCTCATCCTGGGCTGCGTTTCCGGTGGCGTCCACGGCAATTACCCGAATTTTGCCAGTTTTGGCTTTGGGCAGAGTTGCCGGAATGGCGTAGGTAAAACTGCGGGCTGCGCCACTGAGTCCCGTTACCACCGTGGTTGAGAAGTTGACTCCGTCCAAGGCCAGCAAAAGGTCATGCCGGGCCAGGGTTTCATTGTCGGATGACTCCCAACTAATGGTAAAATTGCTGCCCCGCTTGAGTTTTTCGCCACCATTGGGAGCGACGACCCGCACACTGGGTGGAGTGGTATCGCCGGGCTGCACCGTCATGCTGGCGCTCGCACTGCGCCGCAGGTTGCCGCCCTCACCCTGAATGGTAAATGTGTAGGTTCCTGGTGGAGTTGTTCCGCTCGTGACCAACTGGAAATTGACCGGGAACTGGAATTCAGCCGGAATCTGCCAGCGGCAACCGGGAGGCAGGTTTGTGGCTTCAACCGACACCACGCTGGAAAACCCTCCCACATTGGTGCGGCTCAGGGTGTAGGTAACGCTTTGTCCGGCTCGCACCGTCTGGCTGGGTGGTGTCACCGCCAGCGAAAAATCCGCTGTCACCGGTTGGGTGACCACCAGGGTGGCCGAGGAGCTTCGGCGAATTCCCGGAATTTCGCCAGTCACAATAAAGGAATAGGTGCCGGGCGGGGTTGTCAGGCTGGTGACAATCCGGAACGGAAACGGGAAGTTTCCGTAGTTTGATTCAAACCTGGCCGCCGGGGGAAGATTCTGAGCTGAAATTGTCACGTTACCGACCTGTCCACTGGCATTGATACCAAGCACATAGCTGGCCGCCTCACCTGCCTGGACCATCTGGGAGGCCGGTGAAATCACCAGGTCGAAATCCCCCTGCGAGGTCGAGGTCACTTTGAGGGACACATCGTCAACCCGTATGGTGGAGGGTAACAAGGCATCGTTGATGCCCACGAATGAAACCACCACCGTCCGTCCGCGATAGGCAGCCAGGTTGTAGGGACCGCGCAGGGTGAAGGTCCCAATCCGCTGCTGGTCGCGGTTTGACCAGGCATCCACCGTTTCCAGAACTTTCCCAGTTGTATCCAGAATCTGGATGCCGAACAAATCATCATCCCTGGTTGAACTGGCCGGTTCATCCGAAATGAGGTTGATATAGCAGCTCAATTGGGTCGGCCCGGCTCCCGGCGGCAGGCTGACGGTCTGCTGTACTTCGTCAAAAGCGTTGTTGATAAGTCCCAAGGCGGCGGAAGAAGTGCCCGTCCTGGCAATCGAGGAAATGATGCCCCCGTCAAAGACCCAGGAGGTTTTCCCGGATTCAAACCCTCCGTTGCGGATGTATTCGACTGCCTGTTGCTGTGGCTCGACACCCAGCCCCAGCGGAATTGTCTCAGAACCATCAGCGGTTTCAGCTTTTCGCAGACGAAAATCGCGCAATGCCACCACTCGCTCCGGTGCCACCTGGCGAAGGGATACTGTCTGGTTTTTCAGCCAGATTTCGCTTTCATGTCTTCGACTCGGACGGGTATCGGCCCGGCCTGCCTGTTCGGTTGAAATTTCCTGCATGGCGGCGTTTCCTGGGAAAATCCCTGCCAGCAGGCACACAAGTCCCAAGCCCACACAAAGTCTGTGAAACATAAAAAACCTCTTTCTTTTTGGGAGAAAACCAACCTGACCTGGGTTAAGGACAGGTTTATTCGATCTAAAAATTGATGTTATGGCTCCATCCACACCTGAACTTTGAGCATGGACCAGGTCGGTCCGTTCGGGTTGATTTCGGTTGCCGAAGCGTACAGTGTCGCTCCCTGCTGGAGCAGATGGTGAATGGTCTGGTTCTGGGTGCGCGGGATATAGCCGATTTTTTCGCCCTCCCGCTCAACCCGGACCGCAAACCGGTCAAATTGATTTTCCGGTTCCGGAATTAAGGCAAACCGCTCCGCCGAAAGGAATCCAGCAATCCGGTCCGGTCCGGGATAGAATTGAAACCCGGCCACAAAAAACTCATTCAGGGCATACCGAGTAGGTAAGGCTGCTGCAATTCCCCGACCTCCGCGTTCCAGCCAAAGCGGGGCAAAGGGAAGGGTCAACATCCAAAACAAAAGATTGCGCCGGGTTTCATCCATAGTTAGCTGACCTCACATGGAAGTTTTGCATTTCCTTTCTCAAGTACGGTGAACAAGCCGCGTGCCAAAAGCAAAAAAACTATGGACTTTCACTGAAATTTAGATTAACTCTTGTTTTTTCAGGTAGATGGAAAGAACCAGTGGGAAATTGAGGGAAAAGCCTGAGGTAATATGGTTCAGTCCACGATAAAAAATTTTATGATAAGAGAAATTTTTCAATAGTTTTGGATTTCGCCAAAAACCAGGGCCGCACTTATCTAGCCCGGATATTTCATGAGGTTGGCAGACCCTGGGTTTTTCATTTTGGGAACCCCTGGTTGACCTTGAAAATCAATCAGACAGCCGGGAATGGGGGAGTTTTTCGCGTATTTTCCGGTTTTTGCCAAAC
>JAIBAN010000216.1 GCA_019695185.1 Blastocatellia bacterium | reverse complement strand
CCACAAAGAAGTTGACGAAAAATCCACCGTTGGGTGATTCCCATTGGTTTCGCCAACAGGGTCAAATTGGCTTGGGATGATTTATTAAGTCACCCCAAGCCAATTTTCTGCAAACTTACACTGAAATTCTCACTACCAATTACTGGGAAAGTGAACGCGAAAACCTGTCCCAACCCTTCGCCAGTTTCCATTTGGGTTGTTTTCGTTTGCTCCTGCCCCGACTTTGGACGGAACATTTGGACCTGATGAAACAGGGCCGGGAAGTCGAGGTTGTCCGCCGGGCTCAACCAGAATCGGGAAAAGGGGAAATTTTTGAATTTCGTTTTTTGGCTGGGTCCCGCACCGTGTTTTCGCTCCAGCTTGAAGCGAAAGGAGGGTTTGACCGGCTGCCGGGACCAGCCGCCTTCGGCCAACCGGGCCGGGTGTCGGTCTGGACGTGGTCAGAAACCGGGCCGGCAAAAATACTTGAGCTGCCAGCCCGGTTGGAACGGGAGGACTTGCCCACGGAAATATCGGTCAGCGGGTCGCGGGAGACGCTTGATTTCTCAGCCCGCGTGAAACGGGCGAACCAATTTGGCTTGGCCACCAATTTGGCTACCCGGAAATCAAAAAAGCTCAAAAACGGGTCCCAGTTGGAATGGGAGCGGACCGACGATCCCGCGTATTTTGATGCCCAGCCGGTTGATGACTTTTTTGGTTTTGCGGCTGACGGAGTGGTGGTGCGTTTTAGAATGAAAGCCCGGGACCGAAAAACTTTGGCCGCCACGGCTCAACTGGCCGGTGAAGTCCTGGCTGCAAAACCACTCCGATTACTACTTCTACTAGCTTTTACTGCTCTTCACGGTAAATTGCCCGAGAAATTTCAAATCGTTTCCATTAACTTTCTCACCAGGGGTCTGCTCTTGCCAAAGGCGGAAGGGCCTTTGCTTTCGGACCAGGAAATTCAAACTCTTGCGCGCCAGCATCTGCACGCCGCCGCCATGGATTTGGAATTGCCGGCCCTGCCTGATGGCAATTGGAATGCTGCGCGAGCCATCCTGACCATTGCGCAGCGGTTGTGGACGGTCTCGAAGGAGCAAGGATTTTATATTGGCACTCTCGACCATTGTGTACCCAATCGCGAAATTTATGATCAGGCCCAGCACCAGCAAAGAGTTTTGATCAGTGTTGCCGGACTTGGTTTGACCTCCGAAATTCGCGCCCGCCTGCCCCTTCAGCCCCATCCGGATACGGATCCGAATTTGGTTTTTGCTGACTGGATTTCACTTTGCTGGGGACCAAATCACCCACCGGCCGCATTGCGGCCCGCTGGATTAGGCCACATGCCTGAGACCCTGGCTGAGCGCGAAACGGGGAGCGGAAAAAGGGTGTTGCCGGATGGAAACATCACACCTCTTTTGGAAACCGCCAACACCCTCCTGGAGCGGGTTTCACGTCCGATTCCCCATTTTTACGGACGCCTCTTTGATGTACCGGTGCCGGTCAAGTTGATTCCTCAAGCTGCCAACCTTGGGGTTTCCTTTGTGCGAATTCAGGTTGAAACCGCCGGGCTTTGGGTGGGGCTGTTTGATGCTGAGAGAAAAAGCCTCGCCGCAGCTTTTTGGAAGGCGCAGACAACAGCTTTCCGATACGTTCCCGTAATGTTCACTCTGTCTACCTGGACCCTGACCCATGCGATTTGCTGTGCGTTATGGCACGATCTCTGTAATGAGACTGTACAACTTCCAGGGAAAGCGTCCGGCGGTGGGGAAATAACGACAGAACCAAACCGAAATCTTCCCACCGGAAAACCATCTTCCGTTGTTAACCTGCCCATTCGTTCCGGTCGGGAATCGGAACCTGCCATTTGGGCGACTCCGGCGGAGGTCGCTGTAATTGCCGAATCGGTTAAGAACCTGGGTCGGGATTACCGCCGACTGCCTGAAGGCTGGGAGGCCCGGCGGGTAAACGTGGACTGGCAAAAACGACAGGAAAGGGCCGGTGAGCGCGCCCGGTCCTACGGTTGTCCTGCTCCGCCACCCGGATGGACGTTTGTTCGTCCCTTCTCACGAAAACGGGTTGGGGTTGGAACAGGCCAGCCACGGATCGTGAAAAGCACTGGGTTGTTCGCACTGGCATTGAGTTTGGCGGAAGTGGGTGGGATTGATTCGTGACTGTAGCCGCAAAGTCATTGCTGCACTATTTCTTACCGGAAGAACCTATCAACCTCACCATCCTCCGTGTTCGGTGCATTGCAGTCCCCGAGCAACCAATCGTTCTCCTTGTCACTGTCGTCCCCGTCGTCCCAATCATAGTCCGGGGAATCGGTCACCTCCCGGAAGTCTGCCAGGTTGACCGGTAGGAGTGGTTCCGGGCGGGCAACGCGGTACAGGGCGGCGAGCCAGGTGTATGTGCGGGCCAGGTTATGGGCTTCGAGGTCGGGGGCGCTTTCGGTGAGGTCCAGCCACTCGGGCAGCTCGGCCAGGGCTGCGAGCAGGTAGGGAAAGTCCGGGTTTTCCCAATAGTTTTGGCAATACGCATGGTTCGGAAACCGTCTCCCGGCCACGAACAGACATTCTTTGTGGGATGCCAAACCGAAGGGGGCAGCGGTGGTTTGTTCCAGTTTGAGCGCGATGCGATGGAAGACAGCGACGGCCGGGTAGTCCCAGGTCACCAGCCGTCCGGTGAGTAAAACAATGTCGTCAAACCGGGGATAGTTCCGGAAAACTTCACCGGCGTACCCGATGTGGGATTCCCGGCCTTCCCGTTCGACCACATAGTTGACGAATTCGGATTCCCAAAAATACGGTGTGTGGTACTCGCTGCCGGAACAATATTCGACCACCTCGACGACCCGGCCCCAATCCAGCCGGTGCAGTTTGTGGTCCTGATACATGACGATGTCGCCCACGCGAATCATAAGAGTTTCCTTTCGTTTCCGGCTTCCAGTCCGGGAATGGTGATTTTTTCGGTACCATCCGCAATGGCCCGGATGGCGGCGTGGCGGAGCAAATTGGCTATCCCGCCGATGGTCCCGTTGCTCTGGTCCAGGATTCGGGCAGCCAGGGGCAACCTGGACAGCTTTGAAGGGTGTTTGAGGGGCAGACTGCGCTCAAACTGCTCCAGCAACGCGAAGCCGTCCGGACCGAGGGTCCAGCGGGGCAGCTCCGCCGTCAGAAAGCGGCTGGCCACCTCAAAGTTCCGTTGCATGACGGGCAGAACGGCAGGGGTGCCGACGGCCACCACCGTGACGGGCACGGCCTGGCTGAGATATTTGAGCAGCTCCAGGTTGAGCCGGTGGGCACGGCTTTTACCGACCAGCAGGTCCTCCACGTCATCGATGACCAGCATCCGGACCTGGTGCCGACGAAGCCGCTGGATGACGTGGTACCGCTTGTCTTCTGCCGAACGATTTGGCAGGGCCGTGCAAAGCGCGCTCAGAATGGCATCGTGGAGCAGGGCTTCTTTGGGGACGGGCGGCCCGGAAACCACCAGAACGGGTACGGCGGTTCCACCCGCTTCCAGGTCAAAGACGGGGTGGCGCTGTTGGAAGCGGCGGACCAGAGTGGTTTTTCCGTTGCCTTCCGGCCCGGAGAGCAGCAGGTTCATCATCCGTTCGCGGCGCGGGCAGGCCATGACAAATTC
>JAIBAN010000029.1 GCA_019695185.1 Blastocatellia bacterium | reverse complement strand
TCCACTTATCCGCCCCCCCGACCTATGCAGCCTCATCCTATACGCCACCCCCGGCTCAAAAACCGGAACGAAGCTGTACTTCCTGCCAAGCCTCCTTGGCCGCAGGTGCGATTTTTTGTTCGCGTTGTGGATCCAAGGTGATGGAACCTATCGTTGATGCAGTTACTGGCAGCCCCACCTGTCCTCAATGTGGCCTCATGAACCAATCCGGTTCCCGGTTTTGTTCTGGCTGCGGACAGAAATTTTAATTGAGAATTGAGAATTAAATACTCTTTCAAGGCAGTGCATCGGCGAAACGCTCGTCTTTCAAAAACAAACGAGCCTGGACGTACAACAATTTTTAATTCTCAATTCTCAATTCTTTATCCGTCCCCGCGCAGTTGAAAGGTGAGCCATGAGCAACAATCCGTCGGCTTACAATCTGCGAAAATATCTGGAAAAACACAAACCGCGCACGGACCAGATGCTGAATATGGCAAGTCCGGCGCTCAATAATGGCTTGCCCACGAGTGCTCATTGGGAGTGGCTGAATGTTTTGTTGACCCGTGCCCTGTCACATGACCCCAAAACCGGAATTGGGATTCGGGCCAAAGATGAAGGAACCTTGCTCAATTCCATCACCCCGTTGATTGTCCGGCCCAAATACATTGACTACCTGGAAAAAGAGCAGATTCTGGTTCACAGCGAAAGACTGCTCAAAAAAATCCAACGCACCGACAATTTTGACGAACTTGTCCGCAACCAGTTGCCGACCAAACGCACCCTGCATGGCACTTTTCAACAGCATAGCCTGCAACCGGAACTGCTCACCCGCAACGTGCATCTCAATATTGAAATGCACGACAAGTTTGAGAAACTGTACGGCGAAACCATTATGCAGATGCAATCGCTGATCCAGTTGTTTCGGACCAATCGGGTTGATTTGACAGCACTCCCCCAGGATTCCACAGAGGTTTCCATCCATACTGCCCTTGAATTTATTGCCAAACCAGACCCGTGGGTGGATGGAGACTATGCTGGCAATATTGCCAATCTGCAAACGGTACTTCGCATTCGGGATATGCTGCAACGGGCGGCTGTCTATTACGGGGTTGGGTTGCCGAGCATAGATGTCACGGCTGGAGCAGTGCTGATTGAAGCGGACCAACCGCTCTACCAGCAACCGTTGGCTCCCTTGACACCAGGCAGCCCAATTGCGCCGACAGTACCACCTTTAAGCCCGTTGGCAGCCCCAGTTTCAACTTCTGCACCTCAAAACGGAATCTCTGCCATTGATGTCAATCTGAAATATGAACTGGAGGCTGAACTTTCTGCCTGCATTCAGTATCTCAATCAGACGGCTGCCAACTCCGATAATGGTGCGGCCATCCGGGTGATAAAACTTTCGACGGGTAACATGATTCTCACTTCCTGGGAAGCTGCTGTTTTTTCCAATAACCCAGCCAAACCGGATTGGCAATTGAGCTTTCTGGCCCGCGAATCGCGCAAACTGCTGCAACTCAGTATCGCCCTGTTGGCTGTGATTGAACAACGACGCCCCCGCCCCACCGAAGCTCAAAAACTCACTCCTGGCCAGCAACAGGCTGCCAAATATTACCTGGAGCAATTGACCGAGGCGCTGGCCTCGTTTGACCGTTTTCTTTCCCGCACGGCTGCCACCACTGAGGAAATCGAAATTCTCTCCAATCTGCGCAATACCCGGCGCAAACTGGTCATGACTCAGACACAGTTGAAGCAAGTGCTTGGAATCACTGGTTAATCAACAATCAATTCAGTCCCGGCAAAAAAGGAATGGCACGCCCCGGATGCAAGGTATCAGCATCCCAGTCGTGCCGTTCGGTTGGGTGGCAAAACCAGTGAAACGAGGTTAAAACCAGCCTTTTCTCCCTTGAACGTAAATGCGGTCAAACTCTTCGTCAGATTTTGTCAGGTAAATGATTGCTTCAATAAAAGCAACTAGTCCTGCGGCACCGCAGGTAAACACTGACGCCAACAAAAGAATGACACCTTCTTTGTTGTAACCAAGATAGAATTTGTGAACGCCAAGCCCTCCCAAAAAGAGAGCCAAAAGTGCAGAGGGGATTCTTTTACCTGAGTTCATAGTATTCTGTTCCTTTCCTCCAGTTCCGTAATAAGGTGACGGCGGTTGGCCGTAGGGTTGTTGAATCTGGTTGATGTGGTGGTAAGGCTGCACCATTGGCGCATACCCGGTAATCGAAGCGCCGCAGGCAAAACAGGCGTTCGCATTGTCTGGATTTTGAGCCCCGCACTGCGGACAGGTTAGTGGCATTGGAATTCTCACTCCCTCGTTTGCAAGCCTTCTTCAGAGTCAATGGCTTGCCAGTCTGGCCAAAATGCTTAACAGCCAAAACGCCGAAGCCAGGGCTCCCAGAATAATTCCGGCCATCGCCATTCCCTGACCGTCATTGACCCCCAGGGAAATCAATTTGTTGCGGGCCTGAATACCCCAAATCAATGAAACCGGCCCTAAAATGCCACAACATACCAAGGCCACAATCCCACAAATCATGGATTTTTTGGCAGCTTCCTTGGCTTCAGCTACTTCGGGTCCACCAAAACCAGCAGCCTGACCGTAGCCGCCATACGGTTGCTGCCCGTAACTGGGCGGGGTGGCATAAGGGTTCGCCGAATATTGTGCTTGCTCATACGGATTTGGCTGTTGGCCATATGGATTCGGCTGTTGGCCATATGGATTTGGCTGCGGTTGAGCATATGGATTCGGTTGCGGCTGGCCATACGGGTTTGGTTGTTGTTCATAGGGGTTCGCCGGTTGGCCGTATGGATTTGGTTGCGGCTGGGCATAACCTCCGGCCCCCTGTCCATAATTCACCAGGGAATAGCCGCAGGCATAACAAGCCGTTGCGGTATCGGCATTTTGTGCTCCACATTGCGGACAGGTAACCGGCATAACGAACCTCCCCCGTCAAATTTATTTTTGATAGACGTTGGAATTCATGACTTTGTCATAAAGCTGTTGTTTATCCTTATCAAACAACAACCACAACAATCCCAAATAACAGGTAAAACCAGCCACAAGTCCCTTGACCAATTCTCGTGCGAAAGCCTTTCCAAACCCCAAAGGATTCCCGTTGGCATCAAGACAGACTAACCCCATCATCCGTTTTCCGATCGTGGTTCCATTGTTGCCCAACGTATAAATCTGATAAATCGCCAAAGCGAATGCCCCGCCATAAGCCAACAAAGTCCCTAATAATGCCAGAGCCCCTACGTCTGTGCCGTTCCCGATTGCCATGATAATGAGACCAGGAATCTCAGCCCCAAAAATCGCAAAACTGTCTATCAAAAAAGCCAGAAAACGTTTCCCGGCATCGGCTTTGGCCATACTGGAGCCATATCCATACCCATACCCGCCACCTTGACCGTAGGGTGCCGGTGTTCCGTATGAAGGTGGCGTTGCATAGGGATTCTGCTGTTGCCCGTAGCCTGCCTGCGGTTGCTGTCCGTAAGGATTAGGCTGCTGCCCATACGGAGCTTGCGGTTGTCCATACCCTCCTTGGGGTTGCTGTCCATATTGACCCGGTTGGGCATAACCGCCACCTTGCCCATAGGTGCTCAAAGTATAACCACAGGCATAACATGACATTGCATTATCGGCATTTTGCGCCCCGCATTGCGGACACGAAATTGGCATAACTCCCCCAAAAAATTGTGTTGTGAAACGTTTGAATGAAGCGTTGGATGTTTCAGTTCAGAGCATCGCCAATCAGTCTCGCATTCCCTGATGGCAAAGATTCAAAAGCATGTCGGTAAATTTTTGGTTCGGGGTTTCGGGTTTCGGGTTTCAAATACCGAAAGTGCGAATTTCAAATAAGTGTTCTAAGCAAAACTTAAAACTCAAAACTCACAATTCAAAACTCACAACTCTGTTTTTAAGATGCATGAGCTGCTTTGCCAGTGCTGCCGGTCATCAGGCACCCCAACTCCTGTTGGGAAACAGTTGTGGGGTCAACTTCACCCACCACCTCACCTTCAAACATGACCAACAATCGGTCGGAAAGCGAAAGCACCTCTTCAAGTTCAGCCGAAACCAGCAAGACAGCCACCCCGCTATCGCGCAACGCAATCAGTTTTCGGTGAATAAACTCAATCGCCCCAATATCAACCCCACGGGTTGGTTGGGAAACAAGCAGAACTGTAGGAGGTAGACCAAATTCACGAGCCACAATCAGTTTCTGTTGATTGCCACCGGAAAGCGCACGGGCCGGCAACTCATGATTGGCCGGACGCACGTCAAAATCCCGGATTTTGGCATCCGCTCGTTGGTCAATCGTGGGCCGGTCCAGCCACATGCCCTTGCTAGCTGGGATGCGGTAATGAACTCCCAAAATCAAATTGTCAGCCAGATTAAAATCCAACAGCAGGCCCCGATGGTGTCGGTCCTCCGGAATATGAGCAATTCCGGCTTCCCG
This sequence comes from Blastocatellia bacterium, assembly GCA_019695185.1. Taxonomy (GTDB): domain Bacteria; phylum Acidobacteriota; class Blastocatellia; order Chloracidobacteriales; family Chloracidobacteriaceae; genus JAIBAN01. The sequence continues at coordinate 70,653 of JAIBAN010000029.1, read as the reverse complement.
AATGGCACGGGCGGAAAACCCGTTGAGGGAACGGCCCTTAAACTCAATTGTGCCACTGTGGGGCGTCAGCAAGCCGGCCAGAATTTCAATCAATTCGGTTTGACCATTTCCTTCCACCCCGGCAATCCCCAAAATCTCGCCGGCCCGGATTTCAAAACTTACCTGCTTGAGGGCTTCCACTCCGTTCGGCTTGGTATATTTCAGATTTGTTACCGTCAAGGTCACTTCTTTGGGATGTGCCGGTTCTTTCTCCACCCGTAACAACACATCCCGACCGACCATCATGCGTGCTAACTCCTCGGCGGTCGTCCGTTTGGTGGGAACCTCGCCGACCACCTTTCCATCGCGCATGACCGTCACCCGGTCCGAAAGGGCCAACACCTCGGCCAGTTTGTGAGTAATGATAATGAGGGTCTTGCCCTGCTCGCGCAAAGAACGCAAAATGCGAAACAGGTCTTCCACTTCAGGCGGGGTCAACACAGCGGTCGGCTCGTCCAAAATCAGGATGTCCGCTCCGCGATACAAGGTTTTGAGGATTTCGACCCGTTGCTGCTCCCCCACAGAAAGCGTCTGAATCAGAGCGTCAGGATTGACTACCAGACCATATTGCCGGGAAATCTCAACAATGCGGGCACGGGCTTTTTTATAATCAATGCCAATGCCTGTCTCCGGTTCGGCCCCCAAAATAATATTTTCTGTGACGGTCAGGGTGGGAACCAGCATAAAATGCTGATGCACCATGCCAACCCCTCTCTGAATGGCGTCCCTGGGAGATTTCAAGGCAAGCAGTTCCCCTTTGAGCCAGATTTCCCCTTCATCGGGAACATAGAGCCCATACAGCAAATTCATGGCAGTGGATTTGCCTGCACCATTTTCACCAATCACGGCATGAATGCTTTGCGAAGCAATGCGGAGCGTAATTCGGTCATTCGCAGTGAGTGAACCGAAACGCTTGGTCACCTCACGCATTTCGACTGCAAAAGCGGGTGAACTCATTGGGCGACTCTTTATGATGAGGAGAAAAACGGTGAGAAAGGGAAATACACCCAGCTGGATTCGAACCAGCGACCTTTGGCTCCGGAGGCCAACGCTCTATCCATCTGAGCTATGGGTGCATAAAGTGAGTGCGAAACCTACATTGAACGGGCTGAAAAATCAAGGTTTTTTTCGGGTTTAGGGAGCAGCTAAAGAATTGAGAATTGAGAATTGAGAATTGAGAATTGAGACTAGGTACAATTCATGACGTAAACAATCAGTCGGATCTAACGGGACAATTCCACCAATTCTCAATTCTCAATTCTCAATTTATTCAGTCTTTCTTCTTTCCCTGCTGTTGTTGTGGCTGTCCCTGCGGTGGTTTGTTTTCTTTCTGGGCAGGCTCGCCGCCACCGGCTGCCGGAGCAGCATCCTTGTCTTTTCCAACTTCAAGGGTGCAATTGCCAAAAACAACCTGGAGCTTTTCCGGGGCACTCAATTTGACTTCGAGGGTATTTGCCCGGATGGTGGTCTGGTCGTTGACCCGACCGGAAAGCTCTATTTTGTCGGCTTCGATTTGACCGGCAATTTCCCCTTCCGAATGAAGATTCGTCACCTTGATGTTGCCATGAACCGCCCCGCCCTGCGACACATTGAGTGCAGGAGCTTGTAACTCCCCGTTTACTTTTCCGCTGACCACCACATCGCAGGTGGATTTCAACGTACCGGTCAATTCGCTTCCTTCTTCGATGATGGTCCGTTTGACATTATCGCTCATAAGTAAAAAATGCTCCTTCGTCGGCTGTGGGTTGTTGGTCTTTCGATCATAGGTGCAGTCCCGGTTGGGTTCCAGCGGGCCTGTTCAACTACAACCAACCACCAACCACCAACCAAATTATGAAGTCAAAATTTTCAGGCGTAAGAAACATCCTGGTTCAAACGCAAAAATGGTATAACCGGCTGGTTGTTTGACCGTGCCGCGAACGTGCCCCGAAGCGCCGACAATCAACTGTTTGACGCCATCAATTCCGGGTGAATTCCCTTCCACAAAGCGGCCATGGGCCACAATGATGCCGTTACCGAGGATTTGGCAGCCATCCAGAATCCCCTCTTTTCCAATAATCAACTGAGCCCCATCGCCAAGAGCAATTGAACATTTGAGGAACCGCCCGTCCACTTCAACAATGGAACCGGCGTCAAACTCCAAGGTGGCATCCCGTAGAACGTCACCACGCCCGAAGTACCGGCGGTTGGCACCGCCTGCGGGAGCCGGGGCGGCGACTGGGGCGGCGGCCGGAGCGGCGGCTGGCACACCGTCACGCAAGGCGGTCAGGTGGGCAACCAGGTCTTTGCCCTGGACTTTGAGAGAACCGTCCCCTTCCTTACTGAAATCAACCCAATCGGCGGTCACGTCCTTGACTTGTTCCACCGTCAGGTCAGTTCCATACAAGAGCGCCTGTGAGAAATTGGCTCCTGCCATCTGGGCTTTGGAAAATGAAGCCGAGCGGCAATCCGTTTTGGAAAAATTGACCTTCTGGAGCATTGCCTCAACCAGTACCGCCCGTTCCAAAATGGCACCGGTCAGGTTGACATTGGGTAACTTGGCTCCCCGCAAGGACACATCCCGCAAGTTTGCCCCGGTTAGATCCGACTCCTCCAGGTTGGCTTTTTCCAACAAGGCGTTTTGGAAGTCGGCGTTGGACATGATGGCCGCCCCCATATATGCCTGTGACAGATCGGCATTGCTCAGGTGCGCCCCTTCCAAGGTAACTCCGCCCAAATTGGCATCAATCAGTTGAGCTGCCCCCAAGCGTGCCCGAGTCAAGGTGGCATTTTCCAGGTCAGCCCCTTCCAAATTGGCGCGTGAAAGATCGGCATCCGTCAAATTCACACCTTGCAAATTGCCGCTTTCAAGATCAGCTCCCCGCAAATTCGCACCTTCCAAATTGGCCCGCGCCAAAAATGCGTCTCGCAGGTTCGCACTGGCAAGATTGGCTTTGCGCAAAACCGCTTCCTCAAAGTTGACCCCTTCCAAATCAGCGCGACGTAAATTGGCGCTTTCCAGACCGGCCTTCGAAAGATCGACGTCCCGTAAGTCGGCACGTTCCAATCCTTCTCCTTTGGCAACTTTCTCGATAACCTCATCACGGGAAAATTCAGCCATAAAGACTCTCCCCCTTTTTTCTCCTTTGCTCGCCAGCGCGAGTTATTGACGTGCAAAATGTGGTGTGAAATGACGGATCTTTGGGCTTGATTTCTCAGCAACCGACTCAAAAAATCTGACCGGGAGCGGGATCTGCTGCTCCCGATTCCGGTGTGGAATCAAAATCAATCTCAAAAATCAAAGAAAACGGTACGTGCGTGTTTGGGAAAGCAGCAGGTTTTATCCGGCTGCCTCGTTTGCCAATGTGGCGAGAAATTCCTGCAAGCGCTGAATCCGCTTTTCAAACGACAGCCGCTGAATTTCACGAACCAGATCAACTGCCTGCAATTCGGCCAGCACCACGTTGATTTGCAACTGGGTATCCTGCCGGGCCTGACGGAAAAACCGCCGGTCTTCAGCAGCAGCCGGGTTGGTCCACTCGGCGGCTGTCGCCTGCTCATAGGAGTCATGATATTCCTGGAGGTCTTGGATCAATTTCTCCAGTTTAGTCCTTTGGGCACTGTTTCCAGCATCAACCGGTTTGGTTTCAAGGTCCTGCTGATATTGTTTGAATTTGTCACAGACCCGTTCAGCCAGCCAGATAGGTAATCCGGAGGCCACGGCGATGTCCTCCTTGGTCCCCATAAAGTAGCTTTCCAGAGTCGTCAATCCGGCTCGATACAGCCGGTCAATGGTGACCTTGCCCACATCCGGAATCTGTTTCAGCAGGGAGTTGATAATCATGCCTTCCGATTGCGCCCCTTCCTCGCCAAGCGTGAAGGTCTGGGGCAACATTTCGGTCAACTCGTCATAATGTTTCAGAATTCGGTCACGCAAATCGCCGCTGACCGTCGTTTCAAAGGAGGCGCGCGCTTCGATCAGCAGACTGTCAAAGCGGGCAATCGCTTCGCTTACGTCAAGCAACCCCATGCCATTGGCCGATTTCCCCAACGTCAGCATGGCTGGCTGGCAAATTTCGACCCATTCCTTGCGGGCGCTTCCAGTGCGCAATTCAAACACAAAGGTTTTCACCGGGCGGATATAGTTGGCCGCGATATTGGCAAAAAGCTCTTTGATTTCACTTTGGTCATATTCGACGCCAACATGCTCACCATCTTCGAGCGCCTGCTCTTCACCCACCACCAAAGCATCAAAGGCATCGTCAAAATCACCCAACTCATCGTCTAAAAAACTCTGGCCAATTCCGGCCTCTGGAGCAACCAGCATACCGGCACTCCCCAAAGCCACTGAGGACTCAACCGGAGCCTCCTCCGTGACAGTGAGTGCCTCCAAATCACTTTGCGAATCCAGCAACGCCCCCAAGGCCCGGTCCAGATTTGAAGTAAAACCTACCGGGGCTTCAATTTCCGGTTCCGGTTCCGGTTCCGGTTCCGGCGGAGTCATAGCCGGCATGGTGACAGTAATCGGAGCCGGTTCCGGTGGAAACGAAGGTTCCCGATTGGCTGATTCGGATTCTTCCCGCTGTAATTCCAGCAATAGCTGGCGCTCTTCCTCGGTTAGATCACCAAACTCCGCAAAAAGGTCTTTCGGGGCTTCAAGTGGAAGGGTAGGCGAGGCTGGAGGGACGTCTGCCAACGATGGTGGTGCCACATATACTGGCGGTGCAACCTGAATCGGCTCTGGTTCCCGAATAACCGGGCGGACCGGTTCCGGCTCAACCACAACCACAGGTGGTGGTGGCTCAACGACAGGCAGAGGCGGAGGCGGCGTAACACGTGGCGGTTCCGGGTCCCGCCGTTGTTCCATCCGTTCGGCAATCCGCCCAGTAGTTGATGGTTGATCAAATGGCGAGGAAGGCGTGGTGCGTTGTGGCGGCGGGGAAACAGGCGGTGGCGGTGGTGCCGCCGGTGGTGCGGGAGGCGGCGGTTGTGGTTTCGGTTCCTCTTTTCGTTTCCCGAAAAGGCGATCAAAAATTCCCATACTTGTTCCCCAAAAAATCCTGCCTCGGCCTGCAACTTCTTGGTTCTTCGAACCTCACCGAAAAACACCTGTAACACATTGTTTTTTGTGGATTTCGAAGGAACTTTTACTTGGTTGTTTGTTTAGGGCGGCAGTCAGGTCTGACCCCAAAGAGACGACTCCCCCGCTCGGGTCGTCACCTTGACGCGGCAAACACCTTTTGCGCCGCAGGCAAGAATCCCTGTGATCACGTGTGACTAAAAAACTGAAACTGGAAAAAACTGGCGAACGATCTATGGCAAAGTTTTCTTTGCTTGGAAGCCCCTCTTATAGCAAACTCTGGAGGTGAAACGCTAGAAAAAAAACATTCCCTCCCAGTTTACCGAGGGAATTTACTGATTTGCCAGCGACTTGAGGTTTTCCTTCAGTCGTGCCATCCGGCTGGCCCCATCCGGCATCCGCTGAATCAGGGCTTCCAGGTTGCTCATAAAGTGCGCCCCAAAGGCTTCCCGCAACCCTGGCAACAAATCTTCGATCTTGGCATAAACAGCCAGATGCTCGCCATTACATTCATTAAACAGGTCTTCGTTAATGGTACCGTGGTTGACCAAAGCCGCCGCCATTTCCCAGTAGGTGTAAACTTGGCGGAAATAGGCTCCATGCTCTGGGGCCTCCATATTTCGCAACATGGCGCGGACGTCTTCCACCGTTTCAGGAAAGAAGCAGAAGGTAATGAAGTGACGTGCTTTGCGCATTGTCTCTTCGCGGCGCATTTCATAAAGCTGGAGAATCAGTTTGGCATCCTCGGAAGTAGCTGGCATGACATCCTCTGGCAGTGAGTTTTGAGTTTTGAGTTTTGAGTTTTGAGTTTTGAGCGTGGAGTCCTCAAAAATCCTCTGGTCGAGGGTACCCCTCCGAAACGATGTGTCTCGGCAACGTAAAACTCAAAACTTCAGAAGTTCCGCCGCGCCGGCAGCCAAAAGTTCTTCTGCCAAAGCGATCCCCACTTGTTCGGCCTCGGCAATTGTACCGGTTCGTTCATTTCGTAGCAATTTGGTTCCGTCCGCTGCTGCGACCAACCCCGTCAACCGCAACCGGTCATGTTCAATTTCAGCATTGGCAGCAATCGGAACCTGACAACCGCCGCCCAAACCAGCCAGAAAAGTCCGTTCAGCCCGACATGCCGCCCAGGTTGGGGCATGGGCCAAACAGGAAACAGCCGCAGCCACTCGTTCATCCGCGACCCGGATTTCAATCCCCAAAGCCCCCTGACCAACGGCTGGCAACATGACCTCCAGGGAAAGGCGTTCGGTGATGGCTGCCGCTTGTCCCAGCCGGGTCACCCCGGCAGAAGCGAGAACAATGGCGTCATACTCCCCTTCCTGGAGTTTGCGCAGCCGGGTATCAACATTGCCTCGTAAATCCAACAGTTTGAGGTCCGGGCGCAAGGCGCGCAACTGAGCTTGACGACGCAAACTACTGGTTCCAACCCGTGCACCTTCAGGCAACGAAGCAAACCCGGTAATCGCAGGTGCTGCAATCAAAGCATCCCGCACATCCTCCCGTTCGGAAACCGCTGCCAGCGTCAAACCGGTGGGAAGCACCGTAGGTAAATCCTTCAAACTATGAACGGCCAAATCAATCCGGCCTTCCAGCAAGGCATCTTCAATTTCCTTGGTGAAAAGCCCTTTGCTGCCGATTTTGGCCAACGGCACATCCAGGATTTTGTCTCCGGTGGTTTTAATGATTTCAATTGCCACACTCCATCCGGGATGGGCGGCCTCAAGTTGGGCTTTGGCCCAATTGGCTTGCCACAGAGCGAGGGCGCTGCCCCGCGAGCCAATGACCAAATCAGCCTGCAAACGTTCTGAATGTGATGTCATGAGGGTTGGGGACCGGTGGTTCAAACCTTTCCGGGTTGGTTGATGATCAATGAAGAATTTTGGAACAGGCGCTCAGGTGCCAACCGGTGAAAGTCCGATGTTGGCACAGTCTTGCAGGAAATCAAACTGAAAATGACGGCTTGCCGCCCAGAATCCGGTCGAGCAGGTTCCAAACTTCCTGATGCAATTGTTTGATTTCACTCCGTGCGTCAAGCAAATGGAATCGTTTGGGTTCCGCCGCCGCCAATTTCAAAAAGCCATCCCGCACCGCCTGATGAAATTCCAGAGGTTCAACATCCAGCCGGTCCGGTGTCCCGGTACTTCCTTGCCGGGATTGCTGCAACCGGTTCTGGCTTTCCGCCACCGGCAGGTCGAACAAAAGGGTGGCATCCGGTTTCAATCCATCGGTCGCAATGGCAACCAACTGCTCAATGACTTTGATATCCCGTCCCCGACCATATCCTTGATAGGCAATGGTTGAATCCGTATACCGGTCACAAAGCACCAGCTTGCCCGCAGCCAAAGCTGGACGGATGACAGTTTCCACATGCTGCGCCCGGTCGGCTGCAAACAGCAACGCTTCGGCCACCGGGGTAGGTACCGGCAGCGATTCGTAGGATAAGGCTGAATGGGCGTCAACTGGAGTGGGAGGAAGTAAAATTTCCCGAATTTTCAACCCCAAGGGGGTTCCACCAGGTTGACGGGTGGCCAGGAACGGGATGCCGAGGGCATCACAACGTTCGGAAACTAGCCGCAATTGAGTGGTTTTGCCACAACCGTCAACCCCTTCGAAGGTGATCAAGCGCCCCTGCGTCATGATTCGTCGTCATGGTGGTTTTGAGAGGAGGCCGATGAGGACGAACCGCCATGGCCGCTACGCGGACCATGATCCCGATAGTCACCCCGACTGTCTCGACTGTCTCGACTGTCTCGACTGTCTCGACCTTCGCCACCTTCATAGCCACGGCCTCCACCTGATGGGCGAATCATGGATACAGTGGAGATGGCATGTTTGAAAATCATCTGTTCTTGGTTCCCGGATTCAAGAATCACTGAATATTTATCGAACCCCCGAATACGGCCAGTCAACTTCACACCACTCATCAGGTATATCGCAACCATTACCCGGTCACGGCGGGCTTGATTCAGAAAGCTATCCTGCAGATTTTGAGGGGTTGGTGCTTTTTCCATTGTTATTTCCTCACACATGCCTCGTTGCGGGCATTTTCGTTGTGGAGTTTGGGCGCGCGAGACTTACACCGCGACCAACCGTGGTTGGATGCTGAAGGAGCTGGCTGGAACAACTTTCAGACACCCTCTTATTTTGTTTGAAACGTAGAAATATCGAGCGAAAACCAAGGACTGCCAAACTGTGCTTGCTACAATCTTGAATTGGCGAGAGCGATGCAGTCCAACCTACCACACGAAAAATCATTCTTGCAACGGGAAAGAAAAAAACCGCCAACGTATTGAACCGAAAAGCTCTGCCTCGGTATAGTAGGAAATCTGAAAGGACTGAGAACCGCGGACCGAGGGCTGACTTTGAACCGGCTCCATTCAAGGCAATTTATGAAGGGCTGTACTTCTTTTCACCTCTTCCATTAAGTTCAGTCTTTGGCCCCAGTTATCACACAACACAAACATGGATATTACCTTTTTGCAACCGGACTCCTCTCCTGCCACGCGCCCATTGCCCCATCAGCGGATGGCTGTGACTGGCTATGTGTTTTGGCTGGTCAGTTGCTTGGTATTTTTCGTTATGGGCCTCGCCATTGGACGGATTTCCGGTCCGACCCCATCCGAAACCAAACCATCTGCCGCGACAGTCCGCACCGAAACCGCAGCCAACGGACGGACCAATGAAGAACGGTTGGCTGCCACGGCTGCCGCCAATGCCAAATATGCTGTCCTGGTCACAGTGGTGAGTACTGCCGGTGAAGCCAATCAAATCGTAGCCGAGTTGCGCCGCAAGGGATTTACCAGTGCCTATATCACACTACCGGATGCCGGGTCCCCGACGCAGCTTTATTCCATCAAAGTGGGGTTTTACAACCTTCCCACTGCCAATCAGGTTACGGAAGAACTGCAACGGGACCTGGGTTACAAAAATGCACGAGTTATCAATAATTGAGAATTGAGAATTGAGAATTTGAAATAAGCCGAAGAGCTTCAAACTATCTGAAACTTCGAGGTTACTCAGCAATTCTCAATTCTCAATTCTCAATTCTCAATTCAGAAGCAATGGCGTATCTCTGTATCTTTCTGACAATTTTTCTGACCGCCGTCGGGCAACTGCTGCTCAAACATGCAACCAATACCCGCCTCGGCGGGAGTTTTCCCGGTTTGTCCATGGCTGGCGTTCAATATCTGGTCCATGCCTTCCTCGACATTTATGTGATTGCCAGTTTTGCGGCGGCATTTCTGGCCTCTCTGACCTGGATTGTCGCTGTCAGCAAGCTCGACCTTGGTTTTGCCTATCCTTTTATGAGTCTTGGCTTTGTAGTTGTGTTACTGGCCTCGGCATGGCTTTTTCGGGAACCACTTTCCCTCACCAGAGTGGTTGGAGTTTTAATTATCTGCCTGGGTGTGTATCTGGTTTCAAAGAGCTGACTTTCCAGATTGTGCCAGGCTTTGACTTTTCCAACTAACTGTGCTGGCTTTTCAATTGTGGAGACCGCATGAAATTGTGGCGTTTGTTTTTTCTCGTTCTGTTCCTGTTGGGGTGTGCCTCCTTCCCCGCCGCAGCCCAGCAGCGACCTTTGTTCACGGAAGATGTGGAAATTGTTGAACCGGGGCATGTCCGTGCCCAGCTTGGCTTTGAATTTCTACAAAATCAACGGTTTGGCCTCTCAGGATTGAAGGGTGACCTGACCAGGGCCGGTATCGTTGGCCTCCACTTTGGCCTGTCACCCAATGTTGAGTTTTCCGTGGAAGGCCCGGTCCGCAATTTCCTCAGCATCCGGGAAACCGGAACCAGCTCCATCCCGCTCAGCATCAAACCCGGTGAAACCTCTGTCAGCGATGTGGGAGATATTACCCTCTGGACCAAAATCAAACTCCGCAAGGAAACCAAACGCCTCCCCAGCCTGGGTTTCCGGCTGGGAGTAAGTCTGCCCAACTCGAATCAGGCCAAAGGGATTGCCCTCAATACAACCAATGTGTACACCATGACGTTGATTGGCAAATCATTTGCCGGAGGCCGGTTGCGGACTTTTGGCAATGTGGGCCTGGGAATTCTGACTGACCCGCTTTCCACCGGAGCCCAGCAGGATGTGCTGCTCTACGGCGTGGCTGGCATTTTCAAACTCAACGACCGTATCAACCTGCTCGGAGAAGTGCAGGGCCGTTACAACCCGCGCACGCCCAAACCCGGACTCGAAAGCCAGTCGCAGGCCCGTTTCGGCATGCAGGTCAAAGCCGGCGGACTCCAATGGGATGTGGCCGGCATCAAAGGTTTGACCGAATTTACCTCGCAAACCGGGGTGTATCTGGGTGTTACCTACGAGTTCAAGGCATTTGAGCCGGTCAAATAATCATTTGCCGTTTTACGATTTGCCATTTGTCATTGACGGAAGACTTCAGGTGCCTATCAGCCCCAAACCTTTCTTTCATTTGATGGAAAAGAACAAGGCAGATCAAACATGAATCTGAGAACTGTATGAATTCCACCTACACTGTTGAAACCTCGGTCCGCGAAGGGGTTGAAATCATCACCCTCCGGCAGGATGAAACGACTGCCGAAATTGCTCCAGCCTTGGGCAACAACTGTTTTGCGTTCCAGACCGGTTGGCCCGTGTTGGAAACTGTTGGATTTGCAGACTTTCTGAAAAAACCGACGAGCTATGGGATTCCCATCCTGTTTCCCTATCCCAACCGGATTGCGGACGGCGTGTTCCATTTTCAGGGGAAAGCGTATCCGGTCAACCCCAACCGGCATGGCTACGTGCGGGATAAAGCCTGGAAACTGATTGGTACCGGAGCCTCCGCCAGCGAAGGGGCCTGGATGACCGCCGCCTTTGATGCCCGTGACCATCAGGAAGCCATTTTACAGCAATTCCCGTTTCCCTTTTATCTGACCGTAACCTATCGGCTGCGGGAGAACACCCTGTGGATGGAAACCGAAGTCCGGAATGTAGGTGAATCGGTGCTGCCGTTCGGGTTTGGGATTCACCCCTACTTCACCCGTCCGGAGCAAGGCACCTTACAGGTTCCGGCCCGGAAACGGTGGGAACTCGCCGACAGCCTGCCCACTGGAACCTTGCTCGATGTGGATGAAACCTTTGACCTCCAGGCAGGAAAGAATTGTGCCGAACTGGTGTTGGATGACATCTACACAGAGGTCCAGCCGGATACAGCCGGAAATGCCGTGTGCCGGATTGAGGACCGGGAAAACGGAACGTCCATTCAGGTTTCGTCAAACGTGGGGGATTTTCCGCATATCGTGGCCTACACAGCTCCGGCCCCGCGCCAGGCGCTCTGTATCGAGCCTTACACCTGCCCGACGGACGGGTTCAATCTCCAGGAACGTGGCATTGAAAGCAATATTCTGGTGTTGCCTCCCGGCCAGTCCAAGCGATTGGTAATTGCCATCTCCGGCAACTAATGGGTGGAAGGACTGAGGGCTGAGGATAATCCTCAGCCCTCAGTCCTTGGAATGCCCTCAGTCCTCAGTTCCATTCCTGCTTCAATGAATGATTTCCAGTGCCTTTTCAAGCAGTTCGTCCCGTTTGGCAGCGACACCCTGCTGCGTTGGCTGGAGCGGAATGGTCGGGGCTATCCCGACCCCGTGGTGACGTGACCCATCATGCTTGAGGACTTTCATCCCGGTCCAATACAAAGTAAATCCGCCTGGAAGGGTAAACGGATTGATGTTGCCGTTGGTCCCGGCAGTTGGTGAACCAATAATTTCACCCAGCTTGTAGGCTTCCACAATTCCCATCACTGATTCCGCATAGCTCACTGCCCGTCCATCCGTCAAAAACACGATTTTCCCGCCCACTTTTGGCTTTTTGGGTTCGAGACTCCAGCGGCCTCCGGTTTCGAAAGCAGTCATGTTCACATGGTCGGGAGTGGAAACCAGCGGAATGTTCCATCGGGCTGACTGGAGCGGTATATCCGCCAAATGTTGCAGGAAGACGGGCGAACCAACCGGATAGCCGCGCAAGTCGAAAATCACTCCTTTGGCTTTTTCCAATTTGGGAAGCAATGCGGCGAAATCAGCGTCGGATGCCCGCCCGATGTCATAGTAAAAAACTCCCGGTTTGAGTTCGGCGGTTTTTTCCGGGCGGGTTTCCGTCACCTGGCTCTCCGGTAAGGTCCGCTTGATGGTTATGGTCTTGGGCAGGTTTTCACCAAAAGGCAGCACCTTGAGGGTCACTTCTGTGTCTTTGTCCCCGACACGCAACATTCGCAACGCCCGAAACAACCGCCATTGCGGAGTCGCTGATGAGGTTAACGATTCCGCTGCTTTCAGAGCCTCGGCAGCCGGCTTTTGATTGATTTCCAGAATTTCATCCCCTGGTTTCAGCCCGGCTGCACCTTCGGTTGCAACATGGATGAGAACCAGTTTTCCATCCAATTGGTCCCACAAAAACGGGAGCGTAAATCCGCTGGCAAGGTTGCGCCAACTGACTCCGCCATGTCCGTCTTCGAGCATCACCATCAAATGCCGCAAGGTGTTGTAAAAGGCTTTTTCATCTTTGTCGGTGGCAGCCGCCCGCAACAGTTCCGGCAACTGGCGGGACCAGTCTTTTGCCACCACGTCAAAATACGGATAGAAATGCTGAAAAATATTCCAGGCCAGTGCCACATCCGCCAATCTGGTCGCCCGGTCATTGGCCGAATACAGTTCCATCAGGGGTTCGGAGAGAGTGGCTACGGGGTTGGCCTTTTTTTCGACATGAGGCAGGGTTCCGCTCGCGTCAACCCAAAGTGCCAGTGGAACCCGGCAGGACACCCCACCACCCAGGTCGGCCTCAAAAGGCTTGGCCGGATTGGAAAATCCTTCAGGCATCTGTCCGTTTACCACCGCTCCTTTGGCACGGTCACTGGCATATACATTCTGGTTGCTTTTTTTGAGTCCAATGCCACGATGGCTCCATTTGATGACGTTGAGCTGGGCGGCTTCAGCTTGAGGAGTCAGGCCGGCGGGCAGTTGCGGAGGCTTGCCGGTAGCAAAAACCTGGACCGCCGGGGCAATGGGCCCGAACTGTTCATGCAACCGGGCAATCAGTTCAGCGGAATTTTTTGCAGCTTCGACCTTGCGCATTCCCTCGACCGTGAAGCGGTCCCAGTCAACCGCAGCAGCTTCGTCACTGGGGTGGAAAAACCGGACGTATCCCATCAGCCGGGTGAACGCAGTCAGGTTGGCCAATCCCTGGGCAGTCAGTGGGCGGGCTGGTTCGAGCGGTGAAGGAACCGTTGGCAGCACCTCCAAAGAAACTTCATCCAGATAGGTGGACACGGTTCCAAAACTAATCACCCCAAAATTCAGTTTTTCTGCTGTTGGATCAATATCCCCGACAATTTCAAAGGATTGCCAGGTGCCGGTGATAATCGGGCGGTCTCCCATATTGTCAAAAAAGCCCGCCTTCTGATTGGGCAAATCCGCCCGCAGCCACAATTGAGCGCGGCTGTTGAAATCCTGTGCCTTCAACCGGACTGCGGCCCGGAACCGGACCCGTTTCCCCCGGTAGGGTGTGGCATCAACCGTCTGCATAACATTCGCAAATTGATTTGGTTCCGGCGATTGGTCCGGTTTGCGAACCAATACCAAGCATTGTTTTCCGGTTTTCGGCTTTTCGGTTGAAATCGTGGCCGGGTACCCAATGACGGCAGTCGTCCCATTCCATCCGGGCGGTTGTTTTCCAGGCTCGCCGTCTTCAAAATCAAGGTTTTGCGGAGCAGGATTGGCCGACGGTGCCTGCACATAGCTTTTGGGCTGGGTTTGTCCCCGGCCCCAGGTTCCTGAAACTACCAGCGACAAAGCACACGCAACTGCCCAGGCGGCAGCGGATTTGATGCTCGGCATACGACAGACTCCTTCAATCAACATATAATTTCACTTGTGTGGTTGACAGCCAAACGCTTGTGAAGACGGTAAGTTTACGATTCAGCTCTCAACCTATCACAAAAAACCGTAAAAACACCTCCGCTCGCCTTTGATGAAAAACGAAAGTGGTCAAGTTTTCATAAAACCAGTAGAATCGGGCCGGTTTTTCTTTCATTATTTCACAGGCAACATGCAATCACGTTTTGCTTATCAGAGGGATTGCCCAAAATCGCAATCCTGTCTGTTTCTCTGTCCATCGGCCTGAAATCCGGCGAGCCGGCGTGTTTTACTCGGCTTTTTGTGCAAATATGGCCGGTTTTTCGATTTGGTGCAGTTTTTTGATTCCGAAATGAAGTTTTTCAAACGAAAACAACCACAGAAAACGACCCCTGGCAGCGGCGCACTTCTCATCGCCCATTTGCACAGTACCTTTCCGACTGCCCGGTCTTTGGCATCGTTTTCAACTTACCAACCATAGTGGAGGTTCTACATGACTTCTGTACCGACTTTTTTCAATTGGAACCTGTTTGCCCGACGGTTTGGATTCGCCCTGATTGTAGGATTGGGCGTTCTCGCCGCAACCGTGGCAACCTCCAGCCCGGCCTATGCCCAACTGGGACGGATTCGCGGAAACATCACCTATAAAGAAAAGGTTGATGGCCAGGCGGTTCCCAAAAGCGATGTTGAAATCCTGATTTTGCGCAAGGACATCAAAGGCGTCTGGAAAACCAAAACCGACAAAAAAGGGGAATATTTCTTTTCCGTGCCGTTGTTTGGCTTTTATGTGGTGACTGCCCACGGTAAAGGATTGACCGCCCGCAGTTCCGCTTTGTTCAAGCTGGAACAAGACCAGCAGGAAATCAGCCTCGAAGTGTACCCTGGCGAGGGTACGCTGCCCACAGATGAAGAGATTCTGACCCGTGCCAGCACTCCCAACAGCGGCGCACCTCGGCAACCGACGAAAGAGGAAATCGAAGCCTACGAAAAGGAAAAGGCTGAATATGACCGGATTGCCAAGGAAAACGAGAAAATCAAAGCCGATTTCGAAGAAATGAAAAAGCACTTTGAAGCCGGGCTCGCCATGGACCAGCAAAAAAATTACGATGGTGCCGTGAAGGAATACAAACAGGCGGTTTCGCTCGATAACACCCAACATGCAGTGTTTGGTAACATGTCACAAGCCATGTTCAATCTTGGAGCAACCAAGTTTAACGCCAAAGACCGTGAAGGAGCCTGTGCCTTGTTCAAGGAAGCTGGCCCTGCCGGGGAAAAAGCGGCGGAACTTTACTCAGGCGGCACACAACCGGCGGGCAAGACGATTGACCCTAACGTGACCTCCAATTACAAAGTGTTTGCGGCCCGTGCCTATGCCCTGGTGGGTCAATACTGCGGCGATGGTTCGGCCCTTGAAAAAGCGACCCAGCTTTATCTGACCGCCTCTGAACTTCAGACCGACCCGAAGAAAAAACATGACCTCCGGGTCAAACTGGGTGAAATGTATTTCAGCGCCGGTTTGATAGACAAAGCGGTTGAAACCTATCGTGGCATTCTGACCGAAGACCCGGCCAACCTGGATGCCTCGTTCAACCTGGGTGTGGCGTTGACCAGCGACCCCAGCAAAGCGGCGGAATGCGTGAAACTGTTTGAACTCGTGGCCGACAAAGCCGCCCCGACTGACCCGCATAAAGCCCAGGCGGCGGAATTCGCCAAAACCATGAAAGAGGCGGCCAGACCATCTGGCCCTGGCGGGAAGAAGAAGTAATCAACAGGGTTCAGGGTTCAGGGTTATTAAATCCTGTACCTTTACCTTAGCCTTGTTTCTGCTCAGGTTTCAAATTTGGAATTTTCCGAACCCTGAACCCTGAACCCTGAACCCTGAACCCTGAACCCTGTTTTTCATATGGCACTTATCACTCGACGTAAATCCATTGCCGTCAATGTAGGCGGCATTCTTGTGGGCGGCGACCATCCGACCGTCGTCCAATCCATGACCAATACCGATACGGCAGATATTGCTGCCACGGTTGAACAGGTGGCGGCTTTGGCCAGGGCCGGGTCCGAACTGGTTCGCATCACGGTTGATACCCGCGAATCCGCTGCTGCTGTTGGTGAAATCGTGGACCGCCTGTCCGACCAGGGCGTCACCGTTCCCATCATTGGGGACTTTCACTACAACGGTCATATCCTCCTCACGGAATATCCTGATTGCGCCCGGAAATTGGCCAAATACCGCATCAATCCCGGCAACGTCGGATTTGGCCGCAAGCATGATGTCAATTTCAAAACCATTATTGATATTGCCAATGAACATGAGAAACCGGTGCGGATTGGCGTCAACTGGGGTTCACTCGACCAGAACATGCTGGCGAAAATGATGGATGAAAATTCACGCCTGCCCGAACCGCTTGACGCCCGTGGGGTGATGATTAAGGCGCTGATTGCCAGTGCGCTGGATTCGGCTCATTTGGCTGAAGAATACGGCATGCCCCGAAACCGCATCATCATCAGCACCAAAGTTTCGGAAGTGCAGGATTTGATTGATGTGTATCGTGAACTGGCCCAAGCCTGCGATTACCCGTTGCACCTGGGACTGACCGAAGCCGGCATGGGTTCCAAGGGCATCGTGGCCAGTACGGCGGCACTGGCGGTACTGCTCCAGGAAGGAATTGGCGATACCATCCGGGTTTCATTGACGCCGCTCCCCGGCGGTGACCGTACCGAAGAAGTGGTGGTTGCCCAGCAAATTCTGCAAACCATGGGCCTGCGCAGCTTTACCCCGCTCGTGACGGCCTGTCCGGGCTGCGGTCGCACCACCAGCACGCTGTTTCAGGAAATGGCGGATGAAATCCAAACCTACCTCCGCAATCAAATGCCGGTCTGGAAAGCTACCCGGCCCGGTGTTGCTGATATGAAAGTAGCCGTGATGGGCTGCATCGTGAACGGTCCGGGTGAATCCAAACATGCCAATCTGGGCATTTCCCTGCCCGGAACAGGCGAAGACCCGCGTGCTCCCGTCTTTGTGGACGGAGCGAAAACCGTCACCCTCGAAGGTCCAACCATTGTCCCCGATTTCATCAATATCCTGAACCGGTATGTGGATGAAAAGTATTCGGCCCGGTAACGAAAAATTTTCATTTGCGATTTGCCATTTGCCATTTGTTTCGTGCTGGTGAGGGGGTTGCATAATTCAACCCGGAACCCAATCTGAAACAAATGGCAAATCGCAAGTCGTAAATGCCCTCTCCACTATGAACCCCATCCCGCTTTTCGACTATAACCGTTGGGCAAATCAAAAAATCGTTGGTGCGCTCAATCAAAGCCTTCAGCCAAGCCCCGAAGCCATCCGTTATTTCTGTCATATTTTGACCGCCGAGCGGGCTTGGCTCCGCCGGATGGAAGGAGTTGATACCCGTGGCTGGGATTTCTGGCCGGTTTTGACTTTGGCCGAATGCCTCCAACTGGCCGCAGAGGTCGAACAGGAATTCAGTGCTTTTCTCAATGCACTTGCTGAAGGCGACCTGGAGCAAACGGCAACCTATCGCAATAGCCAAAATGTCGAATACACCACCAAATTCCGTGACATCCTGATACATGTTGCGTTTCACGGAGCCTACCACCGGGGACAGGTGGCTGCTGCACTTCGGCACAACGGTGAAAAACCGCCCAACACTGATTACATCGGCTTCGAACGGGAAGTTGGCCCGTTGCCTGCCTGACAAGGTAGCCGGGTAACCGGCCACCTTGTTACCTTTACAACACATTCAGTCGAACATTGCATCGGACCGGCGAATCCACCATTGGCTACCGCCACCTTCAATCAACCGCAGGACATCTGCTGTTTCACGCACCTGCCGGCCTGAGAATTCGATTTTCCCACCTTTCACGCTAAACGGATAACTCGTCTTTTTTCCGTCAATGGTGACCAGAAGCTCCCCTTTCCCATCGCCAGCCGTGAGGTCTGTCAGCCTGAAAGCAGTCCGGTCCGGCTTGGTTACCACAAATTCCTTGGGGGTCCAAAAATTCGGATGGTAGGCAGTTGGTTCCCCATCGGGATTGGTGGTGGTCACATTGGTAGCCACCATTTTTCCGCCCTTCAGAACTTCAACCTTGGCTTTCAGGTTCCGTTGGCCTCCAACCAGAAACATCGGTGGAAGCCACATATTCCAGCGCATGTTCTGCTCATCGCCCTGACCGGAAAGATAGCCGTAATCCCGCCACGGGCCATCCGGAAAGAGCGTATCCGCCGGGTTGTAGGGGTCGGAACTGCTCTGCTTTTTCACTTCGAAGGGAAATTTGTAAAAGACTTTGCCATCCAGCGAAAATTCCAACACATACGCCCCTGGTCCCGGCAGTTTACAAGCCGACACCTTGGGGTCGGCAGTTTGAAAAGCAGTCGCCTTGGGGTCCGGATACGATGAAAAATGGAAGGAATGGACCGTTCCACCGGATGCACTTTTCACGGCACACAACATGAGGTGGTGTTTGGGGTTGTCGCTGAAGTAGGCCGGTTGCCCTCCTTGCTCGGTAGTCGGCAGGAAAACACCCGTCAAAAATTTATTCAAAAGAAAATTGCCATTGGCATGAACCGTCAGCCCCTTGAGCAGACTTTCATACATGAAGGTTGGGGGAAATTGTTTGTATTCAAGCGGCGGTTTGGCGGCCAGACTGCCGGCATCCGGGTTCAGTCCTGCGCGATTGGGCGGAGTTGGTGCAGGTTGTGCCGGGCTGGTTTTTGGCTCGGCAGGTTTCTTATCGTTTTTACCAAGGCCGGGGAGTTTAGGAAGCTGCGCCCAGGCTGTAAAAGTAAAACAGAGCGATACACAACAGATTCCAACAAACCAACGGGATATCTTTTTCATTGAATCCACCTCAAGTTATCTGATGATTGGGAAGGGCGATTGTCTTCACAACGACTTGAGGCTTGAAAATTGGTCCGGATACAACGCTGAAAATAAAATCCCGCTGCTTTTTCTTTTGGCACAAAAGTTGCGCTTACCCTGTCGCGGAACATAGTTCCGAGAAAAATTAAATTAAATTGATAGGGAGAAAAAAATACATGTTGTGTGCTTCACTGCTTCTCACAACTCTTTTAACGCAACAACCTTTGGTTCCACCGGAGTCTCAGACTCTTTTCACCACCAGTATGAAAGGCGAAAACATTGATGGATTGCTGGCCGAGCTTGAAACAGCGACCGCCGGACTGACTTATATCAGCGAACAGGACCATCCCTTGGAGCCGTTTGCCTGGAGGGATTTCAACGGAACTTTAAACCGCGAAACCGTATGCCGACTGACCGGGCATCAAACCGATGAGCCGGTGGAAACGGTTGATTTTGACTGGTTTTTCCGAAATGCCGTACGGGATGACCTCTACGGCCCGGAAGCCGCAGCCCGATTCCGGGTACTCAAACAACTGATGCGCGAAAACCTGACCAATCTCAAGGTGTACCGGGTGGGACGTATCAGCCTGGATGTCTATGTGGTGGGTCGAACCCGTGGCGGGACCTGGATGGGGCTGCACACCAAGGTGGTTGAGACGTAACCTGTCACTGAAAACCCAGGACGTTTCTCAAGAAGAGAGGGAGGGAGGGTTGCGAGTTGGGAAATTGACTTGGAGTATTACAGAAATTTCAATTTATCAAAATAAATCGAATGTAAATTTCAATTCAATTTCCCTCAACTCTCAGTCCTCAGTCCTTATTAAAGTGGTTTGGTCACGATGATTTGTTGAGCATTCCCATCCAGAAATTCCCCAACATCCTTCGTGTAGATTTTGTCCACCCGGCGAAATTCCTCGATGATGTGAATGGTTTCATCCAGGGAAAGCGGACCAGGCTGGGTCACCCCAATGGCCCACTGCGGAAAAGCCCGCAGGCGTTTGCAAAGGCTGCGGGTAGTTTCCTTATAGGCACTGCGCGTCTGCAATTGACCGCCAAAACGCCCCCGCTGTGCCAGCGCCATCCGCTCCCAGATTTGAGGGTCACCGCTCAACCAGATTTCCTGCCAGCCCCATTTTTGATGGAGATGGGTCAGGAGGGATTTTCCAGAAGGCAGATGGGCATAAAAAACATTTGCCTTCACCTGGAGGGCAAACTGGTGGGCATCCAGATTGAGCACCAGGTTCTCTCGCCGGTTATCAATCACAGCCTGAAGCTGCATTAGAACCTCGGGAATCACATCATCCCACGAACGCCGCAGGCTTTCAGTTTCCCGCTCAAAAGACAACCAGTATTCCCCCAGTCGAAGCCCCAGGGTAAAAGCCAGCCCCTGAATGGGTCGGTCACCCAGTTTTAAGACCGCATCACGATACCCTTCCAGCCAGCAGGCTTGTGCCAGCGGAAACCAGTCGAGCAGTTTTTGATTCCGTAGTTCGTGTTGTTCCTGATATGTGTTGGCAGCTTCAACCAGCAATTCACAGGCTGAAGCACTGAGGAGAAAACCGTTGTTTTCCACACTGCCGATAGCCTGCCAGGTCGTGGCTTGACATAAATCATTGGACATGACCCGCTTGCCCAACAATTTCAGATGCCAGGCCAGTTTTCCCTCACCGCCAAAAGCAATGGCAATACTCTCGCCTTCCAATCGTCGTAAAACACTGACTTCAAATCCAAGTAAGGACCTCATCGGGGTTCACCTCCAGTGGTTGTCTCCGGGGTTGCGGGATGGGCAATCGCCAATGCCGCCGCATCCGATTCCGGCTCTGGGGTTGTGGGAACTGGTTCCGATTCCGGCTGGGCCATAAGCGCAGGTTCTTCTGCGGTCACTGCTGCAACCGGAGTCGAAGATTCCGCCGGAAGCGGTTCACCGGTTGTCACCGGTTCCGGAACCGCTTCAACCGGGAGGGAGTTCACAGATGCAGGTTCGGCAGTAACCGCTTCCGGAGGCACTTCCGCCCCGGTTGAAGCTGCTGGGGGTTCCACAGATGCAGGTTCGACAACAGGAGTTTCCGGAAGCACTTCCGCCACAGGTGGATTTGGCATCGAAAATCCTGCACTGGTGGAAGGCTCCGGGTCCATAACGGGTGCAGCCCCTTCAGGTTCTATATTTGAAACGGCAGGTGCAGCTTCGACCGAAACGGCAAACGGAATCGCTTCCCCAACAAACTCGGCAGTAATTTCCGAAGTCTCTTCAACCACCAACGGTATTGGTGCCGGTGCGGCAGACTCCTCCATTTCGTTGACTTCGTTGAATGGGGCGGAAACCGGCGAAAACTCGGCAGTGATTTCTGATTCTTCCGGTGCATTGGCTGGAGGGGCTGGCCGCGAACCCAAACGCCCGGTATCAATAATTTCCGAGGACCTATCCGAATGGGGAATTGCAACTACCGGTTCGGGCGGTTCAGCGGCAAAGCTCGCTTGGGGTTCTGCCGGCACTGGTTCCACCAATTGGGCCACGGGCAAAGCTTCGACCGTTGTTTTTTCCAAATGCAGGAGCACTTCAACCACCATCGGGTCCAAAGCAAACCCTGCCAGGTGGCGAATGACATTCAAAGCTTCTTCCGGAGTGTAAGCCGGACGAAAGGGACGGAGCGAGGTCAGCGTGCTGTACACATCAGCGGCCCGTAAAATCCGGGCCGGCAACGGAATATGTTCACCTCGCAGCCCATCTGGATACCCTGTTCCATCCCAGTTTTCATGGTGCCACCGAATCAGCAACTGAACCGGAATCGGCAAATTACGCTTGGCGGCCTGCTGTTCCCCCACCACCGGATGCCGCCACAGTTCCAGTCGTTCGGTAAAATTAAGTGCCCGGTCCTGACGTAAAAAACTCATGTGCAGGGTTTGTTCTCCAATATCATGAACCAGAGCGGCCAATCGCAAATCAAAACACATGTCATCGGTCAGTCCCATGGCGCGGGCTACCCGTTCAGCCACCGCAGCAATTCTGGTGGCATGAGGAACAGTGTACCCTTCAACAGCATCAAGAGCCGGAGCAAGGCTTTCACATTCCAACCGCAACGCCTCGTTTGAGGGGGGTCGTTCATTTTGATTTTCTTTGGGCATAATTTGGATTCAGGTTTTCGGCGTTCAGGGTTTCAGGGTCTTTATTAATTGAGAAGGGCGAATGCTTTTTTGACTCCCAAGACTCTCAGGACTCCCAAGACTCTCAGGGTTTGAATCAGCACGTTAGTCCATTCTGCCCGGATTCAGCCAGTATTTTGTATGGCTTCTTCACGGATTGGAACTGCTTTCTGTTCTTTCTCTGACAATTGGACCTGCACTACCACCACCGTCAGGTCATCGGAAAAAGGGACCCCTTCCACGAATTCCTGGGCTGTGGTCAGCAAGGCTTCCCGCAGGGTTGCACCGGGCTTGGCTCCATGGAGTGCGATAGCGGCCTCCAGTCGTTCGTACCCGAAAAGTTCACCTGCTTCATTTTGCGCCTCAACAATTCCGTCACTGTAAAAAACTACAGCATCACCTGGCTCCAGTTGAAGGGTCAGAGTTTCGTAATTGGTGTTTTTGCGAACCCCCAAAGGATAGGCAGCCATTTCCAGCGGTTCCACCTGGCCGTGGGCAGCAATGTACCGGTATGGATGCGGGTGTCCGGCGTTGGAAAATTGAAGGGTTCGGTTTTTTCCGTCCAGAACTGCATAGGCAAAGGTCATCAGGTTACGGCGACTGCCACTGCTGTGAATCAGGTTATTCATGGCAAACATGACCGATTGCGGCTCATGATTGCTTGAAACCTGATTCAAAAATCCACCTTTGGCCAAAGCCATGAGCAAACCGGAGGAAACCCCATGACCGGTCACATCTCCGACTGCAATGGCCAACCGGTCTGGGCCTGCCAGGAAAAAATCAAAGTAATCACCACCGACATCATTGGCAGCCGTGGAAAACCCGGAAATCTCATAACCGGGCAGATGCGGATGCCGGGCCGGCAAAAGGCTTTGTTGCATGGCCTTGGCGATTTCCAGTTCACGTTTCAGGGTGGCTTCCTCCGCCATGCGGCCAATCAGTTGGGTATTTTCCAGCCTGAGCGAAGTGGCTTCCGCCACTGCCATTAATAACTCCTTGTCTTCTTTTGTATAAGGCTCTTCAGAAAGTTTTGGCCCCAAACTGATAAACCCCATCACCCGGTTGGAGGTCACAAGCGGTACCAACACACACGCCTCCAGCGCCTGCAGGTGCTGCCATTCGACTTGCAAATCCTGGAAGGAGCCCAAGTCAGGGTTCCCGGCCAGTTTCTCAGCCAACCAGGAATCAGCCGCCGCAAACTCAACCTCACGGGGAAACACATCCGTCTCAAGCCATTCCATCACCAGACCGGTGAGGGGAAACTGCTCTGGGCTTTCGACCAAACCGGGCGGTGTCCCGTCAAAGTGGCACAGATAGCCACAAAAATGGCTGGCCGCCGGAACTGTTTCCGGCACCGTTTCAAGCAAAGAAGGATGAACGAAAAAGCCGATACGGTTGACATGCAAGGCCAGCCCAATCTGTTCGGCAACCTGATGCAGTACATCCTCCGCTTTGGTCAAATTGCGAACCGCCCGGCTGAGGTCACCCAAAACCTGTTGGGCGTTATAGGCATCCCGGAAAAAAGCCCGGTCAATCGCAGCCTGAAGACGGGGATTCACCCGCAACATCCCCAGCAAACCACCTCCGCCCAACACATAGAGACAAAACCTCCAGGTATTTGGCTCAGGATACATTCCCATGAACTCCATGCTCACCAACAGCAGGGTTTTCACCGGATACTTCAGCAAAAAGACCAGCAACCCGACTTCAATCAACAAATAGGAATGGGACCAGAAGGCATATTGCACACTGCGGCGCAGAATCTGTTTGATTCCCAAAACCCGATGCTTGACCACCGTATAGGCAAAGGTAATCGGAAATAGCGCGTTCAAGCCAATGGCAACCGCCCACACCCAGGATGGATAGGACTCAAGTACCAGCCGGCCATGATGAACATAGTTAATAAAAGACAACAGGAGCAAAGGGCTGAAGCCAAAAACCGCACCAAAAGAGAGCACCCGCAATCGGCGGGACTGGTCCTGGTCCAGTTTCCCGCGAATGCCCGGAATAAAATTGAGCGGGGTCAGGATAAAGCCAATGAAAAGAAAGAAGGACCGGGCGGAATCAAGAAAGCCCTGCCAGGGAAACAATTGAGCAGCCAAATCAAAGGAATAGTACAAACAGAGGTTTGCATAAATTGCCACCGGCAACACCACAATCAAAGCAGCTAAATAATAATGCCGGGTGATGCGCCACCGGGTGGCGAAAGCCGAAGCGGCAGGAAATTCAGAGAAAAAAGCGAACGCCCACAGACCGGCGGTCTGCGCTAAAAGCGGGCGGTAAAGCAACATAAAAGGTCGAGCATATTCCGATACATAAAAAAACGGCTGGTCAAATAACACGGCAAACGAAAGAAAGAAAAAACCGCCCAACCGGCCTGTTCCATCCGACCAACGCTGCCAGAGAATGGTCAACCCAATACCCGTACATAAAATGCCAATGAAAACCTGCGAAGCCCAAAAAAACAGATTCAGCGGATAGCCGCCATTTGAAAAAGGAGGGGGCAGGTTGATTTGACAGGGCCGCACCGAACCATCAGCCTTGCGCGCCTGAAGCAGCAAAATCCGGGAATGTTCCGCCTTGCCCACCAGAACTGCAAATTCATTCAACCCACTGAAATTCGTGCCATTCGAAGTCACCAGCACATCCCCCACAGCCAAACCGCTGTTGGCCGCCGGGCCGTTGGAGTCGAGCGCGGAAACCCGCAACTCCCCCTCTGCCTGATTGATGACATACTCAAAACCAAGCGGGGTCCAACGAAAGGTGACGTCCGTCAGGTATATGATTTTCTGTGTCAGGTACAGCAGGGAACCGAGTGTCACAACCCACAATACCCAATGGGGAACTTTCATAGTGTCATGCGACCGCCATCCCAGGTGCGTTCAGCCCTGAAAAATGACCGGATGGTCCATCATTTCCGCCTCTTATCACAAACAAGCTGACTTTTATTTCCGAACACCTGACAATCGGCTGATTTTCTTGCGCAAGGTTGCGATTTGCTTCTAGTATAGGTGAGTCTGCCCCTTTGTCTTAACTTCTCATCTAAATACACCGGGCACCTCGTTGCTTCTTTAACACCTATAGATTGTGCTGCAATCGGCAAGGAGCACATTGTATGCGAACCAGGAGATTTTTCCAGTATCGAATCCTAACCTTTTTACTGCTGGGCACAGCGGTTTTTTGGAGCACCATGCTGGCATTTGAACAGCCGGCTCAGGGTTCGGCTGGATTCAGGCAGCAACCCGAGGCAGCCAAGCCCCAAACAGAGCCCCAGACCGATAAATCAAGCGATGCGCCGCCTCCGCCACCTCCGGAAACTAAGAAGAACCAGGAGGATGTTCCAGTCGTTCGGGTCAATACCTCACTCGTGACCATGACCGTCACGGTGACAGACGGTGCAGGCCGCTTTGTGACAGGACTTGAAAAGGAACATTTTGAGGTTTACGACGAGAAAGTCCTTCAGAAAATCACAAATTTTTCCGACGACGACGCCCCCATTTCAGTAGGAGTCATTTTTGACCTTTCAGGCAGTATGCGCGGACGAATTGCCCGGTCTCAGGAAGCCCTGCGCCGGTTTCTCGATACCTGTCACGAGGAAGACGAGTTTTTTCTGGTGGGCTTTAATAGCACAGCCAAGCTGTTGTCGGATTTCACTCCCAATGGTGAACGGCTGGCCAGCCTGCTCATGATGGCGGAAACCAAAGGACAGACGGCGCTCTTTGATGCAGCCTATATCGGGGTTGAAAAAGTCCGCCAGGGTCGCCATACCCGGCGCGCGCTGGTGCTCATCAGTGACGGACAGGACAACAACAGCCGCTACAGCTATCGGGAACTGAAACAACTGGTCAAGGAAACCGATGTGCAGATTTATGCCATCGGGATTACCAATGTCTTTTCCGGCACCACCCTGGATATGCAGGGCCAAACCATATTGGAAGAACTGTCCCGGCTGACCGGCGGGCGGGCGTTTTTTCCCAACAGTGACACGGAAATGCAGGAAGTCATCACCCGTATCGGCTTGGAACTGCGCCATCAATACAGCCTGGGTTATTCCCCCACCTACGAAGGCAATGATTCCAAATGGCGCAAAATCCAGGTCAAAATCAAACCCCCCAAAGGGTTGCCGCACCTCAACGTGCGCGCCAAAGAAGGTTATTTTCCGAGTTCGCTCGGAACCCAATAAAATAGGGTTCAGGGTCCGGGGTTCAGGGTCCGGGGTTGAGAAATTTGGCTATCAAGCGTTGTCTTACGCTTGACCGACTCTCAAAACCAGCCAGACCCCAGACCCCAGACCCCAGACCTCAGACTTCAGGAGTTA
The DNA here is from genome assembly GCA_019695185.1 of Blastocatellia bacterium. GTDB lineage: Bacteria > Acidobacteriota > Blastocatellia > Chloracidobacteriales > Chloracidobacteriaceae > JAIBAN01. The sequence goes on along the minus strand of JAIBAN010000029.1, from coordinate 44,342 downwards.
CGATGTCCATTCGCACCAAACTCGCATTGATTGGTCTTTCAACCGCAATCGCCTTTTACGCCATTATCGGTGGCAAGCTCTCTGCCAAAGGCAACATTCTTGACAAGGGCGACCCCTATGTACAACTCAAGATTTTTGGCGATGTGCTGAAACACATCACCCGCGATTATGTTGACGAGCCTGATATGGAAAAGGTCCGAATTGGAGCCTTGCGCGGCCTGGCTGAAGGACTTGACCCGTACAGCGCCTATCTGACCCGCGAGCAGGTGGCCCGCTACAACCCTGAAGCCCTCAAGAAAAACCCGCTGGGCGTGACATTTTCCAAAGTCGGCGGCTTTTTGTACACTGTGGCCGTGCTCAAAGGTTCACCGGCTGAAACGGCTGGTTTGAAGAACGGGGATTTCGTCGAATATGTCGGTCAGGTGGCCACCCGTGATGTCAGCCTCTATGACATTCAGGAAACGATTGCAGCCCTGACCAACGGGCAGGAAATCGAACTGACCGTACTCCGCCGGGGCAAAACCGAAAAACTCAAAATCAAGAGCGCCCCTTATGGCCAGCCCATGATTGAAAACCGGATGGAGGAAGGTGAAATCGGTTACATCAAAGTCACCACACTGGCGACCGGAAAAGCCGCTGAAGTCAAAGCCAATCTGGCAGCCCTGGTGAAAAAAGGTGCCAAGAAAATCGTGCTTGACCTGCGTGGGGCAGCCAATGGCGAATTGAGCGAAGGGGTTGCCGTGGCCAATCTGTTTGTCGGCAACGGACCGCTGGCCCGCACGATTGCCCGCAAAAATGAAACCACCAAGACCTTTGAAGCCGAGGCTGACAAGGTGGCCTACAACGGACCGTTGGTGGTCCTGACCAACCCCTCCACGGCAGGCCCGGCGGAAGTCATTGCCGCCGCAGTGATTGCCGCCAAACGGGGTGAAGTGGTGGGCGAAAAAACCTTTGGCGCTGGCTCCGAACAGGAACTCGTCAAACTGTCGGATGGCGGAGCGATGCTCCTGACAACAGTCCGCTATGCTCCGGGCAGTGGCAAGACCTTTATGGAAGAATCAGTGAAACCGACGGTTGAGTTGAAAGAAACCGCTGCCGCTGCGGATGGTACCACCGACGACGGTGAAGATGACGAAACAGCCACTCCGGCACCGGAAAACCAGACTGAAAAGGACAAATCCAAAACGGATAAGAAGCCGGCGGTGCAACCGGCTCCGGAAGACAAACAGTTGAAGAAAGCACTGGAATTGCTCAAGGGCGGTGCGCCAACAGCGGAAAAGAAAGCTGCCTAAAGCCTCCTCCAAAACTGATTGAACCAAAATGGAGTTCACTTTCCTGCCGCTGGCTGAAAGGTGAGCTCCACTGTTTTTTCAGGTGAATCGTCTGGCCACCACTCGAAATGGATAGGCCATGGCTCTCCCCATTTGATACCAGAACCCGCTTTTTTTCCTGGGCGGCGGACAGGGAACCTCCGCCGTCAATCCCATTTCCGGTGCGTTTTTCACTTTTACCGTACCGGCATTGGCATCCCCCACGTTGATCTTGTCCGCACCAGCATCCCCCACATTGAGCATCGCCTCAATGATTTTTTCAGCCCCTGGAGCAAACTCCAGATTTGAGGTTTCACTGGAGACAAACCCTCTGGCTTCAATGCGAAGTGAGTAGGTGCCGGGCTGAAGCCCCCGGATGGTCACGCTGCCGACCTCATCGGTGGTGACCTTGCGCATTTCACCGGTTTTGTCAAACCGGAGGATGACCGTAGCGCCCACAATCACCGCCTGGGTCGGGTCAATCACCGTTGCCTTCAAAACAGCAACAGGTTCGGCATCTTTTTTATTTGACTGAGCTGGCTTGGCAGTTTGGCGGGGCCGGGTTTCGGTTTGTGGTTGTTGGGCAAGTGTAGGACTGGAAAGACTTAATGCGGTTCCCATGACGCCCGCAGCCACTGACAAAGCACGTCGGGTAAACAGCCGTTGAGAACTTGCTTCCGGCTGAAACAGGATTTCCCCGGCTTCATCCCGTTCAAAGCGGGTGCAGACTCCAACCGGGTTTTGCACCAATACACTGCGGGCCTCGGATGGTGTCAACGCGGAGAGGTTATGGACCTGCTTTCCACATTCGGCACAAAATCGTTGCCGCGTGTCGCCGGTCATGGTTTCCCAATTTTCAGTACAGGGCGCAATGACCCGGAGTGCCCGTATATTCGGAGGTGGCTTCGGCATAGGAAACCTCCTGAACTCACAATCTAAAAGCAACTTGTGGGCGTGACGGCATTAGGAAAACAGACGTTTGAAACCTGAAAATGAATTCGAAAAGATAGTGCTGAGGTTGTCAGACGGCTTCGGTTTCTCAAGAAAGCAAAAACCACCGGTTGAGCCTACGCGCAACACAAAAGGCCTGGGGGTTGAAAGTTTTCCGGCCTTGACCGAAACCTTTGTTTTCTCGAATGTGACAAACCCAACTGCCTCAACCCGAATGGTAAATGAACCGGGCTGGTCGGTGAGAAACACAAAACAGCCTTCCTCATCAGTAGTGAATTCCCGCACCACCCCTGTCTGACGGCTTGTCACTCTCACGGTGGCATTGACCACGGAAGCCCCGGTTGCATCCTTCACCCAGCCTTTGATTCCAGTTTGTGACCCGGCCTGGGGTTTGGTTTCATCTTTTTGCCGGTCAGTGGAATTCACTTGCAGTGTCGCGGGTGAAAGACTGTTTGCCTGAATGGTACCGGCACCAGCCGTCCAACCTAAAAACAGGGAGAAAACCCCAGCGGTCCATTTTGAAGTCCGAAAAGAAAAAAACCGGGAGGCAATCGGTGGGTCAGCCGTGACAATGGTCCCATCGGGCCGCTTTTCAATCAGGGCACAGAGGTTCGGTCCTGTTTGGTTAAGGACGGCTTGGATTTCCTTCTGGCTCATGTGGGAAAACCAGTAGACCTGTTTGTCACACTGGGCGCAATGGCGTTGACGTTCATCCCCAGCCATTTCATCCCAATCAACCCGGCAAGGGTTTTGCAACTGTGGATGATTCAGGTCAAATTCAAGCTGTTTCTTCATTTTTCCGAAGCTCCAGCCCGCCGCAAGGCATCCACAATGTCGGTATGGTCCATTTCATCAGCCAACCGCAGGGCTGTATCACCATTTTCGTTTTTTCGGTCAAGCTCGGCACCGGCGGAAATCAACAACTCAATCACGGCCAGATGCCCACCGACTGCTGCTTTCATGAGCGGGCTTTCCCCTTCGCCATCACAGATGTCAGGGTCGGCATCATGTTTCAAGAGCAGGTCCGTCACCTCCTGCGAACCGGCATCCGCCGCAAAAATCAATGGCGTCCAGCCCCAGTAAGGAGAAAGCTCATCCTGAATCCGGACATTGCTGCTGGCTCCCCGTTCGAGCAAAACTTTGGCAGCTTCAAGCACACCTTCTTCCGCCGCAAACATGAGGGCCGTCATGCCGCATTTGTCGGCCTGGTCCGCATTGGCTCCGGCTTCAAGCAGCACAGTCAGAATATCCGGCCGATTGGTATGTGCGGCTGCCATCAAAGCCGTGTAGCCATCGTTGAAATGTCCGTTGACCGGAACTCCGGTGGCCAGGAGTTCCCGCACCTGTTCCAGTTTTCCCTTCCCCACCGCTTCAATCAGTCCATCAGAAACTGGAATACTTTCCAGCGGTGTGGCGTCGTATTTGTTTGCGTAGTCGGTCATAGCGCGGCCAGTTCTTCTTCGAGCAGTTGTTTTTCGTAAAGCGCCAGATACGGCCCATTGTTTTTCAGAAGTTCGTCATGAGTGCCGCGTTCCGCAATGCGGCCATTGTGGAGCACAATAATTTCGTCGGCTTCTTTGACAGTGGAAATCCGGTGCGCCACCAGAATGGTGGTCCGTCCCCGCATGATGCTGCGCAGATGGCCCAGGATTTTCTCCTCAGTATACGTGTCAACGGCGGAAAGCGCATCATCCAAAATCAAAATCCTGGGATTGCGCAGGATAGCGCGGGCCAGTGACGAACGTTGTTTCTGTCCGCCGGAAAGCGTGATGCCGCGTTCCCCCACCATCGTCTCAAACCCTTCGGGAAAACCCTGGATGTCTTCGAGCAGGGCCGACTGTTCGGAAACTTCCTCGATTGCGCTCTGAGCCGCCTGCGGAACCCCAAATGCAATATTGCCCGCCACCGAATCGCTGAATAAAAAGGTTTCCTGGGGGACATATCCGATATTTTGGCGCAACACCTGGAGTGGAATTTCGCGGATGGGTCGTCCGTCAATCAAAACCTGTCCGGGCGGAGCGTCCAGCAAACGCGGAATCAGATTGATGAAGGTGGATTTTCCGGCTCCGGTATGGCCAATCAGGGCAATGGTTTTGCCACAGGGAATAACCAGGTTCAGGTTTTCCAGCACCGGATGGTCCGGAGCCCCCGGATACGCAAACGTCAAGTCACGAAATTCAATTGAACCTTGAATTTCCTTGATTTCCTGTTTTTCCTCGGTATCCCGGATGGCCGGGGTTTGGACCAGAATTTCATTCAGTCGTTTCATTCCGGCCATGCCCCGCTGAAAGAGATTGACCACATATCCCAATGCAATCATGGGCCAAATCAACAAAGCCAGATAGAGATTGAATTCAACAAACTGCCCCAGGGTAATCGTTCCGTTCAACACCAGATTGCCGCCATACCAAAGCACCAGAGCCGGGCCAAACCCAATCAGCACCTGTAACGTGGGCATAAACAGCGCACTCAGCCGGATGAGTCGCAGGTTTCGGTTCACAAATTCCCGATTGAGCGCTTTGAATGATGCTTCCTCCGCCTCTTCCTGAGCATAGGCCCGCACCACCCGCACGCCCGACATATTTTCCTGTGCCTTGGCGGTGATGACTCCGAAATATTCCTGGATTTCCTCGGACCGTTTGTGAATCCGGCTGCCAAAATACTTGGTGGCAAAAGAACTCAAGGGCAGGGTTGCCAGGGAAACCAAGGTCAGTTTGCCGCTGATGAGGAGCATCGCCGGAAAAGCGAACATGGTGGTAAAGATGGTGTTGAGCCCATACATAATTGCCGGCCCAAGCAGCATCCGCACATTGCTGATGTCATTGGTTGCCCGCGACATGAGGTCGCCGGTCCGGTTATTGTGATAGAAATCAAGCGACATCCGCTGGAGTTGGGCATAGAAATCATTCCGGATGTCAAACTCGATATCCCGTGACAACCCGACCAGAATCTTCCGCTGGGAAAAGAGAAAGATACCTTTTCCAAAAGAAACCGCCACAATCAGCAGGGCAAAAACTGTGACTTTGTCCTGGGTCACGCCACTCCGGAGTCCATCCACAGCCATGCGAATCACCCGTGGCCCAAGCAATCCGATATAAGCCGAGAAAACCACGCACAAACTGCCGGAAATCACTTTCAGCGGATAACGCCGAACATAGGAAAGCATTCGTTGGAAGGGAGTCATCATAAACAAGGACCAAGGACTGAGGACTGAGGACTGAGGACTGAGCTTCACATGAAAGGCAGCTCCTCAACACCAAGAAAATTTACCGAAACACTATTTTGGAAATACAGACAAGTCCTGGTTTCTGCTCAGTCCTCAGTCCTCAGTCCTGAATAGTCCGCAGTCCTCATCATTCAGCAAGAAGTCTCACACGACAATTCATCAACGCTCTCCGAAGCGTCGCTTGGGTGTGGAATCGGCGGGAGAGTTCCGGCGGCTTCGCGTTCGGCCATCATGGTAAAGTAGGTGTGGATCCGCTCCGTCAATTCCGAGCGTGATTGTGAGTGAAAAACTTCCTGCCGAAAAGCCGCGCCACCGGGAAGCCCTTTGGTGAATTGTCCGCAGAGCTGTTTGACCTTGCCCATGGCATGGGTTTCAGTGGGTAATTCCTTGAGCATCACCTCAAAATAACCAAACAGCAGGTCCCGCTTGTCAATCAAGGTGGGCTGAAACGGCTCCTTTCCCTGCATGACTTCGGAAACCTGCCGGAAAATCCACGGGTTGGCCATTGCGCCCCGGCCAATCATGACGCCATCCACACCGGTTTCCCGAAACCGCTTGAGGGCATGGTCAATCGTGGTCACATCACCGCTGCCAATGACCGGAATGCTGACCGCCTGTTTGACGGCGGCAATTACATTCCAGTCTGCCTGACCGCTGTAGCCCTGAACCCTGGTCCGTCCGTGAATGGCCAGCGACTCAACCCCGCAATCTTCCGCCAGTTTCCCAACTTCCACGGCAACAATGGAGGTTTCGTCCCAGCCAATCCGGATTTTGAGTGTCAGCGGGATTTTGATGGCTTTCCGCATCGCCGTAAGAATGGTTTTAAGGTGGGGCAGGTCTTTTAGAAGCGAGGAACCGGCTCCGCGATGAACAACCTTTTTGGCCGGACAGCCGCAATTGACATCCACCAAGTCAGCCCCGGCGGCTTCGGCCACTTCGGCGGCTTCGGCCATTCGGGTGGGGTTGTAACCAAAAAACTGAATCGAGAGAGGGCGCTCAAACTCCTCGAAGTGCATCATCCGGTGAGTTTTCAGATTCCCCCGCGTCAACCCTTCGACACTAATGAATTCCGTGACAATCAACCCCACCCCCCCCAGGCTTTTAATCAACCCGCGAAAGGCGGAATCCGTCACTCCGGCCATGGGGGCCAAAATCAGATTGGGTTTGATCCGAACATCACGAATAAAAAATTCTTGCTGCAACATAAAAAGGAAAAAGGAAAAAGGAAAAAGGAAAAAGTGAAAGAATAAAGCAATGAAGCAGCTTGCGATGGGCGCAGCCTGATTTTTTCCTTTTTCCTTTTTCCTTTTTCCCTATCAGTGGGTTGGAATCTCCCGCTTGGTGTCGCCGGGTGCTTTTTCAAGTTCGGCCCGCAATTTCGGAATAATGTCATTCTTAGGGTCAACCTTGGCCAACTGGTCGGTCACCTCTTTGGCGGCTGCCATTTCTTTGTTTTCCAGCAACGCCACCGCCAGATTCCGCAAGGTCGGAACATGGTTTGGGTCAAGCTTGAGTGACAGGCGGTAATTCTCAATCGCCTTGCCCAGTTGCTGTGGCTTTCTTAAATAATAGGTAAAGCCCAAATCGGTCCTGACATTGACATCGTCCGATTTGATTTTGATTGCCTTTTCGTACCAGGTTCCGGCCTCTTCAAATTTGCTGGCGTCAAACAAGACATTCGCCAGATTGACGGTGGCGTCGTAATCATTGGGCTTCAGCTTGAGCGCGGCTTCGAAACATTCACGGGCTTCATCAAATTTCTTTGCCCCCTGATACAGGTACATCCCGATTTTCATCTGGGCTTCAAAGTTGTCGCGGGTCTTTTTGGCTTCATCAAGTGCCTGTTGGACCTGCTGAGGGTTGGCCATGCCGGAATGAATGTCATCCGACGGCATTTGACCATTGGGTTGGCCTGGGGTTCCGGTGGGTTGATTTCCTGCCCCACCGCCAGCCCGCGCTTCACGGATTTTGTCTTCGGCTTCTTTGATAACTGCCCGATTGAGTGAATTGGTCCAATAGAACCCGATGCCAAATCCAATCACCAGACAGGTAACCGCAACAAATAAGGTGTTTTTGTTCATAAGTTTGCGAGGTACATCATGTGCCGTTGCCCAGGTGCGATGTGCCATGTGTGTTTCGATGGCTCACAGGCCGCACATGGATTCGGCTATTTGAAAAAGATTGCATAGTAGTACAGCAGCGGAGCATTGAAGAGCAAACTGTCCAACCGGTCAAGCAATCCGCCGTGTCCCGGAATCAGGGCAGCGGCATCCTTGGTACCTGAACCGCGTTTGAGCAGCGATTCATACAGGTCACCGATTTGTCCGACCACATTCATCACAATTCCCAAAATCACGGCGTGCAGGAGCGGCAGTTCGGGAAAAAACCAGTAATGGGCCAACACGGCAAATCCGACGCTGCCGCAAACGCTCCCGACCCCGCCCTCGATGGTCTTCCCTGGGCTGATGGCCGGGGCCAGTTTATGTTTGCCGATGGCTTTCCCGGTGAAATAGGCAGCGGTATCTCCGGCCATAATCACTGAAAAGAAAAGGGTTAAAAGCTGACTGGCGCGATGGGGCGGAGTCATGACACGAATTCCAATCAGAAACCCGGCCAGATACCCGACATAAATCAAACCAAACAAGGCAGCCCCGTGCGAAAGCAGCACCTTTTGAAAATCCGCCTGATTTTTGGAAGCAAGAACCGCCCAAATCATCAACACCGTGAACATGGCAACCGTCACGCCGATGAACCATTCCGGTGAAGTCCGGAAGAAAAACAACCCCTGAATCAACATGATTCCCACATAAACCGGCAACCGGGGAATCGTTGCCCCCACTTTTTCCGCCAGGGCCATCAGTTCGGTGACTCCCAACAAGGAAGCAAGCAACACAATGCCGGAAAAAGAATAAGCTTCGGGACTCCAGAGACTCCCAAAAAGCAACGGCAGCGCAATCAATCCAGCCAGAATTCGTTGTTGGAGGTTACTCATAATGAATTGAGAATTGAGAATTGAGAATTCTCAATTAAATCTGAGCCTCGGCTTTCTTCTCGGAGTCAGCAGGTTCGACCCCGCCAAAGCGACGCTCACGTTTTTGATATGAAAGAATGGCTTCAAATAAATGCGTCCGGCCAAAATCGGGCCAGAGGGTTTCGGTCACATAGATTTCCGTATAGGCAATCTGCCAGAGCAGAAAATTGCTGATGCGCATTTCCCCGCTGGTTCGAATGAGCAGGTCCGGGTCGCTCTGGGTCAGCAGGTGGCGGGAGATGTCGGCCTCAGTGATGGTTTCCATTGACCGTCCGGTCTGGTGGTATTCAGCAGCCAACCGCCGCACCGCATCCACAATTTCAGTCCGCGAGCCGTAGTTGAGAGCCAGATTTAAAGTCATCCCGCTGTTATTTCGGGTCGCAGCCTCGGCCCGTTCCAGTTCGCGCTGGACCTTTTTGTCCAATTCACTGATGCGACCAATGAAGCGCAGCCGAATGTTGTTCCGTTCCAGCAGGTTGACCTCTTTGCGCAAGGCTTCGCGCAACAGACGGAACAACATTTCGACTTCCAAACGGGGCCGCTTCCAGTTTTCGACCGAGAAGGTGTACAACGTCAAAGTACCAATCCCAAGCCGCGAACAGGTCTCCACCGTGGCCCGGACCGCTTCGATACCGGCTTTGTGCCCCATGGCGCGAGGCTTTCCTCTGGCTTTGGCCCAGCGCCCATTGCCATCCATAATGACTGCGAGATGGTTGGGCAAATGCTGTGGGTCAATTTGCTGCAATAATGATTCGTCTCGGGAGCCAGGCTCCAATACGCCCTCAAAATGTATCATGCACGTGAATTCCGGAAGCGAAGTTCGAACAGGAGGGGACCCTGGCATGGTCATGCCAGGGCTGGGTAAAGCGTGCGATATTAGTAATCGACCCGAACCAGAGTCAACCCTTTTGCCGGGGCCGTCAGCAGGGCAGCCGGAGGCATTCCACGCAGGCAATTTCCAATGGTGGCTACAGGCAGCCGCCCTCGTCCGATTTCGAGCAGAGCGCCGACCATCCGACGCACCTGATACTTTAAGAATCCATTGCCATAAAAACTGATTTCGGTCAGGTCGTCAGTTGGATTTGACCATTGGATGTCAATAATGGTGCGGACATGCGTGGCGGTTTCACAATCAGCCACCGTAAAGGCGGTGAAATCATGGGTTCCAAGCAAACCGGCGGCGGCTTCCTGCATGGCCACCCAATTAAGGTTGGCGGGAACCGGATGAACATACCGATACCAGAAAGGGCTTACCACCCGGCCTTTCCAGAACCGATAGCGGTACAGTTTGCCAACGGCGGAAAAACGGGCATGAAAATCAGCCGGGCAGGGTTCGACCTGCCGTACCCGGATATCCGGCGGGAGCATACTGTTGACGGCTGCCTGCCAGCGTTCTGCCGCCAGTTTTTTTCCAACCTCCAGGTGCATGACCTGCCCCAAGGCATGCACCCCGGCGTCCGTTCGTCCGGCGGCATGTAAAATGACCGGATGCCCCTCAATCCGGGTCCAGGCAGCGGTCAGCAGCCCCTGAATGGAAACGCCTGAAGGCTGCATCTGCCACCCGCAATAATTGGTCCCATCATATTCAAGAATGACTTTGAGTCGCTTGGAGGGGGAAATAAGGCTCATAACCAGTGACCAAACCTGAACTTTCAAAAAGCATTTATCTTGCAGGCTGTGAGGGTTCTGGCTGGACGCCTGCTTCAGGCTTCATATACACTGCGTGCCACCCGCACTTTTTTCAACAAGGCACCCCTAATATTTTTGTGACGGAGGCGTTCCATTTCTCATGAGATGTCCCCGATGTTACACGGAAGTTCCACCAAATGCACTCAGTTGCACCAAATGTGGCTTCAAAACCCCTGCTGGTCGCCAAACTGCCCCAATTACAACCAGCCCCTTGCGCCCGCCCAAAGCTGGCAAAGAGACATCTTCTCTTCCCTTCATCGGAAAGTTCATTGAAGCGAACCCTTTTCTGGCTCGCCTGCAAACCATCAAGGTCAATACTTTTCTGATTATTGGAATTGTCTTGGTTTTACTGGCGGTCCCTGGTTACTTCATCGCCACCCGGGTGTACCGGGTCTGCCTTTTCTGTCCGACACTCTCCGGCAAATATATCAGTCAGGCGACTTTAGCTGGAAAACCAGCCACCATCCAGATTGACCTCATGCAGGATGGCACCTTTGTCTCAGGCTCTGCCACCATTAAAGTTGATGCGGGCGGGCCCAATGAAAAGCAGGCGACCATTGCAGTCCGAGGAACAGATGTGCAAGGGAACCAAGTCCGACTTACTTCCAAGGCGCAAAGTGAAGACCGTTTCACCTGTGACGCCAACATCAATGAAGCCGGCTTAAAAGGCAATGCCACAATTGAATTGAAAGCATTGGCCATTCGCGGCGACAACCTGCCACTGGATGGCAAGCGGAATTGATGAAGCTCCCAGGCGGGGTTCCTCCACTGGTTGCAGCTCCGGTCAATTGACAGGCCGGACAACGTCCAGTAAGGTGATTGAATTGAGTCAGTTTGAAGAAAAAGGTTGGTAGTGGGTTATGCAGCGAAAGTTGTTGCCAATAGCGCTGGCAATTTTGTGTACATCGGCCATCATCGGAGGGAAATGGGTGCAACGCCCATCGGAACCGGTCGAGGCCAGTACCGGCATCGCAGCCATTCCCAATGGCAGTTACGTTTTGCAAAGCTATTCCGAAGCCCAGGATATGGTGAATCGCCACTTCATTGACGAGGTGGCCACCGACCAGTTGACCAAAGCCTCAATCCAGGGCATGTTGCATTCCCTGGACCCTCATTCCAACTATTACGACGCCAAAGAATTTCAGGAACTGCAAAGCCAGCAGCACAGTCAATACTTTGGGATTGGAGTTTCAATCGGACGCCGGGGTGACCGGGTGTTTGTCCTCGGCACAAATGACGACACTCCGGCTGAAAAAGCAGGGTTGCGCTATGGCGATGCCATTGTGGCCGTGAACGGAAAATCCGCTCTCAACTGGTCCTCTGGGCAGGTTTCCGAGGAAGTGCGGGGTCCTCAGGGCGAATTTGTTGAAATTACAGTGGAACGCGTCGGAGTGCCCAAGCCCTTGACCTTCAAAATCGCCCGCGATGCGGTGCCTTATCCCTCAATTCGGCATGCCTTTATGATTCGTCCGGGGATTGGTTATGTCGCGCTCTTGGGCGGATTCAATCACACCACAGATGAGGAACTTCAGACCGCGCTGAAATCCTTGCAATCGCAGGGGATGGAATCGCTGATTCTGGATTTGCGCGGAAACGGAGGTGGGCTGCTCACCCAGGCAGTCAAAGTGGCGAGTGCATTTCTGCCCCATGACCTGAAAGTTTTATCTCAAAAGGGCCGCCTGGGGACTTCCGACGGGGAAGCCCGCGATTATTTCTCGGAAAATCAAACCCCGAATAATGACGCATTGGTGGTTCTCATCAATGGCGGAACGGCTTCTGCATCTGAAATTGTGGCCGGAGCCATTCAGGACCATGACCGGGGGCTGATTGTCGGGGAACCCAGTTTTGGCAAAGGATTGGTTCAATCGGTCAAACGCCTGTCGTTCGGGTCGGGACTGACGCTCACCACGGCCAAATATTACACCCCCAGTGGGCGTTGCGTGCAAAGTCAGTATGCCGGACTTTCGCTCTATGATTACACCCACAAAAAAGACGAGTACAAAAAAGCCGGTGAGGAGCGAACCACCGATTCAGGACGGAAGGTCTATGCCGGTGGCGGAATCACTCCTGACGTAGCCATCAAAGAGCCGGTTTTGACACCGGTTCAAATCCGGTTGCTGAATGCCGCATTCATCTTCTCGCGGCAGCTTTTGGGAGGGAAAGTTCCCAACCAGCAGTCTTTTCGAGTGACCCAGACCCAGTATGGTCATAGACTCAAAGCTGACGAATATGTTGTGAACGACAAAGTCATTGCGGCCTTTAATGCCTATCTCAAGGAAAATCCGGACCTGCACCTGACGGACGCCCAGGTGGCTGAAAACCTGGAATACGTGCGCAGTGTCATTCGTGAAAATGTGGTGACCGCCGCCTTTGGCATCGAAGCCGGAATGGAAGTCCGCCTGCAAGCGGATATCCAGACCATCAAAGCGGTTGAATCCGTCCAGGCCGCCCGCGCTTTGGCAGAAAATGCCGGAACCCTGCGGAATCGCTCGTTTCATCAGGAATAACCGTAAACAGCACTCCAGCACTTCCCAACCGATGCCGGAAGGATTCCCCGGCATCGGTTTTATTTTTTCCTGACTTTGATTTTGAAAGCGCCATCACTCTCGCCCCGGCCCTGGTTACCTGCTGCATCCGTTGCCACCACCCTGATTTTACCCTGCGAGGTTTTTGCGATTGTGGCAGACAGGGTCCAGAGAAACTGTTGGGTGTTTCCAGCCAAACCGGTGGTAATTTCAAGAGGAAACGTCCCACCGCCATCGGTTGAAAGCAGCACATCATGCCGCACCACCCCCAGGTTATCAGTTGATTGCCATTGGATGGTGACCGAACTGCCGGATTTGAAGGTTTCGCCGCCGCTTGGGACAAGCACCTTGACCTGTGGAGGTTCCTGATCCGGCGGCGTGCTGCCAAACGTGGTTGTGGCGGTTGCGCCAGGACCCGCCAAGGTGTCATCCAGGGGCGTGACAGTGCAGGTTAATTCATCCGTGGCAGCGGCTTCATTGCGTGGCAGGGCATCAGCCAGACCGGCACTGACCACCTCCCGAATGATTGTCCCGTTGCGCCGCCACTGATACCGGTACCGAACCACATCATAATCCGGGTCACGCAACAGCGGGCCGCCCTGAACCCGGCAGAAAATCACATCTCCCGGAGTCGGCTCAGCCGGATCAAATTTGACGGTAATTGGATTTGGCGGACGATTGCTGGCTTGACTTGAACTGGCCACCACTGTAAAGGGTGCTTCAATCACCGTGGTTGCATTCACATCAAATTGCAGTTTCCAGTTTCCCGGCACCGTATGGGAAAAATTAAAGAAAAACCAGGCATACGCCTGCCGGTAGGCTTTCCCGTTGGTGAAATCAAGTCTGCCGGGAAAATCCAAGGCGGTTGAACCGTCCGGACGCAAAAACCGGGCCCGGAAAGTACTGTTGGCAGGCAGGTTTCCAATCTGCATCCGAAAATAAACCGGACTGTTTCCGGCCTCCAGAGTTCCCAGTCGGGGAACTGTTTCAAACGGCAGTCCGCCGTCATTTCCGAAGGGCTGGCGACTGAAACAGAAATCAAAGAGAAAAGTATCCCGCCGGATGGGTGTCTGGCTGACCCAGGTACTGGTTCCAGAGTTGCACCTCCCGACGGAAGGTTCAAACCAGGTTCCCCGAAACCGTGATTCCAGATGCAGGTGCGGGCCGGTACTGTATCCGCTGCTGCCGGTAAGCCCGAGTTGGGTTCCGGCCTTGACCTGGTCGCCGACTTTCACCGCCACGCTGTTTTTCTTGAAATGATAATACCAGGTGAATTGGGAATTTCCGTGGTCCAGCACCACGTAGTTGGCTCGGGCGTTGTCGTCAAAACTCGTGTTCTGGTCGAATTCACCGTCGTGGGCATCCACCACTTTTCCATCCAGAAGAGCGAAAACCGGGATGCCGATTTCCTGTTCGCGGAAACTGCGCAGACTGATGTCATGACCACGATGCCCATTGTAGGTGAAGTCCGTGCAATCCCAATCCCTGATACCTGAACCGGGATCCAAATCAACGAAATTGCTCACCAGCAAATCCTGCCATAGCGTTCCGGCCTGGGGCAGAAACCGATACGGTTGGGGAGTTGCCTGGTGCGGGTTCCACCGGGAACCCGATTGGCGTTCATATTCGGCCAACGTTCGCTCCAAAGCAGCTCGTTCAACCGGACCGATACAGTCTGCCTGTGGTTCCTCAGCGGGAACCCAAAATCCCTGTACACCACCGGGAACCAAGTTGGGACCGGTTTGGGCTGTGGTTTGAAACGAATGAAGACCACCCCCGACTGCCCCAACCAGCCCCAACAACCCCACACACAACACCGATAAAAATCGAATTTTCATACAATCCTCACCTGCCTGCGGAGCCTCAAAAGAAAGCCACTGGGCACCAAAGAATTCAGGAAATGAACCAAACTCACATTTCGCACCGGCTGATTACCTGAAAATGGAAAAAAGATACGGGCGGATTTGTGCTCCATTCGGTTTTTCTTTGGCAAAGGTTGAAAATAAACCTCCATCGGTGGCATTGTCACTTCATTTGGCGCGGGAACCATCGCTGCCGCCCGCAAAGCTCGACAGCATTGCTTTCCGGGTAACCTGGCAACCGGTTCCGCCCCTCAGCCAAGTCTGAGTATTTCCTGAACAAGTGACGAAAAACCTGTGGAAGTTGAACTTTCAAGAACCTTTACCTTTGAAGCCGCCCATCAGTTGCCAAACGTCCCGCCCGGTCACAAATGCCGCCGTTTGCATGGCCACAGCTATCGGGTGGAGGTTGTGGTGCGCGGACCGGTCAACCCGGAAACCGGCTGGCTGATGGATTTTGCCGAGATTCAGGTCGCCTGCGACCCCGTTCGGTTACGCCTGGACCATTATTTTCTGAACGAAATCGAAGGATTGGAAAACCCGACCAGTGAAATTCTGGCCGGCTGGATTTGGGAACGGCTGGCACCGGCGCTCCCCTGCCTCCACCGGGTAACCATCTCGGAAACCTGTACTTCGGCCTGTCATTACTATGGACCGCAGGATTGAACCGAAGGACCGGCCACCGGGTTGCCTGGGTTGTAAAAAATTTATGAAACCAATGGTTGGCGGGTGACGTATCCCGGAACAACTTTCCCAAACTCAATCCCTAACCATTTCAGCGAGGTACCGAACGATCATGGTGACGCTTTTTAATTTGATTGCGATGGCTCTTTACATTATTTCAATCGGAGACGTGGTCGGCAGCAGCACCCGTTCTTTGATGGAAAAAATTGTTCTGGTCGTTCTTATCCTGGCTTTCCCGGTCATCGGTCCGATTGTTTATATGATGTTCTTCCGCGAGAAAAAATAAATTTATCCTGTCATCCGCTTTTATTATTGCCTGAAACTTTCTTTACAAGCGGGAAAAACCTGAGGGCGAATCCAGTTGAGGCTGGTATTCGCCCTCAGGTTTTTTCAGCCGAACCGGTGGCCCCGGTTTTCGAGTCCGTCACTCAGGCTGCCCCGGCAAAGGACCATCCTCATGAATATTCTGCAAGCCATCGGCAATACTTCGCTGGTTCAACTTCGTCAGGTGGTGCCCCCGCAATGTGCTGATATTTTCGTCAAACTGGAGTGGGAAAATCCAACCGGCAGCGTCAAAGACCGGATGGCCCTGGCGGTCATTTCACGAGCGGAAGCCGACGGGCGGCTCAAGCCGGGGGATACGGTGGTTGAATATACCGGAGGAAGCACGGGGGCATCGCTGGCCCTTGTCTGTGCCGCCAAAGGATACCGGTTGCGGATTGTCACCTCTGATGCTTTCAGCCAGGAAAAGCTGGACCAGATGGCTGCATTGGGAGCAGAACTGACCATTGTTCCCAGCGAAGACGGGCGCACCACCAAAAAACTGATTCTGGACATGATTGAAACCGCCCGCCAATTGAGCCTTGAGCCTCAGGTTTATTGGACCGACCAATTGAACAACCATGACAGCATTGCCGGTTATTTTCCGTTGGGTGAGGAAATCTGGTGTCAAACCAAAGGCGAAGTGGACGCGTTTGTGCATTCGGTGGGAACCGGGGCTTCCTCGCGCGGAGTCGCCACTGTGCTCAAGCAATATAAATCAAATGTCAGAATTGGAGTGGTGGAACCGGCTGAATCATCGGTTTTGCTGGGAGGTCCGGCTGGCCCTCACAAAATCGAAGGGGTGGGAATTGGCTACCTTCCCCCGCTGTGGGAACCGGCGCTGGTGGACGAAATTCTGCCGGTTAAAACCGAGGATGCCAAAGCCATGGCCCGCCGGCTGGCGCGGGAAGAAGCCCTTTTTGCCGGGACTTCTTCGGGAGCCAATGTGTTGGCTGCGATTGAAATCGGAAAGCGATTGGGGCCGGGGGCCAAGGTCGTGACTCTAATGGTTGACTCGGGTCTGAAATACCTCAGCACGGATGTCTATCGCACAAAACCAAAACCAGTCCTTGACTAGATTTCAATTTTCCAGAGCTTGATAACGGTGTCGTATCCGCCCGAAGCCAGGATGTCACCTTGCGGGGAGAAATTCAGGGCAAAAATTGAGCCGTCATGGGCTTCCTTGGAAGCCACAATTTCAAAAGTGGTTAAATCCCAAATCCGCATTTCCCCATTCCAGTCACCGGAAGCCAGCCAGCGACCATCAGGAGAAAAAGCAATGGCTCTGACTGCTTCATCATGGCCCCATAAAACCTGAAACGGTTCAGACAAATTTTCCAAATCCCACAGGCAGATCACCTGGTCGCGTCCGGCAGAAGCCAGATAACGGCCATCCGGCGAATATTTGAGTGCCGTAATGGCATGACCGGCCCGCAAGAGGGATTGCGTTTCGGTCTTGGTAATCATATCCCACAGCCGCACGGTATCGTCGGTGCTGCCGGAAGCCAGGATATTGCCGGTAGGTGAAAACTTGACGGCCTCAACCGTCTTGGTATGCCCTTCCAGCAAGGTAATCTGGCGAAACCGGACGGCATCCCACAGCTTGATTTCCGTGTCACAGGCAGAGGCCAGCCATCTTCCGTCCGGAGCGAAACTCAAGGCCCGCACCGAAGCCTTATGCCCCAGCGCAATCAACTCGCGTTCCCCTTTCACCATCCAGAGCCGGACCGTTCCGTCGGCTCCGGCAGAAGCAATCCGGGCCCCGTCCGGAGAAAAGATGGCGGCATTGACCGAATATTCATGCCCTCGCAGGACGGCCCGTTCCTGAAGGAAAGCCGTATCCCAAATCCGCACGGTGCCGTCTCCGCTGGCGGAAACGAGCAAATGCGACTGCGGCAGGTAATCCAGTGATTTCACCACGTGCTCATGGCCGGTCAGGGTGGCGCTTTCCGACAACTTTAAGGATACCGCGATGTGTGTCCTTCCTGTGGTGAACAACGTGGCAATGTCAGCCAGCGCGGCATCCGAATTTCCCAGAAAATCCATTTCCGGGGAAAGCGTTGGTCGGTCGGCTTGATTGAGTTGCGGCAGGGGCGGGGCTTCAGGTTCTTTTGATTCATTCACGGCCCGTTCAAGTTCCAAAAGCAGTTCCATGGCCGACTGCTGACGCATTTCCCGATTTTTTGAAAGCGCCTTCATCACCACGGTTTCCAGAACCTCGCTGAGGTCCTCCCGTATCAACCGCAATTTGCGGGGTGGATCCACGGCATGCTGAATAATCACTGCCGAGGGTGTCGGAGCATCAAACGGCACCCGCCCGGAAAGCATTTCGTAAGCGGTCACCCCAAGGCTGTAGACATCTGAACGAGCGTCCAGTTCCTCACCGCGACATTGTTCCGGCGACATATAATGGGGTGTTCCCATCACCAAACCGGGTTCCGTCAGGTTCAGCGAGTGAATTCCCTGCCGTTCTTTGAGCTTGGCAATCCCGAAATCCACGACTTTCACCAACTCGTGCCCGGCATCGGTGGTTTCCACCACAATGTTGTCCGGTTTCAAATCCCGGTGAATGACCCCGGCACAATGGGCGGCATGAACGGCTTCACACACAGGTCGGAGAATCTCCACCACCCGTTCCGGTGACAGCATACCCAGGTCTTCAATTTCATCCCGCAGGGACCGCCCGCGCAGCAATTCCATCGCCAAATAAGCCTGACCGGTGGGCAACACGCCGAAATCATAGACGCCAATGACATTCGGATGATTGAGCCGGGCCGCCGCCCGTGCTTCCTGGCGAAACCGTTCCAGCGTTTCATTGCTTGAAACAAAATCAGGGAGGACCACTTTCAGGGCAATCACCCGGTCCAGTTCAAGATGGGTCGCCTTGTAGACCGACCCCATTCCACCCTGCCCCAGCAACATATCAATGCGGTATTTGCCATCCACCGCACGGGGGCCGGGAAAAGCCTCGACGAGGAACAAGCCGTCACTGGCACACCGCATTTCGGTATCTTCGTAACATCGCTTGCAAATTGGACAATATCTCATGGGCGTAGCGTGGCAGGCCGATCAAGACGGTTGGACCTGATCTGCTTTTATCAAAACGTATATTTCCCGGCTTGTAATGTAGTGATGAATGAGAAGGATCGTGAATCGAACGTTCCGGCTGTGACTTGCGCGTGCAGTGTACCACACCTGACAACCCTCTCAAACTGGAAAGGACTGAGGACGAGCCAAGGACTGAGGACTGATTATGCGTCAGGGCTGAGGGTGCGGTCCAAATCGTCTTCCAATTCTTCGTCGGGTGTTTTTTCCAGAAAAACACGAACATACCGCAAGCGGGCGGCGGCCACGCTCAAGGTGTCGCACATTTCATCAAAATCGTCGAGGGTGCTTTCCGGGGTGTTTTCCAAAATCCAGGCCAAACGGGTTTCAGCTTCTTTTAACAAAGCCAGGGCATCCTGCAAGGTATGGAGGTGTTGGTCATCCAGGTTCATGTTGGGAACGGCTCCGAACCGGTGGTTTCCTCGGAAACAAGCTCGTACAAATCAGTTGGGGCACAACGGATGGTTTTGGATTCCGGTACAACTGCCACCCGAATGGTTTTCACCCGTCCCCGCTGACGAATGGCAACGGTATCTCCCACCCGGACTTCCCGTGCCGGTTTGGCGGTGGCTCCGTTGACCTTGACCGCTCCGGCTTCACAGACCTCCTGGGCCACCGTCCGGCGGACAATCAACCGACTGACTTTCAAAAACAAATCAAGGCGCATACAGCTTCGTAAGGTTATTTCCGCTGCTTAAACTGTTCGTAAAGCTCCGTGTGCCGTGAAACCAACGGCACCTGCCGTCCGTCAATGAACAGGTATTTGACGCGGGTCCGGGCTTCAAGCACATCGCCGTCGGTCACCACCAGATTGGCTACTTTCCCTGGCTCGATGGAACCGAGTTTGTCACTCAGTCCGAGAATCTGCGCCGGATACAAGGTCACGGATTTGAGTGCCTCGGCAGGCGAAAGTCCGAAGGCGGCAGCCATGCCAGCCTGATAGGGCAGGTCACGAACCGAAGACCCTTCATCACCGGTTGAAATACAAAAGGAAACACCTGCTTTTTGGAGGTGGCCGGGCAGCGCATACTGGTCGTCATAGGCATCGTCATCCCGTCGGGGAACAGCTAGGACTCCGGTTACCACGACCGGAATATTTTTCTCCTTGAGCAGTGCCGCCGCTTTGTCAGCTTCTCCACCGTCAACCAAAACCATTTTGAGCTTCAAATCATCCACAAAACGCACAGCGGCCTTGATGTCCCGTTCCCGGTCGGCGTGAATGAAAATCGGTTTTTCCCCTTTCACATACGGCACCATGGCAGCCAGCGCCAGATTTGTAGTTGGGCGGGGCAAGGATTTGTCAGCCGCATAGGCTTCCTGGGCTTTGGCATAGGCAGCGGCATCCTGGAAGAACTTGCGCAGTTGTTCCACCTGGTTGTCCCGATTGGTGATGGCCTCTGCAATATTCGGCTGGGTGTTTTGCCGGAAGCCGCCAAAGCCGCCAAAGCCGCCAGCCACCAACCGGGGAAAGTTGAGCACCAGACCGGCAGCCGGAACCAAGGCCATTTCCTTGGGCGAAGTTCCATACAGATTGATAACCGCCGCCTGACCGGAAATCGTGCCGCCGTTGGGAGCCGTCACCACGGTTGTCACACCATTGACACGGGTCACCCGGACGTGGGCACTGTGCGGATTGACCGCCACGATGGCCGATGCGCTCGGATTCATTTCACCGACTTCGGTTGTGTCCACCCCTCCGGCGGCACCGCTCTGAATTTCGGTCAACCCCAAAGACGTGGCTGCGTCAATCATGCCCGGATACACGCTGAGTCCGGTGCCATCAATACTTTGGGCTCCGGAAGGAACCGCCACGGAGGCTCCCACAGCCTCGATTTTGCCATCCCGAATGACCACGGTGCCGCGCTCAATCGTGTCACCGCTCACGGTCACGATTTTGGCGTTTTTAATGGCAAAGGTTCCTCGCTGAGCCAAATCCAGCGGCTGTTGCGCCCAGGTTGAAGTGGACAACAAAACGAACAAAAGTCCGGCCAGCAAGCGGAAAAGCGAACGACTCACAGTCTGTTTCATCACCATAACTCTTTTCACAATCCTTAATCCTCAGTCCTCAGTCCTCAGTCCCGGAATGGTTTCTCAGTGCTGATGTTCCTCTGTGCCTTGCAGGCAATTGTCGCCTTTTTCAGTGGGGCGGCGGGGTGGAATTCCGGGCGGCGGGCCGCCGGGCCGGGCCTTGTTGGACTCATCTTTTTCAAGCTCGGCGCGTTCTTTGGCAAGGGCTTCGCGTTTGTTCTGATCCTGCTCCCGGTCAAAGAAAATTTCGCCTTCAATCAAGGTTGTCTCACAATGACTGTAGACACTGAACGGATGGGCGCTCCAAATAGCCAAGTCAGCATCCTTGCCCACATCAATCGAGCCGGTGCGTTTGTCAATGCCGAGTTGAATCGCCGGATTCAGCGTCACCATGCGCAAGGCTTCCTCTTCGGTCAAGTCGCCGTATTTCATGGCTTTGGCCGCATCTATGTTGAGGCGGCGAATCCGTTCACCGGAATCGGAATTGATGGAAACGTTGACTCTGGCCCTGGTCAACAGCACCGGCAAATACGGAATCGCGTCGTAGGCTTCGATTTTGTATGACCACATATCCACAAAAACCGAAGCCATCGCGCCATGTTTGGCCATTTCGCGGGCTACTTTGTAGCCTTCCAGATTATGCTGAAAAGTCCGCACCTTAAACCCGAACTCGTCGGCAATCCCAATCAACATCAGGATTTCATCCGCCCGATAGCAGTGGGAGTGGACATAACGTTTGCCTTCCAGCACTTCCACCAGCGGTTCCAATTGCAAATCGCGGCGCGGTTCCTGTGCCGATTTGTCGCCTTTGGCCACCGCAGCGCGATATTCATCCCATGCATGCTTGTAATCGCGGGCACGGACAAAGGCTTCGCGGATAATTTCCTCAACCCCCATACGAGTGGCCGGATAGCGGCGGGGACCGGTGGTGATGTTGAAATTTGACCGTTTGGGATTTTCCCCCAAGGCGAATTTGATACCCGGAGGCGCATCGGGAATGACAAAATCCGTGACCGGATGGCCATACTTGTTTTTGACCACTGCATTCTGTCCGCCGATGGCATTGGCCGACCCATGCAACAGATTCATGGCGGTCACCCCGCCGGCCAGCGCCCGGTAAATCGTCGGGTCCGTCGGATTCAGCACATCCTGAATCCGGCACATGGAAGTTACTGATTCCGAGAGTTCGTTGACGGCATCGAGCATGGCATGGGAATGACAGTCAATGATGCCCGGCGTCACAAACTTTCCCTTGGCATCAATGACTTTTGCATTCGGACTGGCTTTCAGGTTCTTGCCCACGGCTGCAATTTTGCCGTTTTTAATCAGGATGTCGCTGGCTTGCAGCGTCCCGTGCGAAGCAGTCAAAACCGTGGCGTCACGAATAACCAGTTCGGTTGGTTTTTCCTGGTCCCCGGAACCCGCCCAGGCAGGTAACGGCGTCTGCACCAGGAGCACCAACAGAAGTGAGAAACATGCAAAAAGTCGTTTTTTCATAAGCAAAGCAGGGTTCAGGGTTCAGGGTTCAGGGTCTAGGGTCTAGGGTTCAGGGTTCAGGGTTCAGGGGGTTCGCCTATCAGAAAAATCGAGGTTGTGAATTGGTTTTCAATTCTCAATTCTCAATTCTCAATTCTCAATTCTCAATTCTCAATTCTCAATTCTCAATTCAAAAGACCCTGAACCCTGTTTTACGGTTTTGTTCCAGTAAACGGAATTGCCCCTTGCGGGCTGGTAATGGTGCCTTCCATCTGGTTGCCGGTGACGGTTCCATTGATGGAAATCCGGAGGGATTGTCCCCCTACGTTCACAGTGGCTGTGGCTGTCAGGGTACTGCCATTCACAGTGCCTTCGGAAAGTTCCGCCGGGCCAAATTGTGAAACCAGCGTCCCGGTTACACTTGCGCCCTGCTGTTTGAGCACCAGGGTTGGGGTCAGCGTCTGGCCGCCGACGTTCAAGGTCAGATTCCAGGTGCCCGCCACATCCACCGGTGCTGCTCCGTCAGGTTTGCCGCCAGCACCGGGAGCCGGACGTTCCTCGCTCTTTTTGCCACTGAAATTCACCGGGGCGCGGCCTTTGATTTCAAGCGTGCCGGTCATTTCGTTGCCAACCACAATCCCCCGGAATGCGCCTTCGACGGTTTGGCCGCCCACTGTCAACGGCAGGGTAAAGAGAACCTGATAACTGCTGTTGTCGTCGGTCCGGCGGGCGGCTGCTGGTTGTCCTTTGTCCGGTGCGCCTTTCGCCTGCAAAGCAGCAGTCAACGCGCCTTGTTCCTGTTTCAGATTGACCTGAAGTGTCGTTTCGCCTTCGCCCAGGTCGGTTTTGAGCGCCCATTTGCCGCTCACTTCGCTGGCCGTCGAACCGGCAGCCTTGAGGTTCACCGGTTTTCCATCAATAAACACATAGGCCACTTTGCGCTTGCTGTCAAAAATGTCACCCCGCAGCACGGTCAGATTGGCGATTTTACCCACTTCAACCGAACCCAACCGGTCGGCCACGCCCAGCAGTTCAGCCGCCCGCATCGTCATGGCCTGCACAGCTTCCGCCGCATCCAAGCCGTTTTCCTTGGACTTTTGGACATTGGCCAAAAAATCGGCAATGCTGGTCATCCCACCCGACTGAAAAGCAAAGGGGATTTTTGCCGCCGCCAGTTTCCCGGCGGTTTTCGGCGCGGCAGCACGGGCGCGCAGAACTTCCATTGATTCCGGGTCAGCTTCGGGATTGTCGCTGGTGTTCCGTTTGGGAAAATTCAGCGACAGCAACACCGGCACATTCATCCGCTGGAGCCGTTCGACGCATTTGTACGACTCGCTCCCGCCTGCAATCACCGCCTTCAAATTGAATTCCTGGGCAATATCCAGAGCCCGGTGAATTTCCCGCTCCGAGTCCGCTGTAAAAATCACCGGCATGTCGCCTTTGAGGGCTGGCAGCAGGGCTTCCAACGAGCGGTCAAAGTCCGGGCGTTTCAGTCCGCGCGGGTTGGCCCGGTATTGCTCCTGCAATGTGGCGTAATGTTTGGCGTCCAGAAATGACTGGCGGATGACCGTAATCACGCCCATCAGGGAATTGGGGTAACCAAAACTGAAGCGCGGCTGGGCAAAGCTGATGTGAAGGGCCACCGGGGTCCGAGCCACCAGGTCTTCCGCCTTGTCTCCGGCCAGATTGATGACGGCAGATTGCCCCAGCACAATGCCGTCACGGGGAATTGAAAGCACGGAAGTGAACCCGGCATTACGCCAGCTTTCCACCTGGTCCCCGCCCGGCTTGATTTGTTCGGCTGCGGTTGCTTCGGCTTTGACAACCGGAGCTGACTGTCCGGCATTGGCCAGCAATTGCTGAAAGTCCTCGCGGGGTGAAGCTCCGGGACGGCCACCGGTTGCAGCCTGTTGCTGTGCCGGAATGCCGAGATTGGTCACCGTATCAATCAAGCCTGGATAAACAGTCAACCCGGCCCCGTCAATAACGCGCACATCAGAGGGAATTTTCACATCTGTTCCCACCGCCCGAATCAGCCCGTCACGAATGATGACGGTGCCTTTGTCAATCGGCGTACCTGCCGCCGTCACGATTTTGGCATTGGTGATGGCATAGGAATTGACATTCATCAACTCGCCGGGCCGGTCAATCTGGGCTTTGGTATGCACACTGACCAACAAAAGGAAAACAAACAGCAGGGCGGTAAACGAAGAGACACGTCGGTTCATAGGAAATTGGCTTGAGTGATTGAAAAAAGACGACCGGAGGGCCGTGTTGAGGGCCAAATGGAATAAGGGCGCATCTTGCATTTGGCTGGCGCACCGTGTCAACTCGTTGGTGTGTAAAATTTTGTCAGCGCCTCCACTCCGCCGGCACTCGATTCCAGGCTGCCTGCTGGTTGGGGCAATTTGAAAAGTGCAACATGTTCCCCGGCACCTGTGCTATGGTGTGGCATATCCTCAGCCCCACCCTGTTTCTCCACAGCCCCCAATCTTCCCTTTTCAACGAGGTGACCTGCGTTATGCTTTCCTCTTCAAGGCTTGCTCTGAGGAAATTCCTCTGGTCCTGTTTGACCTTTCTGATACTGACAACCGCCAATTCCCTGTTTTACACAACCGTTTTCGCAGACCCGCTTGCCCTACCGGCTGGCCCGGTTTCCCAATCCTCTCCGATTGAATTCGGCTCCCAAGGCGACACCCAGGTGTTTCGCGTGCGAGTGGGACGTGAAATTTTAGGCGACCACGACATCTGGCGGGTGACAGCCCGTTCCCGTGATGCAAATGCTTTTGCCGTCTCCGTGATGTATGACACAGGGTCGCTCAAAAGCACGGAAGGGCGGCTTTCCCCCGGTGACCAGCAAAAATATGACGAGTGGAATAAAAAACAAACCGACCTCTATACCCAACTGAACGGGGTTGCCGAAAAAATGTCCAAGCAGGAAAGTCGGGCCAGCGGGTTGAAAGCCCTGCTGGAAGAAAAATCCCTGGCCGCCGGGCTGCGCACCGAAGTCCAGGCGCAACTTTCCGCCACCAATAAGGACCTTGAGTCCTTGCGCAAACAGCAAACCGCCTTACAGCAAAAGCTGGCTCAAGTGCAGCAGGAAGCGCCGCAAGTTGATTGGAAGGGCGGCATGACGGAAGACAAACCCGCTGCCTGGATTGAAGTCTTTGGCCGCCTGCGCTCATCAGGCCCGGCGGAAATCGCCGTGGTGCTGGTTCCCAAGGGAGACGAACCCGCCAAAGTGCTGGCCACCATTCCGGTGCAGCCACCGGCCAAACTCCCGGCCAACCCGGATTTGGTCAAGGGTTGGGCTCGTGCCTGGATGACTGCTCTTGGCGTCGAAGCCATTTACGGCGGGGAAACCCGGTTTCACATCTATGAAATCCACCGCGTCGCCCGCCAATACGAGGTTGAACCGCCTGAATTTCTGGGACGCCTGCAACGTGGCTCCATTGTTTCACAGGGGGAAACCAGCCAAGTGGATTTGTTTTCCGTAACCACCGGCGGGCTGGCAATTGAGGAATCTTTGCAGGCCAACAAGATTCTGCGGCCAACGGATGAAACCGCCACAGGGCGGGTACCACTTGCCAAGCTTTCCGGCCCGAATATCAAATCGCATCCGTTTGAGGAAATGCTCAAAGGACGTGAACCGGTCATGTTTGACATGGCCGGACTTGTTCCCCATGACCAGTATTACCTCCATTTTTCCAACCTGCGGGCTGAAATCGAACTCTCGGACCTGTTGGACAACTGGGGCACCAGCCTGTTGCAGTCCATGGATGTCACATCCCGCGACCGCAAAGTCAAAGACCGGATTTTGGGTCAACTGGCGATTGAACTTTCCACCCTGACCCGGCTCTTTGGTGATTTGGTGATTGGTGAAATCGGTTTTACCGGAAACGACCCGTTCCTGACCGATGGCAATGATGTGACGGTGCTCTTTCAGGTGAAAAATACCGCGCTTTTTGAATCGGCCATGCAGTTGCATCGTTCCAACATCCAGAAAAAACATCCGGAAGCGGAAACCGGGACGGTCAAATATGGTGACAGTTCGATTGATTACTTCCGCACAGCGGACCGGAGCGTGTCTTCCTATCGGACCACGGTGGGAGCCTGCGCCATCTATTCAAACTCACTGGCCGGGTTGCAACGGATGCTGGATGTTTCCAGCGGGAAACGCGCTTCGCTCAAAACCGCCGGGGATTTTCGGTACATGCGGACGGTTTTTCCCGGTACTGAAAAAGAGGAAGATGGATTCCTCTATCTGTCTGATGCGTTCATCCGGCGGGTGGTCGGACCGGAACAGAAAATCAATCGCCTGCGCCAATTGATTTGCGTTTCGCACTTGCGAGAAATGGGGTACGGCCAGTTGCACCAGCGGATTGAAACCGGTAAGTCAGCCACCATCGCGGATTTGACCGCCCATAAACTGCTGGATGAAGAGGACCAGATTTGCCCGGCGGGCGGACGCTACACGTTTCGGGAAAACGGTGAAGCAGCTTGTTCCGTGCATGGTTCGTTCCGCTACCTGACACCTCTGGTGGAAATCCCGCTGACGGATGCCACACAGGGCGAAGCCGATGGATACAAACGGTTTGTGGAGGAATACAACCAATACTGGAGCCGTTTTTTCGACCCGGTGGGCATCCGCTTCCGGCTGAAAGAGAAAATTGAGGTCGAAACCTGCATTCTGCCCTTGATTGAGAACAGCATTTACAACGGTGTGCGCGAAACAGCAGGGGGTGAACCAGTCCGGATGGAGCTGCTTCGCACCGGCCAAACCATTGGAACGGTTGGATTCAAAATCCCGGCCAACAGTCCCGAAGTAAAAAATATGCTGCGGGATGTCCTCTTTGACCGCAATGGCAAAGCAGCGGAAGCCTTGACCCAAACCCTGGGTGACGCAATGACCCTCAATATCTGTGACGCGGCACCGCTTTTCACTTTTGGAGAATCCGTTTCGCGGGACCTGTTGGGAACAGGAGTGGTTCGCCGGGGTGACAGCTTTTTCATTGGCAGCATTTTATCTGCCCTGACATTGCCGATTTATGTCACCCTGGATGTCAAAGACGTTTCCCAGGCCAAACAACAGTTTGACCGGGCCGTGCAGGCCGGCGTCCGGCAATCACAGATTCGGGGTGACCGGTTTCTGCAAATTGAGGATTACACCCTGAATCCTTACCGGGGTGTTGAAATCCGGACGCTCAAACTCCAGATTTTTGTGGTGGATTTTCGCCTTTTCTGTGCGTTTGTCGGCAAAAAGCTGGTGGTTGCCACGCAACGGAATGTGCTCACCGATTTGATTGACGCCCAACTCAACGGCACTGGAACGGTCACGGCTTCCCAACCCGCCAACCTCCTGTTGGAAATGCGTCCGGAAAATTTTGACCGGATTCGCACGGCGGCTTCCACGCACTGGCAGGAACGGATGCGCGAAACCTGTCTGGCCAATCTGGCCGGCAACCGGGTTTTGCTTGACTGGCTGGGAATCAGTCCGGAACAACTCTCTGATGAAGCCTTGGCTCGCTTTGGCTATGTGCCGTTTTGTCCATCCGCCGGAACCTATCAGTTTGACCGGCAAAGCGGGCAGGTAAGCTGTTCCATTCACGGCTCGCGGGCCAATCCGCATCAGCCCACGGTTGCCAGTGAAAGGGAACCGTTTGTCAATTTCACCGAAAGCCTGAAAACCCTGAATGTGAGCTTTGGTTTTACGCCCGAAGGCATCCGGACCAAACTCACAATTGAGCGGAAGAAATAAACACTGGGGTCAGGGGTCAGGGTCCAGGGGCTTTTTAATTGAGAATTGAGAATTGAGAATTGACAATTAAACCCCATCCGGAACATCAAATTTTCTGGTATTCGAAAACCCTGAACCCTGAACCCTGGACCCTGGCCCCTGAACCCTGAACCCTGGACCCTGAACCCTGAACCCTGAACCCCAATGATGGCTTGTCACACCGGCCAATTTTTCCTATGCTCAGTTCCTCGTTTATCTCGAAGCAAGAAAGATTCCACCACCAAGACCATGAAGCACCAAACTGATGACGTTCGAATACGCTCCGTGCGGGTCGTATTGCCCCCGGCCTACCTTCAGGAGGAGTTCCCTGTTTCCGAAACCGCTTCTGAAACGGTTTTTCATGCCCGTCAGGCAATTCGCAACATTTTGAACCGGACGGATGACCGCCTGCTGGTTGTGGTCGGCCCCTGTTCGATTCACGATGTCAAAGCAGCCTGCGAATATGCCACCTTGCTCAAGGCCAAAGTCGAAGAGTTCAAGGATGATTTATGTATCGTGATGCGGGTCTATTTTGAAAAACCGCGCACGACCGTGGGCTGGAAAGGGTTGATTAACGACCCCTATATTGACGGCAGTTCGAAAATCAACGACGGATTGAAACTGGCCCGGAAACTGCTGGTTGACTTGGCCGAAATGGGCGTCCCGGCGGGGAGCGAGTTTGTGGATTTGATTTCACCACAATACACCGCCGAACTTATCAGTTGGGGAGCCATCGGAGCCCGTACCACCGAAAGCCAATCCCACCGCGAACTGGCTTCAGGGCTTTCCTGCCCGGTCGGATTCAAAAACGGAACCGGCGGAACGCTGCAAATCGCGGTGGATGCCGTACGGGCCGCCACCCATCCGCATTATTTCCTGTCACATACAAAACAAGGCCAATCGGCCATTTTTGAAACTGCCGGAAATCCGGACTGTCACGTGATTTTACGGGGCGGGCGGGCACCAAATTACGACGCCGAGCATGTTGCCCACGCCGTTTCATTGATGGAAAAGGCGAATCTGCCGGCTCGCATCATGGTTGATTGCAGCCATGCCAACTCCAATAAAGACCATTTGCGCCAAATTGAAGTCTGCCAAGATGTTTGCGAACAGGTCTCGGCAGGAAACACCAATCTGATTGGTGTCATGGTGGAAAGTCATTTGGTAGCCGGACGGCAGGATGCCCGACCCGATAAACCATTGCGCTATGGGCAAAGCATCACTGATGCCTGTATCGGCTGGGAAGACACGGAAACCGTACTCACGAATTTGGCTCAGGCGGTCCGTGCCCGCCGGGTGACAGCCTTGGTGCCAGCGTAAAATACTGGAGTGAGGGTCCAGGGTTCAGGGTTTTTTGAATGGATAATTGACAATGGACAATTGACAATGAAAACCTCATCCAGAGCTTCAAATCTGCTGGTATTCGAAAACCCTGAACCCTGAACCCTGAGCCCTGAGCCCTGAGCCCTGAACCCTGAGCCCTGAACCCTGAAGTCCTATGCCCAACACTTTTTTTCACCTTGCTTTCCCAGTGACCGATATTGAACAGACCAAAGCTTACTATGGTGCAGGGTTGGGGTGTGCCATTGGACGGGAAACCGACCATTCCGTCATTCTCAATCTGGCGGGAAACCAGATTGTGGCCCATAAAACCAGTCAACCGACGGAACCACAGGGCAGTATCTACCCTCGTCATTTTGGATTGATTTTTGAAGCGGAAGCCGATTGGGAGGCTTTGCTGGAACGGGTTCGAACCCGCCAGCTAAACTTTTTCCAGCAACCGAAAGTACGGTTTGAAGGGAAACCACTGGAACACCGGACCTTTTTTCTGGAAGACCCGTTCCACAACCTGCTGGAATTCAAATTCTATCGCCACAAGGAAGCGATTTTCGGAGCCCAGGAGTTTGGCGAGGTAGGCGACGTTGAGAATTGAGAATTGAGAACCAAGAGCCAGAAGTCTTGGGAGCCTTGGGAGTCTTGGGAGTCTTGGGAGTTAACCAAAATTCTCAATTCTCAATTCGAACTTCTCAATTCTCAATTCGAACTTCTCAATTCAGCAGGTTATTTGCCCTAGTCGGTGTTCAGTTGGTCCTGGCCGCGAAACTCTTCGCGCACTACCACAAAGGACTGTTTGCGCAGCTTGGCAATGTAGACTTTGAATTTGTCGGAGCTTTTTTCATATGCCAAATTGTAGGCAATTTCCGGGGCCATTTCTTCAAAAGAACGGGGCTTGGTCTCAATCCGGCTTTCCAGTTTGAAAATCTGGTAAGCATTCTGAAGCTTGATAATTGACGTATATTGGCCCGGTTTGATTTTATCCACTTCCTTTTTGAGCCAGTCGGAAAGCTCGTTTTCCTTGAAAGACGGCATTTCACCATCTTTCAACCGGGAAGCCCGATTGTCATCTGAGTAACGCCGGGCTGTTGCCCCAAAATCCTTGCCTGCTTTCAAATCATCCAGTGCCTGTCGAATCCGGGTTTCCGCCTGAGCCTGGGTTTCAGCTTTGAAACTGACGTAAATCTCAAAGAGTTTCACCTCACCCGGAACAATGAATTTATCTTTGTTGGCCTCGTAAAAGTCGCGCTTTTCTTTTTCCGTGATTTTTTCGAGGGTAGGACCAAACACTTCCTGTGACAAAACCGCCCGCCGTTGAAAAGTCGTGCGCAGGTTGGCTTTGATGGAATCCAACGAAAGCCCTTCGCGTTCCATTGCAGTCTGGCAATCCGTCAACGAATCAATTTTGTTTTCTTTGCAGAGGGCGATGATTTGCTGGTTGATTTCCGCTTCGACGTTGATACCCAGTTCATCAGCCCGTTGGGAAATCAGCTTTTCTTCGATCAACGAAGGTAAAATTTTGGGTTTTAATTTGTTCAGGGCTTCATCCTGCTTGGGTTTGTCGTTGGGAAAGTCACGTTCCAACTGGTCTCTGACTTTTTTCACCTCCGAGTCATAGAGTGAACGGGTAATCAAATCCCGATTGACGCGGGCGATGGTTTCATCAACCACCTGCGGTTCCTGTCCCAGAGCGGATGCCACAAAAACCACTCCCAGGCAAAATGATAAAAACATGGAAAACCGAGGATAACCCGTTTTCCCCGGCGCAATCTGGCGATTTGAAGACATACAACCTTCCTTATCAATCATTTGCGATTTGCGATTGGCCACTTGCAAGATGCGCTTGTGCTTGTGACCACTTATGCGTTGGGTCAACCAACACCAAAGGAAATTCCACACCCAGATGAGTTACAAAATAGTAAAGGGTGAATGGTTTTTGTTGTTCACCGTTTGAATTTCCCCTCATAAGGAAATCCCAAAACGGCTTCCCGGATTTCAACTTTTGCCTCGGAAACCACCCGTTTGGTTTCTTTCTCGACGCTTTCCTGTTGGCGTGCCTGAGTCACCTTGTCCTGGATGTCGTCCCGGACACTCTCAAACGGCAACGGCTCGGCCATTCGTTCAAGTTTGAAAATATGGTAGCCGAAACTGGTATGCAAGACTTTGCTGATTTCACCGGGACGCAAGGCCAAAACCGGCTCTTCCAGTTCGGGCGGAAGCTGGCCCCGGTCGTAATAATTGAGTCCTCCGTGGCGTGCGTTTGGACTTTGCGAATGCTTGCGCGCCAGCTCAACAAATGAAGCGGTGTTGGATTTAAGTTTTTGAGCGATTTCCTGAATCAGGGCATCCGACTCCACTCTGATTTCCCGCACGTAAAATCCGTTGCGTTCAAAATCGGTTTTATTCGCCTCATAAAACTTGTTTACGTCTTCTTTGGAGGCCAGTTGGATATTTGAAGCCGCCGTCTGGTCAAAGCTCTTGCTCAGGGCATCGGCTTTTTGTTCCTGTTCGCGCATGGCGGGTGGAATCGTGGTTTCTCCCACAGCCCCGGCAGACGGAACCGGTTGAGTGGTTTCCGCCGGTTTCAATCCCCGCTGGAGGGCAGCTTCAACCTTGATTTCCCGCTCAATAAATTCATCGAGCATCTGGCTTTTGACCTTGGCGGAGAGGCCGTCCGCCTGCAAAGTGCCGGTGCGAACCGCCATGTAGGTCTCAAATGCCGCCTTCGTCAAGGACTTTCCATTGACCGTTGCCACAATTGGAGATTCACCACCGGCAGGCGTCGGCGCTGTGGTTGGCGTTTTACAACCATTCAGCAGGCCACAGGCAAGCAGACAGAAGAACGCCACATTCCGGAATCGGCGGCGAAAAGAAGTTTTGGGTTGAACCATCATCATGTCGAGTTTCTATAAAATACTTGGACTATCAAAACTGGATTTTTTAACCGCGAAATACGCAGTTTATACAAAAATGAAACACACATCGCACCTGCCTTCAATCGGCTGGCTCGTCCAAACACACAGCGTTCAGAAATTCATGAACACCGGCAAAGAGCTGGCTCCTGCCGGTTGCCTGAATGGGTATTTTCAGCAAACCTGTTGGTGAGAACGAAATATTTTTGCGCGCACCAATGAACGCGAGCAGTTTTTCTTTGTCAATCCGGGCTTTGTCGCTGAATTTGACCATGAGCACGCCGCCTTCAAAATCCATTGAGACAACCCCCATGGGAGAGGCTTTGCGCCGCAGGCGTGAATATTCGAACAGATTTTCCACCTGTTCGGGGCGTGGGCCGTAACGGTCGTCAAGCTCCTGGCCGAGTTTTTCAAGCACCATATCGTTGGCCGCCGAGGAAATCCGTTTATAGGTGCGCAACCGCTGCCCCACATCTTCGATGTAACTTTCCGGCAACCGGATATCGAATTTCAGATTGATGGCTGTATTGACATCATCTTCGGTCACGGTGCCGCGCAGTTCCTTGACCGTGTGGTCAAGCATTTGGCAGTAGAGGTCAAACCCGACCGAATCGAGGAAGCCCGATTGCTCACCGCCCAGCATATTCCCTGCCCCGCGCAACTCCAGGTCGAGCGCCGCAATCCGGAAACCAGCCCCCAAATCGGAATATTCCCGAATGGCTGCCAGCCGTTGCCGCGAAATCTGCGAAAGCTGGCCTTCGGGTGGAATCAACAAATAGGCGTAGGCCCGGCGGCTGGAGCGTCCGACCCGCCCGCGCAATTGGTACAACTGAGCCAGGCCGTAATGCTCCGCATGGTTGATGATGATGGTATTGGCCAGTGGAATATCAATCCCGTTTTCGATAATCGTGGTGGAAACCAAAATATCAAATTCGTGTTGGACGAATTTCATCATGACGGATTCCAAATCTTTTTCCCCCATTTGCCCGTGACCAACGCCGATGCGTGCCTGGGGAACCAATCGTTGCAACAGGGCGGCGATGGTGTTGATGCTTTCCACCCGGTTATGAACGAAAAAGACCTGTCCGCCACGGGCCAGTTCCAAATCCACTGCACCTTTGACCACCGGTTCGGAAAATTGGGCCACCACCGTATGAATCGGCAGCCGGTCACGCGGCGGAGTTTCAATCACCGACATATCCCGCAGTCCGGCCAGCGACATGTTGAGCGTGCGCGGAATCGGTGTGGCTGAAAGCGTCAGCACATCCACTTTCCGGCGCAGGTGTTTCAGTTTTTCCTTATGGGCGACCCCAAAACGCTGCTCCTCGTCAATCACGACCAATCCCAAATCGCGGAATTCAACATCTTTTGACAGAATCCGGTGGGTTCCTACCAGGATGTCCACTTCACCGCGTGCCAACCGTTCCACGGTCTGTTTTTGTTCCTTCGGGGTGCGAAAGCGCGAAACCATTTCGATGTTGACGGGAAAGGAAGCAAACCGCTCCCGAAAGGTTTTCCAGTGCTGGTAGGCCAAAACCGTCGTCGGCGTCAGCACCGCCACCTGCTTCGAATCCATCACGGCTTTGAAGGCCGCCCGCATGGCCACCTCGGTTTTGCCAAAGCCCACATCGCCGCAGAGCAGGCGGTCCATCGGGCCATCGGTTTCAAGGTCGGTTTTGATTTCCGTCACGGCCTGTGCCTGGTCCTGTGTCAATT
The DNA here is from genome assembly GCA_019695185.1 of Blastocatellia bacterium. Lineage (GTDB taxonomy): Bacteria > Acidobacteriota > Blastocatellia > Chloracidobacteriales > Chloracidobacteriaceae > JAIBAN01. Next base: position 10,398 of record JAIBAN010000029.1, on the reverse strand, counting down.
CAAAAGGAAAGGCTTCTTCAAACTCCTGTTGCCAGGGACCATCCGGCGAAAAGGCATGGCCCCGGACCAGCCGTCGCTCGGCATAGAGTTTCAGCAGTTCTTCAGCCATGTCGCGCATGGCCCGCTTGACTTTGGCCTTGGTTTTGGCCCAGCCGATGCCGCCCAGCTTGTCGAGTTGCGGAGCCTGACCAGTCTCGGCACTGGAATATTTCTGCACCAAATCCAGTCGTTCCACCGGGACGAACAGTTTGGCGTCATCCGCATAGGTAAGCAGCATGAACTCGTGCGCCGGCTGGCGCGGGTCCACCTGGATTTGCTGCAAGCCGCGATAGCGCCCGATACCGTGGTCAACGTGAACCACGTAATCGCCGATTTTCAAATCCCGGAAATCTGACAGAAAGCTGCTGAGGGAGGTCTTGCGCCGGGTTTTGCCGCCCGGAGTCAGGCGGACTTCCTCAACCGAGGCCGCTTCGTCGAAAATATCCCGCTCAACAATGACATGAAGCCCAAAGTTCGGAGCATCAAACCCCGACACCACACCACCCACGGTTACCACGCAGGAGGCTTTCGCAAAAACCGAATCCGAGGCCATCAACTGCGTCGGTTCGGGAAAGAGCAAAGCATTGACCTCATACTCTTTGAGCATGTCGGCCACCCGTTCGGCCACCCCAAGCGACGGCATCACCAGCAGGGTCGTTTCGCCTTTTTGCCGGATTTCCCGCAATCCCTGGACCAGTTGCTGAATCCGGCCATGATAGCGGCGGCCCTGCTGAACTTTGAACCTGATTTCAGGCTGATTGGCTTCCAAAGGAAACAAATACAACGGAGTCTCGGGAGTCTGGAGCGTCTCGGGAGTCTTGGGAGTCTCTAAATTCTCGTCTTGAGACTCCGATTGATTTGAGGTCTCCAACCCCGGAACCCGGAACCCGGAACCCGAAACCCGGTTTTCCGGATTTTGACTCCCCAGACTCCCCAGACTCCCCAGACTTCTTAACTCACTCCCGTCAGTCAGGAAACCGGTATCCACCATTGCTGCCTGCACACCCAAAACCCGGATTTCGACCCGCTGGCTGGCTTCGATGCGTTCGCGCAGAAGTTCGACCGGATGTATAAAGAATTCGGGCGACAACACCAACTCCCCGGCGTCATCCGCTCCGCGAAACCGCTGGGACAGGTTTTTCCGGTAGGTGCCAATCATTTGCTCAACGGCAGCCGGTTCGTCCACCACCAGGAGCATGTCCGTGAGATAATCAAAAATCGAGCCGTCCAACGGACGCACCAGCGGCAGCAGATATTCCCAATCGGGAAACTGTTCGCCCCGTTCGGCAAATTCCAGCCTGCCGCGCAATCCGTAGGCGAACCGGTCTTCCGTCCAGCGTTCTTTGGCGGCTTTGGCCCAGGCCAGAAAATCCGCCTTGACGGTGGCCAGTTCCTTCATTGGCACAAGCTGGCACTGGTCGCGCTTGGTAATTGAACGTTGCGAATCCGGGTCAAATTCCCGGATGGATTCAAGCGTGTCGCCGTAAAACTCCATCCGAATCGGATTTGGATGCGCTGGTGAATAAAAATCAAGGATGCCGCCCCTCTGGCTGAACTCACCGACCGAACCGACCGGTTCGCGCCGGTAATAGCCGACTTCGCTGAGGAGTGCGAGTATGTCATCCACCGGGTATTCTTCACCGACAGTCAACGTGAGGCTGACAATGCTCAGGTTTTTGGGTGAAAGAATCCGTTCAACCAGTGCCCGCGCCGGAAGCAGGCAGATTTTTCCGGCTTTTTCCGTGAGGGTGGTCAGCGCCAGGGCACGGGCTTCAAGGACATCCGGGTGTGGTGGGGCGCTGTGATAGGGACCGCCCTCCGTCACCGGAAAGATGAACACGCCGTCATGTTCTCCGGTTGGAGTGGCATGAACCAGCCGGGTGAAATAGCGCACATCGGCTTCGATGGCTTCAATGTCCTCCGGCGTCGGCAACACGTAGGCAACCCGCTTTTTCGTGGCGGCCTGCACATAGGCCAGTGCCAGACCACGGACACTGCCCGTCAGCCCCGAAAGCACAATACAACGGCGGTTTTCCCGCAACTGCCGCTGGAGCGCCTGTCCGGTTTCATTCTGGATGAAGTCGGAAAAAATCGGTGGGATGGTGGATGTAGCTGTAACTGACACGGAATCCAAAAAACCTTGTTCTTTGTGGGTAAAAATTTAGGAGGGCTGTACTCCCTGCAAAATCCGCGCGACGATTTCAGTGGTGGAAACTCCCGGCACGAACGGCAGCGGAGTGACCAGTCCACCAGCGGCTTCGACTTCTTCGCGGCCAATAATTTGGCTCAGGTCCCAGTCGCCGCCTTTGACTAAAACGTCGGGCAGGAGCGCGACAATCGTCGCCCGTGGGTCGAGGTCGTCAAAAACCACAACAAAATCAACCATTTCGAGCGCCGCCAAAACTTCCGCCCGCTCCATTTCGCGCAAAATCGGACGGGCCGGGCCTTTCAGTTCGCTCACGCTGCGGTCACTGTTGATGGCCACAATCAGCGCATCGCCCAGTTTGCGGGCTTCGCGCAGGTAGCGCACATGGCCGGGGTGCATCAGGTCAAAACAGCCGTTGGTAAACACAACGCGCTTGCCCTCGGCTTTCAAACGGGTGCGAATGGCGACCAATTCCGCCAGCGAACACACCTTGGCGCAGACTGCATCGCTTTGCGTCTGTGCAGATGTCATGCATTCGTTCTCCAGGTTAAAATGAAACGCCGATTGTGGTGGGAATGGGGCAGACTGTCAAGGAAGGGGCGGCGGCAGTTGAGGGCGTTTGAGAATCACCAGTACCTCACCGTAATACTCGTTGCCGCTTAAACCTGCCAGTGTATGCTCAATATCCTCGAAATCACCGATTTTACTGGTCCAGGTATCCGTTTCTTTTTGCAGCGCCGCATGTTTAGGCTGATTTTCAAACCCGTACAAGGCAATTTTTTCAAAGCCTTTCTCAAAAGTGTCATCCAGGCCGCAAACAGAAAACCCAAAGACAGCATAGGCTGCGATGAAATCCTCCAGACTGTAACCACGGGGGACACCTTCGGGCCAGAAGTAATGAGGTGATGCTTCCGGAGACATTTTCCGGTCGGTGATTCCGAGTACCCAGGAAAAACAGTTGTACCGGGCAGTTCGTTCACTGGTGACGGAATATCCGGTTTTCTTCAGTTTGGGAAACCAGCGGTTAAACGACGGGAGGCCAGTATCCATGTTCCCGTCCCCATTTTTTCCAGGCGTGCGCCATTTCGTCAAGATTTCCGGCACTCTGCAAAGGTACCGGGTCAATTCCGGTAATTGCCGTCAAAGCTGGAAACCAGTCTTCCAAATGAACTTCCAACCGTTCCAGAATCAAGGGAATGACTGCTGGTCCAAAACCAATGATTTCCCGGTAGGCAGGATGGTTGACCAAATCACAAACCAATGAATGCGGCCCTTTTTCCGCATTCCATTGCTCAGCCAAAGCCGTAAATTTTCCCCGCAATTCAGTTGGGTCTGTTGGCAGGTGAGAAACGATTGGCCGCAGGAGAATTCCATCAGGAACCGGCACCACCTCCATTTCCGTCACAGACGGCAAACTCAAAGCCCGAATGGCTTCCACAAACTCCTGGGGTTTGGCAAACTCAATTTTGACCTGATTGGGCATAATCTGTTCTCATCCGGAACCTGATTGTTGAAAGAAGGACCAAACCTGTCAAGGGTTCAAGCCCGTCAGGCTCGGCATTCCCTCATACTTTTAGCGAAACTCAGCATAGCTGTCAGGTTCTTATTGGACAAATTCCTTATGCAACCGTTTGTGTATACCCGAATCACCATCTTCCACCTGTTCAATTGGCTGGGCCTCATCATTGGGGGAAATGTGGGCGGAACCTTGGGATGGAAATATTTCGGCATCACCGGAGCCGTCATTGGCGGTTTGCTGGGACTGTATCTTGGCGGAATCATCGGGTTGCTCCCCGAACGTTTGGCAATGCGGGCCTTTTTCAAAGACCTGGAAAACAGCTCAACCGAACGGTTATGGGAAATTGTCGCTGAACCTGAATGGAATTTCCGGCAAAGCATGGCCTTGCTGCAATTGGCAGGCCGGGGTGAAGACGTTTTTGCCAAACTGGAACAGATTCTGACGATGCTTGAATCAGGTGAGCCATTGGAGCGGGTGTACGGTTGGGATGCCCTCCGGCTGGTTTTTCCGGATGAGGCCAACAAACTGGAAGGCTACAATCCACAGGAATCATCCGTTGACTGTTACAACAAAATCCGGGCTTTTCGGTCTGCTCGAAATTGAATTCCGGCCTCAGTCTGTCACAATCCGATTGAACATTTTCCCGCCAAATTTCGCACAACATCATCTTCCCGGTTGAATGCCGCTCTCAATTCTGTCTTTTTCCTATTCATGTTTTGTTATGGAACACATTGTTTTATTTGGTGACTCGATTTTCGACAACAAAGCCTACGTGTCCGGACCTGACGTGGTGCAGCAGCTTGGAAAGCTCATTCCATCCACCTGGAAGGCAACGCTCCGCGCAGTTGACGGCAGCCTGGCCCGGAATGTTCTCGCGCAGACCGGAGCCCTCCCACCGGATGCAACCGTGCTTGTTTTGAGTGCTGGTGGAAACAACGCCTTGCAGGAACTGTTCCTGTTTGACCAACCGCTGGGCACGTTTTCCGCCAGCCTGCTCAGTCTGGCGACAAGCCTGGAGCAGTTTGAAGAAGAATACCGCCACACAATTGCACACCTGCAGAACCTGCAATTGCCGCTGGTGGTTTGCACCATCTATTATCCGCAATTTCCCGAACCCGATATTCAACGGGCCGCCAAGCCGGTGCTGGCTGTATATAATGACGTGATTCTGCGGGTGGCGTTGGAGCAACAGCTTCCGGTGATTGATTTGCGCCGGATTTGCGCCAGTCCGGAGGATTTTGCCAACCCAATTGAGCCTTCCCTGGTTGGAGGTGCCAAAATTGCGCAGGCCATCGTGCGGGCAGCCCAGCGTATTCGGGAAGGTGGCTGGTTTGTCCTGGCGTAACCGCGTTTGAAATTTGGAGTGCGGCGACTTGTCGCCGCTTTTACTGGTGGCGACTTGTCGCCACCATCTGCCCCCATAGAAAATGCTTCGGCAACAGATTGCCACACGACGTATGATTCAAATCTTAAAATTTGACTCGATTGATGACATTCCACCGCCATTGGTGGAACAGGTCCAGCAACTCCTTTTGGCACAGTGGGGCGACCCGGACGAACCCGAACTCAGTCACCCAGTCATTCAATCGGAGTTGCACCCCGTCTATTTTCTGGTCACTGAAGATCGCCGGGTTCGCAGCTACACCCGCACCATCTGGAAACAGACGGCCCACCTCGGAGATTCCTTCAAGCTCTACGGTCTGGGCGATGTCATTGCCGACCCGCAGTTTCGCCAACATGGTTTTGGCGGAATGGTGGTCGAAGCAGCCTCAAACCATATCCGTTCGGACCCGCAGGCAGATGCCGCCTTTTTGATTACCGAACCACGGCTGGGAAAATTTTACGGACGATATGGTTGGGAACACATTCCGGAACTTCGGGTAACAAACGACGAAGACGAACTGGACGACGAGTCCGAATTTTCCATGATGATGTTTCTTTCCCCCAAGGCTCAGGCCGCACGGGCCAAATGGTGCCGGGAACCGCTGCATCTCACCGACGACGAATGGTGAGGCAGACAAAAACAAAAGAGGAATCCATGTCTCAGGAATCGCAACTTCAGGAAATGACAAAAAAACCGGTGCTTTTTCACCTGCCCGGTATGGAAGCCGTATCCATCCGGCAGGGAGTGGTTTACCACCAGGATGAAACCGGCGAATTGGGTTTGGATGTCTACCTCCCACCTGCCGCCCAAGCCGGAACACGTCTTCCAGCCGTGGTGTTTGTGATGGGGTATCCCGATGTAGGTTTCCAACGTATCTTCGGCTGTATCACCAAGGAAATGGAATCCTACAAATCCTGGGGCCGGATGGTCGCCGCTTCGGGAATGGTGGCAATCATGTATCAGACCGGTGCCAATCCTACCGCCGATGTGAACGTGCTGCTCCGGTTCGTCCGGGAGAACGCCGCACAGTTGGGAGTTGATGAAAACCGGATTGGAATCTGGGCATGTTCCGGTCACGTTCCCAATGCCCTGGCAGTGCTGATGCAATCCGGGCAGGATTTTCTGAAATGTGCCGCACTCTGTTACGGAGTGACGTTGGACCTCGACGGAGCAACGGCGGTCGCTGAACTGTCCAAAGCTTTTGGGTTTGTCAATCCGGCGGCAGGAAAAACGGTGGCGGACCTTCCATCACACCTCCCGTTGCTGGTGGTTCGGGCCGGAAAAGACGAACTCCCCCATCTGAATGAAGCCATGGACCGGTTTCTGGCTCATGCCCTACGGCACAATTTGCCCTTCACGCTCATCAATCACGCCGCAGGCCCGCACGCCTTTGACTTGATGCACGACAGCGCAATAACCCGCGAAACCATCCGGCAGGTACTGGCTTTTCTGCGGTTTCATCTATTGGAAAGGGAATAAGAGTTGTCACACCTGTAATTCGGTCGCGTCAGCGACCAATGATTGTAGCCGTGGGTTTCAACCCACGGAAAAGGAAAAGCCATGTTCCGTCAGATTCCGTGGGTTGAAACCCACGGCTACAATCAACCGCCGCGAAGCGGCGGACTCATAAAAATGCGCTCTGCTTTCCCGGACATTACTTCCACAGCGAGGGCAATTCCTTCACCGACGGCAGCAGGCGGGTATGCGGTTCCTGCTCCAGCACCTGACGCGAATGCGCGCCGGAGAGAACGCCGATGTTCCAGCCTACTCCGGCATTGTAACCCGCCTGAAGGTCAAGCACTGTATCTCCAACCGTGGCAACCTGCCGAACGCTCCTGACTCCGGTTGCTTCCATGGCATGGAAAATCAGGTACGGGGCGGGGCGTCCCTGCCGTACATCATCACCACAGACAATCGCATCCGCCACGCCGGTTTCCCAACCCAAAGCCGTCAGCAACAGGCTGGTGATGTCACGGTCAAAGCCGGTGGTTAAGGCAACGGCAACACCTTTGGAGCGCAGCCACTGGAAAACCTCCGAGGCTCCGGTCACAGACTGCACACCTTCTGTTTGATAGAGTTGGGTTAGATGCCTGCGAAAAGTTGCATACACGACTGCGGCCTGCTCCGTTTGGTGCGGTCCTTCCGGAATGAAATGCAAAATGGCCTGGCGCTTCGAAGCACCTCGAACTTGGCTGACCTGCCCGGCAGTGATTTCCAGGCCATGCTCGGCCAAAGCCGAAGTAAAGGCTGTCACCACCTGTCCGGTATCGTGAACGGTCGTTCCCGCCAAATCAAAAACCACCAGTTTGATTTCATTCATAAGGTTTTTCCTTCTGCGCGGAACGGTTGGATTTCCGGAACCCGCTCCAGTACACCTGTCCCAAACACATCGTAGAGTTTCAATTCGTCCAAATGCACATAACCAATATGACAGCCGCAGGTGGCGTTGGGACAGGGACGCTCCCGGAGTCCTGCCGCAAAATCGGACTGATAGAGGTTTCCAATCGGTTCCGGGATGAAGTGACAACGGCGCATGGTGCCGGTTCCATCCACCGAAATGACGGAATGTCCGGCCCGACAGGCACGCCCGAAACTGTTGTGATACTGATTGTTCAAAGGGAAAAGCGGGTCAATGGTTTCCAGAAATTCGAGTTCCGCCTGACTGTAATAATCCGGTTGTCGCTTGTAGGCGTTCACCCACAGGTAGACATGCGCTGGCAAGGCGTGGCGCAAGGCTTCGATTTCGGCCAAATGTTCCTTGAGCCCGACGACTCCCACACTGTAGCGGACACTCCGCCGGTCCAGTTCCCGGCACTTTCCCAAAAACCGGGAGCGGCTGGTTTCTCCCGGATGATAGGTGGCCCAGATTCCCAATCGGGACCGCTCCGCCCGGTCAATCCAGCCAAGCGGTCCGGAAAGATTGGTTTGAATGGCAACTTTCGCAATCTGAGGCAAATGCGACAACCGCACCATTGCCGCCTGATAGCGTTTGCGGATAAGGGCTTCGCCCCAGGGCGTGAAAAAAATGGAAAGCCGGTCGGTGGTCCGGGTTTCAAGCCATTCCAGAAACCGGTTCAACGCTACTCCGTCCGCCGCATGTTCGGCAGCCGATTCCTGATGTTTGGCAAAGGGACAATATTCACAGCCGTAGTTGCAGCTTGCGAGCGGTCCCCGGTACAAAATTGAAAGGTTCATCGGTGTTCACAGCCTTCCATCAGGCTGCGGACCGATTCCGAATAAAGCCAGGGTCCAATCACATCCGAACGCTCCAGCCCGCTTGCGGTAAGTTGCACTGTTTCAGCACGTTGATGAATCAGCCCAGCCTCCTGTAACAGTTTCAGTTGCGGCAGGTCGGCCCAGACCTCCGTTCCAAACCGGGCCTGATAGCGGTTCAGGTCCAGCCCTTCGGTTTGCAGCAGCGACTGAATCACAAACCGGCGGCGCTGGTCTTCCGCTGAAAGGCGAATGCCATAGGAAGCCATGTCAAACGTCGCATCGTGCCGGGTCAGGTAATCAGCCAAAATCGAGCGGACCGCAGGCACGCCCACCGCATACTCGTTTGAGTAATGCAGCCCACTTGTGTAGGACCGTGCCCCACAGCCCAGCCCAACCATTCCGTCCTCCTGACAGCAATAGACCGGACCACTTTCCAAGGAAACACCTTTTTTGCGAAACATCCGCATGGAAAGCTGCTCGTAGCCTTCGCTTAAAAGCAGTGACCGGGCTTCCCGATAGCAATCCAGCCGGACATCATTCCAATGTGTGTCTTTGCGCCCCAAACCGGTCAGCGGACGGATATACAGCGGATACAGGTACAGTTCCTCAGGGGCAAACCGAAGCGCCGTTTGCACCGAAACCAGCCAACTGGCAACGGTTTGTCCCGGCAATCCATAAATCAAATCCAGATTCCGGGTTGGAAAACCGGCCTGGGCAAGCCGGTCCAACGCATGAAAGAGGTCAGCGTTTTTCTGCCGCCGCCCGACCGCAGCCGTTTCGGCTTCGACAAAGCTCTGCACACCCATGCTGATGCGGTCCACGCCACGGGCCCGCAGAACCCGCAGTTTTTCCATTTCGGAGGTGAGTGGCGACGTTTCGACCGAAACCGGAATCCGGTGGGCGTTGATGCCAAAGAGGTCTTCGGCAATATCAAACAGAAAATCCAGTTGGGCCGGACTGAGATAGGTTGGGGTTCCACCTCCAATGGCCATCCGGGCAAAGACCGCCGGGCCAAGCGCAGCCCACACCCGTTCGGCCTGCCGTTTCAGGGTCCGCAGGTAGGTTTCCGGCAAATCATCATCCGGATTGGCCGTGGTAAAGAGATTGCAAAACCCGCACCGCATCTCGCAAAACGGAATATGGAAGTACAAAAACAGCGCCTGCCGGTTTTCCGTTGCCCAGACCTCTTGCAGCGAAACCGGCGGTTCCAGCGGACGGTACGCCGTTTTGTGCGGGTAGGAATAGGAATAAGCCTCGTATGGCGTTTGCTCCAACACAGGTCGTGGTTGCATCAATCCTCCATTTTTGCCATCACAAATTCAGCATAGGGAACCGTCCACACCACCGGATGGCCAATCCGATGGCCATGAAACCCATCTTCGCCATAGGCTGTTCCATGGTCGGAACAGACAATTGCCAGCACCGGGCCGCGCCGTCGCAGCGCCTGCCCGAGCGGGGGCAACTGGCTGTCCACATAAGCCAGCGCAGCCCCCTGTGATGCCGGCGAGTCTTTTTCCGCGCCGGGCAGGTAGCCGCAGTTGGGTTGGTGTAAAGCCGAAATATTCACAAAGAGAAACACCTTTTGACCGGCTGGCACACTTGCCAGAATCGAGCAGGCCAGTTCCACCTGATGGCGGGTTGAGTTCAAGTCCATCACTCCCAAAGACGGATTCCAGTGGCTTTCGGCGAAAAGCCCCGGCAACACATTTCCCAGCGGGTTCTGTTTGTTGAAAAATCCCACACCGCCAATACAGACCGTGTGATAGCCCAGACCGGCCAGACCGCTGACAATATCCGGGGCATCAAACACCATCGTCTGGTCCGTGATGGTTTCGCTGCCGGCAAAGGTCGTTGCCAACAGACGCGGATGCGGTCCCGGCGTGATGGGCGTCGGAAAAAAACCGGCAAAAAACGCCTGATGGGCCGCATAGGTAAAACTCCCTGGGGTATGGCGTGCTTCCCACTTTCCCTGAGCTCGACTTTGGCCATTAGGCAGCAAAGCAGAGCGTGTCGGCTAAACGCTTTAAAAGGGAAATGGGGACTTTTTCCATCTCCTTTGATTCCAACGACATTGAAAAATGAGCCTCCCACCAC
>JAIBAN010000118.1 GCA_019695185.1 Blastocatellia bacterium | reverse complement strand
CAAACGCTCCACATAGGCCGCCGAAATTGGCACATATTCCACCCGGCCATCAGCCAGGGCGGTTTTGAGCGGAACTTTTTGAACCGGATTTTTCCCCAGCCGGGCTTCAACCTGATTGGTGTAAGACGGTGGAGCCGACCCGCCAAACGGCAGTTTAAACTTGAAGCCGGTAAACTGCGGCGGATTGTGGCTGGCCGTAATCACCACGCCGCCGCGTGCGTTGGAGTGAAAACAGTCATACGAGACCATCGGCGTGGGAACATCCGTGTCATACAATTTGACGTTGAAACCGTTCCCCACCATGACTTCCGCCACCCGGGCGGCAAAATCTTCGCCTAAAAAGCGGCGGTCATGGCCGACAAAAACCAGCGGCTCCGCGTTGGAGGGGTTTTCGGCCAGAAATTGCTCTGCCGTTGCCTGGGCCACCATCTCAAGGTTTTCAAACGTGAATTCCTGCGCGATACGCCCGCGCCAGCCGTCCGTGCCAAATTTAATGTCCATAGCAGTTTGGAGTTCCGCCTTCAGGCGGCAGTTTGGAGTTCCGCCTTCAGGCGACAGTTTGGAGTTCCGCCTTCAGGCGGCAGTTTCTGCTTTTCAAACATGCAACCTGAAGGTTGCCAGCCGAACAGCCGCCTGAAGGCGGAACTCCAAACCCTGAAGACGGTACTCAGAACGAAGGGTTCAAAAGGGTTTCCAGCACCGCCATTCGAATGGCGACACCGTTGGCAACCTGGTCCAGGATGCGGGATTCGGGGCCGTCCGCGACCTCCGAGGCAATTTCAACTTCCCGGTTGATAGGACCGGGGTGGAGCACGACTGCACCCGGTTTGGCCAGCTCCAGCCGTTTCCGGGTCAACCCGTAAAAGCGAAAATATTCGCCCAGCGTTGGGAAAAAGGCACTTGACTGCCGTTCCCGTTGAATTCTGAGCATCATGACTGCATCAACGTTGGCAATCGCCTCGTCAATGCTGCGGGTGACGGTGATGGGGAATTCAGCATTGGGAACCAACTGTTCAATACCCGGAGCCTGGAGGGTGGAAGGTCCACCCACCCGGACCTCAACTCCCATGGCGGCCAGCAAATGAATGTTGGAGCGGGCTACCCGGCTGTGCAGCACGTCCCCCAGAATCGCAACCGACAGCCCGGCCAGTTTCCCGAAATGTCGCCGCAAGGTGAGGGCATCCAGCAATGCCTGGGTGGGGTGTTCGTGCGAGCCGTCCCCGGCATTGATAAAGTGAATCTGCGAATGATTGGCCAAATAGGCCGGGACACCGGCTGTGGCATGCCGGACAATCACCACATCCGGACGCATGGCGTCAATCGTTTCAATTGTATCCCGCAGGGTTTCACCTTTGGTCAGGCTCGACTTCCCAATCGAAAAATTCACCACCTGCATGCCCAACCGTTTGGCGGCGATTTCAAATGAAGTCCGGGTTCGGGTCGAAGCCTCAAAAAACAGATTGAGCATGGTTCGTCCGGCCAGTGTCGTGCGGGTTTCTTCGGATGGCGTGCCCAGCGGCAGATACTTTTCGGCACAATCCAGAAACCGGTTGATTTCAATCGGGGAAAGGCCGCGAATGCCAAGCAAATCCTTACCGGGAAGGACTGGGGGTTGAGGTTTGTTTTCAGGACTGAGGACTGAGGACTGAGGACTGTTTTCAGGACTGAGGACTGAGGACTGAGGACTGAGTTGTTGGTTTGTCATATTTTAGAGGTGCTGGAAAATAAAAAAATTGATACCAAAACTTGAAACCTGCATTGGTGTGATTTCAGCAAAAGCATACTCAGTCCTCAGTCCTCAGTCCTCAGTCCTCAGTCCTCAGTCCTGTGGTTTAGCTTCCACAATCAACACCTGATTGGTGTCGTCCACCGGTTCAATCATGACTTTAACGATTTCGGAGGCTTTGGTGGCAACCTTGACCCCGATGTAGTCGGCCTGCACCGGCATTTCCCGGAAACCACGGTCCACCAGCACGGCCAGTTGGACCCGTTTCGGGCGGCCAATGTGAACCAGGGCATCCAGCGCGGCGCGGATGGTCCGCCCGGTATAGAGCACGTCGTCCACCAGCACAATGGTGTAGGGTTTGATGTCCTCCGGCATTTTGGTTTCCGACTCATGCACGACCGGATTGGGAGCCACCAGCGTCAGGTCGTCACGATAGAGCGTGATGTCAAGAATTCCCACCGGCGGGCGGGTTCCTTCGAGGTGGGCGATATGGTCGGCCATCCGTTCGGCCAGGGGCACGCCCCGGCGGCGGATGCCGGTCAGGAGCAGGTCGGTGATGCCTTCGTTGCGTTCGACAATTTCAGAAGCCATGCGGGCCAGCGCGCGATTCATTTGGGCCGCATCCATCAAGCGGACTTTCTCGATAAATTCCATAAAAGATTGATTTTTTCGTGTGGGATTGGGGTTGCTATTTCGCGGGCAGCTTGTACCATACCCGGCCATTCCACTCAAGAAAAAGACAAACAGCCATGAAATTCCCTTTCAAACCTTCACCGCAGAGGCGCAGAGATTGCGCAGAGATTGCGCAGAGTAAGAAACCCTCTGCGGGTCCTTTGCGGGTCCTCTGCGCCTCTGCGGTGAGAAAACCATTTTGGATTCTCAGCCTTTTTGCCCTCTGCTTTTCTGGGGCTTGCGCCAATCGGCCCCGCCCGGCATCCAAAGTCACGGCACCCCCGGTCTCGTCCGTCAAAATCCCGCTTAACCCCTTTTCATTTGAAACGGTCACTCTGGATGACAAAGGAAATATAGCTGAACGGAAAACCCTCACTGCCCGGAGTTTCACCGAAGATTTGGGAAACGGCGTCAAGCTGGAGCTGGTTGAAATCCCCGGTGGAAAATTTCTCATGGGTTCACCCGAAACTGAAGCTGAACGCCGCAGTTCCGAAGGCCCACAACACGAAGTCGCCGTGCCGACATTTTTCATGGGAAAATTTGAAATTACGCAGGCGCAATGGCGCGAGGTGGCCAAACTGCCCAAATTTCGTGATGAATTGAGCCCTGACCCTTCACAGTTCAAAGGCGACAACCTGCCGGTCGAACTTGTCTTTTGGGACAAAGCCATGGAGTTTTGCGCCCGGCTTTCGAAAAAAACCGGAAGAACCTACCGCCTGCCGACTGAGGCCGAGTGGGAATATGCCGCCCGCGCCGGAACCACCACGCCGTTTACCTTTGGTCCGACCGTCACCACTCAGATTGCCAATATCAACGGTAATTTTCCTTATCGTGCAGAACCCAAAGGCCGCATTCCGGAAAGCACCCTGCCGGTTGGCAGCCTGGGAGTGGCCAACCGTTTTGGCCTGTTTGATATGCACGGCAATGCCTGGGAATGGTGTCTGGATGAATGGCATGAAAATTATTCCGGTGCCCCAAATGACGGAAGACCTTGGGGGGACGTGGAATTTGACGCAACAGAAGAGAGAGAAAACGAAGCCGAGGAACACCAACACGTGCTGCGAGGAGGAAGCTGGGCGCGCGAAACTGCGCTCAGTCGTTCTGCCTTTCGCTACCAAACCAAGGACGACACCCGCATGAGCGGCCTTGGTTTCCGGGTTGTGCTGGTCCGGGACAAACTAAAGTGAGAATTGACATTGCCGGTTCAAAAAAGTAGCTTTGCGCCAAACATCCCATTCACTTCACACTTGAACAACAACACCCAAACCGAATGTTTTTGAGGTAGCCCCTATGTATGGTTCAGTAAGAGCTCTCGTCACAGCTCTGCTTTTCGCACTTATTATGAGCAGTTTGCCGGGACTTACCCGCTCGGCTGCTTTCGGCCCTTCAGCCCCATTGCTGAAAAAAAATGGAGTTGTGAAACCACAACAGGAAGAGTTGAACGTTGGAACCCGCACCCTGACGGCTGGCACGGTTCGCAATGCTTCGAAACGAACCGGCAACCAGGCTGAATCCTGGCTGGCCATCAACCCAACCAACCCGAACAATATGATTTTGCACACCAACAAGGGGGATGGTGACAGTGGTTCCGGCATTGTGAATCATTTCACCACCGATGCCGGGGTCACCTGGAATGTCAGTGTGATTGCCAACGGCGGGGCCTTGGGGTCAGCCTGTTGTGATTCGCAGATTGCCTTTGACCGGTTTGGCAACTGCCACATGGTCTATCTCACTGCTGACGTATTAACGGCGGTCAGTACCGATGGCGGAGCCACCTTTAATCCAACTGGAAACATTGCCCTCAACGCCCGGTACAAACCCATTTCCAATGGCCGCCAGCTTGGTTCGGTAGACCAGCCCAGCATCGCTGTGGGAGATAATTCGGTGTGGGTGACCTTCAACGCTGGGGACATCATTTATGCTTCCGGTGCCTCGGTCACAGGGCTGGGCCAAATCAGTGCTTTTTCAACCCCTCAAAGCACTGGCGGAACCGGCAATTTTGGACATATCGCGGTTGGTCCCAACGGACAGGTGTTTGTGGTGTACCAGAATCCCTCCGGCGGGCAGGGACCGGCCACCATTTTCGGCAATCTCGACCCCGACGGTCTGGGACCGCAAGGGTTTGGCTCACAAATTGTGATTACCTCGACCAACGTGGGTGGTTTTGATTTTATTCCGGCGCAAAGCAGCCGTTCGATTGACGCAGAGGCCAACCTGGCCTGGGACCGCTCCAACGGTCCGTTCCGGGGGCGGCTGTACATGGTTTACACCGAAGAAACCGCTAACGAAAACAACGACACGGATATTTTGGTGCGTTACTCAAATGACAATGGCTCAACCTGGACCAATCCGGTCAAAGTCAATGACGACGCCACCACCAACAGTCAGTTCAACCCTGGCATTGCCCTTGACCAGACCACGGGCAACGTCGGCTTTGGCTGGCATGACTGTCGCCTTGACAACGGTGTGGTGGGTTTGGGCAGCACTGACACGACCTCCAACAACAATCCGCATTATTTTGTAACGGTGAGCAGCGATGGCTGTGCCACGTTTGAACCCAACCTGCGCGTCAGTGCCGGATGTTCCGCCCGTGGCGGGGCCGCCAACGGGGTGGACTACGGGGATTATGTCGGGCTGGACTTTACCAACGGGATTTTGCAACCGTCCTGGGCGGATAATTCCAACACCACAGGAGACAACCCCAACGGCACCCTGAGCCGGTTTGATATGTATACGGCGCGAGTGACCGTGGCAGCCGTTATTCCGGCCCCGACGGTGACCCGGTTTGCCCCGGTTGCGTCCTTCCCCGGAAAGACCATCACCATCACGGGAACCAACTTCATTGCCGGTCAGACTTCAGTTTTCTTCGGCGGAGCCAATCTCATTCCCGCCGCTGCCGTGACGGTGGTCAATGCCACCACGCTGACGGTGACAGTTCCCAACTCCGGTACCGGCACGTCAAACATCAATGGGTATTTGACGGTGCGGGTCGGAGCCAACAGTGCCACCACCCAGGCGTTGCCTGTCAGTATCAATCCGCCCTGTTCCGGTTCCGCTACGTTCCCCTTCTTTATTGTGTGGGGTGACATTACCGGCGACGGGCTTTCCGCTCAGGCCAACGACGTAGCTCTGGCGCGGGCGTTTACCCAATTCCAGGCCACACCCACCTCACAGCAGATGTTGGCCGCAGACGTGATTCCGAGCACTCCTCCGTGCCGGGGCGATGGTGCGATAAATACCACTGACATTACCTTCCTGCGGGCGGTTTCGTTCGGACAGGCTGCCTTTTAGCTCAGAGTTACACCTTCAGGCAGCTAAAAGAAGAAAATAAAGCCGGTAAGGAGAAGTTTGGCTCTTCTTACCGGTTTCTATTTTTGTTTCAAAAAAAATGACTTGAAGGTTTTTTCCAAGCCGCCTGAAGGCGGAACTCCAAACATCACAGGGTCTTGGGGGCAATCCCTCGTTCCGAATTTGTATGCCGTTCCACAACTTCCGGAAAAAAGAAGGAATTTTCCCCCTGCCATCTGAAAAAAGGCGCGTTGGTGGAAAAGGGCTTGCCCCGAACCAATTCAAACGACTAACCTTGGATTTCGCCTCAACCAAATCGGAAACCGGCCTGCCGGTGACCCGGCCAAACATTCAAAAGGTTGGTTCTGACCGCTAACCATTACAGGTGCAGCAATTTCGGAACTGTTTTCCAAGAGGCCCTTGGCAGACAGTTTTCCATGTACCGCTTATATTCCCAGAGGTTTTTTCCTGATATATGAACCGTTCCCGTTTTCTTTCGCTTCTGCTCACAGTAGCCGTGGCGGGTGGCCTGTGGTTGATTCCCGGCACTCGCGCGACCTCATCCAAGTCTACAACTTCGGCCAAAGGCCAGGTTTCGGCACTGAAAGCCGGTTCTCCCGACGGCATCTGGCAGGAAGTCGCCGCCGAAGCTGCCGAAGCCGCCAGCCAGGGCACCCGTTACATCACGCCTTCCAAATACAAAGTGTTTCGTTTTGACCAGGATGCCTTTAGCCAACTGGTCAAGGACGTTCCCATGGAATTCAGCAGTCAGGCTGAGTCCAACGCCCGGATTTTCAATCTGCCCATGCCGGACGGCTCCTTTTCGCGGTTTCGGATTGCTGAGTCTCCGGTGATGGAACCGGGCCTGCGAGCCAAGTTTCCCTACATCCGGACCTACAACGGGCAGGGAATTGATGACCCAACCGCAATTATCCGCTTTGACCGGACCCAGTTCGGCTTTCACGCGATGGTGCTTTCCGGCAATGGCACCCTGTTTGTTGACCCGTTGAAGCACGGGGAAACCACCTACTACCAGACCTATTTCAAACAGGATTACCTGAACAAGGACAAACGTTTGAATTGTGGTGTGACGGAAACTGAAGAGGCCGAATTTGCACTTCGCAAAGATGTCAGCCAGAATCCGACGAAGGAATTCTCAAACGGGACCGGATTACGGACCTATCGTTTGGCAGGTGCAGCGACCGGAGAGTACACCGCATTTCATGGCGGGTCGGTGGCTGGCGGACTGGCTGGAATGACCACAACTGTCAATCGAGTTTCCGGTGTTTATGAGAGGGAGCTTGGTGTTCGATTGGTTCTCATTGCAAACAACGACCAAATTATTTATACCAATGCTGCCACTGACCCATACACCAACAACAGTGGCAGTACCCTTTTAGGACAAAATCAGACCAACCTGGATAATGTAATTGGAGCCGCCAATTACGATATCGGGCATGTTTTCAGCACTGGCGGCGGCGGGGTAGCCGGATTAGGCGTAGTCTGTCGGGCTGGAAACAAAGCCAGAGGGGTAACAGGCTCGTCCAGTCCCATTGGGGATGGATATGACATTGACTATGTGGCCCATGAAATGGGACACCAATTTGGTTGCAATCACACGTTCAATGGAACCACGGGGAGTTGTGGCGGCGGCAACCGTTCCGCATCACATGCCTATGAACCGGGCAGTGGTACCACCATCATGCCCTATGCCGGGATTTGTGGTGCGGAAGACCTGCAACCCCACAGCGACGATTATTTCCATGTCGAAAGTTTACGGGAAGCCTTGAATTACCTGAGTGGTAGTGGCGGGTGTCAGGCGATTGTGACAAATGGCAACCAACCTCCTACGGCTGATGCGGGGGGGAATTTCACCATCCCGGCCAATACGCCGTTTGCCCTGACTGGTTCGGGAACGGACCCAAACAATGACACCTTGACCTACTGCTGGGAAGAATTTGACCTGGGCACTGCCGGTCCGCCCAACACGGATAACGGAACGCGCCCGATTTTCCGTTCTTTCAACCCCTCCACCAACCCCACGCGGACATTTCCGAAACTGTCTGACATTCTGAACAACACCACAACGTTTGGCGAAGCTCCGATTACCACCAGCCGGACCATGAACTTCCGGGTCACCGTGCGTGACAATCGGGCCGGCGGCGGCGGCGTGGCGGATGCCGGAATGCAGGTCACCACCGTGGCAACGGCTGGTCCCTTTATTGTAACGGCTCCGGATACGGCAGTGACGTTGACCGGAAATTCTCAAACCACCATCACGTGGAACGTAGCGAATACGACGGCTGCTCCCATCAGTGCGGCCAACGTCAGGATTTTACTGTCAACCGACGGCGGACAGACCTTCCCCACGGTGATTTCGGCCAGCACTCCGAATGACGGAACTGAAAGTGTCACCGTTCCGAATGTCAACACGACCCAGGGTCGCATCAGGGTTGAAGCCGTGGGCAATATCTTCTTTGACATTTCGAATGCCAACTTCACCATCAACGCGGTGGTGAATAACCCGACCGTGACCGGTTTTGCACCGTTCGCTTCGTTCCCTGGCAAAACGATTGTGGTGACCGGCACCAATTTTGTGGCCGGTAACACCCAGGTGTTTTTCGGTGGGGCAAACCTGATTCCTGCTACCAGTGTGACGGTGGTGAATTCGACCACGCTCAACGTGGTGGTACCAAATTCTGGCACCGGAGCGGCCAACATCAATGGGTTCCTGACCGTGCGGGTCAATAGTACGGATGTGACAACCGCAGGGCTGACGGATAACTCCACCACACCCTGTGCTGGCAATGCGACCTTCTCCCAATTTGTGATGTGGGGTGACATTACCGGAGACGGCTTGTCCGCCCAAGCCAACGACGTGGCTTTGGCTCGTGCCTTTACCCAATTCCAGGCAACTCCGACTGTGCGGCAGCGGATTGCAGCCGATGTGATTCCGTCCACTCCGCCTTGCCGGGGTGACGGTACGTTGACCACAACGGACATCACCTTCCTTCGGGCGGTTTCGTTCGGACAGGCATCGTTCTAGTTCAGAGTTCCGCCTTCAGGCGGCGGTTGGAGTTCCACCTTTAGGCGGCGGTTGTAAAGCGCCTTCAGGCGATTCCCCTGGTAAAAAAAGGAAACCGGTAAGGAGGACAATCATTTCACCTTACCGGTTTTTGTTTGCTTATTTGGCCGCCTGAAGGCGGGACTCTGAACTGCCGCCTAAAGGCGGAACTCTAACTGCCGCCTAAAGGCGGAACTCCAACTGCCGCCTGAAGGCGGAACTCTGAACCGAATCAGGCTTGATAGGGGTTGTCCAGCCGGTCAAGCGAAACATTGACTTCCAGCGGCAACCGACCAGGATTCTGGCGCGGGTCGGCGGCATAGCCCACCGGGACCAGACAGGCAATTGCAAGGTTGGGATTATCGCCCGCACCAATTACAGCTTTCACCATATCTTCGGACCAGCCGTTCATAAAGCAGGTGGAAAGCCCCAGGCTTTCGGCAGCTAAAACCAGATGGGTAGCGGCAATCATGGCGTCCTTGACGGCGTATTCCCGGTTTTTGTCTCCGAGTTTGGTTTGAAAGCCGGGAATGGCATTTTTGAAATATCCCACGGTTCCTTCGTTCCAGGCACCGCTTTCAAGGGCCTGGGTGAAAATCCGGTCCAGCCCTTCCTGCCAGGCATAAGCATCAGCGGCAAAAACAAAGGTGACAGGTGCCTGTGTCACCATCGTCTGATTGAAAGCTGCCGCCTGAAGCGCGGCTTTTTGTTCCGGCTCGCGGACGACCACAATTCGCCAGTCCTGCAAATTCCAACTGCTGGGAGCCGCAACCGTTAGTTCCACCAACTTGTGAAGGAGTTCATCCGGAATCGGGTCGCTTTTGAAGGTTTTGATGGAGCGGCGTTGCAAGATGGCGGTTGGCACATCCAAAGGCTGGTGCATTAAATCTCGATTCTCACTCATTTGGTTGGTTGATTCCTTTTCTTGTAAAAGCCCGGGGTCTAGGGTCTAGGGTCTAGGGTCTAGGGTCTAGGGTCTAGGGTTCAGGGTCTTTTTAATTGAGAATTGAGAATTGAGAATTGAGAATTGACAATGAAAACCCATCGAGAACTTCAAATCTCCTGATATTCCAAAACGCTGAACGCTGAACGCTGAACGCTGAACCCTAGACCCGGCAGTTCACATTCCCATCACCAATTCGACCAGGGTGCGGACTCCGCTCCCGCTTGGTCCTTTGGCATGGTAGGGCCGATTGTCCAGGTTCCATCCGGTTCCGGCGATGTCGAGGTGAACCCAGGGTGTATCGGCCACAAATTCTTTGAGGAACGCGGCAGCAGTGATGCTCCCACCGTATTTGTTGCCGATGTTTTTCAAATCGGCAATATCGCTCTTGAGCAGCTTGGAATATTCCGGGTCAAGCGGCATCTGCCACATTTTTTCATCCGCCCGTTTGGCCGCCGCCAAAACCTGGTCGGCCCACTCCTGGTCGGAGGTGAACAGTCCCGTATAAACCGTTCCCAGAGCAATGGAAATGGCACCAGTCAGCGTTGCCAAGTCCACCATGCAAGTGGCTCCCAGTTGGCGGGCATAGGCCAGGGCATCAGCCAGCACCAGACGGCCTTCAGCATCAGTGTTGAGCACTTCGATGGTTTTTCCTTCCATCGAATGGAGGATGTCACCCGGCTTGATGGCCTTGCCGGAGGGCATGTTTTCCGCTGAAGCAATCATGCCGATCACATTGACTTTGGGTTTGAGTTGCGCCAGTGCCCGCATGGCCCCAATCACCGCCGAGCCGCCGGACATGTCATACTTCATTTTTTCCATGCCTTCAGCCGGTTTGAGTGAGATACCGCCAGTGTCAAAGGTCAATCCTTTGCCAATCAGGGCGACCGTTTCGGTATGTTCATCAGCATTCGGAGCCGTGTAGCGCAGCACAATCATGCGGGCTTCTTCGTCTGAACCACGTGAAACGCCCAGGATGGCACCCATGCCCATTTCCTGCATCCGGGCTTCGTCCAGTGCGTCAAATTCAAGACCAAACTCCTCTGCCACTGCCTGGGCGCGTGCGGCTAAACCTGAAGGAGTCAATTGAAGGCCCGGTTCGTTGGACAGCATCCGCGTGACATTGACAGATTCCCCGACGATACGCCCGGCCTGCAAACCTTTTTCGGCTGCCTCCCGGTCTTTTTCCGGAACAATCAATGAGATTTCGGTAAAAACCCGGTCTTCCTTGTCAGCCGTTTTATAGGCATCCATTTCAAACAAACCCATGACAATGCCTTCCACCGTGGCTTTGGCGGAAACCATGGGGTCAAGTTCGGAACGAAGTGCCAGGGCCAGGGTCTTGGCACCTTTTTTCCGGGCCGTGCGGGCAGCGGAACCACCAAAACGGCGGGCGGCAAGGGTTGAGAATTCATCAAAATTTCCCACTCCAACGAGCAACAGGCGCTTGGTTTTGAGACCTTTCAACACGTGGACAAACGCCATGTCACCCGCCTTGCCCCGCATTTCGTCGGTCCCAACCACATCGGCCAGCAAGCCACCGGTGGCTTCGTTCAGATTGGCCAGCAGGCCCTCTGAAACCGAATCACATTCAAAGACGGGAATCGCCACCACGTCGGCGGTTGCATCCATGACCGTACAAGACCATACCGAATAATCCATCGTCAGTTACTCCTTCATGTTGTAGGGTTCAGGGTTCAGGGTTCAGGGTTCAGGGTTTTCTGAAATAGGGTTTTCTGAAAATTGGGGGACGCCACCATTTGGTTCCCGCTTCTCCATTTTCAAAGAATACCCTGAACCCTGAACCCTGAACCCTGAACCCTGAAGTATTAGAGCGTGTTTCGAACTTTTTTAGGCAATTTTTCAAAGGTTCGCGTGAAAGCGCCTTTTATCAAATCTTTCAGTTCGGATTCCAGTAAAGCGTCCAGTCGTTCCAACAAAATCCAATGATAGCGGGCCACATAGGGGGCCGGGCGGATGGTGGGACGCTCGGTCAGTTCAGCAAACTGCTCAGGCGAAACCGGAAGCGACAGCGATTGGTTTTCCAAATTCACCACCACAAACATTTTTCCGCCAATCTTGAAGACAAGGTCGTTCCCCCATTGAATGTTTTCGGTTGCGTGAGGAAAGGAAAGGCAGTATTCACGGAGTTGTTCAATATCCATAACTTTTTCAGGACTGAGGATCAATCCAGTCCCAGTCCTGCTGTGGTTCTCAGTCCTCAGTTTTACCTTCTTTCCTTGAGCATGGCGCGGGTTTCGCGTTCAACGCTGCGTTTTTGCTCGGTTTCCCGTTTGTCATAGAGTTTCTTGCCTCGTCCCACCCCGATTTCGACTTTGACCCGTCCATTTTTGAAATACATTTTGGTTGGAACAATGGTCAGTCCTTTTTCCATGATTGAACCCAGGAGTTTTTCAATCTCCTTTTTGTGCAGAAGCAGTTTGCGGGTTCGCACCGGTTCATGGTTTTGCCGGTTGCCATGACTGTAAGGGCTGATATGCGCGTTGAGCAGCCAGGCTTCGCTGTCGCGGATGGTGGCATACGCATCCTTGAGGTTGATGCGCCCTTCGCGGAGAGCTTTGACCTCAGTTCCAACCAGCACCAGTCCGGCTTCTATCGTTTGCAGGATTTCGTAATGAAAATAGGCATCCCGGTTGGTTGTGATGATTTTGATAGCGACGTTTCCAGGTGGTGGGGGCTTCATAGTTTTGAGTTCTAGGTTTTGAGTTCGAAGTTTTAAGTTTGGAGTTCCGCCTTCAGGCGGCAGTTTGGAGTTCCGCCTTCAGGCGGCAGTTTGGAGTTCCGCCTTCAGGCGGCCTGTTCTTTGCTTCAAATCAGAGCCTAAAACCCAAAACCCAAAACTCAAAACGAACAACTCAAAACTCAAACCTCTTTTAGTATTCCCGTTTCAGGGGCCGCCCTAATATTTCTGCCATTGCGTCCGTGGCACGGCGGCCCTCATACAGCGTTTGGTAAATGGCCCGTGTAATGGGCATGTCAACATTATGCCGTTTGGCCAGTTCGTAAGTGGCCAGAGCGGTTTTAACACCTTCGGCCACATGATTCATTTCCGTTAGAACCTCATCCAATGAGCGCCCTTTCCCCATTTCCAGCCCAACGTGTCGGTTGCGGGAAAGGTTGCCGGTACAGGTTAAAAACAGGTCGCCCACGCCGGCCAGCCCCGAAAGGGTTTCGACTCTGCCACCGAGGGCCAACGCCAGTCGGGTCATTTCGGCCAGCCCACGGGTAATCACCGCCACCACTGTGTTATGGCCAAACCCCATGCCGGTTACCGCCCCGGCGGCAATGGCAATCACGTTTTTAACGGCTGCGCCGATTTCCACTCCCGGAACGTCATGATTGGTGTAAATGCGGAAATTGGAGGAGCCGATTTCCTGCTGCACATACTCGCTCCATTGTGGGGCAAACGAGGCGGCGACCACGGCTGTCGGGTCGCCTTTGGCCACTTCCTGGGCAAAACTCGGCCCGCCCAATGAGACAAACCGGGGTTCGAATTCATCGTGGAGCACGTCGCCTATCACCTGTGACATGCGCAACAAGGTATCGGTTTCAATTCCTTTCGAGGCACAGGCAAACACCATCTGGGGTTTCAGCCAGGGTTTCATCAGTTCAAAAGTGGCACGGGTGACATGCGAGGGGACGACTGAAAGAACCAGCTTGGCTCCATGCAAAGCCTCGGCCAGGTCGGAGGTTGGCACTAGGTTGTCCGGCAGGGGAAAGCCCGGCAAATACAGGGAATTTTCACGATTCCGGACCATCTCCCGGGTATGTTCCGGGCGATGAGACCACAAGGTGACCTCCCGGAGCGGACCCTCAGGGTTGTTTTTGCGGGCGGCTGTCAGGGCCAAAGCGGTTCCCCAGCTTCCGGCACCAATTACAGCAGTTTTGGCGGATGGTTTCATAAGGTAATTGAGAATTGAGAATTGAGAATCAAAAGAACTTGAAGAAAAGCCAAAATCAAATTTTACAAGTCTGTACCAAACAAGGAATGTAAATTCTCAATTCTCAATTCTCAATTATTTTTCTTCCGTTTGTTTCCGAAAAGTGGATTCGGTGCCGGAAAGCAGGCGGCGAATGTTTTCATGGTGTTTGGCCACAATCAGGAGGCCGATTCCCGCCGCCCACAGGCATTTGGCCGTAACCAGGGGGTGCGGTACATGGTTGACCATTCCGTCCAGAACCCAAATCAGGACAGGCAGAAGGGCGGTTGCCACGATTGAACCCAGCGAAACCGTGCGGGTGATGGCAAACAGGAGTACCCACACGAGCAAGGCCCCGCCTGTGGCCAGCGGAGCCAGCATGAGGAAGACCCCCACACCGGTCGCAACCCCTTTCCCACCGCGAAAACCCAAAAAAACCGGATACATGTGCCCCAGAATACAAAGGGCCCCGGCGGCTCCCATTGCATGCAGGTTCTGCCCTGAGCCGGTCCCAGCCAGCCAGACCGCCGCCACTCCTTTGGCTACATCCAGCAGATAGGTCAACAACCCTGCTTTGAGCCCGGCGGAACGCGTGACATTGGTGGCTCCGGTACTGCCCGAACCAACCTGACGCACGTCCCCATGGGTGGTAAATTTCACAATCAGAAAACCGAAGGGAATTGAACCAAGCAGGTAGGCAAGCAGTAGCAGTCCGGCAAGGGTAAGGCCCATGATGAAAGAAAATTCCTGGTTGGGAATGATGGAATTGCTTGTGTGGTACATTGAAAGCGGGCAAAATATACCAAGCCGTCCTGTGATGTACAATGGACAATTGAGAATCGGTCCTCCAGCACTTCACCCAATCAGGTTTGCTCCCATAATTTCTTTTCCCCAGGTTCCCCCGGAATCCCGGCGGAGCCGCGAAGCCTTGGAGGAACGACCATCTGCGGTGGTCAGCAACAGGGAAAGGTCCCTGATGACAGGTGACAGGCAGCGGATTGGCCCCAGAGTTGACGCCATTCCGGTTTTTTTCTGCTGTCACAGGTTGTTATGGCCACCTGGAACTCCACCGTGTCCGGCATATTCCAGCAATCCCGCCCTTTCCGAGTTGTTAAGCATGCAACCAAATTTCAAACCGGCCATAGTGTTTTTTTTGGTTCTGCTGGGCAGTCTGGGTCTTGTTTTGCCGTTTTCCGGAGGGACCCGGTCAGTCTGGGCGCAAAACCGCCCTTCTGATTTGGTCAAACCAACTTTGGAACCGGCCCCTGGGACCGACGCAGTTCCAGGGGAACTGGCCGATGTTGGACGCCAGGCGGTACGGATTTTTACCGACCGGGATGGCTTGCCGCAAAATTCCATCACCTCCATCACCTTTGACCAAAAAGGCTATTTGTGGGTCGGCACGCAGGATGGGGCCGCCTATTACAACGGAAGGGCCTGGAAGCCGGTCAAATTTCCGCAACGTACCGTTTCAAATTACGTCCGGACCATCTTTGCCGCCTCGGACGGGACTTTATGGTTTGGCACCTCAAACGGCATCTGTCTCTATCAGAACGGGACCTGGAAAGTGCTTGACCGGAGTACCGGATTGCCCCACAACGAAGTCCGGGCGATTGTGGAAATGAAAACACCAGCAGGCGGAAGTGTCTTTTGGCTAGGGACGGACGGTGGCCTGGTGCGGTTTGAAAATGGAAAGCAGACGGTCTTTGATACGCAGTCCTCGCAGCTTCCGAATAACTCCGTTCGCTGTTTGTTCGGTGAAAAGGCACCCCAGGGTCCGGAGGTTCTGTGGGTGGGAACCCGTAGCGGACTGGTCCGCATTGAGGATCCACTCGGAATTGGTTATGCCTCCCCGGATATGAAATCCGGTCTGGTCACCGGGCGGATGCGCTGGACGGTGTTTCACGTGGCTTCCGGCTTGCCCAGCGATTTCGTTCATCATATTGCCCAAACGACCAATTCGGACCAGACCCGAACCTTGTGGATTGCCTCCGATGGAGGGATTGGCAGGTGGGAAAACGACCGCTGGACCATTTTCCGCAACGTGGCGGGCGCTGGCGACAATGTGGTTTTTTATTTGTTTGCCTCCCACAATGCCAATGGAGAGCCGGTCTTATGGGCTGGGACCGCCGGTCAAGGGTTGCTCCGTTATGAAGCTGGCCGCTGGACCCGGTTCACGGTTGAATCAGGGCTGCCCTACAATGTCATTTGGAGTATTTTGGAAACCCCTGGTGCGGTGGGCGGAACCCGGACTCTTTGGGTGGGAACTGCGGGGGGCGGGCTGGCCCGGTTGGAAAGCGGCAAATGGATTACCTATACGCAGCAGCATGGATTGCCGGGAAAAAGCGTTTTCACCATGTTGGAAACGGAAGAAGCTCCCAATCAGTATGCCGTCTGGATTGGGACCAATCAGGGACTGGTTCAAATTCAAAGCCGGAATACCAGGGTTTTCAAAGCGGAACAGGGCTTGACCGATATTTTTGTCCGGAGTCTGGCGGAAACCCGGCTCTCCCAGTCCCGCCAGATTTGGGTCGGCACCGAGCGTGGTCTGTGGCGCTTTGAAAACGAAACCTGGACGAAATACAACCAGGCCAGCGGGTTGCCGGGAAATTACATCCATTGTCTGGCTGTCACCCGGTCCGAGAGCAATCTTGATTTATGGGCGGGTGTGGATGGGGGATTGGCGCGAATCCGGCTGGCTGGTTCTGCGCTGGACCCTGCCGGGGACGTACGGGATTTGATTCCGCTGGTCCGGGCTTCTCGTGGAGGCCGGGCGGTCAATCAAAACGGAGCCGAAACTGTGGCCACCGGTCCGCCCGATTTTCCCCAGGCGGTTCAGACCTTTACCACTGAAAACGGACTTCCCAACAATAGCGTTCATGCCTTGCTGGTTTCAGCCTCACCAGCCAAATCCCTGCGGTTGTGGGTGGGGACCCGCCGGGGGCTGGCCCGCCTGGATGGCAATCAATGGACGGTTTTTGATCAAAATTCCGGCTTGCCCAACGACAATATCACCAGTTTATGCGAATCGGTGTTGCCCGATGGCAGCCGCCGGTTGTGGGTGGGAACGTTTGGGGGCGGGGTGGCCAGTTGCAACCCCGATGAACCTGCGCCGAAATGGGTGGTGTATTCCGACCAAAGCCAGCCGGCCCTGCCCAATAATGTGGTGTACCAGGTTCGGGTTGACCTTAATCAACGGCTCTATGTCCTGACCAATCAGGGTATCACCCGCCTGACGCCGGATGGGACGGGACCTGGCGCGGCGGTTTCTTTTACCGGGGTCACTTTTACGACAGAGGACGGCCTGCCCAGTAACGAATGCAATTTGGGAGCTTCCCTGGTGGACCACCTGGGGCGCATCTGGGTTGGGACAATCGAAGGGGCGGCCATGTTTGACCCGGTTCGGGAAGTGACCAAGCGGATTCCGAGTCCCTTGGTGCTGGAAGGTGCCTTTGTCAGCGAAACGCACCAACCCATCACCCCCCAGGTGCAGCTTTTACACTCGGAAAACAACCTCCAGTTTGAATTCGCGTTGCTTTGTTTTAACCGGGAACGGGACATCCGCTACCAAACCCAATTGGTTGGGTTTGACCCGCAGCCCACCTCCTGGACCACGGACGCCAAAAAAGAATATACCCACCTGCCGAGCGGTTTTTATACCTTCAAGGTGTGGGGCAGTGATTTTAGTGGGAATGTTACGGGTCCGATAACGGTTTCATTTGCGATTCGTCCGGCTCCCTGGCGGGCATGGTGGGCGTATCTGTTCTATGCCGGAGTGCTGCTCTGGGGTGGGTATGCAGCTATTCAGTGGCGGGTGCGCACCCTGCACCGGATGAATCAGTTTTTGGAAGCCAAAGTGCTGGAACGGACCACGGAAATCAAGGAAACCGTGGACCAGTTGAAACAATCCGAACGGCTGGCGCTGGAGGCCAAGGAAGCTGCCCTTTCCGCTAAAGAGGAAGCCCTGCTTGCCAAAAATCAGGCGCTCGAAGCCAGCCAGTCCAAAAGTGTGTTTCTGGCCACCATGAGCCATGAATTGCGCACGCCCCTCAATGCCATCATCGGATTTGTGCAATTGATGCAGCGGGACCAGAACTGCTCCGCCGAACAGCGCGAAAATCTCAGTATCATCATGCGGAGTGGTGAACATCTGTTGGAACTTATCAACGATGTCCTTTCGATTTCCAAAATTGAGGCCGGGCAAATTTCGCTCAACGAACATGTGTTTGACCTCCGTCGGATGTTGCACAGCCTGGAGGAAATGTTCCGGGTGCGGGCTGCTGAAAAGAAACTCCGGCTGGTTTTTGATGTTGCCAGCGGAACTCCGCAACACGTTCATGGGGACGAGCATAAGCTGCGGCAGGTGCTCATCAACCTGTTGGGGAATGCCATCAAGTTTACCGAGCGGGGCGGCGTGGCCCTGCGTATCCGGTGGGATGACGGGATAAGTCATTTTGAGGTGGAAGATACCGGCTGCGGCGTTCCTGAAGCGGACATGGACCGGATTTTTGCGGCTTTTGTCCATACCCACAACAGCGAGCGGGTCAAGGAGGGTACCGGACTCGGTCTGGCCATTAGCCAGAATTTCGTCAGAATGATGGGCGGGCAAATTGCGGTCAAAAGTGTCAAGGACAAAGGGTCGGTCTTTTCGTTTGAAATCGGGCTGCCGCTGGCGGAAGGCACTTCCTCTCAGGAGATTGACCGCCGGGTGATTGGAATTGAGCCGGGCCAACCCAGTTACCGGATTTTGGTGGTGGATGACAAATGGGAAAACCGGCAGGTGCTGGTCAAACTGCTCCAGTCGGTTGGGTTCCAGGTGGCCGAGGCCGCCAACGGCAAGGAAGCCGTCTCCATCTGGACTGATTGGAAGCCGCATTTAATCTGGATGGACATGCGGATGCCAATCATGGATGGCTATGCTGCGACCAAGAAAATTCGCGGTTATGAGGTTGGCATCACCATGCGGAAGTACGAACTGAACCGAACCGGGGAAACCCCGCAGCCGGGCGTACAGGATGGGGTTAAATACAAGTCACAAATTCCCCATGTCCGCATTATTGCCCTTACGGCCAGCGCGTTTGAACAGGACCGGAATGCGATTTTGAATGCGGGCTGTGACGATTATGTCGCCAAACCGTTCCGGGAAACCGTTATCTTTGAAAAAATCGCGCTTCATC
>JAIBAN010000215.1 GCA_019695185.1 Blastocatellia bacterium | reverse complement strand
AAATTCGCTTCGCGGTTTCCGAAAAACCGTGATAATTGAAAACCAAAGCAGGTGCTTCCGCGACGGAAATCCCCGTCGTGCAAGCACGACCGCTGACGCTCAATCGCGCAAGCGCGATGCCGTCGCTAACCGGGCAGGTCGTCGTGTTTGCGCCACCCAACAATGGCATGCACCGGACTCCGACAGCACGGGTCATCGGTCTGAAGGCAGGTTGCGTGGTGCTGTCCTCGCCGGTGATGCCCGCCGTTGGGCATGAATGAGAAACGAAGGTTTCGGCAAACTCGGAGTCTCAAAATGAAATTAAAGCATTGCCGTATTGTCATTTTGTTAGGTCTGTATGTCTCCCTGTACCAAACCCCAACTGTCGTTAGCCAAATTCAAAATCACCGACTGCCAAATAATGGGATACCAGGTATTCCACCCCAACATCGACATTCGCTCAACAGCAGTCTCCAGCGGTTTATCGAAGCACAGGCTGCAGAAGAATGGGATGAAGTTGCTCTCTGGTTAGGTCGGTTTCGGAGTAAGTCAGGTGGACTTTGTTACACCCCGGAACAAAAGGAATGTTTACTTTCCCAGATGCGTTCCTCACCAATCATTTCATTCACTGTGGAAAAGACCACTGCCAGTACCGAAATACTCAGTGTCCCTGATGGTAAAAGATGGTGGTGGTTGACTGGGATGGCTGAAATGAAAACTTCCTCCGGGACAACCACGTCCAGGATTCAAATTACCGCCTACCAGGATGGTGGGCAATGGTATTTCACGCCCCCTGAGAACGATGAATGGGTTCGAAGAAAATTCACTGAAGCAGATTTCTCAGTCGAGAGAAATGGGAATTTGGAAATCCAACTGGACCCACATTGTCCACTCAGTCTATCTGAAATCAGGGTCGTTATGGATCGTCAATTTTTGTCTTTGAGAAACCTAACTTTCGCCTTACAAAATAAGTCGAACAAAAAGATAGTTCATTACACTTTATTCCTTGGCAAAGCAGGAACCCCTTGTTTTGATATGATGCAAAGTGACCCACTAACTATCGAGCCTCATCAAACCATTTCAGGTGGGGGAGCCTTAAAATATTCGGCTTATACATATTATTGTGAAGGCGAGGCCAAGCGCCGCTTGGTCATCAGTTCCGTTTCGTTCTTAGGAGGTTCAAAGTGGGTTGACCCACGATTTAGAACAAAAAGACCATCCCTAAACTGTTTCTTTGGAAGTAGGGATTTTCACAATGAAACAGCCCAACCAAGCCATGCACGCGGATTTGCTTCAGCGGGCAGGTTCAATAAAGGGCAGTTTGGTGGCCGCTTCGCAAACCGGTGATGGCAGCCGGAGCTTGGATGGACTGTTTATGGAAACGACAAAGGTACTTTTAAACAAGGCTGGACAAGGAGACCATGATGCCCGCTTCCGGCTTGGCTATCGGTTGGCGTTTGGGAGGGGCCGAGGGAGCCAGGAAAATTGGCTGGCTGCGATTGCCTTCTGGCAACAGGCCGCAACCTCTGGTCATGTGCGTGCCCAGTTCTACTTGGGGACCTGTTATGATTTCGGGACAGGGGTTGAAAAAAATATTGTGACGGCAATGGAATGGTACCAAAAGGCGGCTGCAGGTGGCCATGAGGTAGCTCAATACAACCTGGCTCTTGGATATCGGGATGGTGCCGGGGTTCCATCCGACAAAACCGAAATGATTCATTGGCTCCGGAAGTCAGCCAAACGCGGATATGCTGAGGCCCAGCTCAACTTGGGGTACTGTTTCCATGAGGGCATTGGGGTCAGCCGTGACGATCAGGCTGCAATATACTGGTACCGGCGTGCGGCCAAAACTGGTGAAAGCAAAGCCCAATACAACCTTGCCTTGTCGTATTTGGCAGGTGAGGGTGTCGCATGTTCCAGGCGTTGGGCAAAATTCTGGTTTGGGAAGGCTGCCCTTCAAGGTCATCGGAAGGCAAAAGCAATGTTAAAACAAATGGCGACCTAACCATGGCATGCACGCTGATTTGCAGCAGCGGGGCGCATCAATGCAGGGCGGGTTGGTCCCGGTTCGCAAGCCAGTGTGGCAGCCGTTGGGCCACGTTGGGAGGGCAGACAGAAAATATGGGATTTTTCCAGAGACTGTTTAGGAAGCCGGAACGTCACTACCACAGGAGTTCTCTCTGTCCACGTTGTCAGATCGAGACCATCCAGTTTCTACATGGTTACGACAAAGATGGACGACTCTGGAAAGGGCATGAATGCCTTTGTCGGGGATGGGAGTGTTCTAAATGCAGGACCATCGTTGACAAACGGGGGCAATGTTGCAGATAGAATTGACAGGAAGGTGTGTGTACCAACCAGGACTCTTCCGTGAACTGCCGACCCAGAGGGCAGCTATCCGGCAGGGAAGTCTAAAAAAATGGTAGCCTGGAGACCGAAAAAATTGGTGGCGACCAGCGTCGATCGGAGGAAAAGCCAAGCTGGTTGTCAATCACCGGGCTAACCATCTCCTGCCCCCGGACTCGTTCCCGCCGGTTGCATCAATCAAGGGAAAATCGGTGGGGCGTCACCCGTGGATGATGGGTTCCGTACCTCAAATTACCAATCCAACACCAAATCATGAATACTATCGGCTTCACTCAAGTAGCGTGCCACTACCAAATCAATGAAGACTCAGAAATGAGGCAATCCACCCTGTCCGAGTTCCTGGTGGACGGAGTTGGATTGTCCACCTTGTTTAATTTTGAATTCGGTCGACCGTGGTTTGGCCGAACCTGTTTCGAGGAAGGTCCCGCGAGCCTGGAAAAGGAATTGCTGGCACTTCGGGGTTTGGGACCGGCCTGGAATCAATTTGGGACTGGCCGATTCGTGTTGTACCGATGCCATTGTGGTTGTGACTACTGCGGGGTGATTTCCTGTCACGTTATTCGCACGGCAACAACCGTCATCTGGAAGGAAATTCAGTACGAGGACGACTGGTTCCCCAATCTTGACCCACCCTATGAAATGCGGATTCCCTTGTTTGAATTCGACTTGGAGCAATACGAAAGTGCGCTCGATAAATTTTTGACAGACCGACCAGTTGAATAAAAAATGCTGTTTGGTGACGAACTACAGAAATACCGGGAAGGCCAAAGGAAATCTAACCAAGCCCTGCCCGCTGATTTGCTGCAGCGCGGTGCATCGGTCTGTTGGTGATGGTGTTCTCCAGGGCGATGGAGGGCGAATGACCAGCACAGCCTGTGGTTTTTAACCACGGCACCAAAGAAAAAAGGGCAGCCGAAGCTGCCCGCCAAACTGGTACCGGCCACTGTTTATTGCAACCGGAACTCCGCCGTCCGGTAAACGTTCCCTACTCCGCGCTGGACAATCCCCCATCCGGCCATGGGTCCATCGGTGGTGAGCATGATGGACACCGGATTGAGGATGTCGTCCTGAAGCGTGACCACGGTGCTGATGCTGCTTCCGGCAGGCAGCCAGTAACCCTGGCCGCTCATGGTCAGCGCAACTCCGGGTGAGAATTCCCCAGCCTGGTTCCAGAGTCCGGCCCAGGGTGTTTCCTGCCAGGAAAATCCGGTGGGGACAAACCAGGGGCGGTCTGATCAACGACAATTATTTTTCCGCGCATTGACTCATTCAAAACCTTACTTTCGGGCTGGTGAAAAACCGCTACTCTCCCTGAGCCAATAGAGCGAAGGGAGGTGAAAGAATGAGGAAACCCATGAGTCTGAAAGCCCGCCGGGAGTT
>JAIBAN010000117.1 GCA_019695185.1 Blastocatellia bacterium | reverse complement strand
CATCCCGGCGCTGATACCGTCGCGGCTGAAGAAGTCCCCGTCGTGATAAAAAAGCACTTCATCATAATCAATATTGCGATGGTAAAACGGCACCCGTTGCGCGCCCAAGGCTTCTTCCAATGGTCGTGGAACAAAAGAGCAAATTACAAACCCTTTTCCGACCAGAGTGGTGTGGACACTCGGCGGTAAATGCGCCCGATGACTCAAAATCGGGCAAAAATCTGCGATATTGAGCGCCCAAGGATACAAATCACCTTTCCAGCCGGCGATGTCGAGCGGATGGAACGGATAATAAACCGAAGTGAAATCACCTTCGCGTTTAATGCGGACTTCATATTCGGCTTTGGAGGAACTCAGTTTGACAATTTCCGGCGAACGCATCGCCGTCACGTCATAGAGCGAATATTGGCCCACAATCCCCCGGCTCGGCTGTTCCAGCCGGGTCCCACGGGCTTCAATCACCAGAAATGTACAAGGTGAGGAAACATCAAACCGGTAGGTCGTGCCGCGTGGAATAACCAGATAATCCCCCTGGGAAAACGGAAGCATGCCGTAATCCGTTTCCAGCACACCGCCGCCCCGGTGGGCAAACCAGACTTCATCACCGTCGCCGTTGCGCGAAAAGAAATCAGGGGATGTGTTGGCAAATGCAACCGACATCTCAACCTCGTCATTGTAGAGCAGCGGGGTAAACGAATTCGGTGCCTGTTCGGCCAACGGATTGGTGTTGAAAGCGCGAGGCCGGCAGGGGCCTTCGATACGGGTCCAGCCGGTGGGCGGGTGGTTGTGGTACAGGTGCGAAACCGGGCCGAAAAAGCCTTCGCGCCCGTGCTGTTCCTCAAACGTGCCTTCGGGAATATCCACGTGGGCTTGTTTGGTGGTTTTGCCTTTATTGAAATACATAAGTGCTCCGCGATTGGGATGGAAGAATTTGAAGAAATTATTCCGCCGCTGCACCGGGCCGGAGTCGCTGTCTGACCTCGCGCGGCAGGTAGCGCCAACGATATAGAAAATCCTCTTCCTTTTGCAATCGGTGGCACGTCTGACAGGTTTCAATTTTGCCCCGCCCCTGCACCTGACTTCCCTTCCCGTCAAAAACGAAAAATTCCCAATCGCCGCATTCCGGATTGAACCCTGCTTCGCGTTTGACCATCACAGTCAGGAGTTCCGGGGTGGTGCTTTCGGCAGTTGGCAGTTTTTCCTTTACCACCACGCTGCCCAGCGGAAAGTGAGGTTTCACTTCCTGCAACATTGCGTGTTTTCCGGTTTGATTGACATAAACCGTCAGATATTTTTCATTGTGGGGATTGTTTTTTTCACGCTCAACCAGTTTTGGCGGGGGCATATTGCACAGCTTCGCAATTGGTGAAGGAATCAATTCCGGTTTTGGATTGACCTTGGTCCAGGTCTTATAGCCAGACAGATTGGGAGCCGCTGAATCTCTTTCCGGCAGGGATTTGTTCTTTGCTGTTGAATGGGTCACTCCGCCCAGGAAGCAGGCTAAAAACAACAGCGTGAGCACGCTTTTGAAAAAAGTCCGGGAAGTGTGATTCATACAGACGCCTCCTCCATCGGGTTGTCGGCAAAGTCCACATTTTCATACACATCGCTCATTTCGATGCGACTTTCCAAAGAAGGCAGAAAGAAATGCGCCTCCATCCCGGAAATCGTTTCCGACTTCCAGCTTCCGGTTTCATCCCGAAAAGAGAGAATTACTTCAGGGCGGTCCTGTTCAATGATGAGGTATTCGCGCAGGCTTTCAATCGCCAGATAGGCAGCCCGTTTTTGAATTTTGTCAACTTTTTCGGATTCCGGCGAGATAACCTCAACCACAATCGTGGGATTGACCAAAGCGGTGGCACCGCCAATTTTTTCAATGCGGGCTGGACCACAAACCACACTGGCATCGGGATACCGATAGGGAGGCCATTCCTGGGTTTTGACAGCCAAATTTTCGGGATACACCCGACATTTTTCCTTTTTTTGCCCGGCAGTGCGTAACAAACTGTACATATTCCCAATAATTTCGGCATGGCGAAAACTCCCTCCTGACATGCAGACGATTTCACCATCCCGAAACTCATATCGGACTTCGCTGCTTGCTTCCAAAGCGAAATATTCTTCCAGCGTATACGCAGGTTTGCGTTTTAAGACTGCTCCCATACGAATGGCCCCACAATTTCCCAGGGAAAGCCTACTGATTTGCCAAATAACGGTTCCGCAGGATTTCCAGATGGTAGCGTTCGTGTCCAACCATGATATAGGCCAGGGCCCGCACCGTAACCGGATTTTCACTGGCCGTTCCGCTCCGCGACCACGCTTCCGGACTCAAATGTTTCAAAAACGAGAGATTGGCCCGCCGGGTGGCTTCATATTCGTCCACCAGGGTTTTGAGGTCGTACTCATCGAAATTGGCGGCGGCGTTGAATTCATCCTGGTCAAAGCCCGGCAGAGCAACCTGTCCGTTGCGGGCAAAGGTGAGCGCGCGATAGCACATCACCCGTTCCGTATCGAGCATGTGCCCAATGACCTGTTTGATGGTCCATTTTTCCGGGGAGTAGCGATGCCATCCCAGACTTTCAGGAATGGACCGCAGCAGGGTCAGGGTTTCTTCCAGTTGTTGGGCGGAAGCCGCCGCCACATCCGTTTCCGGAACGAGGGAAATGTAGCGCTCATAATAGGAAGCATGTTCGGTGGGTTCCGGTCGGCGAGCCGTTGCAGTTGACATACAAATTTTTTCCTTTCGAAATGAAATGATTGTTTTCATCAACCGCGAAAGACGCGAAACACGCAAAAAAATAAGGATAACTCTTTTTTTCGCGTCTGTTCGCGTGTTTCGCGGTTGAATTTTGCACGCTTTAGAACTTGCTCAGGTCGCGCCCGAAAATCCAGGTTTTGAGCCAGTCAAATGCGACCAGTATCTTGTTTTTGAGACTGACCAAACGGGTCAGGTAAGCCGAACGCCAGAACAGAAACGTGGTCATTCCACCCTGTTTGACGTTGACGGCGGGCAATTCGGCCAACGCCTGGCTTTCGCCCACATAGGCCAGCATGCCCAGATTGATAAACTTGAACGGTTTATACTGCCGCCCACGGGCAGCGGCGTTGAGCGCTTCCGCCAGATACTTCCCTTGCTGCATGGCCAGTTGGGCGGTCTGCGGCAGCGAGGTTTTATTGACCAGGGCGCAATCTCCCAGGGCATATAACCCTTCCGTTCCCATAACAGCCAGGTATTCATTGGTAAACAGCCGCCCGGAACGGTCTTTTTCAAAGGGCAGTGATTGAATCAGACTGGTTGGGCCGTACCCGGTGGACCAGACAATCAGTTCCGCCGGAATGACTTCGCCCGATTTGAGCTTCAGGTAGCCGTCGCCGACTTCCTCGACCGGTCTGCCCAGTTCCAGTTCAATTCCCTGCCGGGTGAAATGGCGTTTGGTGAAATCACGCAGCTTTTCATCAAACGCATTGAGGACTGATTTTCCGGCTTCAAACAATGTGATGCGGGTGTGTTTGACCAGTTCCGGATAACTTTGAACCAAATCCTCTTCGAGCAGGTCGTGGAGTTCGGCGGCAAATTCAATTCCGGTCGGCCCGCCGCCCACCACTACGAAATGGAGCAGTTTTTCCCGCTCCGCCGGAGCAATATCGGGTACGCTGGCCCGCTCCAGACAGGATACGATGCGTTCCCGAATGTTGCGGGCATCGGTCAGTTCTTTCAGGAAAAGTGCGTTTTCGCGGACGCCGGGGATGTTAAAAGTATTGTTTTCGGCTCCGACGGCAATCACCAGTTTGTCAAAATCGAGGGTAAATTCGGTTTCCGGTTCGGTTGTGCGGCAGACAATCCGGCGTTGCTCATAATTCACTGCGGTACAGGTGGCTTGTGAAAACTTGATGCCTTTGCGCACCTTCCGAATCGGTTCGATGATGCTGCGGAATTCAATCGTGCCCACGGTGGTGCTGGGCAGCAGAGGTGTGAACAAAAAATGGTTGCGAGGGCTGACCAGCGTGACATCGTAGGCTTTGAGGTCAATTTTCTTGACCAGCGTCACGGCGGCAAACCCCGAACCCAGAATGACGAGGTGTTTTTTTGGTTGTGTGTTTCCCATAACGACTCTGTATCATTTGCCATTTGCCATTTGCCATCTGCCATTTTTTTAGCCTGTTTGTGAGTTCAGAGGCTTTGGGAATGGAATTTTTCCTCCCCTGAAAATAGATGGCAAATCGCAAATCGCAAATGTTTTAACGGCTGATTTGACGGTACAAAGAATGCATCACATCCTGGGTAACGTCGGTTCCGCCTCCCAGGTTCGTTGCCAGTACCTGAACCGTAAAAATGAGCCCCCAGGGAAACCCCCACCAACCCACCAGGGCGGACAGGATGGTGTAACCAGCCCCTTTTCCAATCGCGCTTTCACCCGGTCGGATAAAGTAAATATCCGATGACCGTTTGAACGACATAATCAAAATCGAGAAGCAGTATTGGAAGTAGACAAACCGGGCCCCCTGCTGAACCTCCCAATACATCTGCTCATAGGTCAGCCCTTCGATTCCTTTGATTTCCGACATGAAAGGCTCCTTTTACTTGGGGCGGCTTCCGCTCTTTTCAGTGTCCAGGTAATCAAACACCATTGCCGACATGGTTTTTACGCCAATCACCAGGGAATCTTCGTCCACGTCAAAGTCGGGCGTATGAATCATGGCCGTGATGCCGCGCTTCTGATTTCCCACTCCCAGGAAATAAAAGAACCCTGGCACTTTCTCAGCGAAATAGGAAAAATCCTCGGCTCCCATCTGTGCCCGTGGACTGCTGATGTTGGATTCGCCCACAATCCGCTTCATGGTGGGCAGCATCCGGTTGACCAGTTCCGTGTTGTTGATGGTGACCGCCGTCATTTCCTCAACCGTCAGTTCGTAGCTGGAGCCATAGATTTCCGTGATGCCCTTGAGGGTTTGGTGCATCAGTTTGATGGCTTCCTGCCGCACCTGCGGGTTAAGCGTGCGGAGCGTTCCCTCCAGCTTGACTTCATCGGCAATGATGTTGAACCGGTTGCCACCGTGAATGCTGCCAATTGAAAGCACCAGCGGTTCCTGGGTATCAATCCGGCGGCTGCGGATGGTCTGCAACTGAGTCACGGCGTTGGCTGCCACCACTACGGCATCAACACCTTTGTGCGGATAGGCTCCGTGGACTTTGGTGCCCCGAATCGTCACGAAAAACCGGTCAGCGCTCGCCATCGTGGCCCCGTCATTGTAGGCCAACTGACCCACCTCAACCGTGGGCATACAGTGCAATCCAAAAATCACCTGGGGTTTGGGGTTTTCCAGCGCCCCTTCTTTGATCATGAGCCGGGCACCGCCCTGTTCGCCCTGGGGTGGACCTTCCTCCGCCGGTTGGAAAATAAATTTGACGGTGCCGGCCAGGTCGGCTTTGTGTTTGGCCAACACCTCCGCCACCCCCAGCCCCACAGTGGTATGGACATCATGGCCACAGGCGTGCATGACCCCCTGGGTTTGTGACTTGTACGGCACATCATGGGTTTCCAGAATAGGCAACGCATCCATATCCGCCCGCACCGCCACCACTGGCCCCGGTTTGCCGCCTTTCAGCAGGCCGATGACGCCGTGGCGTGCCACGCCGGTTTTGACTTCCAGCCCCAGCGCCTGCAAGCGTTCGGCCACAATCCGGGCGGTTCGTTCCTCCCGGTTGGAAAGCTCCGGATGAACATGGAAATCGCGGCGCATTTCGACAAGTTTGGGGAACATGTCCCGGATTTCCCGGTCCAGTTCCGCATCGCGGGCGGTGTAACCGGGCAAAGGTCCGCGAATTGCTTCGGCCATAAGGTGTTTTCCTCCTGAAAATGAAGCAAAGGTGAGGGTACTGGCAAAGCAAAGCACCAGCACCCCCCAGGTGACAGTTCGTGTCGGGTGCATAAAAATGGGAATTCCTTTCAAACGAACGGTTCAAAAAAATGGAATTCCCAGGATAGGCAAAAACCTGAGCCGGGGGAAAGAGAAAAGAGCAGTCGGGAAGCAATGGAAGGTTAGAGCCTGGTTTTGAGAATGACCACCGGTTTGAGCGTTTCGGGGTCTTTGACCGTTCCGTCCGACTGAAGCCGATTAAGCTGCGTATTGGCAAAAAAATAAAGCTGACTGCCGGAAACAACTGCCGTTGTGGGTATCGCAAACTGTGGATGATGTGAAACCAGGGTTTCCATGCGGCGAACCGCAGTTCCTGCCGGGTTCAAAAAAAATCGAACCACCCGTTCCGGTTCAACTCCATTTTGGACTGCCACCAACGTTTGGCCGACGCTATACAAGCCGTCAATCCCAGCCGTGGTGACTTCCACCGGACATCCCAGCCGGGTGTGCTTTTTGGTTTCCCGTTCGACCACAAAAATCCCCTGATTGCTGGCCACGTAGATTCGTTTCTGGTCAGCCGAAACCGCTATGCCGTTGGGGAAAAAGAACTCCGGAGTGGAAAAGAAAGGTTCCAGCCGGTCGGTTTCATGAGAAATCCAATACACTCCATTGCCGCTGCTGTCAGTAATAAAAACATCGCCATTGGCGGCAACCGTCAGGTCGTTAAACCCATGTTCATTTGGTTTGCCTGGCAGCACATATTTGCGGGCCAGCCTTCCCTGTTTCAAATCATATTGGAAAATACCGGTGGCCCCGGTTTCCGGACCGCCGCCGTAGTAGGCAACGCTGCATACCCACAAAGCCCGCCGTTGAGCGTCCACCGTCATGCCCACTACATCCCACAGTCCGTCCTGCCCGGAAGTCGCAAAATCACGCTCCTTTCCTTTGGCATTGATGGCAATGATTTTTCTTTGTTTCAGGCTGCCAACAAAAAAAGTCCGGCTGTGCGGGTCATAGGCAATCCCTTCGGGAATCAATTCCCGGTCCCTCAGGGTAAAAGCTGGCACAGCCCGACCTTGGGGCGTTTGGTTCCGTTCCAGTTGGGCGGCAATCCGTTTGAAATCCGGGTGATCTTTGATACGGGCAAAATCCGCATTGGATTGCACCTGAAACGCCAGCCCCATCTTTGCCAATGTTTCCAGTGTTTCCAGCGCCTGGGTGGTGTGTCCCGTCAGTGCATAAGCCCCCGCCAGCCGGAACAGCGTCGGGGGGCCGGCCATCCCCTGCTCAATGCCTGCACGCAGCAGCTCCCGGTATTTTTCATATTCCCGCGCCTGATAGGCTTTTTCCGCCTGCACATAAAAGGGTTCCGCATCCTGGCCAAATCCCCGTTCCGGCAGAACC
The DNA here is from genome assembly GCA_019695185.1 of Blastocatellia bacterium. Lineage (GTDB taxonomy): Bacteria > Acidobacteriota > Blastocatellia > Chloracidobacteriales > Chloracidobacteriaceae > JAIBAN01. The sequence continues at coordinate 11,847 of JAIBAN010000117.1, read as the reverse complement.
CCCAACATCCATATCACACAGAAACAGACCAGCCCCCTCGTTTTGCCAATTCTGCCCCACATATATTGTGCCCTCCTGTCTCAAACAAAAATGAAAAAAGCGAAGGGAATCCATACATCGTTCCCTTCGCTTTTTTGTGTTCGGGTTCTTATTGCCCGGCTGTGTACACTTTTTGAGTTTTGAGTTTTGAGTTTTGAAAAATTACTTTTTGAGGTGTTTTGCCATCACCCAAAACTCAAAACCGCCCCGCTCCCCTGCTTTATTCGTAGCGTAAAGCTTCCACCGGGTCGAGCCAGGCGGCCTTGATGGCCGGGAAAATCCCTGCAATCAAGCCGACACTGACGGCGGCGGAAAATCCGACCACGATCCAGAAAGTTGAAACCAGTGAAGGCACCACTGGCACAAAGGAATTGAGAAACCAACTGAGCAGCCAGCCGATGGCGATTCCAATCAAACCGCCCAGCCCGGTCAGGCTCATGGCTTCAATCAGAAATTGGACAATGATGTCACTGCGGCGGGCACCCAAAGCCCGGCGGGTACCAATTTCCTTGGTTCGTTCGGTCACCGAAACCAGCATGATGTTGAGCACCCCAATGGCCCCAATCAGGAACCCCATTCCCGAAATCGGAATGATCGCCACACCGATGATAAAGGAAATCTTGCCAAAACCTTCCATGTCGGATTTTGCCGTTGAAATACCAAAGTTGTCGGGTTGATTGAAGGTCACTTTACGGCGGCGGCGGAGCAGTTCGGATACTTCATCCAGCATCTGGTCCATGTGACCGGGAGCGGCTTTGACCACCAGCACATAATCATCAATTCGCGGATACATTTTGCGGAAGGTGCCAAGGGGGATAATCGCGGCGTTGTCTTCCCAGTTCCGGCTGCCAAACAAACCTTTGCCAGGGCTCTTGTCAAGCATGCCCACCACCCGGAAAAGCTGACCGTTGATGGTGATTTCTTTGTCGATGCATTCAACTCCAGGGAAAATCGTGTCGGCCAAATCGTAGCCGATGACCGCCACCGGAACCGCATGATCATCTTCGGCAGAGCTGTAGAACCGTCCCTTTTTGAGATTCATGCTGCGAACGCTGAAAAAGGTCGGTCCGCCGCCCCGAAGAACCGGGGTTTTTGCTTCCTTGTCACGATACTTGATCACGGCAGCATCAGGATTGCCCGGCCAGGCCCCCAAACAGGCCACGGCTTCCTGGACGTGCGGCAGTTCCTTTACTGCTTCGCCGTCTTCAAACGTGAGGGGTTTGCGTTGCGCCTCTTCACGTGAATCACCGCCATTGAAACGGGGGCCGCTTTCCCACTTGGAAATAAAAGCGATATTGGTGCCAAACCGTTCAATCATTTCACTGACACGGGAATTCATCCCGGTCACGATGGAAGCCACCGCAATTGTGGTGGTGGTTCCGACCACCACGCCCAGCACGGTCAAAACAGACCGGAACTTATGTGCATAAAGCATCTGGAACGCTTGTTTGAGACATTCCCAAAAACTGCCGAATCGAAAACGCATACTCTACTCCCATTTGTCATCTGCCATTTGCCCTTTGCCGCTGGCAGGTTCCTGGAATTGGGATGCCCTCCACTGGCAATTGAAAATGGTAAATGGAAAATTGCAAATGATTTTATTCGTACCGCAGGGCGGTGATTGGGTCCAGGTTCGCAGCGCGAACCGCCGGATACATGCCAAAAATCAAGCCGACTCCGATAGAGACCGTCAGCGACGTGACAATGGCCCAGATGGGAACCGTCACGGAAAAGGCAAAGGCCGAAGCAATCAGCGTTCCGAGCCAAACCAGCAGCAGCCCAATCATCCCGCCGCTGCTGGACAGCATGGCCGCCTCAATCAGAAACTGCCACAAAATATCCCGCCGCCGGGCTCCCAGTGATTTCCGGATGCCGATTTCGCGGGTCCGTTCCGTCACGGCCACCATCATAATATTCATAATTACAATGCCGCCGACGACCAGCGAAATCGAGGTCACGGCCAGGGCCACCACGGCAATCAGTCCGGTCAGACTGTTCCAAAACTCGATGATGGCTTCTGCACTGACAAACCCAAAGTTGTCTTTTTCGCTAAAACGCAGGTGCCGCCGGGACCGCATGATGGTTCGGATTTGGTCTTGCAGGGCTTCCTGGGCACCGGGATTGATCGCTTTGAAGTAAATGGTCAGCGATTGGTGGAGGCCGAACATTTTGAGGTGGGTTTCGAAAGGAATCACGGCATAAATGTCGCGCTCCTGCCCAAAAGTGGAACCGATTTCCTTGGCGACGCCGATGATTTCAAACGGAATTCCTTTGATTTTGAGTTCTTTCCCAATCGGTTCGGTGTTGGGGAAGAATTTATCCCTGACCTTGCTGCCGATGAAAACCACATTGCGGCGTTGTTCATTGTCGGTTTCGGTGATGAACCGTCCGTGCGCAACGGTGGTTCCATTGGTCATGATGTCAGCCATGCTGGAGGTTTCCCCATTGACGGCAACATCCCTCAGCTCCAGGTTTCCATGCCGCAGAACATCCACCTGGGAACTAATCACAATACCGGAATGCTGGGCCAGAGTGACGCCTTCCTGGAGGGCCCGATAGTCATCCTGAGTGATGTCCTTGTTGCGGCGGGAGGCTTCAATCCACTCGTCAAACCCGTTAATAATGCCGTACTTGTCGAGCGTCACCGTATTGGCACCAAAATCGTTGATCACGGTGTCGCCCACATAGGCATTGACGCTGTTGATAAATGACGCCACGCCCACCACCGTAATCACACCGACAATGACGCCCAGCAAGGTCAGAAAACTGCGGAGTTTATGTGACTTTATCGAATTGAAAGCAAGCACAACCGCTTCATAGAATTGCATAGGCAATCAGCAGCAGACCTTCGGAGCAAACCCAAAAAAATCTCCTGACAGACGGGGATTTGTGTGGGTGCAACCCATTGGCTACGGCATTTCTCCTCAAATTGTGTCTGGGATTTGGCGGCTTGAACGAACCAATTCAAAAATTGGTTTCAAAAATCTTTGTGCTAAACTGCAGTCTGTCAGAACGGTTTTCCAGGGTTCACCTTTTTCTCCCAACTTTCGCTGCCCCAACATGCTGACTCAACGCAAAAACTTCATTTTGAACTACTTTCGGGCCCTCTTGCCGACCCTCTGCGGTTTGCTTTGGTTGACATCATGTTCCAGTCAACTCCCGGTTGGTCCGGTGACACCGCCACCACCCTCCAAACCGGTCAAACTTAATATATTTACCTGGATTGACCGGTTTTTGCCTCAATTCAACGGGGCGCTCAAGGCTTCACAGGGAAAAATCGGCCTGACCAAACAGGACGTAATGCAGATGTTGGCTGAAACCAAAAACAAATCCGATTGGAAACCTGCGGCAACAGTCGGCGAAGAAACCATGACGGCGCGGCTGGAGCAGGTCCAGTTTGGGGAACGGCTTTACTCCTGCACCATCACCGCCACTGCCCTCCAGAAGGAAGGAACGCTGAAACAAATCGAATTCGTCCTGCGTGACCTCGAACAACAGGAACTGGCTCCGGTTGAGGATTTTACCCACTTGGCCACCACCCGTTACGGCGAGCCGACTTCGACTTATGAAGATGAAGATGGAGCCGAATGGGAGTTTTCCGACGGACTGCTTTCAATGTGGGTGGAGCGGGCTGGCGATGAAGGCAGTCTGCCTGGTGAAAGCTCGAAGTTGACCTTCAGCCTGGAGCCCTTTGCACCGCAATCCAAACCGTTTGAAAAGGATGTCAACCGGTCACGGGATTAGCAGAGCGGAAACCCGGCTTTTTTCGGAGATCGCGGGTTGCGCATTTGAAATTTGTGAAGGCCGGTTCAGCTTTTCTCAATCCCAGGAATCCGCACCGGAGCCCACCGGTTTAGGATATGGGTCAGATCCTCGTTGGAAAAAGGCTTACCGAGAAAATCGTCCATGCCACAGCTTAAACACTTCTCAACCGTTTCGGGAGTAATTTCCGAAGTCAGGGCAATGATTGGAGTCCGCTTGTGTTTGGCCTCGGCGGCACGGATTTGGATGGTGGCTTCAAAGCCATCCTGTTCCGGCATGTAGCAATCCATCAGAATGGCATCGCAAGGTTCGGCAAAATGCGCCTCCACGGCTTTCAAACCGTTTTCCGCCACTTCCACTTTGTATCCCAGCTTTTTGACCTGAGCGGAGATGATACGCAGATTCACGGCATTATCCTCCACCACCAGAACCCGCTTGCGATCCAGCCGGGGCAACCCTCCGGTTGGCGTGGGCCGCACTGCCGGAACCTTTCCAGTTTGAGTGAGGGCCGTGCCAGGAGGAGTCGAGCGTTCCGGCGGGGTGGAAGGATCCTCCACCGCAGCCGGTAAAATCACGGTAAAACAGGAACCCACTCCCGGCTGACTTTGGACGGTCACATTACCGGCGTGGGCTGCCACAATCCGTTTGACAATCGCCAACCCCAACCCCACCCCCAGTTTCTTTTTCCCTGTGGATGCCTGCCGATAGGGGTCAAACAGATACGGCAAATCCTCGGAAGGGATTCCTTCGCCGGTATCCGTCACGGAAACTGTGACAAACAACCTTCCGGCATCAATCCCTGTTCCCAACACCGCCACCGCTTCAAACGTAATGGTTCCGCCTTTGGGAGTGAACTTCAGCGAGTTGGAAAGCAGATTGGCGAAAACACGCTCCAGCTTGCCCCGGTCAGCGTTGATGCGCGGCAACCCCGGCTCCAGAATGATGGCAAGGGCGACACCTTTTGACTGGGCGGTCAGTTGTTGGTCTTCAGCACAACTTCTGAGAAAGGTTTCAGTGTCCACCAGTTCGCAGGCAAGTTTGGTGGTTTGGGCTTCTCCCCGTGACAGTTCCAGCATTTCCGAAACCAGATTCAACACCTTGTCGATGCTTCGCTCGGAGGCTTCAATCAAGGGCATGGTCGGACCTGCCGCCACGGCCTCGTCCAGTTTGAGCAATTCGATGGCTGTTTTGACCACGCTCAAGGGAGATTTCAGGTCATGCACAAGCATCGCGGTAAAGCCGGCTTTGATCTGGTCCAGTTCCTGGAGCTTCAGATTGGCCTGTTCCAGCGCTTCCTTCTGTTCCTGCAATTCACGCTGCTGTTGTCCCAGGCGAAAGCTGGATTCGGCCAACCGGCGGGTTCGCTCCACCACTTTGGCCTGAAGGGTCTCATTTTGACCGACCAGATATCCGGTGCGAAACCGAACCGACAGCATCAGTAACCCAATCCCGGTCACAGCTCCAATGGCCAGGACCCAGGGGGTTCGCCACAAGGGAGCCTTGACGCGAAAAGAAAAGGTGGTGGCCACCGGAGTCCAGGTTCCGTCGTTATTGGCTCCAAATGCTTCAAAGGTGTAGTTTCCGGGTTTGATGTTAAAAAACGGCAGGTCGGCCTTGCCTGTGACAACCGTCCAATCGGAGTTCAGTTCCTTGATCCGATATTTGATTTGGTTGGCAGCCGGGTTGCACAAACTCAGGACCTGACAGTGGACGGTAAAGGTGTTCTGGGTGGGTCCCAAGGTCATGTCGTCCTGCATGGGCAACCATTTACCCGCAGCCGTCACCCCCTCAACCACCACCGTTGGTGAAATCGGATTGGCGACCAGCGTCCTGGGCTGAATCATCAGGACCCCCTGCTGGGTGGCAAACCACAAGCGCTGGTCGGAACTGCGCAACCCAATCCCAGGAATCGTAAACTCGTCGTTTTTTAACCCATCGGCTTTGGTAAAGAGCCGGGTTTGGACTGGGACCAGGCTTCCCTCTGCCGCCCGCAGCAGTTCCTTTTTGGGAATTTGAAACATGCCGCGATTCGACCCAAACCAGAAGTCCCCCCGGTTGTCTTCAACCAACTGTCCGCCGGGTTCGGCTTCCATTCCGGCAATCCGGCTGAGGTTGGTTATCATTCCTTTTCGGAAAACAGCAATGCCCGCATTGGTGGTGATCCACAGGGAATGCTCCCGGTCTTCCAGGATGGAAAAAATCACATTGCTGGGCAAACCGTTTTCAACCGTGTAGGTGGTGAACCGGCCACTCTGCATGCACACCAGCCCGCCTCCATCGGTGCCAATCCAGAGCCGCCCGTCCGAACTTTCCTTTAGTGCCAGGACGACATTGATGGGCAGGCCGTCCTCCGTGGTGTAGGTCCGTAGCCGGTTGTCAGCCCAGCAACATAACCCCCCCGGCGTTCCCATCCAAAGCCGGCCCGCCTGATCTTCGCATAAAGCCCGGACCTGGTTGCTTGGCAACCCCTCTTTCACAGTAAAGCCGTTGGCTCCAGCATTGGGGTGATGCGGGTCAAACCGGCGGACGCCGCCTGATTGGGTGCCATACCAGCACAAACCGGTGTGGTCCTGAATCATGGTATAAACATTATCCGATGTACCAATCACGGATTGCGGATCCACCCGGCCATTTTCCAGCCGCGCCAGTCCTTTATTGGTACAAACCCAGATGTCACCGCCGGCCACCTCGGTCACCTGCCAGGTAATGTTGTGCGGAAGCCCTTCCTTCACCGTAAAGGTCCAGAATTTCCCGTTTTGAAACTGATTGAGGCCATCGCGGTACGTTCCGACCCACAATGCCCCTTCCCGATCCTCAAACAAAGTGGCCACATCCTCGCCCGAAAGTCCGTCGCCTTTGGTGAAAACCGCCACTGTCTCCTGGGAATAACGTACCAGCCCAGCTCCGGCACTCCCAATCCAAATGTTCCCGTCCCGGTCTTCCACAACAGCGCCAATCAAATCCGAAGGCATTCCCTGAGCAGTTGTCAAAGAGGTCACCTGGCCGTCTTTTTCAACAAACACCCCACCGCCTCTGGTTCCAATCCACAACCTGCCGGAACGATCCAGGTACAATGCCGAAACCTGTGCTTCGAAAGAACGCCAGGGAGTCAGGGTCACGGCTCCTGGTCCTTCAACCACGCGGAACAACCGATTGTGATCGGAAATGATGATTTCCCCGGCTTTGGTTTGGGCTATCGTTCGTACATCCAGGACCGCATGGTCTGAATTCTCAATCGTTTGAAACCGAATCTGCGACAAGTTCGGGTCAAACCAATTGAGTCCCTTGCGGGTGCCGACCCAAATCCGCCCCCGCGTATCTTCAAAAAGAGCCGTCACGACCTCGGACCGCAGCCCCTGCGCCTGGCCGAAGCCGGTCCATTGGTTGTTTCGGTAACGCAGGAGTCCGCCGCCATTGGTTCCCACCCATAAACTGCCATCCTGACTGACCAGCAGTTTCCAGGCTGCGGGGTTGGTAAAAGCCGGTTCGGTTTCGGGTTTGTAAATGCGAAAGGACAAGCCGTCATAGCGGGCCAGCCCTTGAAAAGTGCCAATCCACAAATATCCGTCAGGAGTCTGGGCCAGCGCCAAAATGCCATTGGCCGGCAACCCCTGCTCTTTGCGGAAAATGGCCTGCGTGTATTGGCTTATCAGTTTGTGAGGGTCCAAAGCCAGTACCGGGTGAACCGCCCACACATACCAAGCCGCCAGCACACATCCGACCCATTGCCAGCCGTGGCTCAGGCGAAAGTGAGTTTGTAGAAAAAACCTCATATCCAGACCAAATCTGTCCGGAGGTGTTACGCCTGGACGATAAACCCTGAGCGAGCAGTTCGGAATTCAGGCAATCACACACGAATTCTCGGAATTTTTATGTCGAAATAGGTAAACCGGGGCCACCTTATCATCGGCAGGAGAGCACCCCCTGGAGTTTGGAACCGGCCCGGCCGACCACTCAAAGGAATCCTCCCCACCGACAACCATTCAATGTGCGGGGTGAGACAAATGTAGCGGAAAAATAAAACGAAATTATTGCAATCTCGTGAGAAATGAATTTTTTGTGGTTATCGTGAGGTGGAACGACTTTCCCACGGCACCCTGGTCAGCCATTTCATCAAACAGGCCTTGAATTTGGCCGCATCAATCGGCTTTTCCAAAAAATCGTCCATGCCGGCGGCCAAAAAATTGGCGGCTTCGTCAGATGAGCTCCCGGTCAGAGCCACAATAGCTGTATGGGAAGGATATCCCGTTACCGGCGGGCGGTTCCGTTCAGACTGCCGGATGGCCCTGGTGACGCTCAAACCGTCCTGGTCCGGCAGGTGATAATCCATCAGAATCAAATCGTAGGGTTCCCGGTCTATGGCCTGTAACGCTTCCTGGCCGGTTCCACAAATGACCGCCGCCAAACCCAGTTTTTTCAAATGCGAGGCAATCACCTTCTGATTCACCAGGTTATCCTCAACCAGCAGAATCCGGACCGGATGCTGCGTGACACCCGGCAGCACCGCCCCCCGGTCCACTTCTGCAACCGGATGCGGTGCTTCCGGTACAACCACCGGCTCAATCTGTTCAATAGCAGGCAGCGTAACCCAAAAGGTGGTTCCCACCCCAATCTGACTGCGAACCGTGATATGCCCCCCATGGGCCGCCACCAACCGCTTGACAATGGCCAATCCCAGTCCCACCCCGACTTTACGGTAGCCAGACTGCGCCTGTTGATAGGGTTCAAAGACATAGGGCAACTGGTCTGCCGGAATGCCTGGGCCGGTATCGGTAATCGCCACCACGATAAAGGAAAGTCCGGCCTCAACCCCGGTTCTGGTCGTCCGGCGGGCATCCAACCGTAACGAACCGCCTGCCGGGGTAAACTTCAATGAATTCGAGAGCAGGTTGGAAAAAACCCGGTGAAGCTGGTCCTGGTCTCCGCAAATCCAGGGCAGGTCCGGCAGTATATCAACCACAAAGGAAATGTTTTTGGCCTTGGCGGCAATGGCTGCTTCCTTGGTCAGGTTGTGCAAAAAGAGACTGAATTCAAGCGGTTCCAGGTGAAGGTTGATGTCCTGCCGGTCGGTTTTGAAAACTTCCAGCATGTCATTGACCAGCCCAATCACATTGGTCAGACTCCGTTGGGATGTCCCCACAAAATCAGCCAGATGACCCGGAATCATGGCCCTTTCCATTTCCAGAAAGTCCAACGTTGCTTTCACCACCGTCAGCGGTGACTTGAGGTCATGGGCCAGCATGGCGGTAAAGTCGGCCTTTACCCGGTCCAGTTCCTGGAGTTTGAGATTGGCTTCCTCCAGTTCCTGTTTTTGCGCCACTATCAGGGACTCGCGGGCATTTCGTTCCGTGACATCATTGACCACCACATAGCGGGCCGGGCGGCCCTGGTACACCAAGTCATACAAACTGACTTCAACCTCCATGAGGGCTCCGGTTTTCTTCCGGTGACGGACCGAAATTCGTTTTTGTCCATGCAGCGGCTGGTTGAGCAGCTCCAGAAAAACCGGTATGTCCTCAGGCGGACGGATTTCCAAAATGGTCATGCTCAGGAACTCTTCCTGTGCGTACCCATATTCGAGCACCGCCGTGGTGTTGACTGCCAAAAACCGTAATGTTTCCAGGTCATACACATAAACCGGACAGGGAATAGCCTCAAATAACAAACGGTACCGCTCTTCGTTTTCCCGCAACAGCCGTTCGCCTTCCTTGCGTTCGGTGACATCCCGCGAGTTGAGCACAAGGCCACGAACTGCCGGGTCATCCAGCAAATTACGGGCAATCCCCTCATAATACCGCCAGGAACCATCTTTTGAACGCCACCGGTATTCCACCAGACTGTAACCGGTACTTCCAGAAGTCAGTGCCGCGCGGAACAAACCCTGCATGCGGGGAATTTCTTCCGGATGTCCAAACCCAAAAGCATTCCGGCCCAACAGTTCCGCTTCGCAGTAACCAGTCAGCCGGATGAGCGACGGGCTGGCATACAGCACCAGGCCCTCTTGGTTGACCACCAGCACCAGGTCCGTCGCATTTTCCACCAGAGCCCGGTAATAGCGTTCGTTGCGGGTCAGCCGGTCTTCATAATCCTTGATTTCCGAAATGTCACGGGCAATGACCAGAATTTTCCGGATGCGCCCGTCCGCTTCAGAAATAGGTGTCAAAATGACATCTTTATATTTGGCAGGTCCGGCAGCCGCCGGAAAGAAACCCTGAAACCGGGCCGGCAATCCCTCCTGGGCGGCTTCCAGGGCATGAGCGGCCAATTCCTGTTCATCTCCCTGCCAGTATTCCCCCCAGGTACGGGCAGGGGACTTCCCTTCGCCAATTCCCAGCAAATCCGCACTGCATTGATTGAGAAACAGAATTTTCCCTTCCGGGTTCAACATCAAAATGCTGTCGGGGCTATTGGCCAGCACCTGCTGCACCACCAGTTCCGTTTCTGCCAGAATTGATTGTGCAGAGATGGTTTCCTGCTCCACCAGACGGTTTTCAAGTTCGGCCACACGACGCCGTAAGTGCTCAATTTCAAATTCCGGGCCGGCGGCAGGGTCGGGGGTGCTACTCATTGGGAATCAGTGTTTTAGATTTTCTGCCGGATTTTCAAGAGCCGTTCTCCGGCTTGATGCAGGGTTTCGTGCTTTTTGGCAAACATAAAGCGGACTTTGGTACGACCGGCTTCAGGTGGTGCATAAAAACTGCTGCCTGGCACCGCTGCCACGCCAATTTCCCGAATCAGCCACTGCACAAACTCGACGTCATGGTTCCAGCCCAGGTCGGCAATATCGGTCATGACGTAATAGGCTCCCTCCGGCGCGGTGAATTGAAATCCCGCCGCTTGCAGGTATCCGAGCAGAATTTCACGGCGTTCACGATATTCAACCAGAATTTTGCTGTAATACGATTGCGGCAGTTCCAAAGCGGCAGCCCCGGCAATCTGCAAGGGATGCGGCGCACCGACCGTGAGAAAATCATGCACCCGGCGGATGCCGTCGGTGATTTCCTTGGGAGCAATGCAATACCCCAAGCGCCAGCCGGTGACACTGTAGGTTTTGGAATGCCCGCTGATGGTGACCGTCCGTTCCTTCATGCCCGGCAACGTGGCCAGACTGATATGCGGCTGGTCGTTGTAAATGATGTGTTCGTAAATTTCATCCGTCAGGGCATAGACATCATGTTCGACACATAATTCGGCAATAAACGTGAGTTCCGCACGAGTGAAAACCCGGCCCGTCGGATTGTTGGGCGTATTGATGATGATGGCTTTGGTCCGAGGCGTGAAAGCCCGGCGCAGTTCCTCCCGGTCAAACGTCCAGTCGGGTGCATGCAGCGGCACCCACACCGGTTTGGCCCCGGAAAGCAGGCCGTCGGGGCCATAGTTTTCATAATAGGGTTGGAAGGCAATCACTTCGTCGCCGGGATTCACGAGCGCCAACATGGCCGCCATCATGGATTCGGTCGCCCCGCAACAGACCGTGATGTTTTCGGTCGGGTCACATTCGATTCCATTAAACTCCCAGGCTTTTTTGGCAATCGCTTCGCGCAGGACGGGTGCCCCCCAGGTGATGGCATATTGGTTGAAGCCCTCCTGAATGGCACGGCAGGCGGCATCCTTCAATTCCTGCGGAGTTTCAAAATCGGGCATCCCTTGCGCCAGATTGATGGCTCCGTGCAGGTTGGCTTGGCGGGTCATCTCCCGGATGACCGATTCGGAAAAATATTTGACTCGTTCAGCGAGCACGCAATGACTCCTTTGTCAGCAAATTGAGAATTGAGAATTGAGAATTGAGAATACTGCCACTGCGAATTTCATAGTTGGTTTTTGAATGAATCACCTGGAAGAAAAACGCAAGACGAGCGAAAAACCGCTTGCTCTCCTTGTACTTTATTGAAAAACAAAAATTGCAGTATGCAACCAAGCAATTCTCAATTCTCAATTCTCGGCACTGATGCATTAATTGTTGGGACTGATCCCAAAATCCAACCAATCCCAGTGATTGGTTTCAACACCAGCCAGCGCGAGCGGCGACCGCCCATTGCGGGTTTC
>JAIBAN010000214.1 GCA_019695185.1 Blastocatellia bacterium | reverse complement strand
GATTGTCCTGCTGGAGCAGAAAGTCGGCCTCCAACTCAAACCGAATGAATCCTTGAGTCCGCGTCCGGCGGCCAACCTGACCTTTGCGGTGGTGCCCTTCGGGATGGAAAACGCGACCGGGCTGCAACCACAGGCGGCTCCCATGACGGTCTCCGTCACAGCCACCACCGTCGGCACCCAGACGCTGGAGCTGGGTTTGGCCGATGGAACCGGGCAGATGCTCGATGGACGTAGGTTGACACTCGTCCAGGTGACGGGTCCGGAGGTGGTGGAACCGGTCCCAGGTCCGCAGACGAACCAATTGGTGGTTGGCCCTCGTCCTGTCACCAATCCTTCCCCGGTCATTTTTCCGGGGACTCCCACCGTCCCATCCGGCTGGAACCAGGGACGGCCACCTTCCGCCAATCTGGTGCGGGGAACGGGCCTGCCGGTAGCGGTTCCCCAGCCGGAACCAAGCCCGGACCCAGGACAGCCGAAAACCGGCACGCACCAGCCGGTTCAGCAGTACCTGACCATCGGTGGGGTGAATCCTCCGGTATATACGCCGCCGCCCAGTCCTGGGGAACGGAGCGGGTTAAAAAGTCTGCCACCGTACCCCATGCAAAGGCTGGAACAGGCTCCGGCCAAAGGCACGGAACGCAAGAACCATCGTCCATGATGATTGGTTTCGGGACCGAAACCGACTTGAATTGCCCAAAAAACGAGTTTTTGGCCTCACTCCCACGGAAATTTGCTGATTCCCCTGATTTTGCAAATGTTTTGCCCTCAAACGAGGTCAGTTTATTGGCTTTATCGGAAGCGACCCACAGCACTTCACCCCCAACCTGGAACTTGGCACCCCGGTGCCCTCAACCCGAAAGGATAATCCATGTCCACCCGCAACCTCTTTTCAACCACTTTGCTCACCATGCTGTTTTCCGGTTTCTGTCTGCTCGGCAGTCCAGTTCCAACTTCCGCCCAAACCGTCCCAACCGCTGCCAGCCGGACGATTGCCGCCCATTTCACCACCCAGGCCGAGTTGCGGGCTCTGCAACCTGCTCGGTTTCCCCTGGCACCAGCTCAAGAGGACACCCTGCGGGAATTCCTGAGAACCGCCAGCCGAGGGCAGTTTGTGGTCTGCGACTTCCATGCCGTTGGCTCCATCCGGGTCACCCAGGGCGACCAGACCTGCACCTTCGTGGTGTGTCAGGTTGACTGCGGCGGTAACAACAGTGCCCAGGTCACCGTCCAGGACTGCACCATCAACCAATAAGCGGCCACCCGCGTGGCTGTGCCTTCATGTATTTTTCAAAAAGGATTGCGAACCATGAAACGAAATCTGATGACACTGTTCTTCCTGGGCCTGGCCACCGTTCTCACAACGGCTCCGCTCTGTGCCCAAGGCCCCACCGTCCAACGCCAACTGCCGTCCGGTCGCGCCGGCCTGGGCAGCCAACCGGCTCCCGCTCCGGGAGGCCGGAACACGCCTCCACTGTATGAAACAGCCGGAGGCGGAACCTCCGGCGGCGGGATGCCAGCCAACCCCGGTGCGCCCGCCGGGACCGGCAGCGGCGTCATCAATTACGGTATTTTCGCGCCCTGCGCCGCCGCCGCCAGCCCCAATGACAAGGGCTTCTACGCGCAGATGGCGTATATTTTCCAAAGCTGCCCCATCCAGATGTGGAATGGGCTGTCCCCCTGTAACGGACTTGGCGGGACACCGCGCAGCGGACCGGCCAGCGCCCCGCTTCGGAGCGACCCCAACCGCTTTCTCAGCTTCAGCCAGGGCACCGGGTTGGGCGGGAGCGAGGCCCTCAGTCTGCCGATTTCCGGATTCGTCATGGCCGGCAACCAGTTGTATGTGATGGGCCTCGACCGCAAACCCGCCGCCGTCGGCCAGATTGAATACGGCCGTTTCCGCGACCGCCCCTGGTTTGTTCCCACCGGGTTTTCCTGGCAGGAAACACCCTGGGCCGGCATCTGGAACCAGGCCGGTGAATTCTCACCCGGCGTGGCCCTCACCATGAGCGGCCAGGGCTATTGGCTGCCTGCCGGAAGCAGCATCAGCACCGTCGTCACGCTCCCGGACGACATCCTCAATCCGGTGTCCATCATGCTCACCACCGATGGACCCATGGCAGGCTGGGGCATCGTCCAACGGGGTGTCAACAACACCTACCGAACGGCTGAGTTCCGACTGCAATAAAAAAGCCTGTAATTTCAGGGTTGGGAACGCCTCTCAACCCATTTAACAAATTAGGAGGCTGCAAAGAGGCACCCCCATGAAAAAGCAATACAAAAAATACTTTACCAGATTCCAAAACCAACCCCTTCAAGACAGGGTAACTGAAAAAACGGTGCCTCTTCAGTATAACCGTTCACTCTCCCGTCAGATTACCATTCGATTTCCTTTGCAAGTATTTGAAGAGTTGAAATTGAATTCCCAAATGGAAGGTAAAAGGCTGAGTGCATATGTCCGGGATTCTCTGTTGGTTCATCTGTCAAAACCAAAGGCAAATTTGGAAACCACAGCGGGGGATTTTGGCCACTCCAATTCCTATCCGAAAATGGAGCGGCAGGGATTGAAAAGCACTCAAAAGATCGACCATGACCCATTCTGGGATTTATTTGACGGTGATCAAAGCACCCAAATGAAACCAACGGAAGAAAAACAGGAAGCGATCCCAGCAGGTTACCCCAAGGACATTGAACCACGTGTCTTTGACCCTGAACTGGAAACAGGCTGGGAAGCTACGCCAACCGATGAATTCGAAACCACCCTTTTTGCAGGCCCCAAAACCGAGAGTGCAATAACACAGTTTGAGGAATCGGAAGGCTGGTTCCCGAAACAACCCCAGGGTTTCATTCACAACCTCAAAGCTCCTGCTTTGTTGATATGCACGATGGCAGTCCTCTCTTTTCTTGGCCTTCAGGCAGGCAAATATTGCGTATCATCCGCAACTCAACCACCAACTCAACCACCGGTTTTTTCCGAGGCTGGCACCGGTCCGCCTCAAAGCCGAGGAGAAGAATCCTGTATATTGGCAGTAAAAGGACCCTTGGCTACAGTTGAACTGAATCCGAATCAGGTTTCTTCGCTTGCCATCGGCCAGACCTTCCCGGCATTCGTCCGGTTTCCGGAAACAATCACGTCCGCTTCCAATCACAATCCGCAGCGATTCACCCTTCATCGGCATGGTGCCCATGGTTTTTCCATCCATGCCTTGCCGAAGGCAACGGAGGCTGGGTCAAGCGGTTCAGTGTGGGTGAAACTTGTTACCGGGGAGTTTATTATCCTGTATGTAACTGTGACTGAGCCCGGAGACTCAGGGCAAACTGACGTCTTAACCTTCACAAAGCCCTTGGACGCCACCAACCGAAGTTCCCCTCAAATTTCAGACTATTGACCATGAATCCCTCAAACCACACCTTCAATCTGTGGGCAGCTTCGGCTGCCCGTTTTCTTTTTCTGAAAACAACCAAACCTCAGGGGTAGTGGAACAACATTTGCTTTCTTTATTACCGGAATTTCACTTTTAGGAGCCCTTTATGCCACTCTACGCCACTGACCAGCCCCTCACCCGCCAGGATGAACAAATCCGCTGCCTGCGGAGTCTGGTGAAGCGAACCTTGCTCACCGAGCAAAACGCTTCGGTTTTTGTTCTGGAAGCCACTCTTATCCAAAAACTGGTGACGGCCTTCCCTTCCCCCAGAGACTGGTATGCGCCCACCTTCAGGGC
>JAIBAN010000213.1 GCA_019695185.1 Blastocatellia bacterium | reverse complement strand
TGACAAATTGAAAACGGGTCGTTTCAACTCCCAGTGTCCCCCCTTTCTTGCTTGAAAGTTTTGGAGCTGTGGGGAATTTGACCGAAAACCCTCCTTCTTCCGATGTATAGAAACCAGCTTGCGGAGGAGCTTGAGTTTGGACTTCCTGCCCGAAAACGGATTCCACCCCAGCTATGAAGCTCATCAAAAATAAGAAAACCCTGAACATCTGTCTCATTTGAATAAACTCCTTTGATTGAGTGGATGAGGGAAGCAAGATAGCCCACATTATGGGAAATCAAGCAAGATTGCGCCACTTAGCGCGCCAAACCTGCCAATCTCGGTTGAAAAAAAAAACCGGTGGGAACCAGGTCCCACCGGGTCAGGAGTCGCCCGACTCCGAAAGGTCAGGGAGAAAGCCCTATTGCTGTTGCTCGAAGCGAATCTCGGTGTCTTTGGTGATGACGCGGCTGACGTTGCCATAGGGGTCAAATTTGACCACCTGGGCATTCACCTGATCCACAAAAAACCGGTTGCCCTGGGCGTCAATGATGGGTGCGTTGATCGCGCTCAGCTCGATTTTGACACGGGTGCCATCCTCGTGCCGTTCCACGAGTTGGGTGTTGGCATCCAGCGGGACCGCCACTTCGCCATAAGGCGACATCGTGACCAACTGATCGGAAGCGGTGTCGGCAATGCAGACCATTCCTTTATCCACCGTGACCCCGGTCAGGCTCTTGACCGTCACAAAGGCATCCGGCACATCCGAGCGGCGGAAGCGGTTGGCAGCCGGGGAAATCAGCCGGACCACCGATGATTCCTTGACCGCCAGTGAGTAAATGTTCTGGTGATAGGCCAGGTTGATGCCAATCAATTGGAAACCGGCTTTGTCGGTCACAAAGAGCATGTTAGTGGTGGCGTCATAGGCAATCTGGTCAATGGACTTGAAGCGGGTGGTGCTGCCGTTGGGCAGCCGCAACACGGTGTTCAGGTCAAAGGCCCGGTTCAATTTGCCGAAGGCAGTGCGGGTCACAATTTTCTGTCCCTTCTGGTCCAGAATCAGGAGCCCCCCATTGGGACCGGCCAGCAGTTGGTCAATGTTTTCAAAGCGGTCCGGGGTCCCGTCATCGTTGTTCCAGCGGGTGTTACGGGTGAACGCAATGCCGATGTTGTTGAAGTTGTCGGCGCGCAGCACATAACCGGCCCGGCTGTCGAGAATCACGGTGCCATCCGGCATTGGGACAAACTGGGAAACGGCTTCGAGCTTGAGTTCCTGGTTGTTGGCGAGGCGGATCGGTTTGGTACCATCGAGGGCCAACTGGAAGTTGCCGCCAAAATCCTGTTTGATGAGGCGCATCGACGCGCCATCGAGCAGGGTGTAGCCGCCGAGGCCATCCGGGGCAATCTGATTGGCGGCTTTGATGCTGGTGGCCGGGGCCGAGCTGGTTTGTTGGCCGCCGAGTGATTGAGCGAACGTTGGGGTTGAGAACATGGTTGGGGCCACGAAGGTGGCGGCAACAAAGGTCAAAGCGATGGCGGTGGATTTCAGGTTTTTCATGGTCATAATCTCCTCTATTTGGTAAATGTTTGATTTCAAGCCTCTTCGGTCGGCTTTCCGGTCTCTTCTGAGGGAGACAGAACTTGTCCCTGGGCGTGACCCCACGCCGGTTGTGCGTTATTCAGTTGTAGGAATCGGGTTGGTTGAACCGCCTGGCTCAACCTTTATTGGGGTGGCTGATGCCGTTCACATTCCGTTTCCGCTTGATGGAATGGATAATTTCAAACCGTGTGCCAAACCCCGGCACAAAGGTCTTTTTTCCTTTCCGATTCTCGGTGGATACAGGTTAAAAAGTTGATTACAAAAGTTTTGCTGATTGCAAAAATGATTTCCAGGGGTGTTGTTTCAGACCTGTTTTCCGCAAAAGACAGTCAAAATTTCCTGATTTAGTTTCACTTGAACAATGAAATGTAATGAATTTTCATTTTCAAAAATGAATAAATGAAACTGAACCAGTCGCGTTCAGTTTGTCCTCTCACTGGGAAGTGCGATGTGGCAAAGGGAATTGGCTCAGGGGTGCGAAAATTTTTCACAAAAATCTTTTCCGGAAAAAAAGACCGCGTTAGTTTTCAAACATGAAAAAGCTGCCCGGAAAAATGACATCAACCGAAACACACATCATGGCTTTGCATAACGGCCAACGGGTCCCAACGCTCTCGCGGATGGTCCAGGTCCTCTGGTTTCGCGCCGATTTGGATTTGGGCGGAAGACTTTTCCGGCAGGCTGGAAAAAAAGGCCGGTCCCTGTTGGATTTGTACGTGTATTTGCTGGCCTCCAGCCACACCCAACAGGGAGCCAAACGGGCCAAACGGTATCTGGATTTTCTCCGCCACTATGCACCTGAGTCCTGGCGGGAGTTGGGGATTTTCGGTCCCGCCCTGGAAATCGAACTCAATTCCATTTTGCGGGTCATCACCCTGGAGGCCATCGAGGCGGAACTGGACCAGGAAACCCGTCCTTTTTTGCGGGCCTATCTGCTGCGCAGCAAGGCTTTCAACCTGACCCGAAGAACCGGGCCTGAACATCACCGGGGGGATTTGCGGGAGGTTGAGTTTTCGGAAATCCGCGAATTGTTTGAGGAGGCGCGAAATCTGTTTGCCCCGTACAGCAAGTTCGAGCTGGGACGGACCCACATCTATCAGGCACGGCGGGACCCCACCATTGATGTGGCGTTGAAATTTGCCAAGGCGGGAATGGAGCTGATGGAAACATGCAGCGCCCGCCATTACATCCAGATGGCCAAGGATGAGCTGGTGCGGCGCAACGACCAGCTTCTCATTCGGAGCAATCACACCCACACCCTCGAACGGTTTCTGGAGCCGATTGAAAGTGCCCGCACGCTGGACGAACTGTGGCCCGCTGTCCGTGCCGCGTTTCAATCCCGTCTGACCGGGAAACGGGTGCCCTTTCTGTCCATCTCCAAGCAGATTGGGGGAGGGAAGATGGAGTTGGTTGCAGCCGCAGGCTACAAAGACCGGGGCTTTGAAATTGAAGGCGTCAGTACGCGCAAACACGAATTGGGTTTTGGGTACCGGGCCATGGTTCCGGATGAAGCCCATTATTACTTGATTGAGCAGATTCTGAATCCAGTGCGGGAAGTGCTGCGACGAATCCACCAGCCAGGGGAAGCGCGGGTCTTGCGCGAGATAGGCCGGCAGGACAAATTGCTGATATACGCCCCCCGGCTGGTGCCGGTGGCGGATACCCTGCATGAAATCATCTATGACGAGCAGCACGATGTCCGGATTTGGATTACCGGGGAAACCGGCACAGGCAAGGAATTTTACTCAAAGTTCATTCACGCCAACAGTCCGCTCACGTTTTCCAACCGGAAGGGCATGGAAATCCTGGACTGCACCATGCTCAACGCCAATGCCGATCTGAATATTGCCCGGCAGGAACTGTTTGGGGTCATCAAAGGTTCACACAGCACCGCCACCGAAACCCGGACCGGCTTGGTGGAGGCTGCCCAGGAGAGCACCCTCCTCATTGATGAGGCGGGCGAATTGCCCCCCAGCTACCAGGCTGCCTTCCTCCGCTTGCTGGAGGAACAATCCTTTGCCCAGCTCGGCGGAGCCAAACGGCAGAAAGCCAATGTGAGAATTATCCTGGCCACCAATCGGGACATTCCGCACATGGTTTCACAGGGGCTGTTTCGCCAGGATTTGTTCATGCGGCGGGATTATCATCTGCACCTGCCACCATTGCGTGAAATCCCGGAACAGATTCCCGTGATTGTGGAAAATCTGGTGC
>JAIBAN010000028.1 GCA_019695185.1 Blastocatellia bacterium | reverse complement strand
TTAAGGAAATGAAGAGCCTGTAAAGCTGAAGGGGTGAAGGGGTGACAGGGTGACCATTACATTTGGTCAAATCACTTGAAACATCAGGGAAGAAAGGCAATTGAAGAAAAAGCCAGGCAACAGCTATTTTGTCACCTTGTCACCCTGTCACCCCTTCACCCCTTCAGATTGTCAGTTCCCGCCGCAGCCATGCCCTGGCAATATCCCATTCGCGGCCAACCGTGGCCGGAGAGATGCCCAGCACCTCAGCCGTTTCAGCAATCGAGAGCCCGGTAAAAAACCGCAGTTCGACAATTCTGCTTTGCCGGGAATCAAATTCAGCCAGCCGGGTGAGTGCCTCATCCAGGTCCACAAGATTCACGGGCTGGTTGGCCGCAAGCTGGATTTCTTCATTGAGCGGAATCGTGTGAAATTCCCCGCCCCGTTTGGCAGCCTGATGACGACGGGCATGGTCCACCAGAATGCGGCGCATTTCCTGGGCGGCAATTCCAAAGAAATGAGCCCGGTTTTGCCATTTGACGTGTTTTTGGTCAATCAACCGAAGAAACGCTTCGTTGACCAGTGCGGTCGGCTGAAAGGTATGATTGGGGCGTTCGTGGCGCAGATATCCGGCGGCCAACCGGCGCAGCTCTGCATAAATGGCTTCCATCAAGGGTGCAAGCGCCGCCGGGTCTCCCTGATTCCAGGCCAATAACAGATTGGTCACAGCAGCCATATCCCCTCCCGTCAAGCCTGCACAATCGCCTGGTACAACTCCAGCACCGCCGGTCGCCGGTCGCTCCGCATCACCAAGCGTAAATAAAACAGCGCGTTGGCTTTATCCCCGGCAGTAAAAGCTCCTTTGGCCATGTCAAACAGCGAAGCGCCAGCACTTGTTTCCCGAATGTTGCGGATAACCTTTTGGGCAACCTCATCGGGCCAGTCAACCGGGTCCGAGGTTCCCAGTTCATGCGGACCAATGATGTCCTTGATATGTTCATCGGCACCATTCATCACATACCAAATCATTTTGAGGATAATCCCGACCAGCCAGAGAAAGATGCTGATGGAAAGAAACAGCCAGTCTTCAAGGGTAAGGGGTCGGCTCATGGTAAACAGGGCAAAGCCCAGCACCGGTATCACCAAGCTGAACACAAACAGCAGCCAGTTGCTCCATCCATTAAGCATGGCTTTGGCAATCAGACGCCCCGACGACTTGAGCTGAATGGATTGGTATTTTTCCGATTGGTAACCATCGTTCCAGATTCCCAGCACGTGAATGGCCTTGTATGGAATGAGTGGCAGGTAGAGCAGCATGAAAGCCTCCACAGCATCATATTGAACATATCCCTCAACGGTCCGGGCTTTGGAAGCTTTGACCAGACCGGTCCCGACTCCATTGATACTAAATGGCATAAAGTAACGCTCCTGTTCCTGGTTTGCCTCAACGCGTGAATTTTCAAAAACAGCTACTTCCTGCGGTCACGGCCCAAGCAGGTTTGAAACAATATTCAACCTGTAATTTTTTTGGTGGTGTTTTCTGTTCGACAAAGCACTCAAATAGTTACAGGACCAAAATATTCCTCAGTCCTCAGTCCTCAGTCCTATTTTTGACTTGTCTCTTGTCACTGAATTCACTTTGGTGAGATAGTGTAGCGTAACAGGCACAGCCTGTGCCTGTGGTTCAGCCGTCATTCACTTGCAGCCCAATCCGTTTTTCTCAAGACCTCCAGCAAACCCATGTCGGAACCAGTGCGAACCGGGACCACCGGTGACTTAGCCCAATCTCCAGACCAGCACACCGACCATGCGGTGCTGACTGAACAGGCATCTTCCTATTTCAAGTTGCTCACGGTTCTGCGTAAACAACTTTCCGCCACTGGGGCCGGGGCCCAGGTTGGGGTGGTTGCCACGATTGCCCGCTGGCTTGATTCGCCGCCGATTTTGACCCTCATTGCCCGAACCGAGCCCTGGTTTGTTGAATGGGACATTAAACAGGCACTCTATGCCAACCTCCATACGCCCCGCCGGATTCATGATGAAATCGGGCGCATCATCACGATTTTCGAGCTGATGCGGGAACTGGACCAGAGCGGGTTGGCCGAGCAGGATAAAAATGAAATCCGCGAAGACATCAAGGCGCTCTTTGGCCATTTAAGTCCAAACGACAAGGCACTGGTCAAGGCGCGAGCCTATAAACTGTCTTCGTCCAGCAAACGGACCACGGCGGAGCTTCCGCCAGTCTATGATTTCAGCCAACTGGCGGAATACTCCATCCGGGACCTGATGGCCCTGGCTGCCGAACTGGACACCGAGGAACAACCCGCCGAAGCCGAAATTGCGACTCCCGCTCCGGTTGCTGACCTCAAGTCATTTTCACCTGAGGACGCCATCACCGTTGCCCGCACCACCACCGAACCGGTGCTGCTGGCTCAGGCGCTTGATTCCTATGACGAAGAGATGTTGCAGGCAGCTCTCGGCAACCCGAATCTGACCAGCGAACTGGTTCTGGGAGCAGCCGAAACGGCCACCCATGTCACCTTTTTCCGGCTTCTTCCGCGTTATGACCAATGGTATTTACGCACGGCCATCCGGACAGCACTCCTCAAAAATCCGAACCTTCCAACTGAGCGCCGTAAAAAGCTGGAAATCTCCGAGCAGATTTTGCTCCTGTTTGACACGCTCGACCAAGGTGGAGAAAAAGCCCAGGCAGCCGCTCAGGTCATGGGGCTGCTGGTAGACCGGCTGTCTTCGGAAGACTTGGCCTATGTGCTCGAAACGGTCAAGGAAGTCTATCCGCATTTGTCCTATCTGCTCTTCTCAACGCCGGAATTCTCAGGTGAATTTGAACCGTTGCCCGCCCATCTGATTCCGGCTCCGGCCCCGGTCCGTGACGAGCCCTTGCCGCCGGCACTCTCTTCAGCGGAAATTGCGCTCAAGAGTGGGATTCATGCGTCACTTACGCAAAAAGAGGCACTCAGCCAACAGTCAACCGAAAACCGCCTCCGGGAAGCAGCCTCCACCACCGACATCGGACAACTGGCAATTCTGATGTCAGACCCGGACAATGCCGTCTTTGAAGCGTTGTTGGGCAATCCGGCGCTTCCCGAAGATATGGTGGTCGGGTATGGCCGTACCATTTCGGCAGAACGGGTGGAAACCCTCCACCGCCATCCGCGATGGTCAGCCCGGCTGCGCATCAATGAAGTCCTGTTGGACAATCCGAATACGCCCCATGTGGTCAGCCTGGCAATTTTGCGCCAAATCGGAGACCTGCGCACCCTGCTCAAACTGCTCAAGAATCCCAAAATCAAGGCGGTTGAAATCAAACAGACCGCCCACCAGCGACTGGTGGAACGGTACCGGGCTCTGGGTGCCAGCGAACGGGTGGCCGTCATCAAAGATACCAACGGCGAAATTCTGCACGAATTGTGGGAGGAAGCCTTCCACGACGAGGCCACCATGACCACGCTCCTCAAGGAACAGTTCCTCGATGAAAGCGTCGTGTTGCGGGTCGTGCGGTCCAAATCTGCGCCCCGGCAGGCACTGGCCGAAATCGGAGCCAATCAAACCTGGGTCAATAACTATCAAATCCGGCTGGATTTGGTGATGAATCCCAAAACCCCCCGTGAAGTGGTGGCCCGACTGATTGGCCGCCTGAGCCCGGCAGACCGCTCCCGGATCAAGAATAACCGGGGCGTTCCGGAACACGTTCGTGCCATGATGTAATAAACCAAGGACTGAGGACTGAGGACTGAGAGGAAAAAAGACTTATGGTCATGAGAAATGAGCAATCTTCACAGCAATCTTTCCAGCGTCTCTTACAAAAAACTGTCGGAATTTTTCTCATTCTCAGCCTTCACGCGGCCCTCAATCCCTTTCACAGCATTCTTAAAGCACAAAATCGTTCGCCCCGGTCAAACCCAACCCCGGTTCTGAAAAAATCACTCAGTCCTCAGTCCTCAGTCCTCAGTCCTGAAGCTGGCGATTGGGAAAAACTCCTGCTGGCCCAGCCCAACCCTGAGCGCGCCCGCGAAACATTGCGCAAACTGACAGCCAAGCCCCATCTGGCCGGAACCCCGGAAGATTACGAAACAGCAGTGTATGTCCGGGATGAAATGCGCAAAGCCGGAATCAAGGCGGATTTGGTTGAATACTATGCCTGGCTCCCCTACCCGAAAAGCCGCCTGGTGCAAATGGTGGCACCGGAAAGATTTACCTGCGCACTGACGGAACCGGTTCTCAAAGAGGACAAGGATTCCGCCACCCGGCAGGCAGTTCCGACCTATTCAGCCTACTCGCCTTCAGGTGACGTGACGGCAGAGGTGGTCTATGCCAATTACGGGATGCCGGCGGATTACAAGGAACTGGAACGTCTCAAAATCGACGTGAAGGGAAAAATCGTCCTGGTCCGTTACGGCGGCGGCTATCGCGGGGTCAAAGCCAAAGTGGCGGAGGAGCACGGTGCCGCCGGTGTGCTCATCTACTCCGACCCGAAAGACGATGGCTTTGTGCGGGGCGACATGTATCCACGGGGGCCGTTTCGCCCGGATTCCGCCGTGCAACGGGGCAGCATCAATTATATTTTCCAATATCCGGGTGACCCGTTGACACCCAACCAGCCAGCCACAAAAGATGCCGCCCGCATCAAGCCCGAAGCAGCAGCTCCGCTTCCCCGGATTCCCTGCCAGCCGCTTTCCTACAAGGATGCACAACCGATACTGGGGCAAATCCAAGGCCCCAACGTGCCTGACGCGTGGCAGGGCGGCTTACCGCTGGCCTACCACGTGGGTCCGGGACCGGCCAAAGTTCATCTCAAACTGGAGATGGATTATCAAATCCGAAAAATCTGGAATGTCATCGGGACGCTGACCGGCTCCACCGCTCCGGATGAATGGGTGTTACTGGGAAATCACCGGGATGCCTGGGTTTATGGCGCGGTGGACCCTTCCAGTGGAACCACGGCCATGCTTGAGGTCGTCCGTTCCTTTGGTGAAATGCTGAAAAAAGGCTGGAAGCCGCAGCGCACCATCATCTTTGGCAGTTGGGACGGTGAGGAATTTGGCTTGATTGGTTCAACCGAGTGGGTTGAGGAACATCGGGCCGAGCTGCTCCAGAAAGCCGTGGTCTATTTGAATGTGGATTCCGCCGTCACCGGAACCAATTTTGGCGGTGCGGCGGTGCCCAGTCTCTGGGTCATGCTCCGCGAAGCAGCCAAAACCGTCCAGGAAGCAAGCAGCGGACAAACCCTCCACGACAACTGGATGGCACGCAACAAGGATGCAATTGAAATCAAGTTTTATGACATGGGCGGCGGTTCGGATTTTGCCCCGTTCCTGAACCACACGGGCATTCCGGCGGCGGATTTCAGTCTGGGCGGACCTTACGGCGTTTATCATTCGACCTACGACAGTTTTACCTGGATGGAAAAGTTCGGCGACCCGAAGTTCACAAGTCATGCCACGATGGCCCGTTTTTGGGGATTGGTCGCATTGCGGTTTGCCGATTCGCCTGCTATTCCACTCAATACATCCGAGTATGCTCACGAATTGCTGCGCCATGTCTGGGACATTGACAAAGAGTTCAAATTCTCACGGGAAAAGCCGGATTTAACCACGCTTGTCATGGCTGCCACCCAACTGGTGGTGAAAACCGAGGCTTTTGAACGGGCCGGCGACACACCCGCCACGCTGGCGGCTCGCAACCGGGTGCGGCGGCAGTTTGAGCGGGCGTTCCTGGATGAATCAGGCTTGCCCGGACGCTCCTGGTTTCGTCACGTGGTTTATGCTTCGGGGCAATATTCCGGTTATGGAGCGGAAATCTTTTCCGGGTTGCGGCATAGCCTGAAAACCAATAACGCCGCCGATGCAAAACGGGCCGCCGAACAACTGACAGCGGCCCTGCAACGAGCGGCGGAAATGGTTTCAAAATAAAAACTGCAAACTGAGCCTCACCTGCGGAAAGCAGAAACCACACAGGGGTTGTCTGAGCCCGCAGTCTTTTCGTCAAAAAGGAATCTCTTCCTGGTCCAGGGTTCCGGTTGCAGGATACGTTTCGGTCACCGCCTCGGAGGGAACGGCTGGATGACCGGAGGCTGATGCACCAACGGCGGCGGCCAATCCCCGGTTGTCAATGAAATGAAGTTCGCTTCCTGTAACTTCGAGCGAGGTCCGGGTAATCCCGTCCCGGTCCTGCCAATCCCGTGTTCGCAGGCGTCCCTCAATGTACACCTGTTTTCCTTTTTCCAGATATTTATGCGCGAGTTCCGCTTTTTCGCGCCAGAACGTCACTCGAAACCAGGTTGTGGTTTCCCCTTTCGGGTCGTCTTTTTTCCCTTCGGTGGTGGCCACGCTGAAAGTACAGACCGGGGTGTTCTGGTCTGTGTAGCGCAAATCCGGATTGTGCCCGAGATAGCCGACAATAATGATTTTGTTAAACGACATGACAAGCTCCTGTGAAATTCAGACCGGTGCCCTGGCCCTGGTTGGAAGGGCTGTTTCCGGTCCTCAGCATGTGGGTTGCACGTCTTCTAAGTTGTTGGATGATCAGCTATTAGAACGATTTTCAAAGGGGTTTCGTTCACTCGGCGGGCAAAAAAACCGGTTATTTTTCACGGGCCGGGCCACCCCGGTGGCCCTTACTGAAAACTGGGTATTGAGAGCAACGGCTTGCGTTCCGTCACGATTTCAGCCTGGGCGGTCATCCCCATGCGAATCGTGACTTTGCGTTGCCCGCTTCCATTCAATTCGATTTGGTTCAAGCTGGCCCAGGCGTGATAGACAGATTTTCCTTCGATGATTGTTGAATCGGGGGCAATTTTGACAATGTTACCGGCGGCCTTGCCGAATTCCGCTGCCGGGTAAGCGTCAAAACTGTATTTCACCTCCGAACCCAGTTTGAGATTTTTCATCTCCAGGTTGGGAATCACCAATTCCACCAACGCTTCGGCCTGCTCCGGTACGATGGAGCATAAAACCGTCCCGCTACTGACAAATTCCCCACTGTGATGCACCACCAGGGCGCTCACCGCTCCACTTTCGGGAGCCCGGATTTCGCTTTCGGCAATGGTTCGTTCGGCCAGTTGGATGTCCTGACTGGTCTGGTCCAGTGATTTTTGGGCGGCAATCAATTCGGCTTCGATTTCATCCAGTGTTTTGGCTTTTTCCTGTTGCAGAACTTCGACGTTTTTCTGTTCCTGGGCCAGTTTCAACTGTGCCAAATCATTGGCTTTGGACCGGTCGGCTGCTTTGCGTTCGGCTGTTTTGAATTTCAACTCGGCCTGAACGAGTTGCACCTTGGCTTCTTCAAGGGCAACTTCGGAAATAACCCCATCTTTTTTGAGCTGTTCCAGGCGCTCAAATTTCCGCCGGGCCAGTTCGACATCCTGGAAAGCCAAAGCGCGTTCCTCTCGTGCCTGAGCCAGTGCCTGTTCGAAGGACCGGTTGGATTCGACCACTTCCGTTTGTGCGGTTGAAACTGAAATCCGGGCGCGCTCCTGTTGTTTCTCTCCCAGCGTCACAAGCGTGAGCCGTTTGGCGGTCAATTGCTCCAATGCAGCCAGCAGCTTGACCTTTTGCTCCTGAAAACCTTGCAGGCGAATTCGTGCCTCAGTCGTGTCAAAACTCACGACCACGGTTCCGGCGGCCACCCGGTCACCTTCGGAAACGTGAACGGCAGCCACTTTGCCACCCATCGGGGCCGGCACCCGAATCGGGTTTCCGCCGGGCCGCACGGTGGCCTGCGCCTGGGCGACCGTATCCACTTTGACCACCATCAACACGGCGGCCAGTATCAGTGAAGCCACGGGAAACAAGACGAGCAAAACCTGAATCGCACGCGGTGACAACAAGCGTGGCAGGGTCGTTCCGGTCGCAGGTTCAAATTCGGAAGTGTGCAGATACATTGAGCCAAACATATTTTTTTAAGGACTGAGGACTGAGGACTGAGGACTGAGGTTCAGGGTCCGGAATCCAGGGTTCAGGGTTCAGGGTTCAGGGTTCAGGGTTCAGAGGTTTTTCAATTGAGAATTGAGAATTGAGAATTAAATTGGGAATATTGTCTGACTCTCCAGACTCCCAAGACTCTCCAGACTCCCAAGACTCCCAAGACTCCCAAGACTCCCAAGACTCCCAAGACTCCCAAGACTGAAAAGTCCCTAGACCCGGAACCCTGAACTCTGATTTTCCAGGTCATCAAAATATTCGGGCAGCATGGCTGACCAGAACTGGTGATATTTGCCTTGTTTGTCGAGCAGTTCGGCATGACTTCCCTGCTCGACAATCCGGCCCTTGTCAAGCACCACTATTGAGTCGGTGTGCATGACGGTTGTCAGCCGGTGGGTAATCAGAAAGACGGTTTTGCCGGGGCAGTGGGTCCGGATGTTATCCATCACCCGGCGCTCGGTCTGACTGTCCAGATTGCTGGTGGCTTCATCCAGAATCAGAATCGCCGCATTGCGAATCAGGGCCCTGGCAATGGCAATCCGCTGCCGCTGGCCGCTGGAGAGCGCCACCCCCCGGTCGCCCACGTCGTAGTCGTAGCGTTTGGGCAACGCCATGATGAAGTCATGTGCTTCAGCCAGCCGGGCTGCGGCCTGGACTTCCTCCAGGGTGGCATTGGGTTTACCCAGAGCGATATTGTCAAAAATGGTGCCGCCGGTCAGGCTGGGGTCCTGAAAAATGACGCCGATTTGGCTGCGGAGGGCTGCCCGGTTGATGTCGCGCAGGTCCATTCCATCCAGCAAAATCCGGCCTTCCTGAATTTCGTAGAGGCGTGCCACCAGATTGGCCAGCGAGGTCTTGCCGGAACCGGTTTCCCCCAGCACAGCCACGGTTTTTCCTGCCGGAACGGTAAAGCTGATGTCATTCACCACCGGATACCCTTCCCGATACCAAAACGAAACCCGATCAAAGACGATTTCGCCGCGCAAATCGAATTGCTCCAGGGTGCGTCCGTTTTCCTCATCCTCGGCGGGCAGTTGGTGGGCGTCGCCCAGCCGCTCCAAACCAATCAGGGCTTCCTGAATCATGGTCATTGAAGGAGCCAGATGGTCAATCGGAGCCAGGAACATGCCGAGCAGCGACGAGAAGAACATCATTTTCCCAACCGTCATTTCCGCATCCATCACCAGGTAGGCCCCAACCCACAGGAGTGCAATCGAAATCACCCCTGTGAGCATGGTCGAGGTTGCCGCCAGCGCTCCCATGAGCAGGTTGCGCCGGAACTGGGCATTTTCAAGTTTGAGATACTGTTCACGAATGCGGTCAAAAGCGGCTGGCTCGGCAGTAAAGACTTTGAGGATGCGAATGGTCCCAACGGCTTCAATAAACTTGCTGGAAACACCGCTGAACGCTTCGCGGACTTCGCGCTGTTTGCGCACCACAGGCCGTTGCAACCCCAATGTCACGGCAGCCAGGACCGGCACAAACGCCAGGGTGAGCAACGTCAGTTTGAGGTTATACCAGGCCATCAGCCCCGCCAGCCCCACCAGCATCACCAAATCAATGCAGGCCGAGAGCAATCCGTTGGTAATCGCCATCTGGACTGAGGTTACATCCGTCACTCGTGAATAGATGTCACCAGTCGTGCGTTGTTCAAAAAACTTGACCGGCAGGCGCAACACCCGGTCCATGTAACCCAGCCCCAGGGAAAGCTCATACTTCATTCCCAGATAAGCCAGCAAATACTGCCGTAAAAATCCATAGAGCGAGCGAAATCCCAGAATGACAAAGACGCCAATCACCAGAATCGTGAGCAGACTTCGATTGGAAAACGGAATCACGCGGTCCAACACCATCTGGACAAAAAACGATTGGGCCAGCCCCAGTAAGGAAATCAGCCCGGCACAGACCACCGACTGCATGAGCAGCTTGCGTTCCCGGAACGCCAGCTTGACGAGTGCCTGAAAAGAGGACGGCAATTCCTCATTGGGTTTGAAGTCGTCCCCCGGAGCCAGCAGCAACAGCGCTTTGCTCCAGCGGCGCTCAAACTCCTCCCGCGAGAGGGCGACGACGCCCTGAGCCGGGTCAGCAATCACAATGGAACTGGCCGTGACCTGATGAAGCACCACAAAGTGCCCCTCGGTCGTGTCGTTGAAATGCGCAATCGCAGGCAGTGGAATCCGGTCGAGGACACCGATTTTGGCTTGGCCGGCAGAGGCTTTGAACCCCAGTTTTTCGGCTCCCAGGCAAAGACTGGTGAGGCTGGTTCCCTGCTGGTCCGTATCAAGCACATCCCGCGCCCGCACGACACTCACATGCAAGCCATAATGACGCGCCACGGTCGCCAATGCCGCCGGCCCACAATCATTGGAATCATGCCCCTGCACACAGACAAATTTCGGTCGCATAGAATCAGCTTCCTGCTTGTGAATGAGCTTGTTTGGTAAGAGCCGGCGGTTCGGCATAATCAGGCCGTCCCTCAATCATCATTTGCACCAGATTGTCACCGATTGGCATGCCGGTCAGGGATTCAATCCAGCCCCACTGGCCGTTCGGGTTGATTTCTAAAAAGACGTAGCGGTCATCCGGCGTCAGAATCAGGTCAATACAACCGAAAACCAAGCCCATTTCCTTGACCAGTTGCTGGCATTTGGCTTCCACTTCTGCCGGAAGCTGATGGACCAGATACGGCGTATTGTCGAAATCGTAGCGCCGCCAGTCTTCCCTGGACCGTTCGCTTTGTTGTGAATGAATTTCGGCGGCAAAGGTCTTGCGCCCAACCACCGTCACGCGCAGTTCCACCTTTTTGGGGACGTATTCCTGAAACAGGCAAGGGGCCAGGGTCACGGATTCAAGTCGCTCCAGGTCAGACGCTTTGACCCGATTGGTATAAATCAATTGCGGAGGAGTTCCCACCCCAGAACCCAACCGGAAGGGTGAAGACACCGTCTTATAGATGATGTTTCCGTCATATTGTCGGTAAAACTCACGCACTTCATCCGGATTATTGGTAATCAAAGTTTGAGGGATTTCCCACCCAATGTGTTGAGCAACCTGGAGTTGATACGGTTTATATTCGGCCACCTCGTTGAGGGTATAAGGATTGACCCAAAATCGGTTCTGCAAAGTGTGCAGAATGCCACGGTAAATTTCTTCCGTTTCTTTTTGAGCAAATTCCCGGTCATCTCCAGTTATCATTTTGGAAACCGTGGGTTTTTTGGGGCGACGATTCCAAACTGTTTGCACTTCGGCCAAGTTAATGGTTTGACCATTGATTTCCAGCAAATTCCGTGAAACTCCGGCTCCCTTGCGAAAGATGTGACGAACCTTTTGAGGGAAATCAGCAGTTTCGTAACGGATGGTCCGGATACCTCTGGCTTGGAATCGTTGAATGAGATCGTCTGCTGCTGGGTCGTAGGCTTCGGTCAAAATAAGAATCATATTGAGCCTTGATAGACACTGACAAGCAACCATTGAACCCTTTGTAGGGTTTGTCGCCCCTCAGAAAAAGTGGTTGGAGATTGCTCACCAAGCCGAATTTCATCCATTGTCTTGAAGAATCTTCATTCGTGGGATGAGACTTGACGCAGGAACTGTAAGTATATTTCGAAGGGGTATTCTCCCTTCCCGGAGGGGAAAGGGCGGAAGCGGAATACAATTCATCCCCACCATTGATGGAAAAAATTTCCGTACTCCGGTTTTGAAGGCTTCTCCCACCCTTTGATTCACCCTTCTCTTTACGTGCAAAAGCAGTTGGGTGCCGATTGATTATTATCTGTCCGATGTCGTATCAGGTACCCACCCCATCGTTCCCGATCCCCCAACATATCTGCTTGTAGACAAGTCTGCTGTAAGTAGAACTGTGTTGAGTTCACGGTTTCCAGATACTTCAGCGGGTTGAACTTCCTCAAAAAACTCAACTCCGAAAGGTTTGATTTGCTCTGACATGATTTTCTCCTCACAAATGAAAATGAACTGGGTTGAGGAACCCTCAAGGTTCCGTTCTGAGATTGCCCGACCCATCACCCTGAAAACGATGCCCAACCGAACGAGTGATAAACGTTTTTTGGACAGGCGCTCCATTTCGAATCAAGGAAGCGTTCACCAATCGGTTAACCAATCGTTGGCTATGGAACTCGCAATGATAGCGGGTGCCCTCATCAACCTGTTATGAGAAGAATGGAAAAACGTTACAAGAAATAGATTCTTTGCTTTCAAAGTCACCTATTAGTCTGCCTTGTGCATCCTGAAATAGGAACGAACAGGAATGATTGGTTTGCTGAGTCAGACTTCCGCTCCAACTACTGCCGACTTGGCCATCATCGGTGGGTCAGTGTAATTTGGCGTTCCCTCAATCATCATTTGCACCAGATTGTCACCGATTGGCATGCCGGTCAGGGATTCAATCCAGCCCCACTGGCCGTTCGGGTTGATTTCTAAAAAGACGTAGCGGTCATCCGGCGTCAGAATCAGGTCAATACAACCGAAAACCAAGCCCATTTCCTTGACCAGTTGCTGGCATTTGGCTTCCACTTCTGCCGGAAGCTGATGGACCAGATACGGCGTATTGTCGAAATCGTAGCGCCGCCAGTCTTCCCTGGACCGTTCGCTTTGTTGTGAATGAATTTCGGCGGCAAAGGTCTTGCGCCCAACCACCGTCACGCGCAGTTCCACCTTTTTGGGGACGTATTCCTGAAACAGGCAAGGGGCCAGGGTCACGGATTCAAGTCGCTCCAGGTCAGACGCTTTGACCCGATTGGTATAAATCAATTGCGGTAAAATACCGGCCTGGATATTGCCGTCGCGCATGTGCTGGGAGACGGTTTTATAAATGATATTGCCGTGGCACTGATGGTAAAAAGCACGTACTTCTTCGGGATGGTTCGTAACCAGGGTTTCAGGAATTTCCCATCCGATGCGTTGGGCCACTTGCAATTGGTATTGTTTGTATTCTCCGGCCTGTCCCGGCTGCCAGGGGTTGACCCAGAAACGATCTTTCAGGCTTTGCAGCAATCCTCGATAAATCAGGTCCGTTTCCTTTTGGGCAAATTTTCTATCTTCGGGATTTAATGACTCCAAAACCTGCGGCAGTTTGGGGCGACGATTCCAAACCGTGTGGACCTCGGCCAAATCAATGGTTTCGCCGTTGATTTCCAAAAGTTCGCGGGAACCGGTTTTCCCTTTGCGAAAAACATGGCGGACCTGCTGCGGAAAATCGGCAGTTTCAAAACGAACGGTGCGCACACCTCTGGCAGTCAACCGTTCAATGACATCATCTGAAGTTGCGTCATGGGATTCGGTCAGGATCAAAATCATAATCTTTGGTTTGAATTGAGAGCTGTCTTGAGTGGATGAAATTGTCTGGCGCAAGAGAGGCACCCCGATCATGAACCGAAGTGCCTCTCGCCTGTCATTGGCTGGGTTAGGTTTTCACTAGGTTTAGAACGTGCTGTCCGGCTGCGAATCAACGATAAAATCATGAGTCGCTTCAACAAATATAAAGGTGGGCTCGGTACAGGCCGTTCCCCTGCGACTGCCGTGCGTGTCGACCAAACTGACCGACTCAAAATATTCAATTCCAAAAGGTTTCATTGTGTTTTCCATTGTAAGGGTTCTCCGTCAAATTGATTTTGGTTGGTTAATGGGTAAGCAAATTTGAAGAAACCATAGTGGATTTTGTTTTACCCAACTCAATCCACTTGGATTTCGACAGACTTTTAACGAGCATCTGAATCCCGGTCAGACGTCCCATCAAAACTGGTCCCGTTAAAGGTGGCGTTCTCAACCGTCGGGGTGAAGGTCGGGCGCGGAATAGGACCGATGACACTGCCCGTGACTTCCACTGGTTTGATGGTTTCAAGATATTCAAGGCCAAAGGGTTTCATTTCATTGTGTGACATGAGATTTCTCCTGCAAAAAGTTAGGGTTGTGTAAATGATGGCGAAATCAGG
Organism: Blastocatellia bacterium; assembly: GCA_019695185.1. Lineage (GTDB taxonomy): Bacteria > Acidobacteriota > Blastocatellia > Chloracidobacteriales > Chloracidobacteriaceae > JAIBAN01. The sequence continues at coordinate 64,385 of JAIBAN010000028.1, read as the reverse complement.
CTTCCGCCACGGCCATTGCCGGTTTCACAGTCACCGGCGGATTGGTATAATTGGGAGTTCCCTGGATCATCATTTCCACCAGATTGTCGCCAATCGGCAATCCGGTCAGTTCTTCAATCCAGCCCCATTGTCCGTTTGGATTGATTTCCAAAAAGACATAGCGGTTATCCGGCGTCAGAATCAGGTCAATGCAGCCAAAAACCAAGCCCATTTCCTGGACCAGTCGCTGACATTTGGCTTCGACTTCCGCCGGCAGTTGATGTGGGTAATAAGGCGTGTTCTCAAAATCGTAGCGCCGCCAGTCTTCCTTTGACCGCTCGCTTTGCTGCGAGTGAATTTCGGCGGCAAAGGTCTTGCGTCCAACCACCGTCACGCGCAATTCGACTTTTTTAGGCACATACTCCTGGAACAGGCAAGGCGCATGGGCGACCGCATCAAGTTGCTCCAGATGGGACTCCCTGACCCGGTTGGTATAAATCAGTTGGGCTGGAATGCCGGCCTGCGGATTCCCCAAACGGGTGTGCGGAAAAACAGCTTTATAAATAATATTTCCATCCAACTGGCGATAAAATTCCCGCACCTCATCCGGTTGATTGGTAATCAGGGTCTGCGGAATTTCCCAGCCAACCTGTTGGGCCAGTTGTAATTGATAGGGCTTGTATTCACCTACCTGACTGTTCAAGTAAGGGTTGACCCAAAACCGGTCCCGCAAGGTTTGGAGAATACCCCGAAAAATCAGCTCGGTTTCCTTTTGGGCAAATTTGCGGTCTTCCGCACTCATGTTTGCCGTCACCGACGGAGCTTGGGGGCGACGGTTCCACACTGTGCGAACTTCAGTCAGATCAATCGTTTCGCCGTTTATCCCCATCAGGTCCTGGGAAATCCCGGCCCCTTTGCGGATGGTATGTTGCACCTTCTGCGGGAAATCAGCGGTTTCATAGCGAATGGTACGCACGCCTTTCGCCTTGAAACGTTCAATCATGTCATCGGCAGTGGCATCTTGGGCTTCGGTCAGAATCAGAATCATAAGAATATGCAAAAAGCATTAAAAATGCAGCCGGGCAGGTGTTTGAACAACCCACAACAGTCCCGTCCGGCTGCCAATGTAAGGAAGAAGGCATCAAGTAAATGATGGGCGTGTACCTTCACCTAGTCCGTGATTACATCACTTTCACCAAAATCGATTTGGCCTCCAGCCTGGGTGGTTTCCCGTGTAATCTTCCGGGTCCGGAGCACGACGCTGCCATGAAATTCGATGACTTCAGCGTTTTCCAAAAACTCGACTCCAAAGGGTTTGACTTGTTCAACTGACATCTGTGTTTCTCCTGAAAAAAGTTAGGGTTGTAAAATGTGAAGGGTGCAAGGACCAATCCAAAGCAACTGATGTGGTGTCACAAAATGGGAGCACTTTCATTTCAGCCGTTTGGGGCCTGTTTCCTTCGAACGAGCCGGATCATAAGCCCAGTCCTGAAAAATCACTGTTCACTTTTCAGAAGAAAATTCAGTGGAAAATTAAACTTCACCCCAGCGCCCCCAACCCTGCCCGGCTGCTCTCTGTGTTACTAAAAACAGCGTGAGCCTGGAGCTGTTGAACCAGGGGAGCGACAAACACTCACGCTGGTTGGGACAACTCCAGGCTCAGGCCAGATACCCACTTCGACAAAGGATGGTCAATTATCGAAAATCTTCTTCGCTATCCACCACTTTATCGGTTTTATTCCCGGTGGGGACGGTATCCTTGGTGATGACATGAGTGAAAAAGCTGCCACGGACTTCAGCCGGTTTGACTTCTTCAAAAAATTCGATTCCAAAAGGTTGCAGTGCTTCTGACATTGAAGGTTTCTCCTGTTAAAAAGTTAGGGTTGGTAAAAATTTTGAGGACATGTTCCCAGTCCTCTTTCCGGGACAGTTCCCGTCACGCAAGCCAGTTTACCGGCAACCGGCAGTTAAACCGATTCACTTTTCAGAATGATCTTTTATGGAAAAGTGAACCCCTTTTTGATTCAACCAAACCGGGATTCCTGCGAAAAAAAATGACCGGAGTGCCACGTCAAGGTAGACACTCCGGACCTTAGGTTTTCACATTTCGACTCCAGCCCCTCATTATTCAGGCAGGCTGCAAAAATCCAAAATTTCCCAAATCTGACCAGTGCATCCGGAACAGGCGGTGTATTCAAACTTGGTCGTATAAGAGCCCGAGACGGTCCGGTCAATCAAAGGTGCCAAATAGGAAACATTGCGTGGAGAGCATTGCGCTCCGGTACACTTTGTTCTCCGTGTCACCCCGATGTAGGCCCCACAGGCACCTCTCGGAGCAAATTCATTTCCCGGCGAAACGGAATAAGCGGCTTTGGCCACTTCCCGTTGCGGAACGCCGCTCCTCGCTTTTTCCAGCCAACTGATGCCGTCACTGGCTGGATAAAAACTTTTTCCACCCATCCAAACCGTATTGTCAGTAAAGAGAATTCCCCGTACGTTCACCTGGGCATGGTGAATTGGGGAATGCAAGCCGGACTCTTCCAGCATCAGTTGGAAAGAAGCATATTGATCAGGGGTAAAGTGGAGAGTGGCAGACTGTCCGGAAAGCAAAGGTGGCACGGGAGCTACGTCATCCGCCGCACTGAGCTTTCCAAAGGTCAGCAGGACGGTGCGGGCCATCTGACTGTTCGGCGCGACCAAACCAGGTTGTGAACCCGGAACGGACAAGGCGATTTCCGCATATTGAATCGCTTGACGGGAAGTATTTTTGAGTTGCAGGGAAAGTCCCTGCAACCAATCGTCACCAGCCGCAAAGGGCTTGCCTGAAAGCGGGATTACGTCACCGGAAGCATTGAACGAAAGAACTTCCGCTGGTTCCTGAGGAAATCCAATCCGGCTGAACCGTCTTTCTTTCCCGGTTTGGGTCTGTGCATTCGGCACCGGCACCTGTTTTGCCTCAGCCAGCCGGGTCTGGATGCCGCAAAAACTCAACACGACTGCCATGACCCAAATCAATACAAATCTGTAACGTGGTCTTTTCATAGGGAGCTTTACTTCCTGTGCAAGGGAAAAAATGCCCGGAATCACAAACGGCGGGCGTTGGACAAGTTGAAAAGGGAGATTGGAGAAAGGGTGGAAAAAATCGTTGCGAACCTAACATCCTAAAACGGCAGCCAATACGTAGCGATGTCCAGACAATGGCTCGCAACGATCTTTCCGCAGCGAGTTGGAGCATACCCTCACCACACTCCCAGACTGATTCACTTTTCGACAAAAAATTTCACTGAAAAGTGAAATGCCCGAAAAATATAAGAAGCTGTACCCTTGAAGGTATCCAGAGAGGCCGCCTGGAATGTCCAGTTTTGCAATCAAAGAACACCGTATGTTTGAAATCCATCCCACTTCTGCCCCTCAAAATACTTCAGGTGAACGGTTTGACCGCCAAAGGCTTGAAGGCGTTCTGGCTTCGACCCTCTCCATGCTGGCCCGCGTTGGAGAAATTGACCGCGAGTTGCTCGGCTTTGCCCCGCAGGCGCTGGAATTGGCTGCCGCGCTGGTGCCGGATGAGGAAATTGCGTTTCAAATCACACTCGACGCAGCGATTCAAGTCAAACGGCTGGCCCAGAAAAAGGAGCATTACCGCCGCTCCTATCAGGCTGGTAAAGCGACCAAAGTGCTGCCCAACCGGGCCCAGCTTTTTCAATATCTGATTTGGTGCGAGGCCCAAAAATGGGAGCGGTTTCAGGAAAACGACTATCTGCTGCACTGGCTGCACACCTGCGATGCGGAAATACAGGCCCACTGGCAACCCAGTCAGCCGATTACAGAAAGCAAATTGAAACGGGAACTTGAGTGCAGTGAAATTTCCTGTGACCCACACTTAGCCAAATTGAGTGCCAATCTGCACAGACTCCCCTTGACAGAATCGGACTTGGCGGCACGTTATATCGAACTCCTGATTCAGGATGCAGTCGAAGGCAACGCCTCGCAAGTCGCGCTGGTCGTGAGTCATTTGATTTATGACTACCCACTGAGTTTTGTGACGGAACTATGCAGCCTCCTCAGCCCCAACGCGCTGGGAGGGCAATATTTCTATACCCTCAAAGCCAAATTCCAGAACCGCATCAAAGAACGATTTGGAGCATTTCTGGTACCGGAACCCAAGTCTGAAACACTTTCTCCGCCTGCTCCGGCACCGGAGCAACCGCTCCTGGAGCGAGTAGTGCAAAACTGGCTCCGCCGCCTGACTCCCTGGGCCACCGGGTGCCTGACCGGAGCAGCAGGAACCACCGGACACCGCTATGCCGAACGGCTCTATGACTGGCTGGAACAACTCAACAATCCGGACCAAAAGGAAATGAGTTGCGCCCATCTGGTCATTTGCCCGGATTGCTACGGCGGGCTGGCCAGGGCTACAGGTCCGCGCAAACGGGCGGAAGGAACCGAGTCGGCGGAGGAGCTGGCTGATTTATCGGTTCCCCGCTTTCACATTCCGAAATCACAAGGACGCCCTCCTATGTCTCACCCATCCAACCACCGCCCAGTGTTGAAGTCCGGAACCGATTTTCAGGAATTGGCCATTGCCTTTGTGGCACGGGCCGACCGTCCGGGTTCAGATGTTGGAGCCCAAACCACCTGGCTGGTTTTTGCTGATGGGCAAAAAACAGGGGAAATCCGTCCTGCCCGGACCGGGACTCTCTCTTTCACGGTTCCAGCCCAAACTAAACTCATCAAAGTGGTGGCCGTGACGCCGGAAGGATTGATTCCGATTGCCTCCTGTGTGCCGGCCTTCCGGCAAAAAATCCGTTCCTGGTCCGAACGGCTGTGGGGCAACGCCTCATATTCAGTTCAACTTGAGGAAGGTGCGGCCATCCAGTTTCAATTTGATGAGCCGGAAACCGAGCCGGAAACCTCTCCTTTGACGGTGACCCTCAGCTATCACCCCTCAAGCCTGTGGCAACGGACGCGGCAGGCGGTCCGACAGGTTTCTTTTCACCTTCCCCAGCCCAGCCTGCTGGTTCCGGTCGGGGTTACCGCACTGGTGTTGATGATGTGTGGCTGGTTGGCTTTTCACACATTCCAGACCCGGCTAACTCCGGCCAATCCGGTGGTGAAAAAAGAGGGTGTGCCACCAGTTCCGAACCAAAAATCTGTTCCGATTGCCGAACCAAAGCCCGCGCCAACTGTCCCCTTGCCCAAAGAAGAAGCGGTTGCCAAACAACCGGTACCGAAAAAGTCGGCTCCAGTGATGACTGCGGTCACCCCGGAGGACGACCAAATGTTGTCTCCTGGAACGAATAGTGTCGCCGACCTCAGCCAGGTTGAAGCCATCGTGATTGCACTTCCGGCAAATCCAACCAGTCAGGATGAGGAGTTGGCTCCGGCTCTGGCTGAAGCATTGGCCCAGTACGATTTCACCATTGTGACGGAAAAAAATCAGGCTGATGCCCTGCTCAAATGGCTGGTGGAGAATCACGACGGAAACCGGTTCTGGGTCTTCCAGCTTATCAATTCCAAAGGTGAACTGTTAGCTCGAAAGCGGGTTTCAACGAATGAAACTCCAGCGGAAATTGCCCGTCGGCTGGCAACCACGCTCGCAGATGAGAAAAAAGCCAAGACTCCACCCGAACCAAATCAAAATTGAGAACTGAGGACCGAGGATTGAGGGAGTCGGAAAAAGATATACAACCATCGGGCTTCGGGTTCGAAAATTGTGGAAGGCGGCACAAAATTTGACATATTTCAGGGTGACATCCGCAGTCTTTCAAACCCGAAGCCCGAAATCGGTATCCTTTTTTCTGCCCCATCCCTGAGTAATGCCTTGTGAAGCAAATTCGAATTATTGACTCGGCTGACACTTTTTAACTCAAGCCTCAGTCCAGCCCTCAGTCCTGACTTAGCGGTATTCCCCAATCAGCACAAACCCGGCCCAGTAATAAGGGGCATTCCATTTGGATTCTTTCCACATCGCCACTTGCGCCGCCCGCAAGGCGGCAGCGGGGGACAGTTTTTGCGGTCCGAACATTCCGGCATAAAAGCGGTTCATCAGTTCCCGCGTGCCTTTCACCCGGATGTTCCACAAACTGACGGCCAGTCGTTCCGCCCCGGCATACATAAATCCACGTGCCAGTCCGGTCAGCCCCTGCCCTTTCACTTGCTGCAAAACCTGGGTCCGCTTGACCGGGTCCTGGTTTTCTTTGAAATCGAGAGCCAGCCCGGTTTGACAGGCGCTCAGAACCACAAGGTCTGCCGCCAGGTTGAGGTTATACACATGATTGGCTGTCAGAACCCCTGGCTGCGGGTTTCCCATCCGGTCCACCAATGACAAAACCACCCCTGACAACTCCGGATCCGTATTCAAATAACCATGAGTGGCAAAATGAATGATGCGGTACTGATTCAATTCAGGAGCAGTTGCAGTCTGCAAATTGGCATCAAATCCAACTGCCAGTTTCTTTTCTCCAACCGGAGCCAGCGCTAAAATGTCACGGGCAATGGATTCGGTTTCAGGAACCGAATCCAGGTTTGCCGCCCAGTCCAGGCTGCGGTCCGAGCCTAAGCCTACGTCAGACGGAGTGGAGGCTGTGTCCGTCCCTTCCAACCTGCCTTGCACCCGTTTGTCCGTGGCTGAAAAAACAGGGTTGGCAAAAATCGCAATGGATTGGGCTCCCTGAAGCCGCTGTTCCGGCGCTTCTCTTTGCACCAACAACGTGGAAGCCGAAGGCAACATGACAATTTCATGAGTCACAACTAAAGGATTTAGGGCTGAGAGCTGAGAGTTGAGAGCTGAATCAACCTTGGGAGTCTTGGGAGGCAAGCCAGCTTTGGATTTTTGGGGCACCTGCCCTGAACTTTGAACCCTGCCCCCAGAGCCTGACGGTTCAGGTAACGCGGCAAATGGCAGATACTGCAAAACACCGTCACCTACAATCAACAGCCGTTTTCCCCCTAACTGGCCGGCCACCGGCCCCAACAGCATCTGACTCAACTCTGCTGCCGCCCTGGGAAATTCAATATCCGCCTGCCGGCTGCGGGTTGCCACTTCCGGATTCGATTCAAAAGGCCGTTGTTCACGGGCAGTTATCAATTGATAAACCCTGAGGGCAGCCTCCTCAATTTTCGCCCGTCCTGGCAGAACATGGCTGCTCATTCCGGTTGGGGTAACCACCCACAGATAGCTTTCCTTGTTCCCCAACGCATACTCCAACAGGATGGTATCCGCATCGAGGGCTTTCTGTTGAATTTCAGCCAGGGTGTACATTTTCGGATACTTTAGCGCGGCATAATGCGGGCTTTCTTTTTGAATACGAACCTCAAGCTGTTGCAATTCGGTTTGTAAGCTCGCAATTTTCCGCTCCAGGTTCTGTTTCTGCTCCGGGGTGTGTTTTTGGCTGTTGAGCCGGGTCAAAGCCTCCGTTTTGGCATTGAACTCCTGTTGCAGCACCTGCTCCTGTTCCAAGAGTTCGGGTGCTGCCCAGCGGTGGATTTTGGTGTGTGCCACCTGGAGCTTCTCTAGCAGCAACCGCGCCCGTCCTTGTTCGCTGACCTGGAGTGCCCGCCGGTCGTACCCAAGATTTGGATTCTGCCGGTGCAACTCCATCAGTAACTGAATGAATGCATCAAACCGGCACTGGGTTGAGCCGAAATAGGAAACGCGAAGGTCTTGTTGCTCCAGATTCACCTGAAATCTTTCAACCTGCCGGAGTCCCATTTCCATCAAAGCCAGGGCCTCCGGCAGGTTTCCCTGGGCCCGTCTGAATTGTGCCAAGTCAAATCGTGCAACCGCTTCGGCTCCGACATTGCCTAAAGTCTGCTGTAAAACCAACGCACTTTGGAAATACTCCTCAGCCTGTTCCGATTTGTTCAAGGCCTGATAGAGAAACCCCAGATTGCTTAACACAGTGGCTTCTTTCACCTGATCGCCCGCCTGCCGGACACTTTGCAGGGCTTTTTCGAAATACTCCTGTGCCAAGTCAAGTTTTCCCAAATCATGATAGACCCGCCCCAGCGAAAGAAGCGGCAAGCCCTGCCGATTCTGGCTCCCCACAGCCTCAAGGATCGCCAGCCCCCGGTGCAAGTGACGCAAAGCCTGCTGGCTGTCATTCAATCCGAAATAAGCTATTCCCAGATTCGCCAACACCACAGCTTCACCCACCCGGTTTCCAGTCTCAGCCATGAGAGGCAACGCCCGGCTCAAATATTCCAAGGCTTTCCGGAAATCATTCAGTGAACTATACACCATTCCCAAATTATTCAGCGTCGCAGCTTGTTTGCGTTTGTCATTCAGGGCCTGGGCTAAAGTCAAAGCTTGCTGGTAGCATTCCACCGCCGACTGGAATTCGCCCAGTGCTTTGTATGCAACCCCCAAACTGTCCAACGTGCTCGCTTCGGAGCTGCGGTTGTGGAATTCCCGATGGAAATCCAGCGCTTGCCGATAGAGTTCCACCGCCCTCTGGTTTTTCCCCAAAAGATTATAGGAGGTTCCCATATTCATCAGAATTTGCCCCTGGCGTTGGCGCAAGTTATGCTCCTGCGCCAACCCAAGCGCCTGGTTGAGATACCCCAGGGCCGTTTGAGGAATTGCCTGTAAGTTATAAACCGCTCCGATGTTGATTAAAGTTGCAACCTCTCCGGAAGGATCCTGCAGCAAGCGGCGTAAGGGCAGCACCTGTTGATAGGCAGATAATGCCTGGGGGAAATCATTTAATGAATGGAACGCCTGCCCCATTCCATTCAAGGCAGTTACTTCCAACCTTTGGTCTTGCGCCTGCCGGGCCCAGCGAATGGTTTCCTGATACGATTCAATCGCTTTTTTGAAAGACTCGGCAGTTTTCTTTTCATGGAACATCTGGGCGGTGTCAAACGCTTTTTGGGCGTTGACCTGCACTCGGTTCAGTTCCGTTGCCGGATGGATGTCCTGAATCAAAACCTGATAGCGGCCCGGCAGTCCCATCTCCCGGTCCGAAACGATCTCCAGCCGGTAGGTGCCCGCTGTGTCAGTGATCCAGTAGATATTTTCCGGTGCCAAAGCCCCGCCAGGGTCATTTACCTTTGCAACCAATTGTTGATCGGGCCGATATACCTGGACCTCGACATCGATTCCTTTTTGCTCCACCGTCACCCGGCAAAACTGATTTGCTTCCAGGTGGATCAGGTAGGAATGCGTTTCGCCGGGATTCATTTCCCGGTCAACTGATTGGTGCAGGCCCAAAACCGGAACCGATTCATTCTGCAAAGGAAGAACAGGGGTGCTTTTCAGCGAAGATCCAGGTGCGGCCAGCAGAGGAGAGGGGATCCCCCACAGACAGAATAAGACAAGCATGCAGAGCAAAGCCCGGCATCGGGAGGTCTGGAACATATTCTTTTTCCATAAAAAAAGATGTGCGGTGGCTGCATTTGGACTGGTATACCGGGCCAATACGGAGGTGCAGCCAGATTTGGATGGCTGCCACCAAAAAAATTTCGGCCTTGATGTCGCCTGCCGGTTCAGGCAGCATGCCGTCTTTTCAATCCTGACCAACAGTTTTCTCAAAGTTGCCTGCTATGAAACATGTGCTTTACGGTTGTTTGTTTGCCTTGCTCTGTGCTGCGTGCAGCACGCCGCCTCCTGCCAAAACAGAAAATCCGCCAACCCGGACCGAAACCAAAGCCGAACCTTCCTCCGGCACCCGGACCACCGCAGGGCTGCACCCGTGGGCTGCCTTTAATGTGGGCTCCTACGCCAAAACCAAAACCGTGGTCAATACCACTGAAGGAGGAAAACCCACGGTTTTGACCAGTACCATTACCTACACCATGCTCGAAAAAACCTCGGATAAGGCAGTGGTGGAAATGGACACCGTCACCATGGGCAGTCAAACCAAAATCAAAAACGAGATTCCTCTTTCTTCCGCTGGAAATCTGGCGCTGGGTAACATGCGCGCTCCGGCAACGCCCAAGCAGGAAGGGGTTGAGGATGTGACCGTGAATGGTCAGGTTCTGCCGTGCAGATGGATGGAAATCGAAAACAATGAAGGCAACCCTTTTTCCATGAAAGTTTGGATTTCACAGCAGGTGCCTGGCCTGATAGTCAAATCCCACACCAAAATGGGTGGTTCCAATCCCATCGAAACCACAGTTGAGTTAGTTGAGTTTGCGGCCAAGTAACACCTCCAACCAAACCGGGACTTGCAGCTTTCCTGCCGGCCCCGGTTTGTTGCCTGCCCAAGATTCTGTCTGCCCATCTGCTGCCCGCCTCAACCGGCTTCTGAAAACCCAGGTTTATTCATTTACATTTCTTTTACCTTGCCAGTGAAACCAAACAGGTTGCGTTCCGTATGGGGCGACGACATTTCTGTACCGTTCAATCCTTCTTGAACTTCAAATCAAATTTTTGCGGAACATCACGCAAGCAAGGAGACTGACTCCAAGCGGTCATTCGCTTGCTTTCACATGGAGGAGCAGCATCATGAAACTTGGGAAAAGTTTGCGCTTTCTCGGCGCAATGGCCGTCGCCATCCTGTTGACGGTTATGCAGGCGGAAGCGGCTGGAAAGGCCGTCCCGTTTACCACCAAATCAAAGGAAGCTGAAAAATACGTGGCTGAGGCCATTCGGGGTGTCGAGAGTTTTCAGTTTCCCCAGCAGATCAACGGCAATGCCAAAAAGGCAGTGGCAGCCGACCCGGATTTTGCCTTTGCCCATTACCTGGTGGCGGTAACCAGTCCGACTCCGGCTGCCGGGCAACCGGAAATGGAAAAAGCTTTGGAACTGGTCAAAAAAGCCTCGGAAGGAGAGCGCCGTTATCTGGAGGCCGTTTCCCTGGTCCGGGCCCAAAAAGCGGCTGACGCCCTCAAGATTTTTCAGGAACTGGCAGTGCAGTATCCGGAAGATCGGAAAGTCCGGATGATGATTGGGCAGATTTCCCTCAATACCGGGCAACCGGATCAGGCCCAGGCAGCTTTTGAACAGGCCCTTAAACTGGACGGCAGCACCCCACGCGTCCATGCCATGCTGGGAACCCTGGCCCTGCTCAAAGATGATTACAAGAAAGCCCGTGACCTCTATGGAACAGCCATTGCCAAAAAAGCCCCTGCAACGGCTCCCTTTCTGCCTTACTATGGCACGGCTTACACCTATGTCTATGAAGGAAACCTGGCAGCGGCCCTGAAGACGCTCCAGACCTATCGTGAACTCTATGAAAAAACGGACGGTTTCCCTGAGTTGCCGGCGGTGTTTGTTTGGAATTCCATCGCCCGCCTGCAACTGGAAAACGGACGGCTGGAAGAAGCCCTCAAATCCTATGAAGCCGGCTATAAAACTGTTCCCGGCAGCACCATGAACGACCAGGAAAAAACCATCTGGATGGGTCGCATGCACCATGGGCGGGGCCGTGTGCTGGCCAAAATGGGCAAACACGAAGAAGCCTGGAAGGAAGCTGAATACATCAAAAAGCTGATTGAAGAAGGGGGCGAACGAGGGAAAGAATTTTGGCCTTCCTACCACTACATTGCTGGCTATCTGAAACTGGAAAACGGCGACTACAAGGCTGCCGTCGAGCATCTTAAACAGTCGCGTCCAGGCGATGAATTTCACCTCCTGCTGTTGGCACGAGCCTATGACAAAACCGGTGAAACGGCTGAAGCGCAGAAAATCTACCAACAGATTGTGGATTCCAAGCAAAATAACCTGGAACGGGCGCTTTCCTACGGTGAAGCAAAAAAGAAACTGAAAAAAGCATAACGGCCTGTGCGATTTGCGGTTTGCGATTTATGAAACGGTTGCCGCTGATGGCCCCCTTTTCCCTCTCTTAAAATCGCAAACCGCAAATTGCACAGGCTCCTGACACTTCACGGCGACTGGACGTGCATGGACCAAAGCGAGCATGATATGTTCGCTTTTTTCCTGTATAGCCTAAAACTTCACTGCAAGAAGGATTGTCGAAAACGGAAATGTCAACCAAACGCGATTATTATGAAGTGCTGGGCGTCAACCGGGACGCCAGTGACAGCGAACTGAAAAGCGCCTATCGAAAACTGGCGGTCAAATACCATCCCGACAAAAACCCCGACAACGCAGAAGCCGAAGAGAAATTCAAGGAAGCCGCTGAAGCCTATGGCGTGCTCTCCGACGCAAACCAGCGGGCCCGCTATGACCGGTTTGGTCATGCCGGTGTTGGCTCATCGGCTGCCGGAGCCGGTGCCGCCGGGTTTGGCGGGTTTCCCGGTTTTGAAGACATTCTGGGTGATTTATTCGGGTTTAATTTTGGTGGTGCGCGCCGCCAGAGCCAGGTTCAACGGGGGGCGGATTTACGCTATGACCTGGAAATCTCGCTTGAAGATGCCGCTGCCGGCGTCCGCACCCAAATTCGTGTGCCGCGCCTGGAATCCTGTGGCACCTGCACGGGTTCAGGAGCCGCACCGGGAACCACGCCGGTGGAATGTTCCACCTGTAGCGGCAGCGGTCAGGTCCGCTACCAACAAGGTTTTTTCAGTGTCAGCCGCACCTGTTCCGCCTGTCGCGGAACCGGACGCATCATCAAAAACGTGTGCAAGGACTGTCGCGGTGACGGTCGGATTCAAAAAGAGAAGACACTTGAAATTCGCATTCCAGCCGGTGTTGACAGTGGGGCCCGGCTCCGGGTCCAGGGCGAGGGCGAGGCTGGCATTGGCGGTGGCCCGGCGGGTGATTTGTATGTGGTGATTCACATCAAAGAGCACGAGGTTTTTTCGCGCCAGGACAACAACCTTTATTGCACTGTGCCGATTACCTTCACCCAGGCCGCTTTGGGAGCGGAAATCAAAGTTCCCACCCTGGAAGGTGAAGAGACCCTGACCATTCCCGAAGGAACCCAGACCGGCACCGTGTTCCGCCTGCGCAACAAAGGGATTGTCTCACTTTCCGGGCGGGGCAAGGGCGACTTGCTGGTGGCGGTCAATCTGGTGACCCCAACCCGACTGACCCGTGAACAACGCCGCTTGCTCGAGGACTTTGCCAAAATTGAAACCAAAGAGGAAAAAGGTCTCTTCGATAAGGTCAAAGATATTTTCGGATAATCGGGTATCAGGTATCGGGTATCGGGGCTTCGTTTCCGGCCAAGGGCGCATTTCTGGGTTTTCCTGAGCTGCCCTTGTGAAAATGGTCGAAAATTTCAACAAACGACTGAAAAAAAGAGCCCTGATATCCAATACCCAACCCCCGGTAAATTGAATTATTGACGCTCCCTACCAACTCTGGTAAGGTTCCACCGCCTACCAAACGCTTTTCATCCAGGGTACAACGCAACTCATATTTACCGGCTGAGTCAGTTCGGTTTTGAAATCTTTGTACAAACACGACCTTTTTTCCCTGTTTCGGAGGAGATCATGGCATCCAATTTGAAGAAACTGCTCTTCACAGGAACGTTTGCCGCAGTCTTGACATCGTCAAGTGTTTTTGTTGGGCATCCCGTCACCGCGCAAAATCAGGAAGCGACGAGACCAGTGGCCGCAGAACTGACGCTTGCCTGTGCGGGCTTTATTGCACCCACACCGTTGCCTGAAGATATTCAAATCGTCGGAATGGAACGGGAAGCATCCACAGACCTGATCTCACAAAACGATATTGTGTACCTGAACAAAGGGCGGGGAGCCAATCTTCAGGTCGGAGCCGAATATCAAGTCGTTCGCAATGTCGGCCCTGTCAAAGACCCTAAGGAACGGGGCAAAACCTATGGCACCCTGGTTTATGAACTGGGACTGTTGCGCATTATTGGGGTCACTGACACCACCGCGACAGCTCAGATTAAGACATCCTGCTCTGACATTTACATGGGTGATGCGGTGGTTCCGTATGAAAAACGAGTGAGCCCTTCAGCCCGCCTGTATAAACCCCTGTCGGTGGTTGCCAATCCAACCGGACGTGCCACTGGGAAAATTGTGGCGGCCCGGTCAGCCCGCGAATTGTTGGGGCCCAATGATATTGTGTATGTCAATGTCGGAGTCGACAATGGCGTCAAAGTTGGTGATTATCTGACGGTTTACCGCAAACTGGGTGGCGGCACTATCACCCATTACCGTGATGATGAAATTGGCCCCCACCGCAGCAACGGGTTCCCCAGTGACCAGTTTCACACAGTGGATAATTCCTCGTTGACCGGTTCCCGGAAAAACCGCCCCAAAGTCATTGAACAAACTCCGCGCAACACCCTGCCCCGGACGACGGTTGGTGAATTGATTGTTTTGCGGGCAGATGGTGGAACGGCTACCTGTCTTGTAACCAGAGTTGCGACCGAGGCACTTGTCGGAGACTCCATCGAGCAGCAATAGCCCTTTTCAACTAAAGTTGCTTACCAGCAGGCCGCCTTCGGGCGGCCTTTTTGTTTTGTCTTTTCAGGAACTTGCCCGCCAGGGATTGACGAGACCGGGGGAAATGCGGATGATGGCCGGTTTACCTTCGGGTTCAGGGTCTAGGGTTCAGGGTTCAGGGTATACCTGCAATCCTACTTTCAGAAACGCTCAGACAAACTGACATACAGGAAATCTAACTCCCTGAACCCTGAACTCTGAACCCCGAACCCTGAACCCTGGACCTTATTCAAAAAGGAATTTTTGTGAAAACACGTCAAGATATTCGGAATGTGGCCATCATCGCTCACGTTGACCACGGGAAGACCACGCTGGTTGATTCCATGCTTAAACAGTCCGGGCTTTTTCGGTCGAATGAAAAAGTGGCCGAACGGGTCATGGACAGTATGGACCTCGAACGGGAACGCGGCATTACAATTATGGCCAAAAATACCGCCGTGCAGTACAACGGGGTTAAAATCAACATCCTCGACACACCGGGCCACTCGGATTTCGGCGGAGAAGTCCAGCGCATTCTCAAAATGGTGGACGGCGTGATGCTGCTGGTGGATGCCTCGGAAGGTCCGCTTCCGCAAACCCGTTATGTGCTCTCCAAGGCACTGGAACAAAACCTCAAGTGCATTGTGGTCATTAACAAGATTGACCGGCAGGACGCCCGCCCGCAGGAAGTCGTCAACGAAGTCTATGACCTGTTTATTGACCTTGACGCCGGTGACGAACAAATCGAGTTTCCCATCATTTACGCCATTGCCCGCGACGGAATGGCCAAACTGAGCATGGAAGAGGAATCCACCGATTTGCGCCCGCTCTTTGAGCAGATTCTGGAAACCATTCCCGCCCCCCTGGACCGCCGCGAAGACCCCTTGCAGGTTCTGATTACCAACATCTCCTATGATGAATATGTCGGACGGTTGGGAACGGGCCGGATTGTCGCCGGTGAAATTGCCATGGGCCAACAGGTGGCGGTGATCAAACGCGACCGGGAACAATACAAGCAGAAAATTTCGCAACTCTACACGTTTGACGGACTGAAGCGGGTCAATTGCGACCGGGCCGGGGCCGGCGACATCATCGCCCTGGCCGGCATCGAAGGCATCAATATCGGGGAAACCATCGCTGATGCCGACAATCCCCTCCCCCTGCCTCTGATTCAGATTGACGAGCCGACCATCTCGATGATTTTCAGCGTCAACAACTCGCCGTTTGCCGGAAAGGAAGGCAAATATGTCACTTCGCGGCAGGTCCGGGAACGGCTCTATAAGGAAACGCTGGGGAACGTTTCGATTCGGGTTGAAGACACCGAACAGACCGACAGTCTCAAAGTGTCCGGTCGCGGCGAACTGCAACTGGCGATTTTGATCGAAATGATGCGCCGCGAAGGGTACGAAATGCAGGTTTCCAAGCCCGAAGTGGTGATCCGCCTTGAGGACGGCGTCAAAAAAGAACCGATTGAACTGGCCGTGATTGACTGTCCTGATACCTTTGTCGGGGTCATCACCGAAGCCATGGGCCGCCGCAAAGGAACCATGGTCAAAATGATTAACAACGGCACGGGACGGGTCCGATTGGAGTTTGAAATTCCTTCACGTGGCCTGATTGGGTTCCGCTCCGAGTTTTTGACCGACACCAAGGGAACCGGCATCCTGAACACGCTCTTTCTTCGCTGGGATACCTGGCAGGGACCAATCCAGTCACGGCTGACCGGAGCCTTGGTGGCAGACCGTCCGGGTCCGGCCACGGCGTATGCGCTCTATGGTTTGCAGGAACGCGGCGAACTGTTCCTGAGACCCGGCACTCAGGTTTATGAAGGCATGGTGATTGGGGAAAACGCCCGCGACGTGGATTTGGATGTCAACGTCGTGCGGGAAAAGAAACTGACCAACATGCGTGCTTCCTCAGCCGACGAAGCCATCCGGCTGATTCCCTTCCGCGAGCTTTCGCTGGAACAGGCGCTGGAATTCATCCGCGATGACGAACTGGTTGAAATCACCCCGGCTTCGATTCGCATCCGGAAACGGGTGTTGGCAGCCAACTTCCGGCCCAAGCGCAACAAAGGCGAATAAGCAATTTTTAACCGCGAAACACGCGAAATAGGCGAAAAAAGAACAAGAAATTTGTTTTTATGTTTCGCGTATTTCGCGTGTTTCGCGGTTTCAATAAGCCGATTTCCCTTCTTCCAGACTAACAGCACCGGGTCGGCCCGCCATAGCCAGTGGCGGCCAAGCCGTCTTCGGGAGCCGCGTCGCCTCGAATTTCCAGCTTTCCACCCAGCACTTTGACCCAGGTGATAACGGCGGTTGTCAGGACCAAAATCACCAACCCCACAAAAATCAAAGCCAGTGCAGCGTCAAGTCGGTTGTTGAAAATCAGTTGGGCATTTTTAGGAGTCAGCGGCTGGGTTGCCAGTTTGGCTGCCTGGGCCAGAAACCCAATGCGCGGGTCGGCATTCCAGACTTTGTGATAGGTGGCCGTGAACGTCACTGACACGAGCCACACCAGTGGCACCAGTGTGACCCAGGTGAAACGGGCTTTCCCTATCCGGATGAGAATCGTAGTTGCCACCGTCAAAGCCACAATCGCCAAAAGCTGATTGGCAATGCCAAACAACGGCCAGAGCGAATTGATGCCGCCGTTCGGGTCAAGTACCCCCTGATAAAGAAAATAGCCCCAGCCTGCCACAATCAAAGCACTCGCCAGCACGGCTGCCGGGTAACTGTCCGTGCGTCCCAGCGGTTTCCAGATATTTCCCAGTAAATCCTGCAGGATAAAGCGTCCGACCCGTGTTCCGGCATCCAGCGTGGTCAAAATGAAAAGCGCTTCGAACATAATCGCAAAGTGGTACCAAAGCGCCATCAGGCTGGTGCTGCCCATTGCATCGGCAAAGATTTTGGCCATACCGACCGCCAGTGTGGGGGCTCCGCCGGTCCGGCCCCACAAACTGCCTTCACCTACGTTGCGAGCCAGGGTTTCCATGGTTTCGGGCGTCACGACAAACCCCCAGTTTTGAATCACTTTGACCGCCTCGACCGGGGTGGTGCCAACCAGGGCCGGTGGCGAATTGATGGCAAAATAAACGCCTGGGTCCAATACCGTGGCCGCCACCATTGCCATCACGGCCACAAACGACTCGGTGAGCATGCCGCCATAGCCAATCAGCGGCGCGTCACTTTCCTTCATAATCATTTTTGGCGTGGTACCGGAACTGACCAATGCGTGAAAGCCGGAAATGGCCCCGCAGGCAATCGTGATAAAACAAAACGGAAACAGATTGCCGGCAAAGACCGGGCCGGTTCCATCAATAAAGCGGGTCAGGGCGGGCATTTGAACGGCAGGCTGGAGCACCCCAATGCCCAACGCCAGGGCGGCAATCGTTCCGATTTTGACAAAGGTGGAAAGATAATCACGCGGAGCCAGCAACAGCCAAATCGGCAGCACCGAGGCGGCAAACCCATAGAAAATCAGCAGCCACGCCAGTGTGGTTCCGGAAAACGTGAAATACGGAGCCAAGCCTGACTCGGCCACCCACCGCCCGCCAGCCACCGAAAGCAGGAGTAAAACCAGCCCCACCAACGAGGCTTCCAGCACCTTGCCGGGGCGGACATACCGCATCCATAACCCCATCCCAATGGCAATTGGAATCGTGGCGGCAATCGTGAAGGTTCCCCACGGACTGCTTTTCAGCGCATTGACCACGACCAAGGCCAGCACCGCCATCAAAATCACCATAATCAGCAAAATGGTGATGAGCGCCACAAATCCGCCCACCGGGCCAATTTCGTCTTTGGTCATCTGTCCCAGGGAACGCCCTTTGCGCCGCATCGAACCAACCAGAATCACAAAATCCTGCACGGCTCCGGCCAGCACCACGCCCACGATAATCCACAGCGTTCCCGGCAGATACCCAAACTGGGCAGCCAGGGTTGGCCCCAGCAGCGGTCCCGGACCGGCAATCGCAGCAAAATGGTGACCATAGAGCACCCACCGATTGGTTGGCACAAAATCCCGCCCGTCTTCCTGGGCAATGGCTGGGGTTTTGCGCTCGTCATCAAGTTGATAAACCTTGCTGGCCAAAAACTGGCAGTAAAACCGGTAACCGACCGCATACGTTGCCAGTGCCGCCGTTACCAGCCAGAGTGCGTTGATGGTTTCGCCCCGATGGAGGGCAATGAATCCCAATGCTCCGGCTCCGAGCAGCGCAATCCCTCCCCATAACAGTCGTCGAGCCATGCAGGTGACTCCTTTGATTTGTGTGTTGTGAAACTGAAACGTTTTGGAAAACAGTTTGTGGCTGTGCCGTATTGTGTGTGGGAAACAGGGAAAAGTCCAATTCTTCACCGGAACCAACAATCACTTTGACAACTGACAAGTTTCAATACTTCAATGCAACCGAAAAAGCGCCTTTTCGGCGGTGCCAGGAAGACATTTTTTCCAACCTTGCGGCCCAGGTGCAGACATATGCCGTCACAAAACCCTTCGAAAGACCTGCGACCTGAATCCTATCAGGTCCTGTTGGACATCCCCGAAGCAGCGGCCAAATCCCGTGATTTGGAATCATTTATGACCGCCGTGCTTCCTTCTTTCAGTCAGGTTGCACCGTGTGACGGTTTGTTGATTCTGGTGCAGGAGGCTACCCAGCCTTTTTTGCACCTACGACTTTTTCGGCAACTGACAGCACACCAAGTTGTTTTGCCTGCCTCTGTCAGCCTCGAAGACACTTCCGCCGGTTGGGTGTGGACGAACCAGCAACCGCTTTTTGTGGAAGATGCGGTGCAGGAACATCTTTCCCGAAAAGAATGGCAGCCTATGTTTGGGAAAGAAGTGCAATCCTATTGCCTCTTTCCGGTAACGGTTGCCGAAGAACGGTTGGGAGTGTTGGGCTTTGTCAGTGCCGAAGCCTTCCGGTACCGGGAAACGGAATCCGCCTTGCTGGGGTGTCTGGCCCGGCAACTGGCTCTGGGAGTTGCCAACATACTGATTTTTGAGCGCTGCAACCGCATTGAACAGGAACATGCCCGGCATCTCAACCAGCTCCAACTCTTGCTTGATGTTTCAAATGCCCTGACCTCCCGCCTGGAAATCCGTGAACTTTTTGCCCTCATTGCCACCTGGATTCATCGGATTTTCGAATGTGACGGAACCGCCCTGACGCTCTATGACGAAGACAAAAAGATGCTCTGCGCCTATGCGCTGGAGCCACATCCGGATTTAGCCCGGAAAGCATCACCTCCGGTCGAAGAAGGCACCTGGCTGCCGTTGGATGAGGATTTGCCAGGCTATGCAGCGTTTTTTTCACTTGAACCTTATGTGGCCACCTATGAAAAACTGAAAGAATCCGCCTCGCCACTTGTCCAACAGGTTTTGGCTCGTGGTATCCGAACGGGTTGCGCGGTGCCATTGGTTTCGCGGGGCAAGCCGCTTGGTACACTCGATATTGTCAGAATGCGTGACAAGGAATTCACGCCTGCCGAAATTTCCTTGCAGATTCAGGTTGCCCGCCAGATTGCCATTGCGGTTGACAACGCCCTTAATTTCAAACGCGCCCGGCAGGCCGAACAAGAGGCCGAACGTGAGCGCGACCACCTGCGGTTCCTGCTCGAAGTCAACAATGCGGTGGTGGCACATCTGGACCTGCATGAACTGGTCTGTTCCATTTCAAATCTGCTCCGGAATCTGATGCCGCTCGAAGCGGCAGGAATTGCCCTGTTCGAGCCCGAACAAAATCACTTGCGCATGTTTGTCAGCAACCTGTCCACGCAATTCAAAGTCCTGAGAGCCGGTGATGTCATTCAACTGGAAGGAACTCCGGCAGGGTATGTCTTCCGTTCGGGAGAACCGCTACTGCTCAAACGGCCAGACCCGGAGCGGTTTTCGCGCGATTCGCTGCATACTGCCGTTGGTGGCCGGAAATCCAGTTGTATGGTTCCCCTGACTTCGCATGGACGGAAACTGGGAATTCTGGGCATTGCCAGCACCCAGGAACTGGCTTTTACCGAAGCCCACCTGGAACTGTTGAACATGATTTCCGGACAGGTGGCGATTGCCGTGGAAAATGCGCTGGCCTATCAGGAAATCGAAGCCCTCAAAAACAAGGTCACGCAGGAAAAACTCTACCTGGAGGAAGAACTCCACAGCGTCTGGAATTTTGAGCAGATTATCGGTGTCAGTCCGTCATTCAAACGCATTTTGAAACAGGTTGAAACCGTGGCTCCGCTGGATTCCACCGTGCTCATTTACGGGGAAACCGGTACGGGCAAGGAAATCATTGCGCGGGCTATCCATAATCTGAGCCAGCGCCGCCCGCATACGCTGGTCAAACTCAATTGTGCGGCGATTCCCACCGGCTTGCTGGAGAGCGAGCTGTTTGGCCACGAAAAGGGAGCCTTTACCGGAGCCATTGCCCCCCGTGCCGGACGGTTTGAACTGGCTCATCGCGGCACCCTGTTTCTGGACGAAATCGGGGAAATTCCGCTGGAACTCCAGCCCAAGCTGCTGCGGGTCTTGCAGGAACAAGAATTTGAACGACTGGGCAGCACCCGCACCCAACGGGTCAACGTCAGGGTGGTGGCGGCCACCAACCGCGATTTGGCCCACCTGGTCGAACAAAATCAGTTTCGCCGTGACCTCTATTACCGGCTTAATGTCTTTCCCCTGACGATTCCCCCTTTGCGCGAACGCCCGGAAGACCTTCCGCTGCTGGTCAGCTATTTCGCCAGCAAGTTTGGCAAACGGATGGGCAAACGGATTGAAACCATCCCGACCGAATCCATGCAGGCCCTGGCCTCCTATCATTGGCCCGGCAATATCCGCGAACTCGAAAACTTTATCGAACGGGCCACCATTCTAACGACTGGCCCCCAGCTTGAAATCCCGCTGGCCGAACTGAAATGCAAAACTCCGGCGGAAACACCTGCCACACCTGTTTCCACACTTGAAGCCACCGAACGCGAACATATCCTCCGCGTGCTCCGCCAAACCAACTGGGTTGTCGGTGGCCCCACCGGAGCCGCCGCCCGCCTGGGCATGAAACGCACCACCCTTCAATCAAAAATGCAGAAACTGGGAATCTCGAAGAGAATTGAGAATTGAGAATTGAGAATTGAGAATTGAGAATTAAAACCCCTGGTTTCCATCCTCAATCAAATTCAGGTTGGATGCGGGAAGAAATGCTTGATTTGATTCTCAATTATCAATTCTCAATTCTCAATGCCGAAATATCGGCACCTGCCGAAATATCGGCGGCACTTGCTTCGGCACTTGCTTCGGCACGGCCCTTTCCCACCAGCTTGAATTTTCCTTTTAAGTCTTTTGAATGGTTTTACTTCCATGTGGTTTCCACGTGCCGGAAAATCTTTGGCAAGGGAATTGCGCAAAGAGAGGGCAGCAAGTGGAGCACGCACCATGATGAAGATTACAGCAGAACACAGTGCCCAAACGGTAACCGTCAAATTGGAAGGGGCTTTGACTCAGGAATGGGTCCGGGAGCTTTTGCTTTTTTGGCATGAAACCTTTGTCTTTGAACGGGAACGGACCCGCCGGATTGACCTCCGGGAAGTGACCTTTGTGGACGAGGCCGGCAAGGCGCTGCTGGCGCTCCTCCATCGGGATGGCGCGGAGCTGCTGGCGACGGACCTGCTGATTAAAACCATTGTGGCGGAAATTACACGGCCTCACTTGTTGGAACACCGCAATTGATACAGTCAGGAGAAAAATATGTCGGAATTGAAAAAAGATACGAAAAAAACCGCCCGCATTGTGCTTGTGGGCTTGGCGCTGGTCAGCGTTCTGTTGGTAACCGGATGGCGTTTTTTCCTGCCGCCTGCCCGTCCAAGTGGTGTGGTTCCCCTGAGCGGGCGGATTGAAAGTGATGACGCTCAACTGGCGGCCAAAGCTGCCGGACGGGTGCGGGAAATTACAGTCCGCGAAGGCGACCAGGTGAAAGCCGGTCAAGTGATTGCCGTGCTTGATGATGAACAGGTCAAAGCCCGCGAACAGCAGGCCCAGGCTCGTGTCACGCAAGCTGAAGCCTCGGTCCTCCAGGCTCAGGAACAGGTGACGGTGTTGCAGGCGGAACTGGCCCAAAGCCAATTGGGTGTCAACCAGGCCAAAGTGGATGCAGATGGCCGTATCAGCCAGGCTCAATCCCTTGTGGCGGCTGCCGAAGCCAATCTGGTTCAGGCACAGGCTGGTTACCAACAAGCGCTGTATGACGAGGAAAGAACCTCGGCATTGGTGGCTGAGGGGATTTCTCCTGCCCGCGAAGGAAAACTGGCGGCAACCAATTCCAAAACCCAAAAAGCTTTGGTCGAAGCTGCCCAAAAACAAGTCGAAGCTGCCCAAGGCGCATTGCACGCCGCGCAAGCCAACCTCGACAACCCGACTATTCGCCAAGCTCAAGTGGCTGTGATTGAACAACGGATTCAGCAGGCTCAGGCAACGATTCAATTGGCTGCGGCTGATGCCAAACGGGCACGGGCTGAACTCCAGGAAGCCCAGGCCAACCGCAAGGACTTGCAGGTACTGGCTCCGTTTGACGGCACCGTGGTGACCCGCATGGTTGAACCGGGTGAAGTCGTCGCGGTGGGAACCCCGCTTGTCTCCCTGGTCAACCTGAACACCGTCTATCTGCGCGGCTTTATTCCGGAAGGGCAAATCGGGCTGGTCCGCAACGGACAGACGGCCCGTGTCTATCTGGATTCGAACCCGAAACAGCCGCTCGAAGCCGTGGTTTCCCGAATTGACCCGCAGGCTTCGTTCACGCCGGAAAACACTTACTTTCAGGATGACCGGGTGAAACAGGTGGTTGGCGTCAAACTGAGCATCACCAATCCCCAGGGGTTCGCCAAGCCGGGAATGCCGGCGGACGGTGAAATCAAAATCAAGGACTGAGGACTGAGTTCATAGGTTGAACTTATCTCAGAAATCGAGGATGGAAGGCCAAAAATCCTCAGTCCTCAGTCCTAACTTCTTTGCCTTGCTTCGCGTTTCTTCGCGTCCTTCGCGGATAAAAATTTTTGAAAGCCTTGTTATGAACACACTCATGGAAACCGCTCCCAATACGTTTTTGCCCAACGAAATCAAAGTCAGTTGGAACACTCCGGCAGCGGACCAGCCGGACATCGCAATCCGGATTGCGGGTTTGCGGAAAAGCTACGGCACGATTCAGGCCGTGCGCGGCGTTGATTTGGAAATCCCGAAAGGCGAACTCTTTGGTTTGATTGGTCCGGACGGGTCCGGAAAGACTTCGATTTTCCAAATTCTGGGCGGTGTGATGCAGGCGACTTCCGGCGAAACCACCGTGTTTGGCCAGAACGCCCGCGACGCCCGCTCCTCCATCGGGTATCTGACACAGAGCTTCAGTCTCTATCAGGATATGAGCGTGGAGGAAAACCTGCTCTACGTGGGAATGCTGCGCAAACTCTCCAAACGGGAAATTGCCGAGCGGGGAGGCCGCTACCTGAAGATGTTCGATATGGACCGCTTTACCGACCGGCTGGCGGGCAAACTGAGCGGCGGCATGAAACAAAAACTGGCCCTGGTCTGCGCCTTGATTGCCGAACCCAAAGTGCTCCTGCTGGATGAGCCGACCACAGGTGTGGACCCGGTTTCCCGCCGCGAATTTTGGGATACGCTGGCCCATCTTTCCGGCACAGGCATGACCATCGTGGTGGCCACGCCCTATCTGGACGAAGCCGAACGCTGTCAGCGGGTGGCGCTCATGCACGACGGCCTGATTCGCCAAATCGGCAGCCCGGCGGAAATCCGCAACGGCCTGGGGCTCCATCGGCTGGAACTGCGGACCTCCGACCTGGGGCAGGCTGAAGACCTTTTGCAAAGTGGCCGGGAAATTGTGGATGTCCAACGCTTTGGCGACCGGCTGGATGTCATGGTGCGCGACACCGCCAAAGGCGAAGCCGAAGCCCGCCAGACCTTAACGACGGCAGGACTCGAAACCAGGGAAATCACCGTGGGCGAGCCCACTCTGGAAAATGCGTTTGTCTCGATTTTGCGTGAGCTGAACGGTGAACAGCGGATTCCGGCCTTCCCTTCCCGGCGGGAGCCGTTTTCTCCCTCCAGGGCTGGAATCGCCATCGGGGCCAACGGCCTGCACAAGCGGTTTGGTGCCTTTCATGCCGTCAACGATGTCAATCTCGAAGTCAAATACGGCGAAATTTACGGCCTGCTCGGAGCCAACGGAGCCGGCAAAACCACTACCATCAAGATTTTGTGCGGGTTGCTGGCTCCGTCAAGTGGGGCTATCGAACTGGCCGGGGCGCAGGGCAGTTTGCGGTCCAGTCAGGTGCGGCAAAAGATTGGCTATATGTCGCAAAAGTTCTCGCTCTATGACGATTTGACCATCAACGCCAATCTGGATTTCTTCGCTGGTGTCTATCAGGTGCCGACCGAACTCCGGGAAGAGCGAAAACGCTGGGTGCTGGAGTTTTCCGGACTGGAAGGAAAAGGCGACATTCTCACCAGTTCCCTGCCGGGTGGCTGGAAACAGCGGGTTGCCTTTGGAGCCGCGATTATGCACGAGCCGCAGGTGCTCTTTCTGGATGAACCGACCTCCGGCGTGGACCCACTGGCCCGCCGGGCTTTCTGGAAAATGATTAACCAGTTGGCCGACCGGGGTGTGGCGATTCTGGTGACGACCCACTATCTGGAGGAAGCCGAACAATGCAACCGGCTGGGTCTCATGGTAGCCGGAAAACTGGTTGCCCAGGGCACTCCCACCAACATCAAGGCCGCGCAGCCGGGCCAGTTGCTGGAACTGATTGTCAGCCAGCCGCAACAGGCCGCCAACCTGCTCAAACTGGAGATGGAACCCTGGCGCGTGTCGCTCTTTGGCGACCGGCTCCATGTGATTGTCGAAAGCGACGCCGAAACAGGCATCCGGCAGATTATCCAACAACTGAAGCAGCACAACCTTCAGGTGCTGAAAGCCCAGCCGGAACGGTTTTCGCTGGAAGATGTCTTTATCGCCGTGGTTGAACAGGTCCGAAAAAAAGGACTGAGGACTGAGGACTAAATCAAGTCTTGGGAGTCTTGGGAGTCTTGGGAGTCTTGGGAGTCTAAAGCCTGGAAAAGTGAAGAGTGAAGAAGGTGACAGGGTGAAAAGAAATTCCTGATTCCCCAGACTCCCTAGACTCCCTAGACTCCCTAGACTCCCTAGACTCCCTAGACTCCCTAGACTCCCTAGACTCCCTAGACTCCCTAGACTCGCAAGGCTTATATGAAACGAATCATTGCCCAAGCTATCAAAGAACTGAAACAGGTCACCCGTGACCGTTTGACGTTGGCGCTGGCGCTGGTCCTGCCGTTGATTCTGCTGGTGCTCTACGGCAAGGTGATTTCCTTTACCGTCACGGGGTTGCCACTGGTGATTCGGGATTATGACCAGACACCGCGCTCGCGCCAGTATGTGGAAACGCTGATGGCTTCCGGTTCTTACAAACTGGTTGAAGCAGCTCCCGACGAAAAACCGGAAACCCTGCTGGCCAAGGAACAAGCCCGCATCGTGGTGATTATTCCGCCGCAGTTTGAGCGCGACCTCGAACGGGGCCGCAAAGCCGAAGTGCAATGGGTGATTGACGCGACCGATTCCAACACGGCCACGACCCTGCGCGGACAGGCGGCGGCTTTAACCGAAGCATTTCTCAGGGAACATGGGCTGAAAGGGGCTGAGATAGCCCCGGTCATCAAAGCCGAAACCCGGATTTGGTTCAATCCCGGAGGCGATTCGGACAAATACATTGGTCCCGGTGCAATGGCGGTGGTGCTGGCACTGTTTCCTCCGTTGCTGGCAGCCCTGGCCATGTCACGCGAAACCGAACAGAAGACCATCCTGCAAGTCTATGTCTCAAGCATTTCGGCCCACGAATATCTGCTGGGGAAAACGCTGGCGTTTTTCATCCTGGCCGTGGCTGAGTGGGCTTTGATTGTGCTGCTGGGGATGTGGCTCTTTGGCATTCATTTTGTCGCCAGCCCGATTCCCTTTCTGGTCGGAACGGTCGTCTATCTCTTTTGCTGTGTTGCCTTTGGAGTAATGACCGGAGCTTCCATCCGGGACCAGGCATCCACCATTCAGGCAATTGCCATGGTCTGTTTCCTGTTTTCGTTTCTGTTGTCCGGCTTCATGTTCCCGATTTCCAACATTCCGGCCAGCATCCGCTGGATTTCCAACTTCGTCCCGGCCCGCTATTTCATTGAAATCACGAGGGACGCTTTTGTGCGGGGCGGCGGCTGGCCGGCGGTTTGGCCTTCGCATGTGGCCCTGCTCGTGCTGGGCACCCTGTTCCTGTTCGTGGCGTGGCGCAAGATGCGGAACATGCAACTAGAAGATTAAAAGTCTTGGGAGTCTTGGAAAGACATCAAGCTCCGGACTCTGGATGGATTGACAGTTTTTCTGCCCCGGCAGGGGCAGATTATGGTAGCCAGGGCGTGGAGCGGAGCGAAACCCCTGGCTACCGGAATGCGCTCCGACCGGAGCGCCCAACCGACTTGTTTTGTCAAAATACCTGGACCCTGGCGAACATTGAAATGAGAAGTCATATGAAAAACCTGATCCAAAAAATTACGGGAATGCGGCTGTGGGCGCTGTTTGTCAAAGAATTGCGGCAAATTCAACGGGACCGGCAAATGGTGGTGGCCTTGATTGTACCTCCGACGATTCAGCTTATTTTGCTGGGATTTGCGCTCAATCCCGAAGTGACCAACCTTCGTTTGGGTGTCGTGGACGAGAATCGCACGGCTGTCAGCCGCGAACTGATTTCAGCTTTTGTTGAAGGGCAGGCGTTTCAGGTGGCGGCCTATTATCAATCTCCGACGGAATTGGGCCGGGCGCTCAGTTCGGGCAATTTGGATGCCGGGCTGGTCATTCCGAGTGATTTTGCCAAACGTTTCGAAGCCCGCCAGCCGTCAACCGTGCAATTGGCCTTTGACGGCGTGGATTCCAACCGGGCTGGAATTGCCTCCAGCTACGCGCAACGGACCATGATGGCTTTCAATCAACGGAACGGTTTGGCTCCGGTAAAAATGGAAAGCCCGGTTATCAAACCCAACCTGACCGCCCGGGTGGCCCTGCTCTTCAACCCCGGACTGCGCAGCTCGTGGTTTATGCTGGCGGGTGTGCTGGGCATTTTGCTGGTGCTCAATGGGTCGCTGGTCGCCGCCGGAGCGCTGGTCAAGGAAAAGGAAGCCGGAACGATTGAACAACTCCTGATGACCCCGGCGGGAGCAACTGAAATCATCGTGGCCAAAATCACGCCGGTTTTTCTCCTGCTTTCGTGCGATGTCTGGCTGGCGCTCCTGATTATGCGGCTGGTGTTTGACATGCCGATGCGCGGCAGTTTGCTGGTGCTCTTTTGCGCCGGAGCCCTCTGTGTCTTTGCCGGTATCGGCCTGGGAACGTTTCTGGCGACGTTCTCGAAATCACAGCAGCAGGCCCAGCTTTTGAACTTCTTCGTCAATCCGCCGATTGCGTTGCTTTCGGGAGCGACTTCGCCGCTTGAAGGAATGCCTCATTGGGTCCAGCCGTTGACGATTATCAATCCGGTCCGGCATTTCGCCACGATTGCACGGGGTGTTTTGCTCAAAGGCGCAGGGCTCGACATCATCTATCCGAACCTGCTGGCGCTCTTTGCCTTTGCCGTGGTGTTGGTGGGCCTCAGCGCCTGGCAGTTCCGCAAACAGTTGGAGTAGCCGTCGCTCCTGTACCGTCAAGTCAGCATAAACTCTTTGTTTCCAGCAGCGAAGCTGCGATAGAACGCTAGCCTAGGGCGTCAGCCCTAGGAAATAGCACCCATCACAGAACAAGCCGCGCAGCGGCGAAACACATACATTCGAGATCCTGTTTTATTGTGTCGCCGCTGTGCGGCTGTTTTTTTGTTCGCGCCGTTCCCTAGGGCTAACGCCCTAGGCTAGCATTCTTTCACCGCTTCGCGGTTGAAGCCAAAAGGCTGCTGGAATGAATTTAACCTCAATCTTCAGAACGGTCAGCGAAAAAATCTCCACACCCTGGCTACCGGAATGTGCTCCTGCCGGAGCATCATCACGCCTTGCTGGAATGGATTTGACCTCAGCCTTCAGTTTTTTGAGTTCTTACCAATCGCCTTACACATCATCCGAAGCGGAATCCGGGATTGGTTCCGGGTGCTCCCGGCGGGCGCTGAGGTAATACAAAATCGGAACGGTCATGCGCGACAGCAACAGCGAAGCCACTTCGCCGGCCATCAGTGAGATGGCCAGCCCCTGGAAAATCGGGTCAAACAGAATGACCGAGGCTCCCACCACAACTGCCGCCGCCGTCAACAGCATCGGGCGGAACCGCACCGCCCCGGCGTCCACCACGGCTTCGGCGAGCGGCATGCCTTCCTGCAAGCGGAGTTCGATGAAGTCCACCAGAATGATGGAGTTCCGCACGACGATACCGGCCCCGGCAATAAAGCCAATCATCGAGGTGGCGGTGAAAAATGCTCCCATCAGCCAGTGCGCGGGCAAAATGCCGACCAGCGAAAACGGAATCGCGGCCATAATCACAAGCGGTGTCTTGAGCGACTGAAACCAGCCCACCACCAGCGTGTAAATCAGCACCAGCACGGCGGCAAAGGCAATGCCCAAATCGCGGAAGACTTCGTAGGTGATGTGCCACTCGCCATCCCATTTGACCGCCAACCGCTGGTTGGAAAAGGGTTGCGAAGCAGTCAGTTGCTCCACTTTGTAGCCTTCCGGCAGGTGCAGCCGGTTGACCGCCTCCGTCAGTTTGAGCATGGCATAGACGGGGCTTTCCTCACGTCCGGCCACATCGCCCGTGACATAGACGACCGGCATCAGGTTTTTATGGTAAATGCTGCGGTCGCCGGTGGTTTCATTCACCCGGACAAGTTCCGCCAGCGGAACCAGGTTTCCGTTCCGGCCCTGGACGTTGATGCGTTGCAGCGCCGCCAAATCGGAGCGCGAAGCCCGTTCCAACCGCAGCCAAATCGGCACGTCCTCTTTTTCCTTTTCCTGATGGAGCAGCCCAGCGGACATGCCGCTCACCGCCAGCCGCAGGGTTGCCGCAATCTGGTCGGTTGAAATGCCGTTGAGGGCAGCTTTGGCGGAATCAACCGTGAGTCTGTATTTCGGTTGGGCGTCCTCGACGTACCAATCCACATCCACCACGCCTTCGGTTTCGCTGAGAATCTGCCGAATCTGTTCAGCCAATTTGATTTGCCGTTCGTAGTCCGGACCGTAGACCTCCGCCACCAGCGTCTGGAGCACCGGCGGGCCGGGCGGAACCTCGGCCACCTTCACCCGTGCGCCATAGCGTTGGGCAATCGCCTGGAGTTCCGGACGAACCCGCTTGGCAATGTCGTGGCTTTGGGCTTTGCGCTCCTCTTTCGCTACCAGGTTGACCTGGATGTCAGCCACGTTCGGCCCCTGCCGCAGAAAGTAATGCCGCACCAAGCCGTTGAAGTTATAGGGTGCCGCCGTGCCGATATACATTTGCAGATGTTTTGCTTCGGGCAGCAGGCGCAGACGTTCGGCCATTTCGCGGGTGACGGCGGCGGTTTGCTCCAGGGTGGTGCCTTCCGGCATGTCCACAATCACCTGAAATTCGCTCTTGTTGTCAAAGGGCAGCATCTTGACCGTAACCAGTTTCAGGCCAACCAGCGCACCCGAAAGCACCAGGAGTGTCAGCACTCCGGCCAGAAACGCCCGTTGCCGTTTGCGATTGACCAGCAAGGGCAGCATCACGCGGCGATAGAGTTTGGTGGTCCAGTCCTCCGCCTGATGGTCGTGGCCGGAGGCTTCATCCGGGGCTGGTTTCAAAAGTTTGAGCGAAGCCCAGGGTGTCACGATAAAAGCCACAATCAGTGAAAAGAGCATGGCTGCCGAAGCCCCAACCGGAATCGGGCGCATATACGGCCCCATCAGTCCGCGTACAAACGCCATCGGCAGAATGGCCGCAATCACGGCAAAGGTGGCAAGAATCGTCGGATTGCCCACTTCGTCCACGGCTTCCAGAGCGACTTCAAAAATGCTCCGCCCCCGGTTTTCGGGCATCCGGAAATGCCGCACGATGTTTTCGACCACCACAATCGCGTCATCCACCAAAATCCCGATGGAAAAAATAAGCGCAAAAAGCGTCACCCGGTTGAGCGTGTAGCCATAGAGGTAAAACACCAGCAGCGTCAGGGCCAGGGTCACCGGAATCGCCGTGGCCACAATGCCCGACTCGCGCAAACCAAGCGTCAGCCAAATCAAAACCGTGACCGACACAATCGCAATGGCCATGTGATAGAGCAGTTCGTTTGATTTTTCGCGGGCCGTCTCGCCGTAGTTGCGCGTCACCTCAACCGTCACATCACCCGGAATCAGCGTTCCTTTGAGCGCGGAAATTTTTTCCAAAACCTGGTCGGCAATCACCGAAGCGTTCGTGCCTTTGCGCTTGGCAATCGAAAGCGTGACTGCCGGAAAAGCTGTTTCGGGCGAAACCGTGACGGCCTTTTCCGTGGCGGCAAGCTGATTGGACTCGTGGGTTTTGGCTTCGGCTCCCGGAGTGAACAGAACGTAATCCGCCGGTTCCTCCGGGCCATCGGAAATCGTGCCCAGGTCACGCAGATAGACCGGCTTCCCGGCAAAAACGCCGACCGTCACGGCTCCGACTTCCTCGGCGGAGGTTAGAAAGTTGCCGGTTTCAAGCAAAAATTCCTTGTTGTGCTGGGAAAAACTCCCGCTTGGCAGCTTGGTGTTGGCAGCCGCCAACAAGGGCGGCAACGCTGCCGGAGAAATCTGAAATGCCTGGAGCCGGGCCGGGTCAAGCGTCACCCGCACCTGCCGCCGCTGCCCACCGATGAGTTTGACTTCGGAAACATCAGGTACTTCCTTGATGGCGTCGTGCAGTTGGGCGGCAATCCGGCGCAACGTGAAATGGTCATAACGTCCGCTCCAGAGCGTGACCGCCGCAATCGGTACATCATCAATCGAGCGCGGTTTGATGAGCGGCTGGCTGGCTCCTGGCGGAATCAAATCAAAGTTGGCGAACATTTTCTGGTTCAGCCGGACAATGGCGGCTTCCTCGTTTTCGCCGACCCGGAACCGCACCACCGCCATGGAAAAACCGGGGCTGGAAGTCGAATAGACGTACTCGACGCCGGGAATCTCCCAAATCAGTTTTTCCATCGGTTTGGTGACCCGTTCTTCGACTTCCTTGCTGTTGGCACCGGGCATTTGCACCATCACGTCAATCATCGGGACGATGATTTGCGGTTCCTCTTCGCGGGGCAGCAGGCTGACGGCACCCCAGCCGAGCAGCATCGTGGCCACAACCAGCAACAAGGTCAGTTTTGAATCAATAAAAATGCGGGCAAACGTTCCGGCAATTCCATACTGGCGTGTCATAGCAACCTCTTTTTAGGACTGAGGACCAGTCCAGGACTGAGGACTGAGGACTGAGGTCCCAGTGAAAAACGAACCAGGTTTCAGATACCAAACCTGAACTTGCCTATTTGAAAACTCAGTCCTGGTTTGTTCTCAGTCCTCAGTCCTCAGTCCTCAGTCCTGGATTTGCCCTCAGTCCTGAATCTGGTTTCCTTCCGAAATGCGTTCCGGCCCGTTGGAAACAATGCGCAGGCCGTCTTCAAGTCCGGAAAGGATTTCAACCCGGTCGCCAATGGTCTTTCCGGTTTTCACCAGTCGCAGGCGGGCAATCCGGTTGGAGTCCACCACCCAAACGCCGGTCAGTTGGCCGCGCTCAAGCACCGCCGTTGCCGGAACCGTCAGCACAGGCCGTTCGCCGATGGGAAACAGCGCCCGTCCGAACATCCCGGACCGCATTCCGTTTTGCTGCGGCAGGTCAATTTTGACCGTAAACGAACGGCTGGCCGCATCCGCTGCCGGAACAATTTCAGCCACCTTGCCAAACAATGTCGTGTGCCCCAGGGCGTCAATTGAAACGGAAACCTGTTTTCCAAGCTGTATCAACGACAGTTTGCTTTCATCCACCGCCACCTCCAGCCGAAAAGTACCACCGGATTCAAGTTTCAGGAGCGGCATTCCCGGCACGGCCATCTGGCCGACTTCAACTGCTTTCATCGTCACCACTCCGGCAAACGGGGCGGCAATCGTGGCATATCCGGCCACCACCTGGGTTCCGCTGATGTCGGCCTGAGCCTGTTCCATTCGTGCCTGCATCTGGCTTTGTTTGGCTTTGGCCGCCTGAATCATGGCTTCGCTGCGGGCGGTTTCGGCAGTGGCGGTTTGATAACGTGCTGTCACTTCATCCATTTCCTGACGGCTGATGGACTTGCGTTCATACAGTGTGCGATAGCGCTCATAGGTTGCAGTGACCGCCACGCGATTGGCTTCGGCAGCCTGCCTGCCCAGTTCCGCCGCTGTAATCGCCTGCCGGGTTTCGACGAGCGCATGTTCCACTTCCTGCAATCCCGCCGTCGCTTTTTTCACGCTGGCAGCCGCGTCCCGGTGGTCCAGCGTGACCAGCGTCTGCCCCGCTTTCACGTGGTCGCCTTCGTGAACCTGAACGGCAGTTACCTGCCCCATCATCCGGGCAGCCAGCACGGTCGAGGTTTTGGCCGTCACGGTTCCGACCGCTTCGTAGGTTTCAGCCGTGTCGGTCAAATGAATCGTTTCAACTTTGGCCGTGACCGCCGGATGTTCTGCCTTGGGAGTTGATGCCGGGCGACTGCACCCGTTCAATCCCAACATCACAATGAAAAAAAATAACAGCCTGAATCGCATAGACTTTCCCTTCTCAACCCGTTACCGGTCAAATACCGTGACTTCAGTCAATTGACCGGCAGCCAGTTGCAGTTCCCCAAAACGAACCGTGCATTCGTAACGGACAAACACTTCATTGCTTTCGGCCTGGACCAGTGCCGTTTGCGCCCGCAACACTTCGGTGATGGTGGTCAGTCCGACGCCGTAACGGTCACGCACAATCCGCAGCGTTTCCGCCGCCTGGGTTACGGCATTGGCCGCCACGGGCAGGCGTTCGCGGGCTGATTGGTAACGTTCACGGGCCCGAATCACCTGCAACCGGAGCTGGTCCGCCGTTTGTTTTTGTTGAAGTTCGGCAATTTCACGGGCCGTGTCCGCTTGCCCGACCCGCGCCCGGCGGCCAGGGTCAAACAGATTCCAGGTGAGACTGACCCCAACGGCATAATCGCTGCTGCCGTTGACCAGCTTTTCGGCACTGGCTCCGACATTGGCAAACAGGTCAGCCCGTGGCAGATATTGCCCACGAGCGCCGGTTTGTTCCTGTTTGCGTTGCGCAATCGCCAGTTCAGCCAGTTGAAGTTCGGGATGCCGGGTCGTGGCGGCTTCCAGCAAAGCGGCTTCAGCCGGAATTGTAAATTGAGGGTTGGTCAGCTTGCCGTTTAAGGTGACAACCGTTTCCAACGGCAGCCCCACCACCAGATTGAGGGCAGCATGGGCGGTACGGAGCGTTCCGGCGGCTTCGATGTCCTGTTGTTGGTATTCCGCCAACTGGGTCGCCAGTGCCAGCCGGTCGGCTGCCGTCACCACACCGGTTTCATACAAATCGTTGACCCGTTTG
This sequence comes from Blastocatellia bacterium, assembly GCA_019695185.1. Classification (GTDB taxonomy): domain Bacteria; phylum Acidobacteriota; class Blastocatellia; order Chloracidobacteriales; family Chloracidobacteriaceae; genus JAIBAN01. The sequence continues at coordinate 30,529 of JAIBAN010000028.1, read as the reverse complement.
GCTTCGGCGGAAACAGACTGCACTGCTGCCGCTGTCACATTTTTGTGGGCTTCCGCCACCAGCACGCCGTAATAGGCGCGGATGACCTCCAGCCGGGCCTGCTGTTCGGCCAGCTCCGCCTGTAGCGCGGCTTCCTGTTCATGGTTTTGGGCTTTGGCGATGCGGGTTTGGGTCATCCGCTGGTCAAACAGCGGCAACCGCATCTGCACCGACGACCGGAAATTGGTCAGCGGAGTCGGGTTATTGAGCGAATCCAACCCAAAGTTTTTTTCGGTAAAACGGGATTGTTCCAGCAACGAACCAAACACATAAACCGGGTTGTTGCCATTGGTCAGCACTTCACTGGCCTGCACCGTGGGAAGCCGCCCGCTTTTGGCTTCTTCCGTTCCCAGCCGGGCCAGCTTCCGATTGGTATTGACCGCCTGCACACCCGGATTTTGGCGGAGCGCCAAATCCACCGCTTCTTTCAACGTCAACGATTGAGCGGCTGGCTGGCTTTGTGCCCACATGCTGTTTGCAGGCAGAAACCCTATGCCGAGCAAGGCAACAATGATGAAAATGGCTTTTTGATGGTAATTCCACATGGAATACCTGCTTTCAAGAGAGTTTTGAATGTTGAGTTGTTCATGTTGAATGGTTCGTTTTGAACCGGACTTCCTGAAATCCACTTGCCTTCAAACCCTCCGCACATGAGGCAAACCCAGCTTTTCCAAAATCCACACCATCGGACACCAGTCGGTGAACCCCGATTGCAGCAGGTTTAAGCCAACGAAGGCAGTCAAAAGCAGCCAGTATGGGTTACCCCAATAAGCCAGCCCCAGGCTGGCCAGGACAACAATTCCGGCAATCAGGCGCAGAGCGCGTTCGACGGTCATAGCATCCTCCCTCCCCAATTTCGTGCAGGGCTGCCGCCCGTTGCCAGGACCGCCAGTTTTTGTCGCAGCACCTGGGGGGACTGGAGCCCGGCCACCATGTCAACAATGGCTCCGTCTTTGAAGAAAAACAGGGTTGGCACGCTGCGAATGCGCAACGCCGAAGCCAAGTCCTGATTGGTATCGAGATTGATTTTGACGAAGGTGACGGAACCGGCGAATTCTTCGGCCAGCCGATCCAGCACCGGACTGAGCATCTGGCAAGGTCCGCACCAGGGAGCATAAAAATCCACCAGAACGGGCAATGGTGCCTGCAAAACTTCGGTTTCAAATTGGCGGGTGGTAATCGGTTTAACGGTCATGTTTCGAACCCTCCTTGCGGTCCTATAGTGATAGAGCCGCGAGGGTCGAAAAAGTTACAACCAACCTCTTCAGGAGTCTTGGGAGTCTTGGGAGTCTTGGGAGTCTTGGGAGTCTTGGGAGTCAAAATCCCAAAACCAGGGTTCTGGGTCCAGGGTTCTGGGTTCTGGGTTCAGAGTTCTGGGTTCTGGGTTCTGGAAAATTTTCTAGACTCCCTAGACTCCCTAGACTCCCTAGACTCCCTAGACTCCCTAGACTGTTAGTTGTTCCATTTCTGCTTCCAGCGTTCGCGCAGGTTTTGATGCAGGCGGGTGCGAAAGGAAAACGGGAGTTCGTAAACGGCTTCATCTTTATAGAGGGTGATGGTTTTGCGGATGGTATCCACCACAACTTGGCAGGGATTGCAGCCTTCAAGGTGTGATTCGAAGGCTTCGCAAACACCTGGGTCAATCTGACCGTCCACATAATCATTCAGCATTGCCAGGAGTTCTTCACACTTCATGCTCCACCTCGTTGGTTGATTTGGGCTTGGTAATGTTCCAGCAGGCGGGCCGCCTTGGTAACGGTTTCGGAATCCCCTCCGTGGTCAGGGGTTCGCTGGTGGCGGCGGGTTTCATCACCAAAAACGGTGGTCAGCTTTTCCCGCAGTGCCAGCCGTGCCCGCAAAAGCCGGACCTTGACATTGGCCGGACTGATGGAAAGCACCTGGGCGGTTTCCTCAATGCTGAAGCCCTCGACATCGCGCAACACAAACACCAGCCGGTGCGAGTCGGGTAATTGCTGAATCGCCTCGTCCAAAATCACCCGCAACAGCCGTTGTTCATACATTTCCGCCGGATTTTCGCGCCAGTCCGCAATGTATTCCGGATGGGGAATGTCGCCGTCTTCAACCTCGGTTCCCTCTTCCGCCGGAAGTTGCACCCAACCGTTGCGCCGCCGCAGGACTTTCAAAGCCTCGTGGGTGGCAATCCGGGTGAGCCAGGTGCCAAACGAGGATTCCTCCCGAAAACCGCCAAGATGTTCCAGAGCATTGAGGAATGCTGTCTGAATGATGTCTTCCGCATCTTCGGCCTTGTGAACCAATTGCACCACCAGTCGGTACAACCGGCGTTCATGCCGGGTGACCAGCGTTTCAAAGGCTTCAAAATCACCTTGTTTCGCCTGTGCGATGAGTTCGGATTCGGTTAGCATAGGAAAACAATGGTAAAATGCAGGCTGTCCCAGGTAAATGATTTTTCCCAGAAACCGGAGAAAAGTCGTCGGCTTTTTCTGGAGGAGGTCTTTTTATGAAAATTCGCTTTCTTTTGGGAATATTGCTGGCCGCCAGTGTGTTGGGCACAGCCTGTTCCCAATCAAAATCCGTTTCAGCCCCGGCGACAACCGGGCCCAAACAGCCGGGCACAAGCGATGCTGCCGCTGCGCTGGATACGGCCAAATCGGGCAGTGGACGGCAAATGTACTACCAACGGGAAATCACCGCTGCCGATGTGCAGGGACGCAGCCTGCGCGAATTGAACCTGTTGCGCAACACGATTTACGCCCGTGCCGGAAACCCTTTCCGCAAAGCCTGGCTGAATGAGTATTTTTCGGCTCAGTCATGGTACAAGCCGCTCGCCAAAATGGATGAGAGCAAACTGACTGCGCTTGACCGCAAAAATGGTGCCTTCATTGCCGAGTATGAGGCCAAACTGCCACGAACCGACCTTGAAGCCCGCAAGGGAAAACTGCTGGACCGCCCTGAAACCGAACTCTCCAAAGAAGATACGATTGAGTTGATGCTCCTGCGGCGGGCCTTGGGTGAGGCTCCTGCCGGAACCGAGACGGCCACGGCCACCCCGCTGGATGACCCCCGGATGCTGGAAAAACTGCTCAACGTCAACCAGCTCAACGACCTGTCACGACGGGATTTGCGCCTGCTGCGCAATACGGTCTATGCCCGTCGGGGCCGCGAATTCAAATCGGCAATCATGCAGGAATATTTTGGACGGATGGCCTGGTACAAGGGGGATGCCGCCTATACGGACGACAAGCTGACCGAAATTGACCGGCAGAATATCAACATCATTCGCAGCCTGGAGGACCAGTTGGGCGGGCCGCTGACGGATGCTGACCAAAACAAGGAAGATGGCTGGTTTGGCGCGGCTTGATAAAGCCACCATGCGTGTCCCGTGCGGACACTTCAAAATTGAGAATTGAGAATTGAGAATTGAGAATTGAGAATTGAGAATTGAGAATTTATTCCAGTTCCATTGATTGAACTTCCCACAAGTTAGGGAAAGCGGTTCCAATTCTCAATTCTCAATTCGAACTTCTCAATTAAAAAGGTTCGATGTTTTCACAGTAGTCAACGACTGCCACACGCAGGCCGACATCGCGGCCCAGGCATTCGCTGAGATACCATTTGTGTTCCTGAATATTTGACCAGAGGCGTTGCGCCTCGACGGCTGAAACCTCGATTCCGGTGAGTGACACGAGCATGAGTTGCTCGGCTGGAATCTGCGCTGCCCCAAGCTGGGCAATGGTGTAATCCAATTTGAATGGGATGGGCATGGCCGTAAGTTCTCCTTTCTTCCCATTGAGCCGATTTACCATTTTCAAAAGTGAAAACAGGAAACCGACCGGTTTGTGAAGTGCCGCCGGTTGCCACCCGGCGTCACTCTGAAAGGCATCTTACGGGCGTATCAGGAATGCGTCCAATTCATCTTTATAATTGGCGCAATTGGAATTCTTCATTTTCCGGGCCGGTTCAGTCGAATTCAGGCTGACTCCAGCAGGTCCAGCAACTCATCAAAGGCAAAGTTCCTGATGTGCTGGCGCAGTTCCTCAGCCACGGCTGGCGCGGGCTCCTGCAACGGTTTGAGCAGGTCCAGGGCCGCCTGAGTATCTCCCTGGAGCAATGCCTGATAGAGCGCTTCTTTCCAGTCGGCAGGCATCCGGGCCACCTCTGTTTTCCAATCCGGGGGTGGAATCTCTTCGACGGGCAGAGCCTCCGGAGGAGGTTGCGGCGACTCGCCTCCAAATCGGAACCGGACTCCCAAATGCTGGTGGATTTTTTCGTACACCAAGGCTGCCTGGATGGGTTTCGCCAGAAAATCATCCAGCCCGGCCTGGGAAATCTGCTCCGCAACCTGTTCCGGCGTATTGGCGGCAACCGCAATGACCACCGTGCGGGAGAGCCGGGAATTTTCGTCAGGTTGCCGGTTCACCCCGGTGGTTTCAAGCTCGCGGATTTTTTTCGTGGCTTCGAGGCCGTCCATGATTGGCATGGACAGATTCATCCAAATCAAATGGGGCGACCAGCTTTTCCAGGTTTCCACGGCTTCGTGACCGTTGTTTCCAATGCGGGTTTCAAACCCCAACCGGGCCAGAACTGCTGACAAGAACTCGCAATCATCGGGATTGTCATCAACCACCAGCAACCGAACTGATGATTGTCCGGGCTCCAAACCGGTACAAAAGTGAAATTCGGTCGCGGAGGACGAGGCAGCCCCCTGCGCCAGGGCCAACGGTATTTCAAAGGAAAAGGTGCTGCCGCTTCCAAGCTGACTGGCAACCGTAATCGTGCCCCCCATCAGTTCCAGGTATTTTTTGCAGATGGCCAGCCCCAGCCCCGTACCTTCACGGGCGTTTTGCTGGGTGTTGGTCTGGACAAACGGGTTGAAAATCCGCCCCTGCTCGGCTTCCGGAATGCCGGGGCCGGTGTCTGCCACCACAAACCGTCCGATTCCGTCTTTCCAACTCACATGGAGCGAAACAGCCCCACGGAACGTGAATTTAACGGCATTTCCCAGCAGGTTGAGCAGAATCTGACGCAATTTCCCTTCATCGCCAATCAGGGCCGGCGGCAGGTTGGGTGCGCGTTGCACCACAAAACGCAATGATTTAAGTTCCGCCCGCTGGCGGAAAATCGAAGTCAGTTCGTCCAACAGCTTGAAAAGGTCAAAGGTTCGGGGTTCGTGGGTAATCCTGCCGGTTTCAATCCGGGCCATATTGAGCACATCGCCAATGATTTCCAGCAAATGCTCGCCGCCCCGGCGGATGGCAGCCACGAATTTTTGCTCCTGCGGTGAAAGATTGGGGCTGGTTTCAAGCAATTGCGTAAAGCCCAAAATGGCATTGAGCGGGGTCCGAAATTCGTGACTCATGCTGGCCAGAAAGACATTTTTGGCCTGGGCGGCGGCTTCGGCCTGTTCTTTTGCCTCACGCAGGGATTGTTCGATTTGCTTGCGGGAAGTGATATCCCGAATTGCGGCAATGGTAGTTCCCTCCAACTTGAACGGATTCAGGTTGATGTCAGCCGGAAACACACTGCCGTCTTTGCGCTGGGCAAAAAACTCCGTACCGGATTGCCCCATCGGGCGATGCCGGGGAGCCTGATGGTACTGATTCCGATGCGTCGTGTGACTGCCACGCGCATTTCGGGGAATCAGAATTTCTATCAACTGACCAAGCAACTCGGATTTCGGATAGCCAAACATCGCCTCCGCAGCCCGGTTGACCGCAATGATGCTGCCAGTGGAATCCACCACCACCACCGCATCCGGCGACCAGTCAATCAGGTATTCCTTCAGTTTTTCGAACTCCTGCCGAAGCGAGGCCACTTCTTCATCGGTTCTGCCGTTTCGGTCATACATAGCGCTTCCCACGAAAACAAATTTCTGGACGGTTGTTTGATTGGGAAAACCAGGAAAATGGCGAGTGAACCTGACTTTAATCCAAATTGGATAATTGCGTAAACCGGACAATCTCTGAATAATGCCCAAAATTCATTATTCGGAATTTCTTCATTGGAATTGCTGATTGCAAAAGATTCGCCCTTGCCCATTTGCCATTTGAACAAAGAATCCAGCCCGGTGGAAAACCGCCGACAGCCTTGGCAGTCTGGCAGCCATCCTTAAAGTTTTCCTTCTCCCAGGGAACAGATTCTTCAAATTGCAAATCGCAAATGGGAAATCGCAAATGAAAGAGGTGTTTTATGGAACTGACGCCGTTACGCACATTTCGCATGGTGGCGGAAACACTCAACTTTACCCGTGCCGCCGAACGGTTGGGACTGACTCAATCAGCCGTCAGTCACCAGATTCTGGGGCTTGAATCCGAGTTGGGAGAGCCTTTGTTTATCCGGACCAAGCGTGGCGTCAAACTCTCACCTGCCGGGGCGGTCGTATTGGAATATGCCGAACGGATCCTGCGCGAAGAACAGGCTCTCAAGGAAAAAATCGGCGGACCGGAAAGTGCTCCCACCGGGCGGGTCCGGGTGGCAGCCGCAACCCAGGCCCTGGTTTATTTGTTTGCTCCATTGTTTGAACAGTTTATGCGGGCCTTTCCGCAAGTTGAGTTGACATTTCACACCACGCCCAGCACCGACCAGACGATTGCCGATATTTTCAACGGGCGGGCCGATGTGGGGTTTGCCTCGCTGCCGGTGTCGGCTCCTTCGTTGCAGGTGGCGAAATTATTTGAGGACGAATTGATGTTGGTGGTGAGCCATACTCACCGACTGGTCGCCAAGAAAGAGGTTTCGCTCAAGGAAATCCAGCGTGAACGGCTGATTTTGTTTGAGCGGGGAGCTTCCATCCGCCGGGCCACCGACCAGTTTTTCGATAAAGTTGGCATCAAGCCCGATTTGGCCCTGGAATCAAACGACACCTATTTTATCAAACTCATGGTTGAGCACGGCTGGGGTATGACCTTGTTGCCGGCCTGGGCGGTGCGCGAGGAAGTGGCTGCCGGCAAACTGGCCAAGCTCAAAATCGCAGGACACCGCCTGCGGCGCAATGTGGATATGGTTTCACTTGGACGGTTTCAACCTTCGGGAACCCGTGCCTTTACCACGTTCATTCAGGGCCATGCCGTGAAATTGCAGGAAATGGCCAAAGGCTGATGGAGTGACAGGTGACGGGTGACAAATAAAAACCTCAAGTCAAGTTTTCCTGATTCTTTCCTGTCGCCTGTCACTTGTCACCCGTCACTGGATTCAGGCAGACTCGACTTGCCACACCAGCAACCCTGCCGCTAACATTCGCCGTTCACTGGCGGGCAGAAAACCCGCCGCCATTTTTTTCAAGGACTGATTGCTTGTGAAAAACGATTTGCTTGTACGCGCCTGCCGCCGCCAGCCGGTTGAACGCACACCGGTCTGGATGATGCGCCAAGCCGGACGGTATCTGCCCGAATACCGCGCCATCCGGGCGGACATTCCCTTTCTGACCCTCTGTAAAACCGTTGAACTGGCGGTCGAGGTTTCGCTGCAACCCTATCGGATTCTGGGGGTTGACGGCGTGATTATGTTTTCCGACATTCTGATTCCGGTCGAAGCCATGGGCATGCATGTCGAACTGACCGAAAAAATCGGCCCCCAACTGCCCCAGCCGATTCGGACCCAGGCGGATGTGGACCGGCTTGGGATTCCCGACCCGGTGGAAACCATGCCGTTCGTTTTTGACATTTTGCGGACACTCCGGCGCGAACTTGATGGGGCTGTTCCGCTCATCGGGTTTGCCGGTGCCCCCCTGACACTCGGCGCGTATATGATTGAGGGCGGTGGCTCAAAAAATTACATGGCACTCAAAGGGCTCATGTACCGCGACCCCCAGGTTTTTCACAATTTGATGGAAAAAGTGGCTGATACCCAGGCGCTCTATCTCAAAGCCCAAATCGAAGCCGGAGCGCAGGTGGTCCAACTTTTTGATTCCTGGGCCGGAGAGCTGTCGGCGCGGGATTACGCGGAGTTTGCCCTGCCCTATACCCAACGGGTGTTTGACCAGGTAGGTGACACGGTGCCGCGCATTCTGTATGTCAACGGCTCCTCGCACTTGCTCGAACTGATGGAGCAGTCAGGGGCGGAAGTCCTCAGCATTGATTGGTGTACTGATTTGGCCGAAGCTCGCCGCCGGACTGGAAACCGGGTCGCCTTGCAAGGCAATGTGGACCCCTGTCGCCTGTTGGGGCCGCGTGCAGGTGTGGTCAAAGCCGTGCAGGACACATTGACGCTGGCGGGTGGTGAACCCGGCCACATTCTCAACCTTGGTCATGGAATATTACCGCCAACTCCGGTGGAAAATGCCAAAGCATTTGTGGCTGCCGGACAGGGACGGGAATAAACCTCTTCGACGCAAAATTCATGGTGCAGCAAAATTTTGAAGCCCTCTTGGAAAAGGAATGGTAAACTCCCTTCCCTCAGGGACTTCGAAAACCGATACAAAGAGAATCTGACTGCCGGAAACAGTTCCCTCAGCCCGATTCCACCCCCATCAAGAAGCCACCATTTTCGGCGTCTCCAGGCAGTCAAACCAGGGAGGGATTTGTATGAGTGCTTTGCTCAAGGCGCGCCCGTCACTGAGTTCACAGTATCAAGCCAACCTCGGCATTTACTCCAACCTTGAAGCCCGTCTCAGCAGCGCACTCAATTGTCCGCTCCTTCTGGAACACAGTGGGGCCAACATCTACCGGGTCATGACGCGAGTCAAAACCCTGGAAAGCTTTCTCTCCAAAATCCAGCGACGCGGATTTCCGGAAGACCAGGTGTTCCAGGTGATGACCGACATTGTGGGAGCCCGCATCATCTGCATGTTCCCCGAAGACCTGGAAAAAATTCACCTCTATTTGACTGAATGCGGCAGCTTTATCTTTGAAGGCGTGCCCAAGGTATATTTGTGGGACGACCTGCCCTGGGTCAAATCCGATGAGTTTTATGTTACCCGAAAGTCAACCGGATATGGTTCGATTCACTATCTGGCCCGGCTCAGCCCGGCCCTGGTCGGTCCCAATTCCGAACTGGGCAAAATCGTGTTTGAGATTCAGGTCCGGACGCTGATGCAGGAAGCCTGGGCGGCACTGGAACATGCCATCGGATACAAACACGACATTCCCGAACGGATTCGCGGCTATTTTGACTCGTCCGCCGAACTGTTGGGCGTTCTGGACAAAGCTTTTCAACGGCTGAAGGCCCAAAGCGACAAACTCGAAGGCGAACTCAACGAGGAAAATTCAATTACCCCCGAACGGCTGACGCTTTTCAGTTTGAAAGGATTCATCCGCCGCCGCTTTCACGACAACCTGCCGGGAACGCAGCTTGCCCCGCTGCTGGAGGAATACCGGCTGCAAAAACTCAATCTGGCCGAGTTGGTGCGGATTACCAATTCCCGCGACTATCTGAATCTGGTGGATGAACTTTGCCGCGACCTGCTCAAACGTCCGGCAGCCACCTGCGATTTTCTCCATTGGGTCTGTACCTTCCGGCGGGCCACCAACCTGGAGGAAGGCCGCCGCTTTATCGAAGACCGGATTCGCGGCACCCGTGAATTCCAGGAATGTCACACCCTCGACCTGATTATTTCCGTCCTCCGCCAATTGGGTGACAAGGAACTGACCACCCGGCTCCAGATGGCGCTGACCGTGCGGCTGGCCGGTCGGCAACTGATGATTTTATTCGGGCCGGGCAAGGAAACGGCGGCTGAATACGTCAAGGAACATTCCGGTCGGCTGGTCGAAGTCAGCCGCATGATTTTCGGCCCTATCAATCAGGTCACTGTGCAGGTGCAAGGCAAATAAAAAACCCGACTGAACGGAAAAGAATCAAACCGGGTCTGCTTTGATTCTTTTCCGTTCAGTCGAGTTGATTTGGTGGCAAAATGAAACCTGTTTGTCCGTGCAGGCTGCCAACCGAGTTTCCCGATAACAAAAGACCAGCCACTTGCTGTCAGGGCACAGGCGCTTGGCAAGGTTTCCCTCGTTTTCCTTTGGTTTTATTCGACCGTCGCCGTTGCTTTTCCATTTCGGTAATAAAGGGTCACTTTTGAAATTTCAAGCAGGTTCAGTTTGGTCCAAACAATGGAATTCCCCTCACCGTCAGAGACTTTGAGGTCCCAATATTTGGCTCTTTCTTTTCGACTAAAACTAATATCAACGCTGTCACCGTGGCTTAAAACGTCCACTCCCAGAATGTCCTCTTCCCAGTCATCCGAAGCGGAAGGTGAAACATAGACATTATGAATTGTGACATTGGTTTGGTTGACCAGCGTGAAATCCTGATCTCCCTGCGGCACTGCAGCTTTGACACCAGGCAACATCCCAAAACAGAGGCTTAACACAAAACAGACCGACAGCGGTAAAACGGTTCTCCACATAGGTTTTCTCCTTGAACTCACAAGTGTTTGCCGCCCTGACGGGGAACAGAGATAGGATGAAATGGAGCTGGCTCTGTTATTTGAAAAGGGCAAGCGGTTTGTAACGAGGTGGGCATTATACAAAGAATCAACTGAGGAAAATTGCCAAACACAGGGAAAAAGCTGTCGTGGATTTTTTCCAGCCCAATGGCTAAACGGTGAAATTCAGAGGAGGCAAAATGCCAACCACCGAAGAAATCAAACAACGAATGGCTCAGGAACTCCTTAAAAACAGCACCCGCCAGCTTATCCAGGCCAAAGCCCGCAACCAGTTGCAGCCGTCTGACTTCAGGTGGCATGGCGTTGCCTTCATCACAAAAGGCCAGCAAGATGCAAACAATCGTTAGAGCGTGTTTGGGAAATGTGGCGCGATTAAACAAATCGCGCCACATTTCCCAAATTCCCAAACACCCTTAGAAAAGATTCAATCGGAGTATTTGAAGAACTCACAAGGCTGAATGTATGTTTGAAAAATTCTCAATCCACCTTTTGGAGGAGCATCCATGCCACGAGCCAAAAAAGACCCGTCCAAATTCGTGTTCCAACTGAAAATTACCCTGCGGGGCAGCAAACCTCCCATCTGGCGCAGGGTTCTGGTTACCGAAAACACCACCTTTGCCGAACTGCATGACATCATCCAGATTGCCATGGGGTGGACCGATTCGCATTTACACGCTTTTGAAGTGGATGGCGAACCAATTGGAATCCCTGACCCGGAGGAGGGTTTTGAAGTGCTTGATTCCAGCAAACTCAAGCTCAGGCAGTTTGTCGGGGAAAAGTCCAAATTTTCCTATCTGTATGATTTTGGCGACAGTTGGGACCATATCATTGTGGTTGAAAAAGTCCTGCCGGTGGAGCCAGGCAAACAGTACCCGGTTTGTTTGACCGGAAAGCGCGCCTGTCCGCCGGAAGATTGCGGTGGAATCTGGGGCTATGGTGATTTGCTGGAAATCCTGGCCAATCCCCGCCACCCGGAACACAAGAGCATGAAAACCTGGGTGGGCGGAAAATTCGACCCGGAACATTTCGACCTGAATGAAGTCAATCAGGTACTCAATTCCTAATTTTGGGCTTTAGGTTTTAGGGAATCGGTCAAGGATGTGCAATCACCAGCACTGCATTCGCCCGGCGGAGGACACATTCCAGGGCTTTGCGGAGAGTTTCCGGGTCCAGTGCGGCAAAACTCTCATCCAGCACCATCAACTCGGCCCCTTGCAACAGCGCTCTGGCAATAAACAACCGGCTCCGTTCGCCATGTGACAATTGCCAGCCGGTTTCACCGACCATTTGGAGCATTCCGGCAGGCATCCGGGAAAGGACTTCATCCAGGCCCAGCTCACGGCAGATTTCTTCAGCCAGCCGGTTGTCCTCGTGAGAGGCCGGCCAGCGGCGGCCCATGAGCAAGTTGAAGGAAAACGTGTTGGTCAAAACATGGTTTTCATGAAATTGAGGTGCGGCAGTCACAAATTTCCGCCAGCCGTTTGGTCCCAAGGTGTAGCGGTCCAGCCCGTTGACCAGAATCAGTCCCGATTGCGGCACCCGGATTCCGGTCAGCAACGAAGCAAACGTTGATTTTCCCCCACCGGAAGGACCTTCAAGCAGCAGCCGGTCGCCCGCATAAATACACAGGCTGACTCCCCGCACAATCGGTTCCCCCTGCTCCCGATACCGGAAAAAAAGATCATGCCCCTCAACCAAAGCACTGAGGGCTGGGGACGCTGCTTCAGGACCGAGAACTGAGGACTGAGGACTGCGGGTTGCCTGACGGGGAACCCTGGCGGTCACTTCGTGCGCGGTTGTGAGCGTAAAAACCTTGGGATAGTCGGTACGGGTGGCTGCCGTGAAGAAAACCGAAACATTTTTCCACGCCAGCAGCACCCCCGTAAGGTTGGCAATGCTGGCCAGAACCTTTCCCAAAGCCCGCTGCGACAGGATGATTCCGCCCAGCCCGACGGCCAGGGCGGTTTGCGATGCACCGCTCAGAAAGAGCGGGAACAAACCGACCATGCCCACAATCGTCCAGCCGCCGGCAGCCAATGCCTGAATCCGCCCAAACCGGTCAAACCGGGCGGAAAAGTTATGATACTGCTCAATCGCCTGGTCTTCGCCGCTATGCCAGTATTCGGGCAGTTCCTGTGCCAGCCGGGTTCGATGGGCCACCATCCGTTCCACCAAATCGTGGGTCAGTTCAATCCGCTCATCGGTCCATTGACGCCGCATGACAAAATAACGCCAGGAAAGGAAGGAAGCCCCCAACGTCCATAGCCAAAACAAAATGGCCAGATAGCCGATACCGCTGCCGGCCAGCAGCAGCCCTGCCAATAACAGTTCCAGCAGTGCCAGGGCTGAAACAATGGCACCGTTCAAAACGCCTGATTCCAGCGCCTGCGCCTCGCTCACCCGGCTCAACAACTGCCCTGCCCCTTGGGCCCGAATGGACTGCGGGTCCATCCGCAAAGCGCCATAGAGCATTTTCTGCTTCATGATGGCTCCGGCCTGAATGGCAAACCGTCCCTGGGTACGGCCCAGCCAGAGCCGAAAAGGAATCAACGTCAACAGCAGCAACGCCCAGGCCACCAGCCACCCGATTTCAATCCGGCCCGCCAAAGCCCCCCGTCCCAACACCGCCCATGACCAGATAAACAAACCGTATTGCACCGCATACAGCACCAGCAGTTGCGCCGCCTGACGGTGCATTCCGGCAGCCAGAAACAAACGCCAGACACTGGCTCCGGGTGACAGCCGTAATAACCAGCAATGACCAATGCGAACACCACTTAACCGTTCGCGGAGAATCGTCCGGCGCGCCTGTGCCTGCTTTCGTTTCGGAACTCCGGCCTGGTTCAAAAGCTCGTTGACTTCGTCCACATAACGAGGCTCAAAGGGCAGACTCAGTGCTTCCCGAATCATTTCCCGTGGTACGGAAACCTGTTTCAGGTCAGGTGTCAGCATCGTCAGCCGTTGCCCCCGGCCACGAATTACGGCCAGAAAACCCGGTTCCGGCAAAAACGAAAGAGAGAGCAAGGCCGGACCGGCACCGGACAAAAAGGACTCAACCTCGCTGTATGGGGTTTCGACGGCCTCAGCCTCCAGCCCCAGCCAATCGGCGATTTCCTCAACATACCGACCCAGCGTGCCAGCCTGGGCCAAGTCAAGCTCTTGTGGCAGGACAGGAATCTCCGCGTCCCGCACCGGCAACCCGGCTGAGCGACCAAGCTGCTCGGTCAGTTCACCAATTCGATGGACAGGCCAGACCAATTGGGTGAGTATGGGCATAAAGGGTACCGTCATGTGCCATGTGCCATTTGCCATTTCATCAGTTGCAGGTTGTTCCTGGCGTGGGATTTCAAGCACAATCACATACGGCAAATCGCAAATGGCAAATCGCAAATCGCAAATCGCAAATGAACCTACTGACTGTTTTTCAACGTTCCTTTCTCAAAGTACAGCCGCCGCCAGCTTGGGTCTGACCACAACCCCCGGCGCACCGCCTCTTCGGCATCAAGCAATTGCCGATAGCGGGAATCCGTGTTCCGGAAAAGGTCCTGGGGGGTTCCGTCTTCCACCACCGTCCCTTGTTCAACTACCAAAACCCTTTCAAAATCAAGCGTCTCACCAACATCATGGGTAATACACAACATTGTTGCAGTCGGCCACCAGCGGCGGGCACGCTCCAGCAGTTGGTGCCGCCGCCCCCGGTCCAGACCGCGAAACGGCTCATCCAGAATGACGAGCCGGGCGTCAGTCCGGAGCAGGGCGCGGCCCAGACGGACCCGCTGCCCTTCACCACCCGAAAGCAGGGCACCGCCTTCGCCCAGCGAGGTTTGCAATCCTTCGGGCAGGGTTTCCAAAACACTCTGCAAAAACGCCTGCTCAATCACCTGACCGACCGGCAGGGAGCGGTGCGGAGGCTGACCGTAGCGCAGATTTTCCAGAAACGAGCGATTCCAGACATGAACCGCCGGGTCCACCCAGGCGGTTTGGCGACGAAGTTGCTCCAGTCCCGCCCCATCCAGCACACAGCCGTCAATCAGGACTTCACCCGTAGTCGGTCGGTGCCAGCCCAGCAGCAGCCCGGCCAGACTCGATTTTCCGGCTCCCGATGGGCCTACCACGGCAATCTGGCTGCCGGGTTCAATTTCCAGGTTCACATCGTGCAGGATGGTATGCCCGGCTGCCGTCACCGTGATGTTTTTCAAGTGAATTGAAATCCCCTTTCCGCCGTCGACCTCGGCAGGCCGGAGTGATTCGGGGTTGCCCGACGGAGTACCGGCCTGGGGTGTTTCTTCGACGGCTCCCAAGGGTTCCAACAACCTGAGCATCACATTGCGGATGGTTGGGTATTGGCGGGCGAAAGAAGCCACCTCCTGCCCCAGGGTCGGCAGATTCAACGCCCAAAACAACAGGAGCAAGGTTTGGCCCGTCTCACCACCACGGGCCAAATAATTCCACATCAAGCCGACTGCCAGTCCAAACCCCACCACCGCCAGAATAAAATCCACCGCCAGCGAGGTCCGCAACAATATCATCTGAGCCCGAACCCATTCGACCAGCAGGCTTTCGTGCTCCCGTTCAACCGCTTTTTCCGCCCCGTGCGCACGAATCGGAATCAATCCCAACAACGCATCCAGATAGAAACGGCTTAATGCACCGCCATGCGTGCGGACCCGCATGTCTTTTTCAGTCGTGTAGGGAAACACCATCAGAGGTACCGCCACCGACAGCACCGCAATCACAACCGCAAACAGCCAGCCTGCGGGGTCAAGCCAAACGATGGCTGCCGTGGTCAGAACAAACTGGGTCAGGGTATGGACAACCTGCCCGAAAAGCTGTGGCAGGCTCCGCAGGAGATGAATGCTGTGACTTCGTTCGGCCATGTCAGAGGTCAGCCGGCTTTGAAAATACCGGTCACCCAGACGGGGGATTTTCTCCAGAAAGCGGATGCGGAGCCGGATTTCCAAATGACGCCCCAGCCGCAGCAAGGCGGCTGTAATCGGAAAATCCAATAAAAACAGGGCGGCAAAAAAAGTGGTCAGCGAAACAAAAGCGGCAGTCCGTTGCTCCGGTAAGGCCAGATAGCGGTTGATTTCAAAGAAGCTGCGAAAAACCAGCCCCTGCAAAACCACACCCGCCGCAGCGACCAGCATGGTCAAAGAGAGGGCTGCCGGAGCCAGCAATCCGTCTTCCCGCAGGAGCCGCAGCAGTTCCCAACCCGGTCGGGTGGGAGGTTCCGCCAAAGCCGCCACCAATTCCGGAGCGAGCGGTTGCGGAGCCTTGCCCTCTTCCGAAATATCAGATTCAGGCTCACTGCCTGGGCGGCCTGCCAGCTTCGTCGCCTTGCGCCCCAGCACCCGGACCAAAACCGCGCCGCGAATTGTCACAGCCTCAGCATCCTGTCGGGAAGCCTGGGCAAACCAGAAATCCGCTGGAATGAGTTCGGTCGGGGAAGCTGAATCACCCGTTGCCCGTTCAAAAAAACTGTGGACCGCCCTGGCTGCCTGCCGCCCTGTCTGAAGCCCGCCCGAAGCCACCATCGCCGCCGTCATGCGGGTGGAAGCGTCCAGTGCCGCCAGCGGTTTCCATTCGTCGGTCCGGGTTGCCCGCTGAACCAGCGCAGCAGCGGCTTGCGGCGCAACTCCCAACCCGACCAACCGCCGGGTCAGCGGGGCCAGGAATTCATCTGTTCCGGCCCACTCCCGCCAGTCCGCTGCCGGAACATCCATGGCATGGCGATAAAGGTCGCGCAGAAAGCCGGAGACGGTCATCCACCTCCGACCAACTGCCGGGTCCATAATTTGCAGCCAGTTTCCCCAGTGCCGCCAGACAACCACAAAATGGGTGGTTCCATTCGGCTGGCGAATCACCACAATCGAGGGAATCGCATTGGCCTCCGGCAGCAGGATATGGTCAACCGGTTGCAAGACTTCTTCGGCTTCCAGTCCCAATTGCACGGCCACTTCCTGCATGGTTGAAAGCGACGTGCCGTCCACACTCGTCTGGCAGGCTTCACGCAGGCGGCCATAACTGGCCTGAATGCCATAACCAGCCAGCAAACACTTGAGTGAAGCCGGCCCGCAATCCATTGCAGAGGTTTGGACAACTTCCGGAGCGAACAGTGTGCGGCGCGTGATTGAAGGCATGGAAATAGAGGTGTGCGGTTTGAGTTTTACGTTTTAAGTTTTGAGTTTTGGTTTTGAGTTTTGAGTCAAAACTCAAACCCCAGCGTTTTTCCGGGCTCAATTCCATACTCCCTGGCTTTGCCAGCCGGGATTTCAAGCGCAAACCGACCCTGCCCGTTTGCACGGGCAATTTGATTGTCAGGTGTGCCGGGAACGGTTCGCCGGATGTTGGCGGCAACACCGGTGACGCGGCGTTCAGTATCCAGGAAGACAATATCAAGATCAATCAGGGTGTTTTTCATCCAAAAAGGAAGCGGGCCTTCGTTGGGAAACACAAACAACATGCCCGTGTCCGGCAAAAGGCTTTGCCGAAACATCAAACCGCGCTGCACTTCAGCCGGGGTTCGGGCAATTTCCACCACCAGCACGTTTCCATTGGGTGTGGTCAAACGGGTTGTTTTCATACCTGAATTCGGACTGGTTGAAAGAGGGGCCAGATTTCTTCCGGCTGACCGCAGCAACAGGGTGAGCGGAGTCACCTGTTCAACTTCGATTTCCAGGCTGCCCGGCATTCCATGCTGAAGCGGAATCCGAAACGTCGAGGTCGGTAACACGCGGCACTCAACCCGAATCATGCCGTCACGGGCTTCAGTCGAAATCTGACTGATTTCGGCCCAGACTTCCCCATATTGAGTCCAGGGGAAATTCGCCATACTCATGCGGGCGGTCTGACCGGGTTTAAGGCGTCCAAGCGCCACTGCTGGCGGAAAGAATGCAATGATTTTCAAATCTCCGGCTGGAACCAGGGCACCGAGCTTTTCTCCCCGATGGACGATGGTTCCCACCTGGAGCGGCATGACTTCACCAATTTTTCCGGCAACCGAAGCACGTACCCGATACTTTTCCGTATCCTGCAACAGCGTTTCCATGCCAGCCGAAGCGGTTGTCATTTCCCCCTGGAGGCGGGTGACTTCACGGTTTAATTGTTCCAGCCGAACGGCTTTTTCGTTGTCGCGGGTTTGCTGGCTCAACTCCAGGCGGTGAACCTCCAGGTCCAGAGCTTCGGCCCCTGCTTTGCGTTTTTGCAGCTCTGCCTGAGCCCGTAAAAGCTGTAACTCGGAAATGTAGCCCCCCTCATGCAACACCGTCAGCTTGGTCACTTCCTGCTGACTGTAAGCAGCATCTTCCGCCGCCTCCCGATGGCGGGCACGGGCCTCCGCCAGGGTTACCGGGTCAACCTGTTGTTCGCTTGTCTGAGCTTTCACCTGTGCAGAAATTTCCCTGCGCAAAGCGTCAATCTGCCGGGCCAGCGCCTCAAACCGTTTACGTTCGGTTTCCAGCCGAAGCCGGTCCACCTCGGCGTCCAACTCGACCAGGACATCGCCAGGCTGGACCGTTTTGCCCACCTCCAGGTTGGTATAAACAATGCGGCCTTCAATCAAAGCTTCAATCGGAAAGGTGGCTTCATTGACCTCAATGCGTGCCAATTCGGAAACCTCATACAGCCGGATTTTGGCCAAATACCCCCACAGCCCCCAACCTCCTAAAAAAAGGATGAGCAGCAACATGCCCCACACCGAGCGCCGGTGATGGTCGGTTTCCAGTGACCGCATTGAACGGGTAAAAGCAATGGCCATGAGCAGGGTTCAGGGTTCAGGGTTCAGGGTTTAGGGTTTAGGGTTTAGGGTTTAGGGTTTAGGGTTTAGGGTTTAGGGTTTAGGGTTTAGGGTTTAGGGTTTAGGGTTTAGGGAATTCTTGGATTCCAGGAGGAAAGAAGTCAATACACATTTACTCAATAAGTTTTGAAAACCTCCAACCCTGGCCCCTGAACCCTGGCCCCTGAATCCTGGCCCCCGGACCCTTGGATTTCTCCACAACTTTGCCAAAAAGTTCTGAAAACCAAATAGCAAAGAGCGTGCGGCTAATGGTATAGTCGCCGTTCGGGGAATTGATTTGCTTTACCAAGCCTAGTTATACTGACGATTGCCCGCTTCGGTATGTCTACCCTGCCGGATCCGGTGCCTTCGCCTTCATTTCTCAACATACACTCATTTATTCGGGGATTAAACTTATCGTGTTCATCAAGCCGGTTTCACTGGTGAGCACCTTTGAATCGTGAGACACGCGGCATGAAGTCCTGTCCGATGTGCTCAAAGACATATCCGGACGAGTACAATATTTGTCCTCAGGATGGCCAAACGCTCAAACTGGTGGCCAAAAAGTCGTCCGGCGACATCTTTGATCACTTAATTGATGACAAATACAAGGTCGCTCGTCTCATTGGGCGTGGTGGTATGGGTGCGGTCTACGAGGCCATTCATACGACCATGCAACGCCGCGTTGCCATTAAAATCCTCAATCCGGACCTGGTTTCAAACCCTGCGGCCATGGAACGGTTTCGCCGCGAGGCACTTGCTTCAGGCCGGCTCAAACATCCCAACGCCATCACCATTTACGATTACGGGACAACCAACCGGAGCGAAGCCTTCATTGTCATGGAGTATCTGGAAGGCTGTAGCCTGAACCAGGAAATCCAGGCGGTCGGCCCCATGGACCCGTTGCGGGTGGCCCGCATTCTGGCCCCGGCTTGTGAAGCCGTTCACGCTGCCCATCAGGAAGGCATCATTCACCGCGATTTGAAACCAGCCAACATCATGCTGGAAAAACTGCGCACGGGTGAAGTCGTCAAGGTGCTCGATTTCGGCATTGCCAAACTGGCTATCAGCTCCAGTCCGAATGTCATGAACCTGACTGGAACCGGGATCATTGGAACCCCGCAATACATGTCGCCGGAACAATGCCAGGCGCACAGTGTTGACGCCCGCACGGATGTCTACAGCCTGGGCATTATCGCCTATGAGATGCTTTCCGGCAGCCTGCCATTTGACGGACCGGCCCCGCTCGCCATCGTGATTGCCCAGGTCAAACAGCCACCGCCCCGATTGCGCGAGAAACGTCCCGAAATCCCTGAATCGGTTGAAACGGTGGTCATGCGGGCGCTCGAAAAAGACCCGAACAAACGGCAGCAGACGGCTGAAGAACTGGCCAATGATTTCCGCCGCCTGATTCGGGAATTGACACCGACTGAAGGCATCGCCCCAAAATCCGACAAAACCACCAGCGGACTGGACCGGAAACAGGAGGAAGGCGGCAGCCCTGCCGGACCGGCCAGTCGCCGGACCTCCTATGAAGGCGGCGTCCGGGTCAACCTGAGCGGTTCGATAACGTCCTCGGCACCGGCTCCTTCTGAGCTTTCAATGCCGCCCATCAACAGCATTCCGCCGCGCCCATTGCGGGAACCGGTGAGTATGCCAACCTATGCCTCGATGGAGCGGTTTGTTGGCCGCACACCGGAACTGGGAACCTTGCGGGCCGCCTGGCAACGAGCAAGGTCAGGCCGGGGCGGGCGGCCCGTGCTGATTTTTGGTGAACCGGGGATTGGCAAAACCCGACTGGCGGAAGAACTGCGCGAACGGCTGGAGGATTTGACCGGCGAGGAACCTCCACTGATTTTGTCCGGCAAGTTTTTTGAATATGGCGGTGCCGCCCCGTACCAGGTGCTGGTCGAAGGGTTGCGCCCGGCGGTGCAAAGCCTGTTTCACCGCCAACTGCATGAAGACCAGTCACTTTCCCCTGACGACGAACGCTTTGTTTCCAAAGCCTTTCTCAAGGCACTCGTCAGCAATGATTATTTGAGCGTTTTTGGCGGCACGGCTCTGGGCGGCGGTGACCAGGAACGATTCCGGATTTTTGAACAACTGACCCGGCTCTTTGTCCTGCTGGCCCGACGACGGGGAGTGCTGCTCTTCCTGGACGACATGCAATGGGCAGATGAGGTGACCCTGGAATTTTTGGCCCATTTGAACCGGAACACCCTGACCGAACGGGTCCTGGTGATTGTGGCGATGCGGTCTTTGATTCTCTCGATAGACACCCATCCGTTGCGCCGCTGGATGCGCCAGTTGGATGAAGCCGGCGGGTTTGAGCAAATCATGCTGCCCCCGCTCTCAAACAGCGAAGTCCGGGCCATGGT
Organism: Blastocatellia bacterium; assembly: GCA_019695185.1. Taxonomy (GTDB): domain Bacteria; phylum Acidobacteriota; class Blastocatellia; order Chloracidobacteriales; family Chloracidobacteriaceae; genus JAIBAN01. Next base: position 9,978 of record JAIBAN010000028.1, on the reverse strand, counting down.
CGAAGGAATGCTCAACAACGCCGTCCAGATTTCAGCCAACCTGATTCAGTTGCTGGCCGAGGAAACCAAAGGGAACCCCTACTATGTGGGCGAAGTGATTCGCCAGATGATTTCCAACGGCCAAATCCGGCGCGACAAAACCATGGGCTGGATGTGTAACGATGTCAGCGAGTTTGACCTACCCGACTCAATCGCTGCCCTGGTGGCAACCCAAATCAGCCGCCTCAAGGAAAATGTGGCCGACATTCTGGCGCAGGCAGCCGTGATTGGCGAGGAATTCACCTTTGACCTGCTCCAACGGGTGACCGAGTTACGCGAAGAAGACCTGTTGGATGCAGTTGAGGCCGGACTCAAGGCCGGGATTTTGCGCGAAGTGGTGGCCTCCGGTGAAGACCGGTACGTGTTTGCCCAAAGCACGGTCCACCGGGTTTTGTATAAACGCATCAGCCGCCGCCGCCGCAAACGCCTGCATGGCCGGGTGGCCGAGCACCTTGAAAAGAACGCTCAGAGCGCCAGTATTTCCTCCGCTTCGCTGACCAAGGACCGCCTTGCCGGGGACCTTGCCTATCATTATTTTCGGGCGGAAGACTGGTCACACGCCATGCAGTATGCAATGGAAGCGGCCTATATCAAATGGCGGACCTTTGCCATCGGCGAGGCTGGCAAATATTACGGCTGGGTCGCCCAGGGGCTGCAACAGTTGCGTGCCATGGAAGAAAGCCGCAACAAGAGCCTCGACCTGGAAATTCAAAAACCTGATGTTCTGGTTCAGTTTCATCTCAATTATGGGTTGCTCCTGATTGAATGTGCCCGGATTGAGGAAGCCGAACAGCAACTGCAACAGGCATTGGCGCTCTCTCAGGAACACAACCTGCCGCAACTGGGGCGGACCCAGGCGGCCCTGGGTCGCCTGTGCAACCTCCAGGGATTTTCCGAAGAAGCGCTTGAGTATGCCAACGCGGGACTGGCCCGCCTCCGGGAAATCGAGGACCACGCCGGTGTGGTGGCGGCCCTGCTCACCATCGGCGAAGCCTATCTCTCACAAGGGCGACATGGCTCGACGCTCAACTATCTGGAGCAGGCCCTCAAAGCGGCTGAACGAATTGATGACCGCGCCGGCAAAGCCGCCGTTCTGTCAGGGTTCGGGCAGATGTATTACCAGCAGGGGCATTACGGGCAGGCATTGACCAAGGTCAATCAGGCGCTGGCCATCGCCCGCTCCCTCGGAAACAGTTTTGAGGAACGCCGCAATCTGAACCTCCTGGGCAATATCTGCCTCCGGGTGGGCCAGCTCGAAGAAGCCAAGAGTTACTATGAACCGGCCCTCAATATGGCCTGTGCCTTTGGGCACCGTCCGGGGGAAGGGGCTTCGCTCAGTTATCTGGGCGATGTGATGTTTTTGCAGGACCGGTATGGGGAAGCGCTGGAAAATTACCAGCAGGCGGTCCGGATTGCCCGCGATGTCGGCAACCGGGCAGCCGAGGGACGCTATCTGCTCAATATTGGCCGAGTGCAGTTGGAACGGGGCGAATACAAGGCGGCCATGGCTGCGCTGGAACAATCGCTCACCATCGCCTGGGAAGCCGGCAGCCGCCATATCGAAGCCGAAACACTTTGTGTCATGGGGGATACCTACCGGCGGCTGGGCAAGTTCACCGACGCGGGTATTGCCTTTGGACGCGCTTTTTCATTGGCGCAGGAACTGGAATACCCGCACGTGGCCTGGCAAACCGCCTATTCCTGGGCACTCTGCGAACATGCCCAGGGCCGCACCGAGGAAGCCAAAAAACATCTTTCCGAATGTATCGCCATCATTGAAAAACTCCGTTCCGAACTGCCCGACGACGACGATTGTTTTGAATCGTTTACACGGGACAAGGAACGGGTCTATGAACTGCTGGAACAGGTCGAAAAGAAATCAGCCAGTCTGGGACCCAAACACTCTGGGGCGGCCCCGCCCACGGTGGTCAGTCAAGCCAAGTTCCCTGAATCGGACAAGCGGATTTCGCCAACTTCGTTTATTCGTGAAAGCCAGCCCACGATTGTTGAAGCCCCGCCGCCAGCCGAAGGTGAGCGGGTGACCACCATCATGTCGGCCTTGGAACAACTGGCCCGGATGCCCCGCGAAGCTGGCGTTGCGCCGCCGCCGCCGTCGGCCCTGCCGGATTTCTCCCTGCCCGCCGAGCCCAAAGAAGCTTCTGGAAAAGAGGAAGCCGGAGAAGCGATTATCTTCCGACGGGGCCATGCCGAGGTCGAGATTCCTGGTCTGGAAGCGAAAAAACCGGCTAAGGAAACCCGCTCCGTCAATGAGGTCCTGTCGGATTTGATGGATTTTGCCAACGAACTGGGCATGGACGATTTGCTGGACCAGGATGCCAGGCGCTCCGACCCGGTACGGGAAATCCGCCGCCGGGAGGAACCAGCCAAAGAAAAGGGCGAAAAAACCAAGAAGAAGACCGGAAAACTCGAAAAAGTCAAAGACGAAGATGTCAAAGCCGCCGAAGCGGCCCAAGCTCCGGTAACCGTCAAACCGGTGGCTCCACCACCTGCCAAGCCGGAGGGCCCTTCGATTCCATTGACCCCTGTCACCCCACAAATGCTGCCGGCCATGCACCTGGCCAGTTCCGCCAATTCGTTGGAAACCAATTGGCATCAGATGCTTCAGACCGCCCGTGCTGCCGGTGACCGGGCCTCCGAACGCAAGGCGCTGACCCTCATGGCTTCCTCGCTGCACAGCCAGGGCCAGACCGCACGGGCCCGCGATAACTATCAGCAGGCTCTGATTATTGGCCGGGAAACCCAATCCCGGCAGGGTGAAGCGGCGCTGCTCAACAACATTGGTGAAACCTTCCGGCATGAAGGGCGCTATGCCGATGCCCTGGCCTATTACCGGCTGGCGCTGCGGAGCGCCCGCGAATTCAAAGACGACCGGGCCGCCGAAATTGCCCTGGTCAATGCTGCGTTGATGTATACCAAACTGGGACAAATCAAAGAAGCCCTGTCCATGCTCAATCAGGCACAGGCTGCCAACGAAACCACCCGTGACCGGGGAATTCGGTCCGAGTGCCTGCAAGCCCTGGCGGAAGTCTATTGGATTCAAAAAGAAATTGGCCGCGCCCTGGAGTCCTCGCAAGAAGCGCTTGCAATTGCCCGCGAAACAGGGAATTCTGATATTGAATGGAGAGGTCTGTGGGTCATCGGACGCTGCCGCTGGTTCCGGCAGGACCGGACTGGCGCGATTGATGCCCTACAGGAAAGTTTAGCCGCCCTGGACCGGCATGCGGCGGAACTGCCACTGGAAGAAACACGCCGCCGTCTGCTTGTGGAGCGGCAGGATGTGACATTGCTGCTCGAAGAATGGCAGCGGGAATCAGGCATCCGAGTTTAATTGAGAATTGAGAATTGAGAATTGAGAATTGAGAATTGAAAGCTCGTAAAACCCCAAGCCAGTCCGTTGGCTGGTAAATACCTTTCAAGGGCAACAAACTGGGCACGGCCATTGAATTCTCAATTCTCAATTCTCAATTCTCAATTCTCAATTCAGGGTTCGGGTGTCTTTGTAAGGAACCTTACGTTGTGAGTGGTTTGGGTCATTGTCAAATGGGTGCAGCCGCCAACCGGACTGCATCGGCTGAAACCGGACAGGTGTGGAAACAAACCTTGCTGGGGCTGGTTCTTTTAACGATTGTGGCGCTGGGGCTGCGAGTCACGGACCTGGGCAGCGCCGGCTTGGCCGAGGATGAAGCCCACAAAATCGAAGCAGTTGCGGCCTATCGCCACGGGGATTTCACCCCGAATGCCGAGCATCCCATGCTCATGAAACTGGCGATGACCGCCAGCTTGATGACATCCGAACAATGGAACTCGCTGGTTCCGGCCTATCCTGTAGCGCCGGAGGCAGCTTTGCGGTTTCCCAACGCATTGCTCGGAGCGTTGACCACTCTCGTCCTGGGCTGGCTGGCAGCAGAACTCTTTTCCCCACTGGTAGGACTGGTCACCGGAGCCGTGTGGGCAACCGGTATGCTTTCCATCGCCATTAACCGGATTGGCAAGGAAGACACGTTCCTGGTCTTTTTTTTATGGCTGGCCTATGCCACCTATTTTCATGCCAAGAAATTAGGTTCCACCCCTCCAACCCAGGAAAAAAGCAGACGGCAGGCATGGTGGTACACAGCCAGTGGCGCTTCGTTTGGGTTGATGCTGGCCTCAAAATATTTTCCGCATTATTGGGGGCTGCTTTTTTTGTGGGAGTATGTGGACCATAAACTGCGTCCGGCCAATCCTTTGACCAACCCGATTCCCCGGTTTGTGTTTCCCCGTTTCTACGGTGCGATGATTGGGTGTTTTTTACTGGCCAACCCGGTGGTGTGGCTGCCTTCGACCATTTCCTACATGGTCAATTATGTCGGCGAGGAAACCGTCACCCATCATGGCTATCTCCTGCTGGACCAGCTTTATTTCAATAATCCTTCCCGGACGGTTTTCTCCGGCGGACTTCCGTTGTGGTTTTATCCCTTGATGGTGGGCGTCAAAACCGTCCCCACCATTTTGCTGGGCCTGCTGGTTGGACTGGCAGTGGCCATTCGCAACGTCAACCGGGACAGTCGTTTCTTCATGCTCTTGTTTCTGCTGGTGTTCTGGCTGGTGCCGTTTTCCATCATCGGCGGGAAATGGATGCGCTATCTGCTGGCGGTGCTCCCGGTGATGTCCATGTTGGCTGCGGTTGGCATTGCCTGGCTGGCGGAGTGGGTGGCTGGTTGGGGTGAATCCGGCAAAGAGACTGCCAGTGAACCGGATTGCCCGGCTGGTTGGGCACGCTGGCTGCCGGTTGCCAGTCAGGGTGAACTGTGTCGTTTGCGCCGGGCGGCGGTCTGTGCTGCGTTTTTGCTTCCCACCCTGTTGATTGGACTGCACCAGGCTCCTCACTACAGCCTTTATATAAACAGCCTTGGAGGCGGGGAGGCTCAAGCCGGAACCTACTTTCCCCATGATGAATTTTACGATGCCGGTGTGCGCGAAGCCCTGACCTATCTGGCCCAGACCGCTCCGCCACAGGCAACCGTGATTTCAGAAACGCCCTGTGTCGTCAATTATTATTTGAAACGATTGGTCCGTCCGGACCTGGCAACCGCCGTTCTTTCCGACCCCCAGGTGCAACTTGCCGTCCCTGGCGTCAAGTTTGTGTTGGTTCAAAAAGGACGATTCTATTTTGAAAACATGGCCCGCCTGGAGCAGGTTCGGAAAGACGGGAAACTCTGTCAGGAAATTCGGGTTGGCGGAAAAGTCGCGGTTGCGATATACCGGCTTGACAATGGGAAACAAACCCCGAATCTGCTGATGGTTTCGACCCAGACAGCCCATCGGTAAACTCCCTGAACCAAATCTGGTAAATGGCACATTCTGCATGGTCAATTGTGAAGAACCTGGCAAATGCTGGAAAAGTTCAGGCCATAGCCATTCACCATTCACCATTCACAAATCAATGACCTCTCATTCAGTCCCCACCACGGAACGCCGCCTGATTGTCAATGCCGATGATTTCGGCATGTGTCACGGCGTCAATACCGGAATTGTCGCCGGGCATACCAACGGCATTATTACCAGCGCCACCCTGATGGCCAACGGCGATGCCTTTGACGAAGCTGTGGCCCTGGCCAAAGCGCACCCCACGCTGGGGGTCGGTTGCCATCTGGTGCTGCTGGGCGGACGCCCGGTGACGAACCCCCGACTGGTTCCCAGCCTGCTTGAACCCGATGGAACCTTTAACAATGATTTCGGTACGTTCACCCGGCGACTGGTGACTGGTAAACTCAAGGTGACGGAAATCATTTGCGAGTTTCGCGCCCAGATTGAAAAAATTCAGGCAGCAGGTCTTCAGTTGACGCATCTTGACAGCCACAAACACTCACATGCCCATCCATTGGTTTTGGATGCCATGCTCCAGGTGGCCACTGAGTTTGGCATTCCTGCCATCCGCAATCCGTTTGAACGTTTCTGGCGGGCACCTTTGAAAACCCTGGAAACGGGTTCCAAAGTTACCTTGCTCAAACAACAGGCCAGCCGTTTGGTCATGAGCCGGTATGCCCGACAATTCAACCACCATGTGGCTGGTCGTCCGGTGAGAACTCCGGAGCATTTTTTCGGCTTCATGCACACCGGACTCTTGACCACATCCCTGGTTACGTGTTTACTCGCCAAGCTTCCAACCGGAACCAGCGAACTGATGTGCCACCCTTCACATCTGGACGACACGCTTGCGACCTATAAGACCCGACTCAAAGAATCAAGAGTCCGCGAGTTGCAAATCATGATGTCGCCGGAAGTCCGTGAAACGGTGAACCGGCTCAATATCCGGCTGGTGAATTTTCAGCAGGGTCTAGGGTCTAGGGTCTAGGGTTGAGGATTTGAAACACCATGCAACGAGACTGATTGCCTGTTATTTCAGCCCCCAACCCCAGCCTCCACCCCCTAAATCGAACCACAGATGATCTGAACAAAATCTTCACCGCAGAGGTACGGAGTTTTCGCAGAGTTTTCGCAGAGTTTTTCTCTGCATGTCCTCTGCGCCTCCTCTGCGCCTGCGGCGGTGAAAGAAAATCTTGCCGATGTTCAAATCTTGCGTGGCCTGATTTAGTCCCTCAACCTTAGACCCTAGACCCTAGACCCTCAGGAGTACCTATGCCCCTTTCCTATTCGTCTGAACGGGCCGACGATGTTTTTTTGAATCCGACCGAGCCGGAATTTTCGCTCGTGATTCCGATGCACAATGAAGAAGACAGCGTGCCGGAACTCTACAAACAATTGCTGGAGGTGATGGAAACCCGTTACCCCTCCTTTGAAATTGTGTTTGTGGATGATAACAGCACCGACCGGACCTATCGCCTGTTGGCTGAAATTGCCGCGCGGGATGCGCGGGTGAAAGTCATCAAACTTAAACGGAATTTCGGTCAAACTCCGGCTCTGGCTGCCGGGTTTGATTATGCTCAGGGCGAAATCATTATTTCGATGGATGGTGATTTGCAGCACGACCCGGCTGACATCCCCAACCTGGTCGAGAAAATCCGCGAAGGGTACGACCTGGCCAGCGGTTGGCGCAAAAAACGGATTGACAATCTGGTCATGCGGCGGGTTCCCTCCCGGATTGCCAATTGGCTGATGGCCAAGCTCTCCGGAGTCGAATTGCATGATTTTGGCACGACCTTCAAAGCCTATCGGCGCGACACCATCAAACGCATCAAACTGTATGGCGAACTACACCGGTTCATTCCGGCCCTTGCCAGTTGGAATGGTGCCAAAATCGTCGAGGTTCCGATTAAAAACATCAACCGCGAAAGCGGTGCCTCACACTACGGCATTTCCCGCACCTTCCGGGTGATGTTTGATTTGCTGACCGTGCGATTTTTGCTCAAGTATGTCACCCGACCGCTGCATTTTTTTGGTGCGGTTGGCTTCCTGGGCATGCTGGCGGGCGGGTTGATTGGTGTGTTTCTGGTGCTCAAAAAACTGGTGAGCGGCGGGGATGTCTTTTTGCAGCATGGACCGCTCATGATGATGGGCATGCTGCTGATTTTGGCGGGTGTGCAGTTGGTTTCCACCGGTCTGGTGGCCGAATTGCTGGCCCGAACCTATTTTGAATCACAGGGCCAGACCATTTATACGGTTGAAAAAACCCTCAATCACGTTGAGCGGAGCCGTGACTCAAGCGACGAAATGACCTCCATCATTTAGTCTTGGGAGTCTTGGGAGTCTTGGGAGTCGAAACCTAGTTTTGAGTTTTGAGTTTTGAGTTGGATTTAGCCCCTGAACCCTGGTTTTTGGATTTTGACTCCCAAGACTCCCAAGACCCCCAAGACTCTCAAAACTCCCAAAACTCTCAAGACTCCCTGGACTTCTTCTGAGCGGCATAGGCGGAAAAATCCGCCACGCTTTCCGGCAGGTCAATTCGTTTGACCAACAGCTTTTGGACCCGTTTCGGTAGGAAAATTGTGGCCAGATTGCTGATGCGAATGAGCAACCGGTAAATATCCCCGCCTCCATCCCAATGTTCCCGTATCACTTCCGCATCAGCCGAATTGAGCAGCCGGAGCAGTGACAGGGCAAGCAAGTAGGAATCATCCACCTGCCCGATAAAAGGAATCAAATCGGGGATAAAATCCAGCGGTGAAATGACATACACAATGGTTGCCGCCAACAGGATTTTTTCCTGGCTGGGAACCCGTGCGTCTTTCAACAGACGGAAAGCCAGCTTCAGCAGATTGGGCAGGAACAGCAGTCCGTTGCGCATCAGTTGACGCATGGTTCTTTCCGGAATGGGAGGAAGCGGTTTTTCGTAAGGAATCAGTTCTTCAGCCATAAGTGATTTGAGAATTGGGAATTGGGAATTGGGAATTGGGAATTGGGAATTGAGAATTCTTTCAGCTTTTCATCAATTGAGTCGGCAAGTTGCAGTGTTTTTCATTCTTCATTCTCAATTCTCAATTATCCTCGAAGAAGCCACCACGCCAAACCCAGGTAGGATAAAAATCCCAGCGCATCGGTCAGGGTAATGGCAAAAACACTGGAAGCCAAAGCCGGGTCCACACCCAGCCGTTTCAAAATCAGGGGCGACATGGCCCCGGTGGTGGCAGCCACCACCAGATTGAACAGTGTAGCAATACCGACCACAACGGCAAAATAAAGATTATGTTGCCAAATTCCAACGATGATGGCCAAGAGAATTCCGAAGCACAAACCGTTGCCCAAGCCCACGGCAAGTTCCTTGAGCAACACGCGCAGGCTCGTTTCCGGGCTGACTTCGCCCAGTGACAGGCTGCGCACGGTGACGGTCAAGGTTTGCGTCGTGGCATTGCCTCCAACGGTGGCAAACACCGGCAGCATGGCCGCCAAAGCCAGGTCCGGTTTGAAACTGAGTAACGTTTGAAAGCGGCTGACGACAAAGGCCGAAATCAGGGCGGTTCCCATACTCAGGAGCAGCCACGGCAGGCGGCGTTGCAGTGAGTACATGGGTTGGGTCAAAGCCCGGTCGTCGCTTTCCACCCCGGCGATGGCAAACAGGTCTTCGTTGGCTTCTTCGCGGAGCACGTCAATGACATCGTCAACCGTGACAATGCCCACCAGCTTGTTGTCGGCATCCACCACCGGAACCGCCACAATATTGAACTGAGCTACGGTGCGGGCAACCTCCTCCTGGTCATCCTCGACCGTGCATTTGATGACATCGGTCGTCATCAACTGCTTGAGTGGCGTATTGGGTGGACTGAGCAGCAGTTGCCGGAGCGCCACCACCCCAACCAGATGTTTGCGGGAATCCACTACATACAGATAAAAGACCATTTCCAGGCGGTCACTGCTCTGCTGGAGTTCGGTGACCGCCTGGGCCACGGTCAGGTCTTCCGATAGACAAAACACATCAGGCGTCATAATCCGCCCGGCGGTGTTTTCCGGATATTGGAGCAGTTCCTGAGCGACAATGGAACGCTCAAGCTCCATGAGCGCCAAAACTTCCTCATAGCGGTCATCAGGAAGCTGTGTCAGCAGATAGGCTGTGTCATCCGGCGGCAGGGTTTGCAGCAATTCGGAAAGCTCTTCGTTGGTGAGCAGTTCCAACAGGTCATGGCCGTGGTCCGCAGCCACCATTTCACTGACAATGGTGGCCGCCAGACCTAAATCCTGCTGATACAACTGTTGAAAAACCTCTTCCCGTTCACGTGGCTTGAGGTGCATGAGCACCTGGGAAATTTCAGCCGGACGGTGTTTCTGCAACAAACCGACATAGGATTGCGTCGCACCCCGCTTGATGAGGTGTGCCACCAGATGAACCATTCGTTGCAAATGAAAAGGCTGGGAAAAGTTTTCCATAAAAGTTCTGAGTTCCGCCTTCAGGCGGCGGTTGTGAGTTCCGCCTTCAGGCGGTGGATTGGAATGCAACCTTGAAGCTGCCAAAATAAAGGCAAAAATGCTCCTTCCGTTCTTTTTCCC
>JAIBAN010000212.1 GCA_019695185.1 Blastocatellia bacterium | reverse complement strand
GGTCGCGTTCCAGTTCGGCGCGGAGTTCGGCTTCGCTCGGCAACAGCAGTCGGTATTTGCTGGCAAAAAGGTGCGGGTTGTCGGCCAGGGCGCGGACGCTCCATTGTTCGCGGGCGGCTTCCTCTGCATACCAGAGCCGGGCGGCGGGGTTTTCAATCCGCATCAGGCTCCGGTAATGCGTCCAGGTCAAATTGCTACGCGCTGTGTTGCAAATCTCAGCGAGCTTGAAAGTCAGGTAAAACTGACGGAAGTTGCGCAGATTGGGAGCGGAAAACCCCTCGCCGAATTCTGTCGTCAGGCGTTTGGCAATCGTCTGCAAGACGTGTTTCCCGTATTCGGCGCGGGCTTCGCCGCCCTGCTCGTGTTCAACCAGCAGGCGGCCAATGTTCCAATCTGCCTGCACCATTGCCTGATTGACAGTGCGTTGGACCTGTCCGCGTGCCGCGACCAGAATTTCCCGGATGCCGTCATACAAATCGCCTGAAGCCGGATGGGTGTCGCTCATGAAAAATCCTCCTCCTGGACCCCTTGTGCTTCCAGCAATTCATTCCATTCATGGAGTTTCGCGCGCAACAACTGCTTTGGAATCATTTTGGTTTGGTATTCAGCGACCAAGAGAAGGGAGTTGCCTGTTTGCGTCCGGGATAATTCTCTCGGCAGTGCCGAGAGTTCTTCCGGGACGATGTGGAACGTATCGGAAAAGTCAGGCTTTCCGGAGGTCAGTTTGCTCATGCCGACAGCCCTCCAATCATCTTCAGAATCCGGTCGGTGCAGGCTTTCAAATCCGCGTCAATTTCGGCCAGGGAACGGGGCGGCGTAAACACGTAGAAATGCCGGTTGAAGGGGATTTCATAGCCCACTTTGGTTTTCTCGTGGTCAATCCAGGCGTCGGGCACATGGGGCAGCACTTCGCGCCGGAAGTAGACTTCCACTTCCTCGCCCAACGGCACGTTTTCGGTGTCGCGGAGGCTGGCGTCGGGCTGCGGCTTCCCTTTCAGCTTGCCCTTTTCACCCAGCACGAGTTTGCCGCTTTCGTCGCGCAGCGGGCGTTCCACCGTAATGGTGCGATAGCCGAAATCGCTGGTTTTGAAAATCCGGCTGATGGGTTTGCCATCCTGTTTGGCTTCGACGAATTCGCCAAAAAAGCGGGTGATTTCCGCGATGTGCTCGTCGGAGAGTTCCTTTCTTTTCGAGCCGAGACTTTTCCTCATTTTCTGCCAGAAGCTGCCCGCGTCAATCAGTTGCACCAGCCCTTTGCGGTGCTCCGGCTTGCGGTTGCTCAAAATCCAGACATAGGTGGAAATCCCGGTGTTGTAGAACATATCCGTCGGCAGCCCGACGATGGCTTCCAGCAGGTCGTTTTCCAGCACGTAGCGGCGGATTTCGCTCTCGCCCGAACCCGCCCCGCCGGTAAACAAAGGCGAACCGTTGAGGACAATCCCAAACCGGCTGCCGCCGTCCGCCGTCGGGCGCATTTTGCTGATGAGGTGGAGCAGGAAGAGCATGGAGCCGTCCGAAACGCGGGGCAGCCCCGGCCCAAACCGTCCGTTGTACCCTTGCGATTCAGCTTCTTTGCGGACTTCCTTCTCGACCTTTTTCCACTCCACGCCAAAGGGCGGATTCGAGAGCATATAGTCGAATTTCCGGTGCCGGTGGCCGTCTTCCGAGAGCGTGTTGCCAAACACGATGTTTCCCACATCCTGGCCCTTGATGAGCATGTCGGCCTTGCAGATGGCATAGGATTCGGCATTCAGTTCCTGTCCGAACACGGTCAGCCGGGCCTGCGGGTTATGCTCCTCCAGGTACTCGCCGGCAATGGTCAGCATCCCGCCGGTGCCGGCGGTCGGGTCGTAGATGGTCCGCACCACACCCGGTTTGGAAAGCACCGCGTCGTCCTCGATAAAGAGCAGGTTGACCATGAGGCGGATGACTTCGCGGGGGGTGAAATGCTCCCCGGCGGTTTCGTTCGAGATTTCCGCGAATTTCCGAATCAGCTCTTCAAACACGAGCCCCATCTGGTGGTTGTCCACGGTTTCGGGGTGGAGGTCAATCTGGGTGAATTTCTCCGTGACCTGGTAGAGCAGGTTGGCCTTACCCAGTTTTTCAATCTGGGTGGCAAACTCAAACCGCTCAAAAATATCGCGCACCGCCGGGGCAAACGCCTGGATATAGCTGAAGAGGTTTTCCCGGATATGGTCCTGGTCGCCCATCAGTTTTTTGAGGTCGAGCGGCGAGGTGTTGTAGAAGCTCTGGCCCGATTTGCGCAGCAGAAACGGTTCGGGATTGATTCCCAGCGACTGCCGGGCTGCATATTCGGCCAGCACCTCGGCTTTGCTGGCCTCCAGCACGCAGTCGAGGCGGCGCAGCACAGTAAAGGGCAGGATGACCTTGCCGTAATCGGATTGCTTGTAGTCGCCGCGCAGCAAATCGGCGACCGACCAGATAAAGGCGGAAAGCGATTGATGATTCATGATGGTGATGGAAAAAAAGACCAATCAAAGTGCAGAGAGTCGCAACGATAGCGCACCGCTTTGGTTTTGGAAAAGAGACCCTTCCCCGGTTTGTGGTTTTGGCCGGGTTCCGGTGGTTTGGAAAAATATTTTTTTGCCAGACCGCACCTTTTTGCCCCTCTGCGGGTAATAAGTAAATAGAGCCCCCCCAAAACTCAAAAACCAGGAACCACATTGTGCCAAACGACATGGACCAGGAACTGCTCACTCGCGCCCAGGCCGGGGACCGTGAAGCGTTTGGTGCGCTCTATGAGCGGCACCACGCGGTCGTCTGGAGGTTCACGCTGCATCGGGTCCATCAGGTCCCGGTGGCCGAGGACATTGTCCACGACACGTTTGTGGAAGTCCTCAAACACGAGGAACGGTATGAGGCGGACCGAGGGGTGGAGTTTGCAACGTACCTGTGTTCCATTGCCGAAAACCTGATTCGGAAGCATTACCGCAAAGAGGACCGCACTGCCGATGTTCTGGCCTGGCTGTGGCCTGGTTCCGGGTTGGAAGATGCTGAGTTCTCGGAGGGCCGTTTCAACCGGCTGCTGGACCTCGAACGGGCCTTGGAAAATTTGCCCGCACGGCAACGGGAGGCCTACCGGTTGAGTGAGGCGCAGGATGCCACCATGGACCAAATCTGTGAGGAACTGGGCGTCAGCCTGCCCGCCACCAAGTCGCTGCTCTTTCGCGCCCGAACCAGCGTTCGCAAATTTCTGGGACTCGAACCCGTAGGGGAAACCTGAAACCCGTCGGAAACCTGCCTATGGCTCATGAGAAGACCGACAAGGCTGTTTCGCAGCATCTCCTGGCACTTTACCGCCAAGCGGTCTTTCCAGCCCGCCTGGTGGCTCTGGGATGGGTTGCCGGGGCTGCCGCCTGGCTGCCTCCGGCCCGCCTGCGGGTCTGGGTGCTGGCAGCGTATGACCGGTGGGAAGCCGGGAAATCCCGGAACTGGTGGCGGATGCAGGTTCTGGCGCTGGTCGTCATGGCTGCGGGGCTGGCACTGGTGGGGAGTTCCATTTGGGAAAGGGTTATGACACAGGGGACAACTCCACCGGACAGCAGCCGGACGGCACCCGTGGCCGCATCCGTGTTGCCGCTGGATGTGGGCCAGCCTTCCATGCCAACGAGACATTCCCAGGTTTCAGCCGAAATTCCGGAAGTGTCAAGGACAGTGGAAAAACCCCGGAAGTTGCCAAACACGCAGATGCAACCGGGAAACACCCGGAGCCCCAAAAAAACCAAAAAGGAAGCCTCATGAACCGTTCATTTGCTGTGACTCACCCTCAGTATACAGCCATTTTTCTTTGAAATTTCAATCACAGCACTGCCTCCGATGAAATCATTCGGCCTTTTGACACGAACAATCCAGATTTCCCCCTAAAGCCTTATTTCAAAT
>JAIBAN010000116.1 GCA_019695185.1 Blastocatellia bacterium | reverse complement strand
TTAAGGATGAAATTGACGAAAATTTGCCAAATGACTTACTCAAGCGTCATCCGACTTAAGCGCAACGCTTAGTAGGCCAGGGCCGGGGGGACAAGCACTAAAAACAAAACCATGAGCATGAGGCGTTGGATCGATGGTGGTTCAGGGTTCAGGGTTCAGGGTTCAGGGTCTAGGGTTCAGGGTTCAGGGTCTAGGGTTCAGGGTTCAGGGTTCAGGGTCTAGGGTTCAGGGTCTAGGGTTCAGGGTTCAGGGTTTTATGAATGAACAATGGACAATTAAAGCCTCGTTACGGCGAAATCTAAGTTTTCTTGTATTTCTGCCCTTTACAAAAACTCACTGCCGCTTCGTTCTATTTGGCTTTGATGGCAAATCGGTAATGCAATAAAAACGCAAGAAAACTTGGATTCCGCTGTATTCATTAGAACTTCAAATTCTTCTTGTATTTGGAAACCCCGAACCCTGAACCCTGAACCCTGAACCCTGAACCCTGAACCCTGTTTTTTAGTGGACCCGCATCAGAACATAGGTCAAATCATCATGTTGGGGGGCTTCGCCGACAAATTCGCGGATGGCGTCGGACAATTTGACGGAAACCTCACAAAGCGGCTCATGCCGATGTTGTTCCAGTATTTCCTTGGCCCGGTCTTCGCCAAATTCCTCCTCAGCCAGATTGGTGGATTCGGTCACACCGTCGGTGTAGAGAAAGAGAATGTCGCCTGGCTCTAGGTGGGTTTCCTCCACATCATATTTGCCGAAGTCAAACATCCCTAGACAAAATCCCCCGGTCGCAAAACGTTTCCATTCACCAGTGGATGCTTTGAGAAGCAGCGGGTCATTATGGCCGGCATTGATTGAAAAGAAACTCCGGGATTCGAGGTCCAGGATTCCGTAGAAAAAGGTGATGTAGTTGTATGACGGGGATGCTTTGAAAATCACCTTGTTCAACCGGGTCACCGTTTCGGCAATGTCGTAATTTTCCAACAGGGCATGAAAGCTGGCCTGCAAGGTGGAAACCAGCAGGGCTGCCGGAGTTCCCTTGCCGGAAACGTCGGCAATCACGATGCCGAGCTTTTGATTATTGAAATGGATATAGTCGTAGTAGTCACCGCCGACCTGGCGGCAGGACATATTCACCCCAATCAGTTCAATTCCTTCCAACTCCGGCGAACTGTCAGGCAGCAACCGCTGCTGAATGGCGGCGGCCACTTCGAGTTCCTTTTCAATGCGTTCTTTTTCCAGTGCTTCGCTATGCAGCCGGACATTGTCAATGGCAATCGCCGCCTGGGTTGAAATGGCGGCCAGAAACTGTTCGTCTTCGGGCGTGAACTCGGCAAATCCTTCGCGGGTTTCCTTGTCACAGACCATAAGCACGCCAGCCACCCGTTGCCCAATCAAGACCGGTACCAGGAGCATGTTCTGGGCATCATCGGTATTGTTCAGACTGCGGGCGTTGATGCTGCAACAAGTTTTGCTTTCAATCACGATGTCACGCAGTTGGCTGGGAACATCGGCAAAAGTCACCACTTTGTCTTCCGGATAACGGTCATCCATGCCAACCGATGCTGCCACCTTGAGCCCTGCTCCTTCGACAAAAAAAAGCGCACCCTGGCTGGCATCCAGCAGCATCACCGCCCGTTGCAGGATTTCGCGGGACAACTCTTTGACATCAAGCAGGGAACTGATGGCCAGCCCGACATCATAAAGCGATTCCATTTCCAACACTTTGCGGTTGAGTTTGAAGTTGGCGGCCCGAATCTCGTCAATGATTTGGAAGTTATAGATGGCAATGGAGGTATGGTGGGCAATCGTACTGAGCAACTGCAAATCATCCGCGCTGTACGGATGCTTGCCGAATTTTTCGCTCAGGCTGAGTACGCCAATCAACCGGTTGGCAACAATCAACGGAGCCCAGATATGGGCATGCATGCCGTCAAATTTGGCTTTGTTTTCGCTCACAAACGGAGCAAACGGGCCTTCGGTCGGATCCAGCACAAACGGCTGCGCATGGGAAACCAGAGCCTGAGCCACGGATTCCGGCAGCTTCATTCTCAACTGGATGGTTTCGACACCCCGTGCCACCGCCACCCGTAAGGATTCGGTCTCCGGCTGGTAAAGCAAAATCGCACCTTTGGAAACCGTCAGAGTTCCCAAAATGAGGTGGAGCAGTTCCCGTGCCGTGGTTTCAAATGTGCCGCCCGAGGTGATGGCCTCGCCAATGTCAGCCAGGGCCGTCAAACTGTAGAGCAAGCGCTCGACTTTTTCTTCCGTTGGACTGGTGGACATGCCTTTTTTCCTAATTGAGAATTGAGAATTGAGAATTGAGAATTGAGAATTATTTTACGTGCATGCTGTTTCAAATTTCCAATTAAGCCTGAGAACAGGGAATTTCCTCCCTGAGTTCCTTCCCAATTTTTGAATTCAAGAATTGAAAGGATGGAATTCTCAATTCTCAATTCTCAATTCTCAATTTTTCAGAGCGTCCTCTTCCGTGTCATAGACTTTGGAATACTGGGTCAACCCCATGATTTTGAAGGTTTTGGCAATAATCGGCGTGAGGTGGCAGAAAGCCAGGGTGCCGCCGATTTCCTGCACCTTTTCGATTACTTCAATCAGGATGGAAATGCCGATACTGTTGACAAGCTGGGTTTTTTGCAGGTTGAGAACGTAGTGTTTGACATCTTTGGCGACCAGTTGGTTGAACTCCTCAACAATTTTATCGCCCGCCAAATTGTTGATATAGCCTTCGGTGTAGAGGATCGCGTACTTGCCTTCCATTCGCGTGGTAACTTTGAAAACGTCTGCCATGTAGTGCCTCTTTAGTAAGTCGTGCGGTGTCTTAGGATCCGTATCAGGTCAATGCCGAGTGACGTTGCCTGTCATATTTTGAGTGGTGCTTTGTTGTTATTCGTCGGAGGAATGCCGTCTTTTTACCATAATAACTTTGGTGCCGTTCGGAGTTGCATAAATATCGACCCGATCCATCAGGCCCTCCATCAGATTGAGGCCGTGGCCCCGTTTGCGCAGTTGTTCGGGTTCTTTTTTGGCTGAATCCAGGTCAAATCCGTGACCGAAATCCTGGATGGTGACTTCCAGTTCATCGCCGCGCATAAGAAATTTAATATAGACGGTTTTGTCCTTGCTCTGGCTGTGTTCGAACGCATTGATGATGCCTTCGATCATGGCAATCTTGATTTCATCAATCTTATCCGGATCGAATTGCATAAATTCAGCCACCCGGTGCGCGGTTTCCGTGGCGGCAAGCTCCATGTTAGGGAGCATCGGAATTTGCAAAAATACTTCGTTGCTGTCCATTGAGACCTCGAACGATGAAAAGAGAAAGGTAAAAACCTGGCTGGTTCAGGAGTGAGGGCCAAAAGTTTCTTCGGTGACGCTGACCGAATCACCCTCGACGAAAATTTTCAAATAAAGCGTACCTTTTGTCAGTGTGTGACGCTCCCACAATGGCTGAGCCATTTGGCCCAGCTTTTCTTTGAGCCAGGGCCGCCGGTCAGGATTGATTTCCAGGAAGTCAACCACCCGGTTCAAGGTTTCATCCATGGCCAGTTCCATCGCTGGCAGCCAGGGAATTTGCAGGAAAACCTCGTGACGTTCCATCCCCTTGTCCAAAATTCGATCAAAGCGCCGTTCCGAAAAAACGAACTTCCTTTTTAGGTCAATCCGCGTGCCTGCTGCAATCTGTTTTTTGCCGGAAAGCTGTGACAATGGTCTGCCAGCTTTGGTAAAACGTCCGGCAGGCAGGCTGTGGTTTTGAAAATCAGGCAGAGAGCGGTGCCCTACTGTAACGCGGAAGCTGGAAAAGATTCAAACCGGAACACGGAGGCAGGGAACCACGAGGGTGAAAATAGGACTGAGGACTGAGGACTGAGCCTGGTTTCAATCCCAGCGGTGAACCGCCGGGGCGTAATGACTGATAAGAAATTGATCTTAAAGGAGATTACCTTTGTGCCTGCACATCTTGAAAAACTGAACCGGGCGGTGGAGTGGTTGGCCAGACAACCAGAGTTCCAGGAGAAAATCAGATGCCTGGAAACTGAAGTCAATCATTCTCAGGAATCATTTGTGTGGTCGGTGGTTGACTTGGATTCACTGCCGGTCACATTGCCGGAGCATATCCGGTCAGGCTGGATTTTTGTGCTTAAAAAAAATGTGGGGTCCGGGTGCCATTATCATCCCAACAGCGTGCAGCACATGGTTGTGCTGAAAGGCCAGGGGCGTTCGCAGGTGGCGAGCCTCTCCAAACAGATGCACCGGTTCCAGGAGCCGGGGCATTCTCTTGAGGAAATCTGGTATGTGATTGACGAAAACACTCCGCACGAATTTTTTCCGGAAGCGGAACATATGGTCGTGGTTTCTTTTCACACCTGCGAGGCCAACGAGCTTGAAGAGATTTCCTGTGAGTCAGGTGGAAAACGATGGTACGAGGGCGAAGTCTGAAGATTGAGGTTTCGTGCAGGAATTAGTGCAGGAATGAGGCTGGATGGTTAGCGAAATTTCGCTGACTTTCTCCGGTTCCGGACCTCTTCCCGCTGTTTCCCGGTTGGCATTCGCCGTCAAGTTCAGTATGCTAGCGTGTTCTTACCATGAAGCCACAAAACAACAGTTTTCATTCACGATACACCCTCTCATACACGGCACAGTGTTTGGATGAACACCGGGCGCGCACTCGCGTCTGCGACAAGGAGACCTTATGAACCTTTCCAATAAAATTCTTTCCGCACATCTGGTCGAAGGCGAACTCAAAGCCGGCAATGAAATCGGCATTCGCATTGACCAGACGCTCACGCAGGATGCCACCGGGACGATGGCCTATTTACAGTTTGAAGCCATGGGCGTTCCGCGTGTGAAAACGGAATTGTCGGTCAGTTATGTGGACCACAACATGCTCCAGCAGGACTTTATGAATGCCGACGACCACCAGTATCTGCAATCGGTGGCGGCCAAATACGGTTTGTATTATTCGCGTCCGGGAAACGGAATCTGCCATCAGGTGCATCGGGAACGGTTTGGCATTCCGGGCAAAACCCTGATTGGTTCCGACTCGCATACACCCACCTGCGGCGGCCTTGGCATGATTGCCATCGGCGCGGGCGGCCTGGACGTGGCACTGGCCATGGCCGGACAGCCGTACGTGATTACCACCCCCAAGATTCTGGGTGTGAAACTGACGGGCACGCTGCAAAACTGGGTTTCCGGCAAGGATGTGATTCTGGAACTGCTCCGCTGCCTGACCTGCAAAGGCGGCATCAACAAGATTGTCGAATATTACGGTCCTGGCGTGGCTTCGCTTTCGATGGGCGACCGTTTCACGATTACCAACATGGGAGCGGAACTGGGGGCGACGACCTCGGTTTTCCCCAGCGACGATGTGACCCGTGGGTATCTCAAGGCACAGGGACGGGAAACCTCCTGGACGGAACAGAAAGCCGATGACGACGCCACCTTTGACCGGGTGGAAATCCGACTCCACACCAAAAACGACGAACGCGCCCTGACGGCGATGAAGACTGAAAACGGCGCATCGAGCTTTATCAACCTCTCGGTGACCGAACCGGATGCAGCCGGTTTTGTGGTGACTTCGTTTGACGGTGTGGTGATTGACCTTGATAAACTGGAACCGATGATTGCCCAGCCGCATTCACCTGACAACGTGGTGACGGTCAAGGAACTGGAAGCCCAGGACCTCAAGGCTGCCCAGGCTTGTATCGGAAGCTGCACCAATTCGAGCTATTTCGATTTATCCATTGCCGCCCACATGCTGAAAGACCGGTCGGTGAATCCGGGTACCTCGTTTACCCTGACGCCGGGCTCGAAGCAGGTTTTTGAAATGATTGCCCGCCATGGCCAACTGGCTGACATTATTGCCTCAGGTGCCCGGATTTTGGAATCAGCCTGCGGTCCCTGCATTGGCATGGGGCAGGCCCCGCCGTCTGGCAGCGTTTCGGTCCGGTCCTTTAACCGGAATTTCGAAGGCCGGAGCGGAACCATGGATGCCAAGGTTTATCTGGCCTCACCCGAAACGGCCACGGCAGTGGCCCTGGTTGGAAAAATTGCCGACCCGCGCCACGTGGCGGAAACTTTCGGTATCGCTCCCGTGAAGAAGGAAGAACCGGACAGCTATCTGGTCAATGACAAATCGGTGTTGCCGCCCACGGAAAATCCGGAAGGCGTGACAATCGTGCGCGGGCCAAACATCAAACCGATTCCGGAATTTGCCGGAATGCCCGACACGTTGGGTGGAAAAGTCGCACTCAAAGCCGGTGATAATATTTCAACCGACCATATCTCTCCGGCAGGTGCCAAAGTGCTGCCACTCAGGTCCAACATTCCGGCGATTTCGGAATTCACCTTTACGCGGGTGGACCCGGAATTCCCGAAACGGTGCCGCGAATGGGGCGGTGGTTTTGTCCTGGGCGGAGACAACTACGGTCAGGGTTCCTCCCGCGAACATGCGGCGCTCTCGCCCCGGTTCCTGGGCGTGACGGCGGTGATTGTCAAACAGTTTAACCGCATCCACCGGGCGAACCTCATCAATTTCGGGATTCTGCCGCTGACCTTTGTGAATCCGGACGATTACAACGGAATTGATTTTGCCGACGAACTGGAACTGCCGAACATCGGCGACACCCTGCGCAACGCAACCGAACAGACCGGCACGCTGACGCTTGTGAACAAAACCAAGGGCACGGAATGCCAGGTGGCCTATGACCTGACCGAACGCCAACGCAAGATTCTGCTGGCGGGCGGTGTGTTGAATTTGGCGAAGCAGAAGTAAAACCAAGTCTTGGGAGTCTTGGGGGCTTGGGAGTCTTGGGAGTCAAAACCAAGTGACAGGTGGCAAGTGACAGGTGACAAGAAAAAACCTGTTACTGTTTACTCGTCACTTTTCACTTCTTCCGACTCCCAAGACTCCCAAGACTCCCAAGACCCCCAAGACTTTTTCAAAATGAGTACCACAGCCGTCAAACCCAGCAAGCTCCCGCTCATCCTGATTTTCCTCGTAGTGTTAGTGGATGTCACCAGTTGGGGGATGGTGATTCCCATCCTGCCGACCTATGCCCAGCGCTTTAACGCCGATGCCCTGACGGTCGGGTTACTGCTGGGAACCTATTCGCTGACACAGTTTTTCTTCGCCCCGATATTGGGGCGCTGGTCGGACCGGATTGGCCGACGTCCGGCGTTGTTCATCAGTATGTTGGGGACGGTCCTGGCCTGCACCTTGACCGGGCTGGCCTCATCCATGGCTGGAATCGGGCTCATGATTCTCTTTCTGGCCCGCGCCCTGGATGGCATTACGGGTGGCAATATTTCCATCGCTCAAAGCTATGTGGCGGACGTGACGACGCCGGAAACCCGTTCGCATGGCATGGGGATTATCGGCGCGGCAATTGGGTTGGGGTATACTTTTGGACCGGCTTTTTCAGGTATTGTCGCCAAGCATTTTGGAATTGCCATGCCCTTTTTTGTGGCGGCAGCCGTGGCGTTCTGCAATGCCCTGGCGGTTTTTCTGTTTTTGCCGGAAACACTTTCCAAAGAAAAGCGCAATCAGCCCAAAGTCCGGACCAGACGGTTTGCGGCCTTGGGCCGGGCGCTTCAGACCCCGCAGATTTCCGGCCTGCTGGTCGTTTGTCTCGTGTTTACTTTCGGAGCCATGCTGTTTATGGCCATGATTCCGCTGCTGACGGAACAACACCTGCATTTCAACGCTGAAAACAATGCCTACTATTTTGCGTTTCTCGGATTGGTCACCACCCTCGTGCAGGGTGGACTGGTCCGGGTTTTGGTCAAGCGAATGAGCGAAATGCCTGTTTTGGTGGCTGGTTTGATTGTTATGGGGGGCAGCATGGCGGCCATTCCATTTGCCGTCACAACCGGAGCCTTGTACCTCTTTGGCGGAGGCTGGGCTTTGGGAACGGCATTGGTTCAGCCCACGATGCTGGGACTGATTTCCCGCCGCAGCCCGGCCACCGAACAAGGCGCAACCATCGGTCTGACGGCTTCGATGGGGAGTTTGGGCCGAATCATTGGACCGCCCTGGGGTGGTTTTGCCTTCAAGCACCTGGGAACGGGAGCCCCTTTTTACAGTGGCACGACCGCCTGTCTGGTGGCTTTGGGCATTGTGGTACTGCTGGTTCCGTTTGGGCAGGAGAAATTTGACTCCAAAGAGGAAATCGTCGTTCCCTGAATCCTGCCCGTCTGTTTTACCGCCTGTGACACCGGCTGGAACACTCCTTCCCACCGGACACGACCGACCAGCTCATCGGCGACATTTTCACCCCTGAAGAATAAAACAAAATCTGGGGCAACGACTTCAGTTTCCCAAACATCCTCGCCGGATTCATCCCGCACTAAAAGAAATTTACCGGTTTTAGCTTCTCAAAACTTCACATTTCTTTTCTTTTCTTCGTGAACACTCAGGCTTGGCAACACAGTACAAAGCCAAGATACCGAGAAAGCCGGAACAGCCATTGGTCCGGCTTGACTGTCTGTTGCCTGCACCCGGCAGTTGCAAAACTGCTCAATGAAGGTCCCTTTATGAAAAAATTATTTTGTTTAATATCAATACTTTGGTTCAGTTTTTTGATTGGCACAGGAAATTATTTGAACTTGACGCAAACCGCAGTAGCCCAATCCGAAGATTCTTCGGTGGTGAAAATCTCCACCACGTTGGTGCAGGTGGATGCGCTGGTGCTTGACAGGAATGGCCGGCAGGTGACGAATCTTGCTCCTGGGGATTTTCAACTGGTGGTTGATGGCAAAAGCCAAACGATTTCACATTTCTCTTATGTTTCTTTAGGGGCCAAACGGGAGTCCCGCACGGTTCAACCGAAGCCGGATTCCCGTGAGCCAAAGGTGTCGTTGCCACCGGTGCCGCTCCGGGCGGAACAGGTGCAGCGTACCATTGCACTGGTGATTGATGACCTGGGATTGTCAGTTGAAAGCCTTTCATATCTCCGCGACGGGCTTAAACGTTTTGTCAATGAGCAGATGCAGCCTAATGATTTGGTGGCGATTGTCCGGACGGGGGGCGGAGTTGGTGCCCTGCAGCGCTTTACCTCTGACCGGCAGCAACTGCTGGCAGCGATTGAGGGGCTGCATTACAACCAGAACAGCCGGGTTGGCATAACGGCTATCAAGGATTTGAATGATTCACCGGCCATCAACCCGGATGCGGACAATGCGTTGACGAAACTCGGACAGAAGAATGATGAGACTGATTCCCAGGACCCCAGAAAGAAAGACCCGAAAAAGGACCCCAAACTGGTCAAAGTTGACCTTGACCAAAACCGGGCGGAATATCTGGCCGTGGGAACCCTCGGAGCCATCAACCTCATTGTGCGGGGGATGCAGGGCCTGCCGGGACGCAAGGCCATGATTCTGGTTTCGGACGGGTTGCGGATTTTTTCCCGTGAACGTGACAACGGTCGAATTGAGACTGCCCTGCAAAAATTAACTGACCAGGCCAATCGGGCTTCGGTCGTCGTGCATACCATGGATGCCCGTGGGTTGCTGCCACTCGGACCAACTTCGGCTGATAAAGGCGTCCCGGTTGGTCCACAGTTTGCAACCCTTCTGGCAAATCGGTACGACGAATTTTGGCAGCCTCAGGAAGGACTCAACTATCTGGCCCAGCAAACCGGAGGAGTTTTTTTCAAAAACAACAATGATTTGGCTATCGGATTCCAGCAGGTATTGGAAGAACAAAACGGATATTACCTGCTTGGTTATGAACCGGATGAAGCCACCTTCAAAGCAGAAAAAGGCGGTCCTGCATTTCATAAAATTGAGGTCAAGGTTGCCAAGCCCGGCTTGACCGTGCGTTCGCGCAACGGGTTTTTGGGAATTCCCGATAATGAAACCACGCTGGCCCAGCGCAAAGCGCTTCCTTCTTCGTTAAAAACGGCTTTGCTGTCGCCGTTTGCGGCTTCGGATGTTCGGTTACGGATGACTTCCACCTTTGGCAATGAAGCGAAAACCGGCACCTTCATCCGTTCCATGGTGTATCTGGATGCCAGGGATTTGACCTTTAGGAAAGGGGCAGATGGCTGGAATTCGGCGGTGGTGAATGTTTTGGCCGTGACCTTTAAGGACGATGACCAGATTATTGACCAATCGGAACGGCAGTTGAACATTCAACTGAAGGACGAACCGCTCAAACAGGCGTTGGAAAACGGTCTGCTGCAAACCGTGACCTTACCGGTCAAGAAATCCGGTCCGTACCAGCTTCGGATTGCGGTCAAGGATGAAGGTTCCGGACGATTTGGTTCAGCCAGCCAATTTGTTCAGATTCCAAATCTGGAAAAAGGCCAGTTTGCGATTGCCAATGTGTTGGCCGCAGGTTTCTTTGAAAACCAGAACTCCCCAAAAAACAATCCGGAAGGACAATTCGAAGCTGACCCGTTGGCCAGCCCGGCAGTCCGGCAGTTAAAGCCCGGCATGAACCTGTTTTATACCATGACAGTCCATAATGCCCGGACCAGTCCCGAAAACAGAACACCCCAGGTGGAAATGCAAACCCGTCTATTCCAGGATGGAAAGCTGATTTTCACCGGGAAACCGCGCCCGGTGGAAACTGCCGGACAGCCGGACCTGAAACGCCTGCAAACCGGCGGAAATCTGAAACTGGGTCAAAGCCTGCAACCCGGTCAGTACGTTTTACAGATTATTGTGCGTGACAAACTGGCTCCGGCCAAAGAAAGTCTGGCTTCCCAATGGGTGGATTTTGAAGTAAAATCCTGACCGGTTGAGGTGGAAAAATCGCGTTGTCTTTCCTGATAATGCATTTCCGCCTCAATGTGGCAGCCAATTGGATCAAAATTTCAAAATAATGTGCGAAGGGGAATGCTGTTTCCGATCCAGCCGGAAACCTGTCATTCCCCTTTTTGCTTGCAAAGGGAACTCTAAACCATGAAAACAAAGATGTTTGGCATAGGTGTCTCATTTCTCGGCTTGGCGCTGGGAATTTTCCATCCATTAACCATTTCCGCCCAGGATAAACCGCAAAAAGAAGACCCCACCGCGCTTTCAGCCGTGGCAACCAATCTCGTTCAGGTGGATGCCATTGTCCTGGATAAGCAGGGGAAGCCGGTGCCGGGGCTGACCCAGGATGATTTTCATCTTTCGGTAGATGGAAACCCGCAGCCAATAACCTATTTTTCCTATGTATCGCTGGTTGAGCCAAAATCAACTTCCCAGCCGGTCAGCCAACCCGGCACAGCCTCCAAACTCATGGCCCCGCCGGTCACACTGAGTGCGCAGCAACATCATCGGACTGTGGCCCTGGTGATTGATGACCTGGGGCTTTCATTTTCCAGCCTTCATTTTTTGCGTGAAAGTCTAAAACGGTTTGCTCTTGAACAATTGCAGCCGACGGATGAGGTGGCAATTATGAGAACCGGCGGAGGAATCGGTGCCTTGCAGCGGTTTACGACCGACCGGCAACAGCTTTTGGCTGCGATTGAGAATCTGCGGTTCAATCAAAACAGCCGGTCGCGTGATAACGAAGCCATCCGGGCTGTAAATTATGCACCAGGAAACCTGACCGGGCCGCCACAACCCCCTGCCACACCGGGTTCACAAGGGCGGAATCCAATCGCTGAAATTATTTCCCAAGTGACTGACCCAACCCGTGTTTCAAATGATGTCGGCACCTTGCGGGAGGAGCTGTTGACCGTCGGCACGTTGGGGGCTCTTAATCTGGTTGTGCGTGGCATGAAGGATGTGCCCGGCCGGAAAGAAGTGGTCCTCATTTCCGATGGGATTCGGGTGCTCTTTACCAATCGGGACAATGGCCGGGTACGCAATGCCTTGTACCGGTTGACCGAAGCTGCCCACGGAGCATCGGTTGTGATTCACACTATGGACGCCCGTGGATTGAGTACTCTGGACCGGGCCGCCGGTTCCAGTCCGGTGCAGGATTACATTGACGGTCAGGAAGGGCTGCATTTTCTTGCCAGTGAAACCGGTGGTTCTCTCTACAAAAACACAAACGACCTTAACCGGGGATTGCAGCAGGTGCTTGACCAGACCAATGGTTACTATGTTTTGGGCTACGAGTTGGACACAGCCCATAACAACCCTCCTGCCGCCCAACCTGCTGAACGGAAAATCAAACTCACCGTCAACCAACCGGGACTGACCGTCCGGTCCCGCAACGGATTTCTGGGAACGGTGCCGGGGAAACCGGAACTGGGCAAGCAGAACCCGGTGGCCACTTCCCTGACTGCCGCCATTCTTTCGCCGTTTACCGCTTCGGATATCAGGCTGCGACTGTCATCCACCTTTACCAATGAACCACAATATGGTTCCTGTTTGCAGTCCTTGCTCCATATTGACGCCCGTGATTTGACCTTTACCCGGAGCGACGATGGCTGGAACACGGCCAATGTGAATGTCGTGGCGGTGACGTTCAAAGATGACGACCTGATTGTTGACCAATCAGAGCGAAATCTGGTCATTCGACTCAAGGATGAGCCACTCAAAGTGGCCTTGGAAAACGGTTTGTTGCAAACCATCACACTGCCGGTCAAAAAAACCGGAGCCTATCAACTGCGGGTTGCCTTCAAGGACCAGGCTTCGGCTCGGATTGGTTCGGCCCACCAGTTTGTTCAGATTCCAAATGTTGAGAAGGGGCAGTTTGCCCTTGCCAGTCTGGTGGTTGCCGGTTTACAGGCAAATGCCGCATCCAGTGGCAGCCAATCTGATAGCTCCACTGATTTTGACCCGTTGGCCAATCCGGCTGTGCGGCAATTCAAACCCGGCATGGATGTGGTGTACGGGTTGGTCATCCACAATGCCCGGCTTTCTTCCAGTGCCAAAATTCCGGATGTGGACATGCAGATTCGCCTGTTTTGCAATGGAAAATTGATTCTGGAGGGCACTCCGCATCAGGTTGAAACCCGAAACCAGCCGGACCTCAAACGGTTGCAGACCGGGGGCCAGTTCAAACTGGGGCCAAGTCTGAAGCCGGGACAATATGTCTTACAGGTGATTGTGCAGGACAAGACGGTTTCCGGAAAGGAAGGAACCGTTTCCCAATGGGTGGACTTTGAGGTGAAAAACTAGTGTCGTGACAAGTGACAGGTAACAGGAAAGAAAAAACCGAGCATTGGCAACCTCTTTATTATCCTGTTACCTGTTACGACACAGAGGGCGGAACCAGTCCACCTGCTTCCAGTTGGGGAAGAATAAAAACTGCCAGCCGCGCAATATTGCGTGCATCATCAATGCCCCGGTGCTGTTTCCCCACAAAATGAAGGCCAGCCTGGGAAAGGGCCTCTTTCAAGCCCCGGCTGCGCACGCCAAACACCCGCGCAAACTCCTTTTTGAGATTGAGATGCCGTTCAAAAACCTGAGGGAAGGGGATTTGATGGCGTTCACAATCGGTTTGAAGCTGAAGCAGGTCAAAGTCCCCCCAAGAACAGAGTACGAACGGTTCCGGCCCAATCCAATCCAGGAAATCAGCCAAAACCGCCGGGAACAGTTCCGCTTTTTCAACCTGAGACGGTCGGATGGAAGTCAGTTTCTGGCAAAAATCGCTGAGAGTGGGGTGAACCAGAGGTCGGACAAAACAGGCAAACTCGTCTGTCTCCGGCCCCCCGGCGGAAGCCAGATGAACCGCACCAATTTCAATGATTTCCATTTCCTCGGAACTGCGGGTGTGCTCCCAGCAGGTCGCTTCCAGGTCAATAATCACGTAGCGCATGGCCGGAAGTTTACCACAGCAAGGTTTTCCGGAAGCGGTAACAATCCCTTTCATTGTGTCCGCAAAACCCGAACCGCATAAATCCGGCTGGTTCGGGTGGAAAGCCGCAACAGGGTTTTGTCACTGTTGAGCGGATCCATAATCAGGTACTCGCCGCCCTGTTTTCCGACAATCAAAACCCAGTGCGGGATTTTTTCCGCCAGCATGATTTTGGCAATCAGCGGACGTTTGGCGGCCAGTTCGGTTTCGATGGCTTCATGGGTCAGCGGAGGAAATTCCACCCGTACCTTGCCATTGGTGAGGGAACCAATGGTGTCCCAAACCAGATAACCCTGCTGCGTGAAGCCGTTTCGTTGTTTCAGTGCCGTGCAAAGCTGGAGCGGGTCCAGTGAGATGCCAGCCGTATGGAGGGCCATGGCTGTGCAGGTGACGGTACAACCCGCCGCCGCCATTGATTCATTGCTGCCTCCGAGGGCTTGGTTTCCCCATTGCGGGTCGTTTTGCAGAAAATAAGGAATACCTGTGAGGGCAAGGCTGGCCTGGGCGGAACCTCCCTGCACCGGAATTGGGTCACTGGGCGGGGTTTTGCGGCGCAGAAAGAGGATAGCTCCTCCGGCCAGGAGCAGAACAATCACGGCAAGGGCAACAAAGAGGTAGGTTTTTTTCATACCAGGGGAGTTTGTGGGAGCGGTTTGGAGTGGTGAACATCATGGTCAACTGACAGGCCATTGATTGCGCACAAAACCCAACGCGGTTTCCACAAAGTGAGCGGTCAGGTTGCCGAAAATTGGTCCGTGGCCGCCATTGGGCACCACCCACAGAAAAGAGCGGGGAATCGCGGAGTACATTTCCAGCGCCAGGTGAACCGGGTAGAGCGGGTCCCGGTCGCCATGCACAAGCAGGGTCCGGGCCGTGATGGTGCCAAGCAACGGCGGCGTAAAATTCATATCGTCATAACTGTCTTTGAAACCATTGGTCATGTGCCAGAGTTTCCGGATTTGTTCGTCGCCGTGCTGGTGCCAGGCCCGCATTTGGGTCCATTCCGCTGCGGAGCGGTTGTCAGGTGTCACCTCTCCCATGATGGCCCGTGCCTGAGCCGGAAAATACGGCGTGGCACTCACCAAAACCATTGCATCAATCCGGTCCGGCTGTTGGGTGGCCAAGTGGAGCAGGGTTTTGGCTCCCAGGCTCAGGCCAATGGCTTTGAACCGTTCGATGTTCAGGTGGTCCAACAGGGCAATCACATCCAAAGCCGATTGGCGAAAAGTAAAACCATCCGTTGGGTTGGTGGAGCGCCCATGCCCGCGCAGGTCCGGTATGACAAGTTGGAACCCAGCAGGCGGTTCCGGAAAAATCAAATTCCAGTTGGAGCCAACGCCACCACCTCCATGAAGCAACAGGAGCGGGTCACCTGTCCCACGGGTTTCATAATACATTTCCATGTCGTTGACAGGGGAAAGATGCCCGCCAACCGGCAAGTCCGTCATGACAATTGCTCCGGCGCGGGTTTTCCCAGGTTGACACCGGTTTGAGCCAGAACAGCCAACGCCAGGACACAGGTCACAACCAGAAAAATGATGCCATGCATTCGTGCCTGCTCAATTCCCGGCAAAACATTTTGAAAACAAAAACTGAACGTGTTGATGGAGGCATGATAAAGAATTGCCACCAGAAGGCTTCCACCGGTCTGGTTGTACAGCCAGGTGTACAAAATCGAAAAAGCCACCACCACCAGGGAAAATCCGATAACTGAAGTTCCCTGTTGGGCCGCGCCCTCCAGCCAGAACAGCGGCAGGTGCCAGACAACCCAGAAGAGTGACAGAATCAAACTTGCAACCAATCCGTTAAAACGTTCCAGCAGGCGGGGCAGGGCAAATCCACGCCATCCGATTTCCTCTCCCAAGGGGCCGCCTATAATCAGGATGACTACAAAAAGAAGAGGGAAGTAAACCCAGTTGTGCAAATTTTCAAAGGCGGGTTGCACCGAGTTGGCAACACAATAGGCCAGCACCGAAATCGCATAAAGGCCGACAATACTCAAAGTTGCAAAGGCGTACCATTTGGCTGCCACATCCCAATAACTCAGCGGGCGCAGAAGTTTCCGCACTTCCGCCTTGCCACCCAATAGAAAAGAAACAACCAGCGCGCCCAGAACCGGACCAAAGGAGCCCAACGGACCGGCGTTGAACTTGAAGGGGACCACATGCAGTTCGGATAAAATCCTGAGACCCCATAACGTCCAGGAATATCCGCACGTTACCAGCATAAACAGCAGGATTGGTTTGTTTTTCATGGCGTGACCGGGGTTTTCACCATCAATGATTGAAAGTTGTTCGGCCAAACTGGTTCAGCCAAGAGTTGGTAGGTGGGATTTGGACCAAAAGTCCTACCAGTTGGCTCACCATACATTGGATAAGTGGAACGTTTACCGTAACACAATTTGAGAACTGCCGGTTGGGAATCAGGAATCAAAATTAAAGTTTTCGAATTGATTTTCGAATTTTTTCGATCATTTTCGAAAAAACTTCGTAATGGACTCCAATCAATCCCAAACAACGAAGGAGTTTTGTTTATGTGGCGACATGGAGATGTCTTGATTGCAGCAACTGATTCCATTCCGGAAGGAGCACATCCGCGCAAGGTGGCAGTGTTGGCTTATGGTGAATTGACCGGTCACAGCCATCGGCTGGAGGTGCCTGATTCAGCCGAACTCTGGGAAAGCAAAGGAACCCTCTATCTCAAAGTGGTGGCTGCAAGCGCCACAGTGGTTCACGAAGAGCACAAACCCATCACGATTCCGGCTGGAGTCTATCGGGTCTGGATGCAACGCGAATATACCCCGCAGGAAATTCGCCGGATTCTGGACTAAGGAGGCACCATGACCGAGCCGACGCATACTTCACATTCTGCCCGAGCCCAGTTTGTCAGCGGGCGCACGGTTGAAAACCTGATTGTCAAAGGCCATCTTGACCTTTCGCGGCTGACCAACCTCGAAACCCTCCCGGAGGTTCTGGAAGCCGACAGCCTCGACCTCAGCCATTGCACCTCGTTAAAAAAACTGCCCGCGCGGTTGCACGTCAGGCGGTTGGTGGTCAATGGCTGTACCGCATTGGAGGCTCTGCCCACAGGATTGAAGTGTTCCGAAGTGGACGCCCGCAATACCGCCCTGCGAACTCTCCCGGCTGATTTGTCGGTGAAATTTCGACTGAATCTGGAAAATTGCACGGAACTGGTCACCTTACCTGCCGGATTAAAAGTCGGGAGCCTGATTGTACGTGGCTGCACGGCGCTTGAGAGCCTGCCGGAAAAGCTGGATGTCTGTTTTCTGGATATTTCCGGTTGTGTAAAGCTGACCCGGTTTCCGGTTTCCGGACAGGTTCGGTTTGGCCATTTGCTGGCACGGGGTTGTGTTCAACTGGCGTCGTTACCAGGCTGGCTCACGGACCTCTCGCAGTTGGATGTGCGGGATTGTGCGAATTTGACCCAGCTTCCGGGTGCGTTGCGGGTCAGTTCATGGCTTGAAATGGCAGGGAGCGGCCTGCAATTTCTGCCAATGACGATGCAGGATGTCCAACTGCGTTGGCGGGGTGTTCCCATCAGCCGCCAAATCGCCTTCCAGCCTGAAACCATCGCCCCCCAAAGTATTCTGGATGAACCAAATGCCGAACTTCGCCGGGTCATGCTCGAACGGGTTGGATACGAAGCCTTTCTCAAGCAAACCACCTATCAGGTATTGGACCGTGACCGGGATGCAGGAGGCGAACGAAATTTGTTGCGGGTGGAATTTGCGGACGATGAGCCGTTAGTATGCGTCTCTGTTTTTTGTCCTTCGACCGGGCGGCAATACCTCATTCGGGTTCCGCCTGCCATGCAGACCTGTCATCAGGCCGTGGCCTGGATTGCCGGTTTTACCAATCCGAATGAGTATCATCCGCTGCTGGAAACCTAAAGCCAGAAAAGGAACCTAGATTTCTATGACCATTGGAGAACACACCTCTGTTTTTGGAGGAAAATCCGTTGTTGATTGGACACCGGGAACACCTCTCACAAACCCCGAAGATACGTGTTTTCGGATTACGCTTTGGTATGAAGCCAGTGAAAAAGGTGAGGAATGGACTGATTTGCTGGCCAAATTTTTAGAGGACCCTGCTGCCGGACGGGTTTATGGAATTGTGGTCGGAAGCTGGAGTGATATGTGGGAGGACGCAGCCATCCCTGGGCTGGAAGCCCTGGTTGCCGCCCGCGACCAACTGACAAGCCTCAAAGCCCTGTTTCTGGCTGATGTTACCTTTGAGGAATGTGAAATATCCTGGATTCAGCAAACCGATGTGACTCCGTTACTGGAAGCCTATCCGCATCTTGAGCATTTTGGCGTGCGCGGCGGCCAGAACCTTTCGTTTGGCAAAATCAGCCATCGGCACTTGAAATCGTTGACCATCGAAGCCGGAGGATTGGGGGTTGAGGTCGTGCGGGCCGTGCTTGCCGCCGACTTCCCGGAACTCGAACATCTGGAGCTTTGGCTGGGGACCCAATGGTATGGAGCAACCACCGAACTGGTTGACCTGGCTCCGCTTTTTACCGGCAGGCTGTTTCCAAAGCTGAAATACCTCGGACTCAAAAACAGTGACCTGTCGGATGTAATTGCCACGGCGATTGCAGACTCGCCGTTGCTGGAGCGGCTTGAGGTGCTGGACCTTTCAATGGGTACTCTGGGTGACGAAGGCGCGGCTGCGCTGGCGCGGAGTCCGGCGGTGAAAAATCTGGAACTGCTGGACCTCCATCATCACTACTGTTCAGATGAAATGATGGAAAAGCTGCAAGGTTTGGGAATCGAAGTTGATGTGGAAGGCCAGGAAAGTGGAACCTCCGAACATCGTTATGTCGAAGTTGGGGAGTGATTGGGCTCAACCGCAGCCGTTTCAGATGGTGGTGATTGGCAATCCCCAAGGGCGGCGGGTGCAGGAAGTGCAAACTGCACTGGCCGCTTTGAACCTGCCTCCGGCCAGGGTGCTTTCCTATGTGGATGTGATAACCGGACAGACATCTCTGGCAGAAGTGGCTGAACCCGGCGCAGTGCTTCGGATAGATTCCCCCGACAAGGATTTCGGGACGGAACGGGCTTTCCTGATGTTGGGTGCGGAGCAGGCGGCGGCTGAAGGCTGCGAGCACCTGCCGCGTGCCATTGTTGAACACCTCGAATTTGAGAAGGGAAGGTTGTGGCCCGCCCGGCAGCGGTATCTTGGGTTTTGTGAAGTGCTCCGCCAGATTGAAACACAGGCTCTTGAATGCCCGAACCTCCGGCGAATGCAAACCACGGAGGCCATCGCCCGGATGTTTGACAAAGTGGCTTGTCACGAACTGTTCCAGGCCAAAGGGCTTCCCGTTCCGGCCAGCCTGGGAACCGTAACCTGTTTTGAAGCATTGCTGGAGAGAATGAAGGAAACCGGCAGGACACGGGTGTTTGTCAAACTGGCGCATGGGTCCAGTGCTTCAGGCGTCGTGGCCTTTCAATTCAACCGGGACCGGTTTCAGGCTACTACAACGGTGGAAATGGTCCGGGAAAAGGGAACCCTCAAGCTGTACAACTCGCGGAAAATCAGGACTTACACTGGGTTGCCGGAAATTTCCCAACTGCTCGACAGCTTGTGTCGGCAACGGGTTCAGGTGGAGGCATGGCTTCCCAAAGCTGCCTGTTCCCAAGGTGTTTTTGATTTACGCATGGTGGTCATTGGCGGGCAGGTAACCCATATCGTGGTCCGAACCAGCCGGAGTCCGATTACCAACCTGCATCTGCTCAATGAGCGGGGCAATCTGGAGGAAATCCGGCAGCGTACTCCGGGACCACTCTGGAATGCCGTCCGGAAAACCTGCGAACAGGCTCTGGATTGTTTTCCCGGAAATTTTTACGCCGGGGTTGATGTGGCCATCACCGCCGGATACCGCCGCCATGCTGTGTTGGAAATCAATGCTTTCGGGGATTTGCTGCCTGGAGTTTTGCACAACAATTACGATACCTATACAACGGAAATCCTGGCTTGGTTGAATATTTCAGGACTGAGGACTGAGGACTGAGGACTGAGTTTTTCAAAATAGTTTGGACACAAGTTCACAGAAAAATTGGAGTCTCCCAAATGATATTTGCCTCTCATCTCTGGAAACTGGTTTTGAATCCTCAGTCCTCAGTCCTCAATCCTCAGTCCTTTCTTATTTATGTTGAATGCCCGAAAACTGATTGGCTCGCATGATGTGCTGCTGCTGACGCTGGACACGCTCCGCTATGATGTGGCCTGTCGCACCTTGGAGCAGGGGCGCACTCCCAATCTGGCTGCCGTGCTGCCTCAGAATCTGTCCGGAAAATCAGTTGCAGTCTGGTACCCTTTGGAAAAGTGATCAAATCTGAACCAAGGAAACCAGACTGCCATGTGTGAGCAAGTATATCCGAGCGACCTAACGGACCGCGAGTGG
>JAIBAN010000115.1 GCA_019695185.1 Blastocatellia bacterium | reverse complement strand
TTCAAATCCAGGTGAGTTTCCTTGGAGTGACTCCATTGGGCCTACCCGATTGTCCCCTCAGCCAGGACGTTGGTGGTGGAAGATGACTCATGTTCCTTGCACCACCAACTTCTGAAACTCAAAAGTGAAAAAGTTCACCTGCGGGAACCTGATTGGACAGTAAAAAACACCATCTGTTGATTCAGGTTCCCGCAGGTGAACTTTTGCCCTAGCCAGGAGCCTACTTAAAACATTTTACTTAACCCACGGAATTGACCGACACCCGTTCCCATCCCGTTAGGGGTGCCCACCAGCCCCCAGGTGCTGCTTGAAAGCACTCTCCCTTGAACCCGATTGTTTTGCGTATCGCCGACCATCAGAGCGGAGCCGCTCCCCCCCAGCAACGTACCGGAACAGATGGCCACACCCTCTGGAGCACGGACCTGTCCGAGCGGCGGATCCGTCAGACTGACACTGATGGAACAGAGCAACGTGGCCGGACCTGAGTTTCCATTGGCAAAGCTGAGCACCCGGTTGTTTCCAGTATCCGCAACATAGAGCGTCCCGGTTGACAAATCAACCGCCACCGATTCTGGATTTCTGACTTGGCCGAGCGGTGCCGCACTTGAACCGTACCCGGCCACCTGGGCGAAGGTACCCGGTGTTCCATTGGCATTTGTGACTTTCAGAATCCGTCCGGTTGTGCCCGTAACCGCTCCGCGTTCCGCTACATACAATGTGAAAGATGAATTGATAGCCAAGCCGCGCGGGCTTTGAACCTGGTTGACAGCCGTTCCCGTACTGTAGATCACCACTGGCGTAGCCATCGGCGCGCCGCCATTGAAGCGCAGCACCCTTCCGTTCCCCGTGTCTGCAACATAAACATTGCCCTGGCTGTCGCGGGCCAGACCTTGGGGGGCCGAAACCTGCCCTGCGCTGGTCAAAACATTCCAGGTAAAGCCGCCATTGTTTGAGTAGACCACCCGGTTGTTGTTGGTATCGGCAATGTACAAGCTTTGTCCGTCGGCACTGGCCGTAACTGCTTCGGGAGCTGCCAAAGCGGGCGTTGTTACCACTGACCAAGCAGTACCGTTATAGGTTTGGATGCGGTTGTTGAGGGTATCTGAAACAATCAACCCCTGAAATCCCAAATTCCCTCCGTAATAAAAAATTGCAGCAGCCTTTCTCACATCCGTTGGCAGATAGACATACGGGCTGTCTGTATTTATTGTGATACCACTCGCAAAAGCAAATGCTTCTCCACAGTTTGTGGCTAATGGAACAGGTTGGGAGCACTCCATTACGTCATTTGTTGTCGTTGTTCCTACTGGTTGCTCATTGGATTGAACCACAACTAGGAAGCCTTTATCATTTCCATTCGCACCCACAAATACTTTCCTCAGAACTTGGTCAACGGTTAAGTCTACTGGTTCATACCCAGTTTGAACTTGCCCCAGATACGTGTCCTTAAATTCATTTGGGCTCCCCTCTATCGGGCTGACATCGATTACCCGCAAGAAACTGTTACCACCAGTGGTCGTCACATACAATTTCTGGGTGCCCGTAACCACCGCCAAGTCACCAGGAGTTCCAATAGTCTCAAATTGTTGAGGGTTTGTATTAGGGATAGGGAACCTAATAGGGTATTTTGTTGGATTATTTGGATCAGAGACTATGGTTCCGTTGGCATTCATCACCTCTATTCTTGGACCCGTGCAAGAAACATAATACCTGTTCATGTAGAATAGGGCACTTGCTGTTGCCCCGTTGGGCAAATTTGGAAGAGCTGTGATTAAAGGTGATGGATCATCAGTGTTAATCCTTATAATCCTGCCTACATTAGGATTGGGAGAATCAATAACATGGACCTCATTTCCGACCACTCCCCTGACAAAAGAAACCAAAGGTGACCGTAAATCAAGGTTGCTCGCTTGTCGTGGCACAACCTTTCTGATTTGTTGGTTCAAATTGCAATCAATCACGCAAATCAATCTCGTGTTGTTTCCGCTTGGAGAAGAAAATGCGACAAAAACTTGGGGCAATACCAAATCCTGGTTGTAGCTGATGTCCACAGGGGCTGTAGAACCTTCACCACTCTGGGGATCAGGATTAGGCAGGTCAGTAAATACAACTTCGGAAACTTGGAATGTCTCAGCATTCATCACATATATATGCGGGACAGAGTATGGAGGAGTATTAGCCGTGCTGTTTAGAAAATAAACCTGACCTGGGCGTGGATGGAGCGGGTCGTTACTTTTCGGAACATAAACTGTTCCAATCAATCTCCCTCCATTTGAGGAATCAAGACATTGCGCAAGATTGGGATATCCACAGGCACCAGTCGCCGGGTTGAATTGTCTGGCAAAGGCTTCCTCAGCAGGGTTTGAAGCAGGCACTTGTTCCTGCCCTGCGCGTGGCTGACGGGAGGTTCCCGCTGCCTGACTGGGGGACATGGAAACGGCAAGCTGGCAGATGGTAAAACCGACTAAAAGCAACGCTATAAAAAAGACTCGAACCCTGAAAGTCGGGTTGTAAAAAAACTGGGTACGCATACATACACCTCTTCGGTCTTGGGTGGACCTTTTTGTTGAACCTGTTGGGGTTGGTTGTTTCATTGTTTTCGGCAAATTGGCCTTGGGAAAAGATTGGCCAAACCGCAAGGTAATTTGCCGAACCGGCCCGTATCACACCACAGGCTGTGGCCCGGCAGCGTGTCACTTTCAGAATTCCGAAAATGACACGCTCAATGCTGGAATTTCATGGTAAGGAGTTCTGGTTTTCATTTCCTGACATCGCGCTGGAATCATTCAACCGAAAGCCAACCAAGGAACCCTTGCATGGACGCGCTCAATCGAGCTTTTGCCCTGGCCTTTTTTATCCATCCGGACCGCCCTCTGGCGTGCGAGATTGCCGTCCAGGCACTGGCCCGGCTCGAAGTCGCCGCCACGGCCCAGGACAAGCGGCTCTATTACACTCCGACGGGTCGGCGGGCGGGTGAAACCGAACCCTCGGCAGTCCAGCGAACCAAAGTCACCCTGAGTGATGTCCATTTGCTTCAGTATCTGGTCTATCAGGTTTCGGAAACCTGCGAACGAAGTCAGGAACAGAACCCGGCGGCAGCCATTCGGTTGACGGAAACCGACCTTTTGATTCGGTTTATCAAGCACCTGACGGCCCTGACGATGAAACGCAATTCGTTTTATGTGGCGTTGGGATTGTGCCGGTTGCTCTTTTCCTACAACACCCAGGAAACCCTGGAGGTTTATGGCGTGGTCTTGCAGAACCCTGACCGGCTGCCGGATGACTATTATTGCCGTTCGCGCAAGAAGAAACTGCTGGAGGAAATGCGCGAGCGCTTTGGCGACTTTCTCCGGGTGGCAAAAGGCCAACGGGGCGAGGGGCGGTTTGAGCCCGGACCAACCGGTCAGGTCCAGCGGGATTGGGTTGAGCGGTGCCTCCACCAATTCACACCCTGGGAAACCTCCTGCCCGATTCCGCCTGATTTTGACCCTCTGGTTGACGAGGTGCCCTGGTTACACTCGCCTCATCACGACCCAGCCCGGTTTCAACCGGTGGAAATCAGCCGGATGCACGCCTTGCTGCATCCTGAATGCTTCTGGCGTTTGACCGCTGCTTTGAACCTGGAAGTTCCGCCAGAACGGCTGACCCTCCCCCGCATTTTTCTTCCCGGAAAAGGAGAACCGCCCGCCATGCCCCCTTCTGACCGTGGAACCCCACAACCCCTCACTCCACAGGAACTGGGCGAAATACACCAGCGCCTGGACGCGCAAAGCCAGCGCCGGAAAGCCGCCAGCACCGGAACCGCCTGGATTTATATTGATGGAATGGAACGCACCGAGTTTACGTTACGGAGTCAGGAAACAATCCACCTGATTGTGGACGAAGCTGCCTTGCTCGAAATCCGAAGCCGTGACGAAACGGGGGAAATCGTGTTGGCGACCTTGTGGTTGGCTTCTTTGGAAACCTCCCGGCTCTCTGACCGGGCCACTCAATCCATCACCCTCGAAGGCGGGCAAACCTTCTGCTTCCATATCCAGGTGGAACGCGATGAGTGGGGGGAAATTACCCACAGCGAGATTGAAATTGCCTATCAGGCCCCGGTTCCGGCCACAGGCCCGGCAACCCGTTGGCAGTCCCTGAAAAACCTCCTGTGGCGGAACATGCGTTTTTCCGATTGGGATTTCCCCACCTTTTTGACCCCGGTGCTGGCAGGCGGTTTGTTGTTGATTTGCGGCACTGGATTGGTTTACCTCTGGTGGCGGGCGAACCTGCCGGTTGCCCCCGTAGTCCGGTATGACCCACCGCTTTCCCCGGTCAAACCCGTTCCACCCCTCAAGCCGGTGGTGCCGGGTGACAAACCGGCATTGTTGCCCCCACCGGTACAACCGCCTCAACCGCGCCCCAGACACCGGAACCCGGCTGCCGGTCTGGATTCCGACCTGACGCGAAACGTGCCACCGGGCGTCACGGCAAGTGACTGGCAGGAGGTCAAAGAACTCTATGTGGAACCATTTGGGGAGGACCCGACCAGCCGGGCTTTGTTTGAGGAAGTTGTAACGCAACTCAAAGCATCCCACCGGTTTCAGGTCCAGGCCAGCCACGAGTCTGCCGCCGGGGTGCTCGATGCCCTGGTTTTGAACACTGGCAAGCCGGGCCGGTTCAGCCTGACCGTCCGGTTCCGGCTGGTGAATACCGCTGGGAAAACGCTCTGGACCTCCACCTTAACGGCACGGCGTTCCGGTCAGGTAACGGAAATTTCCCGGCGGGGCATGGAGCAACTCCTGGCGACCGCCGCCCGGTTTGATAAAATCCAACCGGGTTCAGACACCCAACCCTGAACCTTGGTTCACCAGGCTGACCGAAGGGAAAGGCAAACCAGGGGAACTCAAGTGAAAGAGCGTAGCGGGAAGCCAACAAATGTTCTTGTATTGAAATGATTTGTCGCAATGTGACCGACCAGCATAAGATTTTAACCTGGAACCTCTCCGATTCCATTTTCATCAACCGGTTTTTTCAAAGCAGCAGTCTCAACCCTATGTGCTACAGAATCCTTCCCATCGTCAGAGTCGGATTGGTTTCCCGAATTTTTCCACTTGGCTCCCTGCTTTTGTGGCTGGGGTTTGCCCCAGCCCCTGTCGCCCCTTTTTCACTTCCGGTCTTTCAATCCTCCGGCAATGGAACCAGTGTTCAAGAACCCCAAACCGAACGCCTGGAGCCGGGAAAAATCATCCAACGGGAACTCAAAGGCGGTGAAAGCCATTCCTATCAGGTATCTTTGGCGACCGGTCAGTACCTCCATGTGGTGGTTGAGCAAAAAGGAATTGATGTGGTGGCAAGCGTGATAGGGCCAAGCGGGGAGCGGTTGGCGGAAGTGGATAGCCCCAATCTGAATCAGGGGTTTGAACCGTTGTTTCTGGTGGCTCCAACCGATGGGGCGTATCGGATTCACATCAATTCTCTGGATAAGGCTGCGCCGCTGGGACGGTACGAAGTGCAAATCAAAACGTTGCGGGCAGCTTCCCCACCTGACCGTGACCGCTTTTCCGCACAAAAAATGGTCAGAGCGGCTGAGGAACTGGCCGAAAAGAGAAACCCTGCAGTTTTCCCAAAAGCAATCGAACAATATGAGGCCGCGCTTGCGTTGTGGCAGGCGACCGGGGAAAGGGACAGAGAAGCATTTGCCCTGTATGCGTTGGGAGTGCTGTATTTTACGGCTGGGAAGGCGCAACAAAGTCAGGAATCAATCCTTCGGGCTCTTCCCCACTTTCGGTCTCTGGGTGAACACAATGCGGAGGCTCTTGCACTCAACAAGTTGGGGGGGACATACAGTTTTTTGGGCGAGCGGCGGAAAGCACTGGAAACCTATGAGCAGGGCCGCAAAATCTGGCATGAGCAAAGTAATTTCCACGAGGAAGCCGTCTCGCTTAACAACATTGGCAAGGTGTACACAGACCTTGGAGAATTGCAAAAAGCATTGGACACCTATGAACAGGCCCTGACCAGTTTGAAAAAACAGAACAATCAGGACATGGAGCCAACCCTGCTGACAAATCTGGGTTACACTTTCTTTAGGCTGGGTGACCAAAACAAGGCGCTTGAATATTTTACCACTGCGTTGTCCGCCATGAAAAAAGCCGGATCTGTGGAGGGTGAGATTGCAGTACTCAACAATCTGATTTTCATCTACGACGAAAGGAAGGAGAAGGAGAAAGCGTTGGAATGCGCTGAACAGGCTCTGCAAAAG
Organism: Blastocatellia bacterium; assembly: GCA_019695185.1. Lineage (GTDB taxonomy): Bacteria > Acidobacteriota > Blastocatellia > Chloracidobacteriales > Chloracidobacteriaceae > JAIBAN01. Next base: position 14,040 of record JAIBAN010000115.1, on the reverse strand, counting down.
ACCAAGGCCATTGGTGACCGGCGACGGGAAGCTGGTCTGCTCAACAATATTGCCGCGCGCTATTTCAATATCGAAGATTTCGAGAAAGCGTTGCCTTACCTGACCCAGGCTCTGGAAATACGCCAAGCCATTGGTGACCGGGCCGGCGAAGCCACAACGCTGACCAATCTGGGAAGATATTACAGCTACAAAAAGGAAACTGAAAAAGCAATTGAATTTTACCTGCGGGCACTCCAGTTGCGAAAAACCGTCGGTGACCGTGATGGTGAATCCAAGACCCTCTATACTCTGGCCCAAGACTTGAGGGACCTGGGCCGCCTGGGCGAAGCCCGGAGCCGGATTGAAGCAGCCGTCAAAATTGTTGAAACCACTCGGGCGGAAGTGGTCCGCCAGGATTTACGGGCCTCCTATTTTGCAACCATTCAAGGGTACTATTCCTTTTATGTCAGCCTGTTGATGGAAATGCACCAACAACAACCAACGGCAGGCTGGAACCTCGAAGCGTTCCAGGTGGGAGAGAGGGCACGCGCCCGGTGCCTGTTGGAGTTGTTGGCCGAAAGCCGGGTGAACCTGCGCCAGGGTGTAGCCACACACCTGCCTGAACAGGAAAAAACCCTCTCTCAACAGATTGCCTCCAAAGGAGAATTGCTGCTTAAAACAGTTCAGGGCCAGAAGGAACCAACCGTTGCTTTGGAAAAGGAAATTGCAACTTTAACCACTCAGTTGGAACAGGTACGGGCTGAAATCCGGCGCACAAGTCCGGGGTATGCCGCTTTGACCCAACCCCAGCCCGTGGGTATCAAGGAGGCGCAAGAGCAACTCGATTCCGAAACCGTCCTGCTCGAATTTCTCTTGGGAGAGCCCCAAAGTTATCTTTGGGTGGTTACCCGGCAGGAAACCCGGAGCTATGAACTGCCAAGTCGCAAGGAAATCGAAACCGCCGTTCGCCGCCTCTACAAACTGCTGACCATCCATCAGGTCCGGAACGGTGCCTCAAAGTCCGAGCACCTGACGCTTACCCAGTCTGCGGACCAGGCTTACTGGACCGAAGCGGCTCAACTCAGCCGCCAAATTCTGGGACCGGCGGCTTCCCAATTGGGTACCAAGCGGTTGCTGATAGTGGCGGATGGGGCTTTGCATTTCCTGCCCTTTGCAGCCTTGCCGGTGCCTGACAACAAAACCGGAACTGGAACCAAAACCAAAAAACCAGCCTCCCAGGCGCGCGCTCGGACGACTTCGGCACCACATCCCTTGATTCTCGATCATGAGATCGTATTGTTGCCTTCGGCTTCAACCTTGACCGTGCTGCGCCAGCAACCGACCAATCGCACCCCGGCTCCCCAAACCGTGGCGGTCCTGGCTGACCCCGTCTTTGAATCCAGCGACCCCCGCATCCACCAGCAGGCCCGCACCAAACCCGCCCCTGCTGGTGCTCCAGTCCAGGAATTCAAACCTGCCTCTGCCTCCCCCCCTGACCCGGAACGTGACATTGTACTCGGTCAATTCAAGGAAAGGCTAACCGAAACTCAACTGGCGGAAAGTGAACTGATGATTCCGCGCCTGCCCGCCACCCGCCAGGAAGCCCAGGACATTGCGGCTCTGGTCCCGGCCTCAGACCGGCTGACCGCACTGGATTTCGCAGCCAACCGGGAGTTGGTCACCAGCGGCAGGCTGGCTGATTACCAGGTCGTTCATATTGCCACCCACGGGCTGGTCAATGCCCGGCACCCTGAGCTTTCCGGGTTGGTCCTTTCGCTGGTGGACCAACAAGGCCAGCCGCATGATGGCTTCCTGCAACTGTCAGATATCTTTAACCTGAAACTTTCTGCCGAACTGGTGGTCCTGAGTGCCTGTCAGACGGCACTCGGCAAGGAAATCAAAGGCGAAGGACTGGTGGGGTTGACACGGGGGTTTATGTATGCCGGAACGCCACGCGTGGTGGCCAGCCTCTGGGCGGTGCAGGATGCCGCCACTGCCGAATTGATGTATGGGTTTTATCAACACATGCTGAAAAACAACGAGCGGCCCGCCGCTGCGTTACGGGCTGCTCAAATTGCTCTGTGGCAGAAAGCCCCCAAACAAAGCCCCTATTTCTGGGCCGCTTTTATTATGCAGGGTGAATGGAAATAACCAGCTTAACCTGTCAGAAGGAAGTACGCAGGATCCCTGCGGTGAAAGAGCCTGGGGCGTAGGTGCGAACTCCCGGCTCGAACCAGCCCAGGCAGCTCACTTTGCCGGCAAAATTGAAAAAGCCCTGCCGGCAGCGGGGCTCGTCACCAAGACGACCGCCACTGCCGGTGGGCTTCTCCGGCCAAGGGATTTGAAAAATAAGAAACAACCTGTTGCGTTCGAATTCCGGGTATCAGGTTTGGAAGTCTGAAAGCTGGCACCGGTCATGAACCGGTTCACGCCAATTGTTCGTCTTTCAAAACCCAATCCACGGAATTCGGAGTATTTTTTTCACCTCACTCAGAACTGTTTGAGAAAGATGTCTTCATTGTTGTTGCGGTTATCCGTCCAAACCAGTACCGGTGCTCCGTTCACGACTTTCAATCCAATCCGGCTGCCCAGATTGGAATTCGTGTCACGGTTTGGATTGGAACGCGAAGCATTGGACGGAACGCCTGACACCATCGAGTGGGTGAAGGTCTGCCCGCCATCACTCGATTGTGCCAGCCGCACAAGCGCCGTTTCGTTTCCGGCACTGTGGCGCGTGTCGCGGTAGCCAAACGAAAGACTACCCTTTGGACTGACATCCACCACACCGTGGAACTGGTCGCCCACCGTCGCGTCACTGACGGGAACCGGAACGCTCCAGCTCCTGCCGTTGTCCGTGCTGCGACTGAGCACCACATCCAGACCGTCTCCCGCCCTGGTGAAGACGGCAAAGAGCACCCCGGTCTGGAGCGGGTCCGCCACGATGGAGAGATGTGCGGTGACTTCCTCTTCCGGCATGGAGGGAAGCGTCCGGCCATAACCGATTCCAGTGGCGGCGATGGTTTGCGCCTGCGCAAAGGAAAGGTTGCTGTCGCCCACCGCCAGCCGGACTTCACCGCCCGTGCTGTTGTCTTTGAGGGTCCATTCCTGCCAGCCGAGATAGAGCGCGTCTTTCGGTCCCACCGTCAGGGTCGGATGAGAGACAGCCCCGTCTGCAACGGTGGATTGAAACAGATTGGTACCGGTTGCGCGTGCGACCGTCAGAGTGGACCGGTCATTCAGCGTATCCACGGTTTCCCAGGCGACAAACGGGGTTCCCAAACTGTTGACCGCCAGACTGGGGCGCGCCACAAACCGTCGGTTCGCGGTGCCGTATTCCGCCAGCGCCACCGGCGGCGTGAAGGTCAACCGGTCGCCCAGGCGGCTGACCACCAGGGCATTGGCTGAGTCTTCCAGATTGCCCAGCGTGTAGGCCACCAGCAATTCACCTTGCGGCGTGTAGGCCAACGTCGGAGCATTCGCCACGAAGTATTCACGGCCATTCACCACCCGTGACAGGGCTTGGGTCCGCCACGAAGTGCCGCCGTTGTCGGTCCAGCGGACCACCACGTTGCGGGTCAGGTAATCGTCCGCCGCCACGGCAAACCGCTGCGGGTTGTTCGGCTGGGCGGCAATCACCGGGCTGGTTTGGGTGCCGCTGCCTCCAATCAGAGCCGTTTCAGCAACCGCTTCCGGTTCCAGTTCCAGCCTGGGTCCGACACCGGTGGCTCCTGCTCCGAATTTCTGATTGACGGCAAAGCTGTAACTGCCCACTTTGCCCACCACCGGTGATGTTCCATTGATGGCATACAAATCCACATAGAATTGGAACGGCACCCGCACATTGGCGATTCCCACGGTGAAGCTCACCGTCCGGGTCGCGCTCGGAGCCAGTGGCCCGCCAGGAACAGTCTGGCGGCTGCCGACAACTCCTCCGCTCGGTCCGGAAGCTACGAAGTCATCCGCCGTCTTGAGTCGGTAGGTGTTGCCTCCGGCCTGCAATTGCGTCACCTGGAAGTAAATCGGCCCGTTCAAGGTCACGCCGCCGGTGTTTTGCAACGTGGTTGTAATGGTGAAATCCCCGATGAAGCCGGTTGAGGGCGTCATGTTGGAACTCGTTCCTGTCACCCCAACAGTCGCACTTGGGTTCAATTGGCGGGTAACGTTGACCGTATAAGCCCGGCTGCCTGTGCAGCCCGATGCTCCGGTCGCCGTCACCGTAAAATTGTAGGTGCCGGAGACGGTTGGCGTACCTGAAAGAACGCCTCCGCTCGAAAGTGCCAAGCTGGTAGGCAATGCCCCGGCGGTCACCGCAAAGGTAAACGGTCCGCCAAAACCACCACTTGCGGTGATGGTCTGGCTGTAAGCAGTACCCGTCACACCATCCGGCAGGGTCGTGGGACTCACCGTGACCGTCGGGCATGGCGTCGTACAACAATTTGGCACTGCGGTCGTGATGGAAAGCGACCAGCCACCGGAAAAATTGCCCGTGTCACCGCTGGCATCGTCGTTGACATAGAGACTCCAGGTTCCGTTCGGGGTCGTCCCGTTGAAAGCGGAAAGCAGCGCCGGGTAAGTAAAGCTCGTCCCGCCGTTCGGCGGCCCGGCTGGAAATTGGTCGGCCACGAAGTTCGTCGGTTTAAACGTCCCTGAAGCCAACGCGGTCGCGTCAGGCAGTGACGCAGCCGCAGTGTCGTCCAAAGTAAAGGTCAGGTTTGTTGCCGGATTGGCACCGCCCACATCAGACATGAGGATGCAGGTCTGTCCGCCCGGACCAACCAACAATACATCCACGTCGTCAGCAAAGGTATGAGTGAACCCGGTCAGCGTCGCCGTTACCTTGGTGATGGTGCCGCTCAAACCCGAAACCGTAATCGCTGCGGGGTACGGATTGGCAGCGGACCCGGTCGAGGCCCCGGAGCCGGACGCCGGAATCAGGATGTTCCCGGTGTTGCTGAAACTTGTCGGCCCGGAGGAGGTGGTCGTGCCGGTCGTGAAATTGTAGGTCACCGTGCCGAGGTTCGACGCGCCATCCTGTAATTGCAGCGTGGCTGTGACTACCGCGCCGCACGTCACTGACCCGACAGTGAACGAGAAGGACCGGCTCACCGCCGCTCCGCCCGCAACCACCACGCCATAGGTCTGCGCCCCACTCGGACTGGTCACGCCGCCCGTGGCCTGCAACGTGGCCACGAGGTTGGCTGTGTTGGCCGTTCCGACGTTTTGCAGGCTCAGATTGACCGTCACGGTTTCATTCGGGTCAAGCACGCTGTTGCCCGGCGTACAGCCCTCCGCCGTGAGGGTCGAGCCAGCCGCCGCAAGGCTCGGCAGGGTCGCCTGAGTCCCGTTCAGAATCACGAGCGAAAAGTCCTGGTCGGTCGTGTCCGCATTCCCCGGCACCCCGTCGCTCACAATATTGGCCGCCGTCACCGTCACGGTAAAGTTTCCGGTCGCGCTTGGCACAAAGACAAATTCATTGTTGTTACGGATGTCCGCCGTGCCGCCCGTGGCGGACGCGCCGCCCGTGGCGGCAAACACGTTGCCGAGATAGGTCTGCCCGTTGACGACCACAGTCACATTGAGGTTGTTGTTAAAGGCGTTGCCGGTGGTTGCCCCTGGGGCGTCCGTCCACACCAGACCGACCCGGAACGGTTGTCCGGCGTTGGCAACCGTCCCCGTAATGATGCGGGTTTCACCCGTGTTGCCAAACGTGTTCGGGCCGCTTTGGTCCTGCATGATGGTTGGAATCGGCGTCGGCGAGTTGCCAATCGCGTTGAACGCCGAATTGAGGAACATTTCGCCCATGCCCTGGTTATTTGACGGCAGCATGTCATTGGCCGACACACCCGTCATGTAGCGCGCCGTCGTCATCATCACGTTCTTGACCATCGCCGGGCTGGGCACGGTGCCTGCCCCCGGACTTCCACCGAGCTTGCCCGTGTTGATGAACGCCTGGCGAATCAGCGCCGCCGCCCCCGACACCGCCGGGCAGGAATGGCTCGTCCCTGACGAAGCCGTATAATACTGTTGGCCGACCGGGAAGAAATTACTCGTACCGGGACCGGCACAGACGCCCGTAGCGTCGAAGCACGCCCCGTTGGCCCCCGTGCCGGTTCCTTCAGGGGTCACCTGAGAAGCTTGAAACACCCCACCCGTGATATGGGTGCCCGGTGCCTGAATGTCCGGCTTGATACGGCTGTCGTCACAGGGTCCGCGACTGGAAAACCCAATGATGTCATTGGCGTTGTCAGCCTGTGCGTCGGTGGTGCCGCACTGGTCGGCGGCACCAAACGCCTGCACGTTCTCCGCCGCGCCGACACAAATGATGTTTTTACCCGTTCCCGGCGAGCCGATGGTGTTGACGCCCGACCCGCTGTTGCCAGCGGAAAACACGATGGTCATTTCCTGATTGCCCGCGACCGGAAACGATGAGCCTGTCGGCTGCGCGTCGCGCACCAGGGCGTCGTAGGCTTGCGAGTCAGTGTTGTACGCGCCTCCGACTGCCGCGCCCCAACTGTTGCTGCTGACCCGTGCCCCGTTGTTATAAGCCATTGATTCCAGATTCGGATAATTCGGGTTTGTAAACGTGCTGGGGTCGAAAATCACCGACGAACCGACCTTAACGAACGGGCAGACGCCCACGCCGTAACTGAATCCGCTCGCGTCGGCGTGCGGCGCAGTGTTCCAGGGCGCGCCCGCCGAGGAATCCGGCACGAAACCACCGATAATATGGGTGTTGAGGTTGCCGTGCCCGTCGCAGCCTTGAATCGTACTGCCGGCGTTGGCCGTCCCGACCAGACGGGCGTATTGCACCCGGCTGCCGTTGGCAAACACGCCGCCAGTCCGCAACGCGAAGTGATTGGGGTTGGTCGTCCCGTTGTCAATCCCGCTGTCGGAAACGTTCACCACGAAATTCGAGGCGGTGAATTGTGCCTGGGTAAAGCCATTGGTCGCCAGATACCCCAGCCAACTGCCGCCGGAGGTCGGCAGGTTTCCCGTCAGATTGCCGGCGATGATCTGGTTTTGCCGTTCGTCGTGTTTGACGGGCGTGACATAGGGCTCGACCACAATCACATCGGACAGCTTGGCGAGAACCGAGAGCGCGGCGGGCGACAGCCGCACCACAATGTTGGTGTAATTCAGGATGTCGTACCGGCGGCGAATTTCCCCGGTCTTGTATTGATTGATAAGGTTCAAGGTCGCCTGATTGCCCTCTTTTTCAGCCCGCAGGAGTTGAACCGTATACACGTCCCGGTCCTTTTCGGTGTCCTGGCCGCCATTGAGAGGGCGGGCTTCACCATTGGCACCTTTTTTGCCTCGCGGGTCGGGCTGGATTTTGTACTCAGGCAGATAGTCGCCATCCCACTGGACATACGCGCGGGTGGTGAATTCCTTGAGCCGTTTGAGTGCCTTGGCGTCGCCGTGAACCAGATAGGCGTTCATCGGAATGTAGCTCACAATCTGCACCCCGGTGGCTTCCAGCGCCTGATGCCATTCGTCTTTGACCGGTCCCACAAACTGCACCAACCGCAGGCCGCTTTCGGTGCCCGCTGCCGGAGCCGTGCGCAAGGCTTGGGCCGTTTCCGTCGTCGTGTCAATCTGGCGGACATTGAGCAGCAGCACGTTGTCCACGTCCTGGAGCTGCCCCGCATTTTGCACCCGCATGCTGTCGGCGGTGGCCAAGTCGGTTTCATACAACTTGAAACCGCCGTAATCGGCAATCAGCCGCCCGCCCTGCCGTTCGACTTTGGCGGCGGCCTCCGGTGTTTCGACGCGGAGCTTATGCCGCCCCCCCGGACTGCGATAGTCCTCAACCTGCTCCGGCACAGTTTGTTGTTGTGGCTCCTTCTCTGAAGCAGCGCTGTTGAAATAACGAAACACTCCGAAATGTGTGATAACGAGAAAAGCTGATACCAAAAACGGCAACCACCGAATGTGACGATTCATTCCATACCTCCGAAAATAAGCAAACTGTAAGGGAAAGGGCTAGAAACTCCCCGAAAAGGCCCTGCGCTCCCTGCGCAAAAGCTGTTTGCAGGGAGTCAAAGCCTACCTGCTGCCACAAAAGCAGGTAGGCTCCATGTGAAAACACATTGGATTGTACTGCAGAAACAAAGTGCCGGGTCCGGCTGTTACGCCACCGTTACTTTGTTGGTAATTGGGGAGGGTTTGAGGAACAAGAATAGCGTTGAATTCGGGAAAAAACCAGAAAGGATTCCAAATTCCTGGATTTTTCACTTCAAAAGGCCTTAACGAAAGGCAGTTCCTCCCACCGGGTGGTGTACCTGGGCGAACGCCAATTGGCACGGGCCTGCCAAGTTGCGTCAAAGCCCGTCACTGCCAGGAAGACGGACTGTTTGCCGTACTTGTGGTTCAGTCCATCAATCACCGTCATCAGCCGGCGCTGTTTGTCCGTGTAACATTCGGCAAAGAGTTCCAATTGCACCGGCTGGGGTGGCACCAACCCGAAGAGCAGCACCCCGGCCCGCAGGTAGAGATGACCTGGCTGGAACAGGCGCTGCGCAGCAGCCACCGCCGCTTTGACCAATTCCGGCGTGGAGGCGGTCTGGCGGTCAAAATGAATCGTGGCGGCCCGGCCAAAAACTTCTTTGGCAAACCGGCTGGTTTCAATCCAGACCTGCATGGCTGTGGCTTCCAACCGGCTGCGGCGCAACTTGGCTGCCGCCAGGGACGCATAGGTGGCCAGGATTTCCCCCAGGTCATCGGCAATCAAAATGGGCCGTCCGAACGACCGGGAAATACAGAGGCTTTTCCGGGGGGAAGGAAGCTGCTCCAGGGGGAGGCAGGAAACGCCCTGCAACTCAAGAACGGTCCGGGCTCCGGTCACCGTCAGCACCCGGCGAGCGTCGGGGGCATCCAGTTGGGCCAAATCCCAGGCGGTTGTGATCCCGATCCGGGCCAGCTTTTTGACCGATGCCCGCCCGATGCCCCAGACCTCCCCCACCGGCAGCCTCCGCAGGGCGTCCATCCGGGTTTCCCGATCCACCACGTCAAACACGCCGCCTTCCTTTTTGCCGAATTCCGCCGCCACCTTGGCCAGAGTTTTGGTTGGACCAAAGCCAACCGTCACGGGAATGCCCGTTCCCTGTTTCATGGTGCGGCGAATCCGGTCGCCCAGGGCGGAAAAATCCGAGTCAGGCGGAAAACTCACAAACGACTCGTCAATCGAATACACCTCCACCGCCGGGGAAAATCGCCGCAGGGTCTGCACCATGCGGGCGGAAAAGTTGCCGTACAGCTCGTAATTGGAGGAAAAAACCTCAACCCCGTGCCGGAGCAAAAAATCATCCAGTTCAAACCGCCGGGCCCCCATGGGGATTTTCAACGCTTTGGCCTCCTGGGAGCGGGCCACCACACAGCCGTCATTGTTTGAGAGGACGACACAGGGCTTGCCTTCGAGGCGAGGCTGGAAAACCCGCTCGCAGGAAACATAGAACGCATCGGCATCTACCAAAGCAAAGATTTCAGCGGCCATGTTTGAACGTCCGGATGAGATGCAGCACCACCCCCCAGACCCGGAAATCATCCGCTTCCGTGACCTCGATGGGTGGGAAGGTATCGTTTTCCGGCAGCAGCACAATCCGCCGCCCGTGCAGCCGGAGCCGTTTGACGGTGAATTCTCCCTGGAGCACCGCCACGACAATGGCGTGGTCCGTCACATTCGCCAGCCGGTCCACAATCAAAATATCGCCCGGCTGAATGCCCGCGCCCAGCATGGATTCACCCTGGACTCGCACCAGGAAGGTGGCTTCCGGGCGCTTGACCAGATACTCATTGAGGTCCAGCCCCGTACTCAGCATGTCCTCCGCCGGCGAAGGAAACCCGGCGGCCACCGGAGGCCCGGCCAGGGTGATTTCAATGGCGGTCCGAAGCTGGAACGGAAGCAACTCCAAAGTTGGTGTGGGCATGATGGCGTTTCAGCTTGAAAAAGGCCCTTTCCATCGCTCCGGCTCCTGGGCAAGCTGCTCTTTGAGCCAAAGCGGCAGGAACCGGTCCGTATGGTCAATGGCACGGTTTTGCAGAACCACATACTCAAATTTCGCCGTCCGGTTGAGATTGGCCACCCGCAGCAGGTGGTGCCGGGCTGTCTCCAGCGCGGCAGGAGTCGTGGATTCGCAGACCACGACGCTCAAACGAAAGCAGCGGTCCGTGGCGTAAACGACCCCAACCGGAGCCTCCGGGGTGTGTTTTTTCTTCCGGTTGAGAACCAGCCAGGCGTCATCGCGGTTGGTCACAGCCTGGGACCGGATGGCGTTTCCTTCGGAGTAAACCGCAATATACAGTCCGGTTGATTGGTCTGCCTGCTGTTGGAATTTCTCCTGTGAGCCGCGGATGACCGCGATTGCGGCTTCCGGTGCTTCGTCAGTATATTCCGGCGGAGTACCTGCAAAGAGCCGTTTCCCTTCCAGTGGGAAACCTGACTCCAGGGTCTGGATGATGAACTTCAGATGGTCGATGTCTTCCAGGAGAAAAGAGAGGGTGGCAGCAAGAGCATCTTCCTGGGAAAGCTCACCCCGCTCGACCAGCCCCCGGAAATAACAAGCCACCGGATTTTCTGATTGGTTGAAATCAGGCGGCGGGTGGTGAAGAGGAAAAAAGGAGTACATGGCAACCCTCGAAAATCAATCGAAATTACTCGAAATAATTCGAAATTACTTCATCATGCCGCAGCCCGCCACAACGGTCAACACTTTTGCCTTGAACTTGGCACTGTCTTCACAGACTGGTCCGGTGCGATTGCTTGAACTGCAAGGTGGTTGGCGGGAACCGGGCCAAATGATAAGACTGACCGGAGTACACCTTGACCTGAAGGGGAATCAAGCCAGATGTCATTGAAAGGGATCGCCAAACAAACACTTCAAATCCTGGATACAGGGTTCATTGTGACGGAGCTTGGGGAGCAGCTTTCGCTTGAGCCAGCGCTTTCACAGGCAGTTGACCGAACGCGGTTGTATCAACCGCACCAAACAGAAGCATGCCTCAATCATCTGGTGGGAAGGCCAGGCCCCCCACCTGCCATTGAGGTCACCAGTGAGACAACGCAAGCTGCAGCCCGGCGTTTGGTTGAGTCCGAATCCATATCCGACCTTGTGCTTTTGAGCTTTGCTTCCGCCCGGAACCCCGGCGGAGGATTTTTGAATGGTGCAAAAGCGCAGGAGGAGGACCTGTCACGATGCTCAGGGCTCTATCGGTGTCTGCTGACACAACCTGCCTATTACGAAGCGAATCGGGCCAATGACTCGGTCCTCTATACCGACCACATGATTTACTCACCGTGCGTCCCGTGGTTTCGCACCCGGAGCCGGGACGTTCCGGATACTGTTTTCCTGGCTTCAGTCATAACGGCCCCGGCTCCCAACGCAGGAGTGGCCCTCCAACGTGACCCCCATTGTGGACCTGCTCTTGATGCAGTTTTGCGGCGGCGGGCAGGGATGGTGCTGGCGGTGGCTGCTCAGGAGGGCCATCGCAATGTGTTACTGGGTGCTTGGGGTTGTGGCGTTTTTCGAAACAATCCGGTCCAGGTCGCCGATGCTTTTGGCGAATGGCTCAGATCGGAGCGGTTTGCCGGTTGGTTCGACCGGGTGGTGTTTGCGGTCTATGACCGGACCCCACAGCAAGGAACCCTGGCAGCGTTTCAGAAGCAATTTTCACCTTGGATGGTGACTGACCCTGCCTGCGACGTGGGCTAACCAGCGGCTGCAACACCTTATGCTAAATTCTGCCGCTTTCCGCCGATTGCGGCGGGTCATCAAGCAACAGAAGCCAGCAAACCACTTCAGTCACTCAGATTTGGCCACAAGGTGGGGGGTTGATTTCGGGGGAACAGGGGCTGGAGTTGTGCCAGTCGGTGCGGCATGCCCCCTTGAAGTGCATTGATTTCACCCCACGGAGTCCGAATAATGCCCGTTTGAGCAAAGGCAATCAGTCCGGCCCAAGCCACCTTCGCCACCAGGGCTGACTTTTGGTAACAAGTTGTGCTACCTTTCGGAATTATGATTACGCCAAACAAGATTTTTCTGTCGTGACTGTTGGTTGTAAGAAATAAACATTCCGGAATGAGACAGACTGCAAAGGCTTTCCGGATTTCAAAAAAGGATTTTCTTTGACATTCGATTCGTTTCAACTGCATCCCCATGTGCTTGCAGGCGTAAAATCTCTAGGGTACCTCACCCCCACCCCAATTCAACACCAATCCATTCCCGCGATTCTCGCCGGCTCCGACGTGCTCGGTTTGGCCCAAACCGGCACCGGCAAAACGGCTGCATTTGTTCTGCCGATTCTGCACCGGTTGAGCCAGGGACCACGGGGATTGATCCGAGCCCTGATTCTGGCCCCGACCCGTGAACTGGCTGAACAGATTCATACCACCATTGGCGGCCTGGGTCGCACGACCGGCATCCGCAGCACCACTGTTTATGGCGGAGTCGGCATGCAACCCCAAGTGGCCAAACTGCGCCGCAATACCGAGATTGTGGTGGCTTGCCCCGGTCGGTTGCTGGACCATCTTGGCCAGGGTACGATTGACCTTTCCCGGCTGGAAGTTCTGGTTTTGGACGAAGCCGACATGATGTTTGACATGGGTTTTCTGGTGTCCATCAATAAAATTCTGGACCGGTTGCCGAAAAAACGGCAGAACCTGCTGTTTTCGGCTACCATGCCGGACCAAGTGAAAGGACTGGCCACCAAAATCCTGCAGCACCCGATCACGGTCCAGGTGGGCAAACCCGCCCCAGCCGCCACGGTTTCCCATGCCCTCTTTCCGGTTGGTTCGGACCAGAAAACGACCCTCCTCAACCAGTTGTTACAGGGGTCGGGTAAAGGTTCGGTGTTGGTGTTTACCAAGACCAAACACCGGGCCAAACGGTTGGCCGAACAGTTGCAGAAAATGGGGCATGGGACGGCTTCCCTGCAAGGGAATCTCTCACAAAACAAGCGGCAGGAGGCGCTGGAAGGGTTCCGCACCGGCCGGCACCGGATTCTGGTGGCAACCGATATTGCCGCCCGTGGAATTGATGTTTCCGGTGTGTCACACGTAATTAACTATGATATGCCCGATACGGTGGAGGCTTACACCCACCGAATTGGCCGGACGGGTCGGGCCGACCATCTGGGCGATGCCTTTACCCTGGTCACTTCCACGGACGAACCCATGGTCAAAACCATCGAGCGGACCCTCGGTAAAAAGATCGAACGGCGCACCATCGAAGGCTTTACCTATGTCGCGCCGGAAACGGCGGGGGACCGTGATTTTATTCGCGCCGCCCGGCAGTCTGCCCGTGGTGGCTGGCGGCGTTAAGGCGACTGATTCACCCAATGCCTTGGATAACAGGACTGGCGGAGCCTTTGGCATTTCCGCCAGCCCTGCCCTGACCACTTCCCACCTTTGAGATGGAATTACCCTGGTATGCGTGACCAGCACCACATCATCGAGGGGCCGAATGACAGATAACTGTCAGGTTCCGCGCTGAAGGCGAGTGACAGGCACCCCTCTGCCGCTTAGTCAACACTTCATTGCCTTGGTTTCGCTTGCGAATCGCTTGCACGACTTTTATTTGAGGGGGTTACAAAATGCTGTTTCAGCATTCGCCGGACCCACCACAAAGTTGTGGGTAAGGGAGCAGTTCACGGCTGGAAAGATGTCAATTGATGGTTGAAGGAAGTGCTTTTGGCTTCGCCTGAAGTGTTCGCCTCATCAATGACAATCACCTGGATAATGCCGTTCCTGGTTTTCGGCAGGCTGCCCGGCACCATCCGGGTTGCTGCTGACCAGTACCGGTAAAGGTATTGGCGGTGCCGTCCAAAATAGAAATGCCGGACTCGGAGGGACAGACCCTCATTGGTTTTGGAATTGGCAGCCAAACATGTCAGGCCGTTTGTGATGGGAACGGAGGGCACCAACCATTGGCTGAGGGTGTCCACCACGGTCAGGACTGAATTTTTGCAAGAGCGCACTCCCCGGTTTGTAGTGGTGGCCGGGTTACGGTGGGTTGGGAAAAATTTTTGCACCTGACCGCAACTTTTTGCGGGTCTGCGGGAAATAAG
>JAIBAN010000114.1 GCA_019695185.1 Blastocatellia bacterium | reverse complement strand
TCAGTGAACCTGTCACAGCGTGAATATTTCACTTTACAAAGCACTTTCCCATTTGCCAAGAACGGTTCGCTGAATCCACAAATCCAACACCTAGAAAAACCCTGAACCCTGAACCCTGAACCCGAATCCCCAACTACTGCCCGGCTGCCTTGGCAGCATTGCCTTCGATTTCATTGGCGAGCGCCGGAGCGTCGTAGAGTTTCCGCAAAGCTTCCATAATGAAAGCCGGATGAACCGCCACCGCCCGGTTTTTGGCTTCGTCGTAAATGAAATTGCCCGGCAGGCTTTCAATGTTGCCGTCGAAAATCAATCCCACCAACTCGCCGTTCCGGTTGATGACCGGTGAACCGGAATTTCCGCCGATAATGTCGCAGGTGTTGACGAAATTGACCGGTGTGGTCAGGTCCAGCTTGTCCTTGCGGTCCCAATATCGTTTTGGCAACGCAAAATCGCCGTCCTGGTCAAAACTCAAAGCCCGGTCAAACAGGCCGAACAAGGTGGTTTTGTAAGGAGCCTGCGTTCCGTTCATGGGATAGCCTTTGACAGTTCCAAAACTCAACCGCAGGGTAAAGGTGGCGTCCGGATAGCTGTTTTTGCCATAGACGGCAAACCGGGCCTTGGCCAGCCGTTCGGAAAGGGCTGCCAGCGGGGCATTGATTTCCTTGCGGTTGCGGTCTTCGCGCTCTTTGTAGAGCGGTCCCAGCTTTTGCATGATTTGAATGAAGGGGTCGGTTGAGGCCGTGATGGCCGCCTTGCCGCCTTCAAACAACGATTTGCGAAACGCCGGGTCGCCCAGTTTGGTCGTCGAGGTGACTTCCTTGGCAAAAACCGCCGGGGCTTTGCCATTGAGCACGGTTTTGACAAAGGGGTCTTCCGGACCCAGTTCATCCAGGGCCAGTTGCAACAAACCGGCAATGGAAGCCTCTTCCTGGTCGGCGTAAATCGGTGCCGGTGAGAACAGAAATCCTTTGATTTCATCAAGCTGTGCTTCATGGAAGCCGGCTTGCCGCTCTTCGTCTTTCTTCTCCCGTTCCTCAGCCACCCGAATCAGGGTCTGGGCAATCGTGGCATAGCGGGACCGCAGATTCCCAATCACTCCTTGTTTGAGCGCCAGTTCCTGCTTTTTCGTCAGGTCCGCAATTTTCTCCCAGACATCGCCGTATTCGCGGTTGAGTTCCGGATTTTCCGCCACCCGTTTTTTGAAATCCTGCTCCATCAGTTTGTGACGATTCATCAATGATTCATCCAGCAATCCGTCATATTCGCCTTGATAAGCTTTGAGGGAGTTGGACAGACCAAAAATTTCGCCCAGGGCGCGGCGAGCCTGTTCGGGACCTTTCTTTGAAAAGGCATTCAGAATATCAATCCGCTTTTGCAGAAATTTCAAAGTGAGCGGATTTTGCACGTCCCGCTTGAGCTTCAATTGTTGATGGGTCAGCAGCCGTTCGGTGCGCCCCGGATGGCCGGAAACAAAAACCAGCTCGTCCTTGGCTGCGCCCCGGTTGTTCCATTTCAGAAAATGGGGCGACGAAATCGCCTTGCCGTTTTCATAAACCCGGAAAAAGGTCATATCCAGGTCATAGCGTGGGAAGGTGAAATTGTCGGCATCCCCGCCAAAGAACGCTATTTGCCGTTCGGGTGCCATCACCAGCCGGACATCGGTGTATTTCTTATAACGATAAACCCAATATTCACCACCCTGATAGAGTGTCACAATATCGGACCGAAGCCCGGTTTTATCGGTGCTTTCCTTTTCGACTTTGGCCATTTCGGCCTGCCGGGCTTTGAGGGCTTGGGTTTCGTTCATGTCCGGCTTGACCGCCGCGCGCACCCGGTCGGTGATGTTTTCATAGGAATCAAGCACGTTCAGTTCCAGGTCGGCGCATTTGACTTCGTCGTTTTGCGTGGCGGCATAAAAGCCGGTGGCGACAAAGTTCCGTTCGGCGGTGGACATCTTTTGCAATTGTCCCATCGCCACGTGATGGTTGGTCATCACCAGCCCATTGGGACTGACAAAAGAACCGGAGCCGCCATCGTTGAATCGCACACTCGACAGGCGCACATGGTCCAGCCATTCCCTGGTTGGCTCAAATCCGTATTTTTCCTTCAATTGTTTGAGCGGGAGGTTGTCAAACGTCCACATCCCCTCCTCAGCCCTGGTCTGAAGGGAAAACGGAGACACCAGGGAACTGACCAGCGTCAGCAACATGGCAAGTACAAACAGCTTCTTCAAGTTGGGATACCTCACTTTGGTTACAGATAATTCAGAATGATGGAACCGCACCCTATTACAAAAAACGTGCGGGTCAAATGCTTTTTTGCCTAACAGGTTTTGTGGTGCTGCGGATGGTCCGAATTGAGGGGCAAACCGGTTTTGCCGGTCAAAGCAACCCCGGCCTGATGTGAGGCGTCCGAGGGGCGTGACTTCCCTGTACATTTGAGTGATTCACCTCAGTGGTTTGTGGCAGGTTTTCGGTTTCATCCCGGACCTGCCACTTTTTTTGTTTTCCCGCCCATTCTCCCTTCAACGAACCCTTGGTTTCAGCAATTAGGGCTTCATTTCCAGCCTGAACCGGGTTACTCTTGCGGCAGTTTCAACCGGGTTTCTTCACCCTCACAACTTTTGTTTTCCCCCAGCAATTCAAAAAAAAAGTTTGAGCCAATCGTCCGGAATGTCCGGATGCCGTCCAGAACACACCCATGAGGAGATGCTATGGAACAGTATGATTTGGCTGTCATCGGTTCCGGTCCGGCGGGCGAAAAAGCCGCCGTCAAAGCTGCGTATTTTGGTTTGAAAGTCGCCATCATTGAAAAAGCCCCCAAAGTGGGCGGAGCCGGTATTCTGACCGGCACGCTCCCCTCGAAAACCCTCAAGGAAACCGCCCTCTATTTTTCCGGCAAAGCGGACCGGGGCCTTTATGGGGTGGACCGTCAGTTTACCCGCGAAACCTCGGTTGAGGATTTCATGTTCCGGAAAAACTTTGTGACCACCAACGAAAGCGACCAGATGCACGACAACCTCGTGCGGCACAAAGTGGATGTCTATTTCGGCAAGGGTTCGTTTGTGGACCAGCATACGATTCGCGTCACCGGAGAAACCGAAACCACCATCAGCGCGCGCTATATCCTGATTTCCACCGGCTCATACCCTTTTCATCCGGACAACATCCCGTTTGACGGCGTGCGGGTGCATGATTCCGACACGATTCTGACCATCGAACGGTTTCCCAAAACCCTGGCCGTGATTGGAGCGGGCGTGATTGGCTGTGAATACGCCACGATTTTTGCCACGATGGGAACCAAAGTGTATCTGGTCAACTACAGCGATGCCATCCTGCCGTTTCTGGATTCGGATGTGACCCAAAGCCTGGTTGAAAAAATGAGCAAGGACGGCGTGGCCATTCTGTTCAAGACTTCATTTGAATCCGTTGAAGTTCCGGCGGATGAAAGCCAGCCCATCCGGATTCCGCTCAAATCGGGGGAAGTGCTGGAAGTGGACATGTTTTTGTATGCCGCCGGTCGTTGCGGCAGCACCAAGGGACTGAATTGTGAAGGAATCGGCGTCAACCTGGGACCCCGCGAAGTGGTCCAGGTGGACCAGGAATACCGCACCTCGGTGCCGCATATTTTTGCCGTGGGTGATGTGATTGGGTTCCCCGCTCTGGCCAGCACCAGCATGGAACAGGGCCGCGAAGCCGTCGGGACCATGTTTAACGTCGGTGACATGAAACAAGTCAGCAAGGTCTATCCATTTGCCATTTACACGATTCCCGAAGTTTCCATGGTGGGTTTGACCGAGGATGAGGCCAAAAAACAGGGGCTCAGTTATTGCACCGGAGTGGCCCGCTATCAGGATATGCCACGGGGAAAAATCATGGGCGTGCAGGATGGCATTCTCAAACTGGTGTTCAACCGTGAGGATTTGGTCATTTGCGGCGTTCATATGATGGGCAATCTGGCTTCGGAACTGATACATTACGGATTGACACTGGTGCAGGATAAAAAAACCCTCCGGGACGTGATTTCCACGATTTTCAATTTCCCGACCCTCCATGAACTGTACAAATATGCCTGCTACGACGGGCTGGGCAATCTGGCCGGGCATAAATTGAAGAAGTGATGGATACTATGGATTGTCAGATAATTTTATCCGCGAAGGACGCGAAGAAACGCGAAGGAAGAAAAGCAATCTGATTTTTATCTTGTTGCCAAAAAGAGCTTCTTGTTTTTCTTGGCGTTTCTTTGCGTCCTTCGCGGATAAAACCTCCGAATATGAAAAAACGCAGAAAACCCAAATTGGCGGTTTGGAAATTTGCTTCCTGTGACGGCTGTCAGTTGAGCCTGCTGGATTGCGAAGACGAATTGTTGACCGTGGTCGGCGCAATTGACCTTGCCTATTTTCCCGAAGCCACGCGGGCAGTGCTCAAAGGTCCCTATGACCTTTCCCTGGTCGAAGGCTCCATTACCACCCAACACGATGCAGAGCGGATTCACGAAGTCCGCCGGGCTTCAAAATACCTGGTGACGATTGGTGCCTGCGCCACCGCCGGGGGAATTCAGGCCCTGCGGAATTTCAAAAACGTGAAGGAGTTTATTTCGGTTGTCTATGCCAGTCCGGAATATATCAGCACGCTCAGTCATTCGACGCCGATTTCCTATCATGTGGCAGTTGATTACGAACTGCGCGGCTGCCCCATCAACAAGCTCCAGTTGGTGGAAGTCATCAATGCGTTCGTCAACCAGCGCAAACCGGCAATTCCCAGTCACAGTGTCTGCGTGGAATGCAAAATGCGCGGGAATGTCTGTGTCATGGTAGCCCGGCAAACACCTTGCCTGGGGCCGGTCACCCATGCCGGGTGCGGGGCCATTTGCCCTGCCTATGACCGGGGCTGTTACGGCTGTTATGGCCCGATGGAGGCACCGAATGCGCATTCCCTGGGCAATCATCTGGTGCAACTGGGGATGAAATCAGAGGATATTTCACGGGTCTTCCGCACCTACAACGCTTTTTCCGACCCGTTCCGCCAAGCGAGTGAAATCCATGAAAAATAAAACCATCAAAGTTGACTATCTGGCGCGGGTCGAGGGAGAAGGGGCTTTGTTGGTCAAAATCGCCGGTGACCGGGTGGCGGAGGTGCAATTGAAAATCTTTGAGCCGCCCCGCTTTTTCGAAGCCTTCCTGCGGGGGCGCGACTGCCGCGAAACCCCCGACATCACGGCCCGGATTTGCGGAATCTGCCCGATTGCCTACCAGATGAGCGCCGTCCATGCCATTGAACAGGCCTGCGGAGTGCAAGTCGGCGGGCAAATCCGCGAACTGCGCCGGTTGATTTATTGCGGTGAATGGATTGAAAGTCACGCACTCCACATGTTCATGCTTCATGCACCGGATTTTCTGGGCTATGAAGACGCCATTCAGATGGCCAAGGACCACCCGGAAATTGTCAAGCGCGGGTTGCGCATGAAAAAGGTGGGCAATGAAATTGTGACCTTGCTCGGCGGACGCGAAATCCATCCGGTCAATGTCAAGGTGGGCGGTTTTTACAAAGTTCCCCGCAAACCGGATTTCCACCACCTGCGGGAAAATCTGCTCACGGCCCGCGACGAGGCGCTGGCGCACGTGCGCTGGCTGAAAAACCTGTCCTTCCCGGATTTTGAAAAATCCTATGAGTTTGTTTCCCTGCAACACCCAACCGAGTACCCCTTCAATGAAGGACGGCTGGTTTCCAATCACGGCTTGGATATTGCGGTGGAAGACTTTGATGCGCATTTCCAGGAGGAGCACGTGGCCTACTCCAACGCGCTCCATTGCCGTTTGAAGGAACGGGGTGCCTATGCGGTGGGGCCGCAGGCACGGTTCAATTTGAATTTTGACCGGTTGTCTCCGTTGGCACAGGAAGCGGCACGGGAATTCGGACTTGCCGTTCCCTGCCTGAACCCATTCCTGAGTATTGTTTTACGGAGCATCGAGTTGTTGTATGCCTATGACGAAGCGCTCCGCATCATTGACCGGTATGAAATGCCCGACCAGCCGTCCCTTGAGGTTCCGTTCCGGGCCGGCACCGGACGGGCCTGCACCGAGGCCCCGCGTGGAACCCTCTATCACCGCTATTCAATTGATGAGAACGGCATTATTCTGGACGCCAAAATCACGCCGCCGACCTCGCAAAATCAGAAATCCATTGAGGACGACCTGCGCCACTTTGTCGGGCCGCGCCTGCACCTGCCTCACAAAGAACTGACGTGGCAATGTGAACAGGCCATTCGCAACTATGACCCCTGTATTTCCTGCGCCACCCATTTTCTGAAGTTGGAGTTGCAACGGGATTGAACCAGCTTTGCGATGGGGAGTTCCGGGTTACGGGGTTTCCCAATCCATCCCGGAGCCGGAAACACATGTCCTCAGTCCTCAGTCCTCAGTCCTCAGTCCTTTCTCCATCGAGAATTTGCCTGATTGGCATGGGGCAGGAATTTCGCGGCGACGACGCAGTGGGCATTCTGTTGGCCCGCCGCCTCAAAAACCGGCTCGGAACTCAGGTTCAAGTCATCGAAGCCTGCCCCGATGGGGCCAGCCTGCTTTGCTATTTCACTGAATTTGAAGTGGTTCTGATTGTGGATGCGGTTACTTCAGGAGCACCGGCGGGAACCATTCACATCCTTGACGGACGAACTGAAGCCATTCCCAATGCCTGGTTTCAGGTTTCAACCCACACCGTCAGCCTGCCTGAAGCAATTCAACTGGCCACCGTGTTGGGTCAACTCCCCCGGCGGTTGCGCATTTGGGGAATAGAGGGAGCCGGCTTTGATGTGGGAAGCGAACTTTCCCTCCCGGTGGCACAGGTGATGAGCAAGGTTGAAGACCTGATTGCGGCTGAATGCCATACTCACCTGAAAATAGGACTGAGGACTGAGGACTGAGCCGGTTTTCATGGCTGGTGGTGCGCCGCCGCGCATGAAGTCTCACCTGAAAATAGGGCTGAGGACTGAGGATTGAGGCTGTTTTCATTGCTGGTGATGCACCGCTGACGCCTGAAGTCTCACCTGAAAATTTACTGAGACGGTTCCGGTCAGGAAATTTTGGAATCCAAAAAGACTTGATTTCACAGCCTTTAACATTTTTTTCTGGTTATTTTCATTGTTGCACAGCCAGGGAAAGCTTATGATTCCCCATCCGTATCGCAATCATCCTTCAGGTTCAGCACCCAGTGAAGCAACTCCTCCCGAAACCGGAACTGATTGAATGGGTTTCCATTCCCAAAGCCCCGCTTTATTTTGCGGGCTATACGATTTTGAGTATTGGGCTTTGTCTGGCCGTCGGGTTTGGGGGACGAAAACTCATCAGTGAATATTTCCCCCCTCCGGCACCTGAAAAAGTTCAAACCTCATTGGTCAATTGCAAAGGTGAAGTGGTCATCCGCCGGGGCTCGACCATCATTCCAGCCGTGGCCGGCATGGGACTCGAAGAAGGCGACTGCATCCAAACCGGTTCAAATGCCGCAGCCTCGTTGAAGTATATTGATAACAGCGTTCTCAAACTGGAAGCCAATTCGACGGTGCTCGTCAAGGAAAACCGAAAAAACCAGGATAGCGAGGGAAATACCGTCAATAATGAATTGGTCGGCGGTGATGTCAATATTTCAACCAACAAACCTTCCACCAATGACAGCAACACCATGCGGAGCGGCGGTTTGATTTTCAACTTTAACGATGATTCTGAATCAACCATTCGGCGCAACCCCACGACGAAACAGTCGGAAATCACGGTTGGAAAAGGGATGGTGCTGGTCACTCCGGATAATGACCGCCAACGGGTGGTAAAGGAAAACCGGCGATTGGTGTGGAATGCCAATGGGACGGTCAACGAGATGACCGTTCCGGAAAAACCAACCCTGAAATCACCGGCCAACCTGACCGCCATCACCATCCGACCGGAACAAGCCCCGGAAATCACTTTTTCCTGGAAACCGGTCTCTGGTTCCAGAGGCTATAAAATTCAGGTTTCGGAATTACCTTTTTCCATTACCCCCTCGCTGCTGGTTGACCGCACGGTTCCGCTCACCGTCTTTGCCCTCCCCCTGAAATCAACCACCGCCGCCTATTTCTGGCGGGTGGCAGGCATTGGCCCCAACGGGAAACCAGGACTCTGGAGCGATGGGTTCAGGTTCCAGGTGGTCGTCCAGCCTGACCTCACAGGGAGACCAATTCGGATTGACCAGCCGTCTCTCATCCATTTGGGTGCTGGCTTGTTTGAAATTTCAGGCCAAACCGAACCGGGAGTTATCCTGCGTATCAACGGTATCCCCACTCTGGTGGACAATGCCGGAAAATATGACCGGGCCATCGAACTGCCACCCGGAACCGACACCATTCAAATCTTGGCAACGTCACCAACCGGGCGCAAAGGCCAACGAATTGCCTCTTTACCAGCAAGATGAATTGAGAATTGAGAATTGGGAATTGGGAATAAAATCCTGGTTCCGGTTCTGAGCGGCTTCCATCTTCAAAAATCTTAACCCCTGAATCCTGGGTTTTATTTTGCTTCTCAAATCTCAATATCTCAATTCTCATTTCTCATTTCCGCCTGAGCAGGTTTCGCAAGTAGAGTTCGGAAACCGGTTGTTGCTGGTAATTCTGCCCCAGCAAGACTTTCAATTTGGCCATTGCCACAGCGGGGCTGTCGCCCGTGTTTTGTTGGTGACGTTGCCAGAATTGCTGCCACCAGTCAGCCGGTTGAATCTTGGTTCCGGCATATTCGGTGATGCGTCCGGTTTCACCCTGCGTGACCAGACTGCCCACGTAGTCGCTTTGTTTGTAAACCCGGTCAATCTGGCTTTTGATTTCCTGCAAATCGGAACGGCTGACAACTCCGTTGGAAGTCGCCTTGTAAAACTGAATGGTGACCCGCACCGGATACCGGTCATCCCGCTCAATGGCGAGGTTGTCAATTTCCGTAAAGGGGCCTTCCACGGCACCATGGCCAATCACGGCGTTTTCGACATCACTTTTTGCTTTCAGGGCTCCGCTGGCAGGCGGTGCCGCAACACATTCAGCCACCGCGTCCGCTTCATCATCCAACTGCATGGGATGTTTTTGTTTGAGCGGAACCTGAATCAATAACACCATATTCAAGCCGGTTTCTTTCTGTTCGGTTCCCACCCCCGGAGTCGGTTTGGCCACAGGATCCTTCGCCTTGAAATCACTTTCCCGCTCGCCGGTCAGGCTGGCCCGTTGGCCGTCAATGTTATGAAACAGACGTTGGCCCCAAACGCCGCCGGTTTCAAAGGCATCCCGTTTGTTGTCAATCACAGTGACGCTGGTTCCTTCGCGGGTGGCCAAAATTGTGAGCACTGCCGGGTCACCGCTGACGGATTGGTAATTGAACAACACGGGGTTGAATTCCGCCGCTCCCTGTTTGGGAATGGGCAGGAAACAAGCCTGGGCGCTGACCAGCACTTTTTCGTCCCGTTCACAAAGCAACGTCTTTTGGGGTGATTTCCAGGAATTCGGATTTGAAAGGAAGTTTGTCGGGTTTGCCAGAAAATCATACAGCGAAACCCGTTTCAGTTCCTGCCCCGTGTGATTGCCCACCAGCAAGGTGAAATCCCGTGGATTGAGGTCGCAGGAAACATCCGAAAAATTGGGGAATCGAATGACCGGCATACAGGTCACATTCAATCGTTCGGTTTTGGGGTCCCGGTTGGCCACCTGGATGGTCATGTCGCTGATGTTCGGGCCGACGCTGGACCCCTTGTATCTGCCGGTATCCTCCCAGGTTACATTGAGAATATTGAGGCCCAGTTCATTTGCCAGTTGCTGGGCGCTTCCATCGGAAACCATCGTGGCGGTTTTTTGAATGGATTGCTGATATTCGGCAAATTGTTTGGGAGTTAAAAGCGTCCGTTTGGGAGGTGATTTCTTTTCGGGTTTTGGCTCAGGCCGTGGTGCAGGGTCAGCCACCGGCGGCGGAACCGGAGCCGGTAACGGGCAAAGTGGCTGGAGCGGAATGATGGTTTGGGTTCTGGTCGCCCAGACGGCTCCGGCGAACGTCACAAAAAATATGAACAATCCGGCCAAAAGGGTAAGCGGCTTGCGAAACATAGGCACCTCACGGAATTTCTGGAAGAGTGGGTTGGTGTTGCCATAGTCGCGTTGCTTTTCATTTCGTTCCCCAAGAAATCATCAAACCGCGAAATATGCGAAAAAGAAAGCAAGCTCGGGCTGGTTTCGAATGGTTTGCAATGGCTTCAAACCAACCTGGAATTCATTTCAAGAGGCTCCGTCCTCTTCCGGTTGCTCCATCCGGATTTGGATGACCACCCACCCAAAGACGGCACGGGAGCGAAGTGCGGCTTTTGGCCCAAACAACCGGCCCAGCCTTTCCCGCACGTTTTGCAAACCGATGCCCATGCCTTCGGGACGGGCACCCGCTGGGTGCGGGGTGACCCAGGTGCCGGTGTTGGCCACCCGGAGAAACAGAGTCCCCCGGTGACGGCGGGCAATAATCCGAATCTGCACCGGCGCATCCGTTTGCATCCCGTATTTCATGGCATTTTCCACCACCGGTTGGAGCAGAAAAACCGGAACCTGGCAGGTTTCCACCTCCGGGGCAATGTCAAATCCGGTCACCAACCGGTCGCCAAAGCGGATGTGCTGGATTTGCAAAAAATGACGAATGGATGCAATTTCCTCCTTCAGAGTGACCATTCCGGTCTGGGGTGAATGGAGTGAATACCGCAAAAAATCGGCCAGTTCCCGCACCATCAGGCGGGCGTTTTTGGGTTCCAGGCCAATCAGACCGAAAATGGTGTTGAGGGCGTTGAATAAAAAATGCGGATTGATTTGATAGCGGAGCATCTGCAACTGAGCCTGCTGCATTTCCGCCCGCGCCAGGAGGGACCGCTCCCGTTCCAGCCGGTTCTCATCAAAAAGCTGGACATTGGCATCGGCCAGTTGCCGGTTGAGCACCTGGATTTCCTCCAGGGCTGCCAGCGTCTCCTTTTGGGAAACCTCCAGGTTGCGGGTTCGTTCCCGGACCAGACGGGAAAGAATGAGTTCCCGCCGCCGAAACGTCCGGACCCGCCACCGATACCCGCCCCAGGCGATTCCCAGCCCACTCAGGGCACAAACCACAAAAAACCAACGGGTTTCAAAGAAATAAGGCGGAACCACGACGGTCACCGTGTTTCCCTGGTCGTTCCAGACCCCGTCGCTGTTACAGGCCGTTACCCGAAAGACATAGGTTCCGGGCGGAACATTGGTGTAATAAGCTGTCCGGCGGGTTCCCACCTGTTGTTCCGATTGGTCAAATCCCAACAACTGATAGCGAAACTGCACCCGGCCCGGATTGACAAAGCTCAACCCCGTGTACGTGATTTCAAACGTTCGTTCCCCCAGGGGCAGCGCCAGTGTCTTTGCATTTGGGAAAACCAGGGAATGGTCCCGGAACCTGAGTTGCTCAACGGCCAGCAACGGCGGCAACGGATTGATGGGCATGTCCGGGTCAATCACCACAGCCCCCTGTTGGGTCGGAAACCAGATTTTGCCATCCTGGGTTTGGCAACCTGCCGGCTGACAGCCGCCGTTTCCTTCCGGGTTCAGGATACCGTCCGCCCCGCTCAGGGAAAAACACGAAACCAGGGCGGTTTTGCCTTCGGCACAGGCCGTCAATTCAGCCAGCGAAACCCGAAAAATCCCGCCATTACTGTTCATCCACAGGTTTCCCCGGCCATCTTCAAACATACAGTGAACGGTGTTGTGAAACAGTCCTTCACGGGTTGAAATGACCTTAAAACGCCCTTGGAAATACCGGGTCAACCCGCCCCCATAGGTTCCAATCCACAAGGCCCCATCGGCAGCCTCAAAAAGCGCCCGCACATTCTCGTTTCCGAGTCCGGCGCGGGCGGTAAACGATGTCACCCGGTCGCCTTCAATGTGACTCAGGCCGGTGGTCGTTCCAATCCATAAACTACCGTCCCGACTCTCAAAAATATGCTGAACGTGATTTCCGGCCAGCCCTTCTGCCACCGAAAACGAACGGATGACATCGTGGTCCAGACATTTCAGGCCAACGCCATTGGTTCCCACCCACAAGCGTCCCTGCCGGTCTTCCCACAGCGCCACCACCCCAAGCAAAGGCGGCAGTTTCAACTTCTGATAGGGCTCCACTCTCCCTGCCTGGAACCAACCTAACCCATCATTGGGGGACCCCACCCACAGCTTTCCAGTCCGGTCCTGACAAAGTGCCCAAACACTGTCCTTCAGCCTGAAGCGTTCGCTGTTTGGGCCGGCCAGATGGGTCAGGCAATTGACATCGTGGCTGCCAATCCACATACCTCCTGACCGGTCCTGTAACATGGCGTAGAGGTTATTTCCACCCAGCCCCTGGTCCCTGGTCAGAACCACGGCCCGTTTGGGACGCAACCGACAAAGACCCGCTCTGGTCATCCCCAGCCACAAACTGCCCTCCCGGTCCTCAAATAACGCCTGAGTGCTTTCATCGGGAATTCCAAGTGATTCCAAAGGAATGTGCTGAATCCCATTTTGAATTCGATACAGGCCGGTTGGGGGAAATATACTGCTGAACCAAAACACGCCGTTCCGGTCAATCAACGTATGTTGCAGCGTGCCGACAAACCCTTGCGTCTTTTGCTCGTCCTGCACTCGGCCCTGTTCGTCCAATCGAATCAGGGTTCCTTCACCTCCTATCCAAACAACCTTTCCTACCCGTTTGAAAGAAAGGTTCTGGTTTCCGAGTGGCGGCAGCAGCCGGGTCCAGGTGGCCCCCATGCCGGACACCACCTGGTTCCCTTTGGCTACCCAGAGGCGGCCTTCCGCAACCGGTAAAACAGCGGAAATGGCACCGGTGGCAAATTCCGTTGGGAAAGAAATCTGCCGGAATTGACCGTTTTCAAAGGAAAACAACTCCTGATTGGAAAAAACCCAGATGTTTCCGGTTAAACCAGCCACAGCTCCAATAAAAGGTGTTTTCAGTTGACCGGCAGCCGGGGTCAAATACTGCAAGCGGTTATCCTGAAAACAATAAAGCCCCTCGGCGGCAGGGAGCCACATGCGGCCATCCGGCCCTTGCAGCAAAGGTGCCACACCTTTGAGGGGAATTCCTTCGTTGGTGGTCAGCGCGGTAAATCGCTGGTCCTGATACAAGGTGACCGTGCCGCCCTCGGAACGAACCCATAACCGCCCCTGCCGGTCAACCTGCAATTCGACCACGCGAATGTTGGAAAGCCCGTCTTTTCCGTCAAAAACCTGAAACCGGACCCCATCAAAACGGGCCAGCCCACCCAACGTGCCAACCCACAGATACCCATCCGGAGTTTGGGCAATGCTGGTGACCGACACCTGGGGAAGCCCATCCTCCGTTCCCCAGCGGCCAACCGTATACTGGACGGGTGGCTGGACCACTTCTGACAGGTTTGCCTGAGCCAGACATTTCCCATCCACCCCAAACAGACAACCCACAACCAGGAAAAGCCAATAAAGGACCGGAGGCAGACGAACCATGTCAGGACCGAGGACTGAGGACTGAGGACTGAGTTTTTGGACGGGAATTTGGCGCATAATCATTCGGCGGCTGGTACCAAGGCCGTCAGCCGGAAGGGCCAGCCAGCCTGCAATCCGCAGTCCTGCTCACAGGCCCTCAGTCCTGTTGTTTCATCCTTCGAACAATGCCCATCACCTTCATCCGCGAAGCCAGGGTATTGCCGTTCATGCCCAGCAATGCAGCAGCGCCATCTTTGCCATAGACCTTCCAGTTGGCGGCTTCCAACGCGGCCAGGAGATTTTCCCGCTCCCGTCGTTCGATTTCCGCCTGAGGAAAGTACCGTGGCGTTGGGTTGGCTTCTGTCTGAAACGATGGTTGGGAACCGGACGGCACGGTTCCGCCCACAGGCAAAACCTGGCTGATATGAAACCGGTCGGCTCCGCAGCCGGATAAAATCATGGCCCGCTCCAGCACATTTTGCAGTTCCCGCACGTTTCCCGGCCAATCATATGCCTGCATTTGTTCCATTTCCTCTGGCTTCAGCCGGAGGTGCCCGCATTTGTTTTGCAGGCTGGCCAGATAAATGAAATGGTTGACCAGCAGAGGAATATCTTCGCGGCGGGCGCGCAAAGGCGGCATTTCAATGGGAAAAACGCTCAACCGGTAATAGAGGTCCTGACGAAAGCGACCAGCTTCGGATTCCGTCAGCAGGTTCCGATTGGTGGCTGCCACAATCCGGACATTGGTGCTCCGGGTCCGTTCATCCCCTACCCGTTCGTATTGGCCTTCCTGCAAAACCCGCAGCATTTTGCTTTGCAGGTCGAGTGGAATTTCACCGACTTCATCCAGGAACAACGTGCCTCCATCGGCCAGTTGGAACCGCCCGGCCCGGTCCCGCACCGCCCCGGTGAAGGAACCTTTGACATGGCCGAAAAATTCGCTTTCGAAGAGTTCTCTTGGAATCGAAGCACAATTTACCTTGACCATCGGGCCGGCGGCGCGCTGGCTCCGTTCGTGGATGGCGCGGGCGACCAGTTCCTTGCCGGTTCCGGATTCCCCCAAAACCAGCACGTTCGCCTCAGCCGGAGCCACCATTTCAATTTGCTGGAGCACTTTCCGCAACGCCGGACTTTGGCCGACAATATCGCCAAAGGCCAGTTCGGTTTTGACCTCGTTGCGCAAATAGGCATTTTCCAGCGCAATCTGTTCCCGCAGCCGTTCGATTTCGGCAAAAGCCCGGCTGTTGGCAATCGCCACCGCCGCATGGTCGGCAAACATCCGCAACCAGGAAAATTCCGTCTGCCCCAAACCTTCGCGGCTGAAAACCGCCAGCACCCCCAGCACTTCGCCGCGAAAAACCAGCGGTTGCCCGGCAAAACTGCGAATCCCTTCTTTGCGGGCCCAGTTGGGGCGGGCAATCCATTTTTCGGTTGGGCCAATTTCATCCAGTAAAATCGGTTCGCCCGTGGCTCCGATATGGCCAATTTTGCGGGACCGCATGGGAAACCGGCGAAAATCCCCATTGATGTGGCTCCAGTTTTCCAATCCCGGCTGGGTCGGGTTGCCGGCACTGGCGACCAAATGCAGGCAGTCGGTGTGTTGCGGGCATTCCTGGCGCATGGGACAGGTTCCGCACTGGTCGCCGGGTCCAATCAGCCACAATCGGGCCAGGGCAATTCCGGGCTGGGCAGCCAGTCCTTGGGCAATAAAAGTGAGCACGGTTTCAACCGAGCGTTCCTGGGCAATGGCCAGGGCAAGCGATTGCAGTGGTTCAAGTTCCATAGAAATCAACATTACCCGAAATTTCGGGGTTTTTATAACGAATTTTCAGGAAATCACGAAATTTCAGAAACATAAAAAAATCACAAAAAACCAAATTGCTATGATTTTCAACAACTTACAAACATCCATCAGTTTGGCACGGGATATGCACTTAGAAAAATCAAGCAAGCATAGGAAGTTACGCAAGAAGGCGAACAACTTCCCGTTTTCAAAATCACATAGACGATACGACAAGGAGCTGACAATGCCCGTAATTACTGCCCTCAACCCCCAAACCACCACCGGAAAATCCAAAACCCTGTTTGATGCCGTGCAAACGAAACTGGGCATGGTGCCCAATATGATGCGGACCATGGGCCATGCCCCAGCGGTGCTGGAAGGGTATCTGAGTTTCAGCGGCGCACTTGCGGGTGGAACCCTCTCCGCCAAACTGCGCGAGCAAATCGCCCTCACCGTGGCCGATGCCAATCATTGTGAATACTGCCTTTCGGCGCACAGCGCAATTGGCAAAATGGTGGGTTTGACCCCCAACCAAATCAATGCCAGCCGGATTGCCGATGATGCCGACCCCAAAACCAAGGCCATTTTGAAACTGGCGTATGAAATTGTCCGCAACCGGGGTGAACTGAGCCCTTCCGCCATTGAAACGGTGCGGCAGGCTGGTGTCTCCGACGGAGAACTGGCCGAAATCATCGCCAATGTCTCGCTCAATATTTTCACCAACTATTTTAACCACATCGCCCACACGGAAATTGATTTTCCCAAGGTGAGCTTTACGGCATCCGCCCAATAACCTGTACCGGCAAAAAGAGCTGGTCTGTCAATTTCTGATACCCAAACCATCTGCAAAGGAACATGTATTTTTATGAAAAAAGTGGCAATTGTTGTTTTCTCTGACCCCAAAAGCGGCTCCGAAGAATCATTGGGCCGGTTGTTTAACGCTTTGGCGGCAACTTATGACCTCAAACAACGCGGCAGCGAAGTTACCCTGATTTTCCAGGGTGCCGGAACCCGTTGGGCGGGCGAACTGATTAAAAAAGACCATCCGGCAGCCGGCCTGTTTGCCGCTGTGAAAGACAAAGTGGCCGGTGTTTCCTGTGGTTGTGCCGATGTCTTTGGCGCGCAGGAAGGGGTTGACGCCTGTGGTCTGGAACGCATCACGGACAATCCCATTCCGAATACAACCGGTTTGGCAAGTCTGGCCCGTTTGATTGAAAATGACTACGTTGTGTTGAACTTCTAACTCATTTTTTCACCGCAGAGACGCGGAGGATGCGCAGCGGATACGCAGAGAAGACCACCGAAAAACTCTGCGAAAACTCTGCGAAAACTCCGCGCCTCTGCGGTGAAAAAAATGGCTTCGGGAATGAGGCAATCATGGCGAAAAATTTTGGTGAAATAGCTTTTACGGAAAGCGTCAAGGCCGAACAGGAAGAGTATGGTTCCCGCCGCCAGTACGCCCGCATGGAAGCCGTGCAGGAAACCGGTTCGCTGACCTTTGTCGAGGCGGATTTTATTGCCGAACGCGACACGTTTTATATGGCAACCGTGGGTGAAACCGGATTCCCTTACGTTCAGTTTCGGGGCGGCCCGAAAGGCTTTCTCCATGTGCTGGACGAAAAGACCCTGGCCTTTGCGGATTTTCGTGGCAACCGGCAATACATCTCCGTTGGCAACCTGAAACAGAATAACCGGGCGGCTTTGATTTTGATGGATTACGTGCAGCGCCAGCGGTTAAAAATCTATGCCCGCATGGAAATCAAAAAGGCCGAAGATGCGCCGGAACTGGTCGCCCAGTTGCACAATCCAGCTTATCAGGCCAAAGTGGAGCGGGTCATCATCCTGCACCTGGAAGCCTTTGACTGGAACTGTCCGCAACATATCGTGCAGCGTTTCACCCTGGACGAAGTTGCCGACATGATTCAACCCTTTAAGGAACAGGTCGCCAAACTGGAGGCGGAAATTCAACGATTGAAGGATTTACGAATTGAAAAGTGAGAATTGGGAGTGTCAAAATACCCGGTTCGGGATGTTTTGCCTTTTGATGGTTTTGAATTCCTCCCTGGAGGTTCCATCTCATGCCCAAAGATTGGTGGCTGACGAAAGAATTTCTCATCATGTGCCTGGTTGGAATCGGGTGCATGGTTTTTTTGGCGGTGAGCTGTACGGTTTATATGGTGACGGTCTGGCGGATGCGGACCAAATCGGAAAAACCACCGGCCACCCCGCCGGTTTCGCCCAAACCAAACCACAAACAGGAAGGGCTGCCTTAGACCAACCGGAACGACACGCAATTCCCAAGACTCCCAGGACTCTCAAGACTCTCAAGACTCTCAAGACTCCCAAGACTCCCAAGACTCCCAAGACGTATTTATGCACTACGCCCACGTTGCCATTCCTGACGACCGCATTCCGACAGCCGGGGATGCACTGTTTCAGCACGCCCTGGAAACCTATGCCAGTGAAACCAACAAGGTGATTTCCGTCTGGCTTGATTTTCAGGCCGAAGACCTGCCGTTCACCCCGCATCCGAAGTCAACCACAGTCGAAGGTATCATGCGGCACCAGATTTTGTCGGAGCGGCGTTTTTTTGCCGAGTTTATCGGGACCCCCGAACCACCTGTGCAGGAACTTCTGCCCAGTGACACAACTCCCGCCGGGTATGCCTCGCGTTTGCGGGAACTGGCCCTCAACCGGCTTGATTTCCTGGCCGGGCAGCCACAATCCTGGTGGCTGGAAACCACAAGTTTTTTTGACGTGAAGCGCCAACGCATCTGGATTTTCTGGCGGCGGGTGCTGCATACGGCCCATCACCGAACTCAACTGACAGTTTACCTGCGAATGCTCGACAAGGCGGTGCCCTCCACCTACGGCCCCACTGCCGATGTCACCTGGGACGGAGCCGACCCCACCAACACTATCGAAGCCGCCAGCCGACGGTAAGGCGTGGAATGGGTGTGGAAATGTGGAGTGCGGGGACTTGTCACCGCTTTCACTGGTGGCGACTTGTCGCCACTACCTGGAAAGAAGCAAAGAGAAAAAAACTCGGCGACAGGTCGCCGAAAAACAAAGCGGTGACAAGTCCCCGCACTCCACATTTCCAAACTCGTTCTTTGAGAATTCTGCCCGGAAACCCCTCTACAAAAATTTGGGGCCGGAAGTGTGTCTTTATGGTACAAACCCCTTGCCTGCCCATTTTGCCCTGACCTTTTTTTCCTGTTTGCCGGAGGAACTATGAAACGCCTGGTTGTTGCCGGGGTTGTACAAGTTCTTGTCCTGCTTGTGTCATGCTGGGTCACTCCGCCTGCCTTGTGGGCGCTTGACCCGCGTAAGGCCATCAACGCCTACCATTTGCAGTCCTGGCAGGAAGGTCTTCCCCATCCCAGTGTCAACGCCTTGGTTCAAACTCCCGACGGATACCTGTGGTTGAGCACCTTTGAAGGGCTGGTCCGGTTTAACGGGGTGGAATTTACCGTCTTCAACCCAGGCAATACCCCTGCCCTGACTTCAAACGGAGCCCGCCCGTTGTTTGTCGGGCATGACGGAACCCTCTGGATTGGCCTCACCGGGGGCGGTCTGGCAGGTTGTAAAGACGGGCGCTTTTTTCGCATTCCCGCCATTGACACCACCATCCGGGGACGGATTTCCGCACTTTACGAAGACCGCGCCGGACGCCTTTGGATTGGGGCCCAGATGGGCCTTGGTTGTTTTGAAAAAGGTGTTTGCCGCTTGTACACCAAACAGGACGGGTTACCCACCAATGACATCCTGAGCCTTTGCGAGGATGCCCACGGCGACATCTGGATTGGGTTGCAAAGCGTGCCCAAAGTATGCCGGTTTTCCGCCGGGCGGATGGAAGCCATTCCTGTTGGAAAAGAAACCAGCAGCGCCGTGTTGGCGATTCTGCCTGACCGGGCCAACCGTTTATGGCTCGGAACCGTTGGTGACGGCTTGTACTGTGTTGAAAACGGAGTCCAAACCAAAATTCCGGACCCACAGGGTATCATCAACGATGTGGTCACCACGTTGCTGGAAGATAAAGACGGAAACATATGGATTGGCACCGGCGGCAACGGCCTGGTCCGGATGACCAACGGCATTCTGACCACCTTTACCTCCCAGGAAGGACTCCCCAGCAACCTCATCCGGTCTCTTGGAGAAGACCGCGAGGGCAACCTTTGGGTCGGCACCGAGGGGGGGCTTTGCCGGTTGCGGGATGGCAAATTAGCGGTTATTTCCGTCCGTGCGGGATTGCCCAGTAACGACATCCGTGGGATTTTGCAGGACCGTCAGGGCCGGCTGTGGGTGGGTTCCATTGGGGGCGGACTCAGTTGCTATCAAAATGGAACCTGGACCCATTACACAACCAAAAACGGGCTGGCGCGAAATTCGGTCCGGGCCCTTTGCGAAGACCGGGAAGGCGGAATCTGGATTGGTTTTGACGGAGGCGGCTTGTGCCGTTTTATCAATGGCAGCCTGACCCGGTTCGACCGGGCGGCGCTCCCCAACTCCAGTTCCATCCGGTCCATGACGCTCGGAGCTGATGGCCGCATGTGGTTTGGGACCTATGGCGGAGGATTGACCTGCTACCAGAACGGAAGCTTCACCCACTACGGTCAAGCCGAAGGGCTGGGCAGCGATGTCGTGCAAGGACTGATTACCGCCCATGACGGAACCGTGTGGATGAGTTCGCAGGGAGCCGGGGTGACCTGCCTGCGCAATGGGAAATTTTCGGTATACGGGGAAAAGGATGGGCTTTCGAGTCTCTTTACCTGGGGTTTTTATGAAGACGCCGAGCATACCCTGTGGATTGGTACCAACACAGGGCTGACCTGTTATCAGAACGGCAGGTTTTTCCCGCTCCGGGATGAAACCTCGCAGGGTATCTTTAACACCACCATCGGCAATATTTTGGAGGATGCCCACGGGTTCTTGTGGCTTGTGACGGCCAAAGGAATTGCCAAGGTGGAAAAGGCTCAACTCCACCAGTTCAGAGAAGGTAAAATTCGCAGCCTGAAGGAAATTCCGGTCGAACTGTTTGGCCGGGCCGAGGGGGCCGCCGGGGACCAGTGCAACACAACCGCCTTTCCTGCCGGATGGAAAACCCAGGAGGGAAAGTTATGGATTCCCTCCATCAACGGCATCA
>JAIBAN010000211.1 GCA_019695185.1 Blastocatellia bacterium | reverse complement strand
TATGTGGTTGGTTGTCCGGTTGGGATGGTCCGTGGATTGAAATCCACGGCTACAATCAACGGTCGCTGACGCGACCGGATGACTGAATACGTGCTGTGCCATTTGATGGCAACTTAATCGGTACCGTGTTTCAAGGGGCTAGGGGAACGGGAATTGTCAGACCAGTGGCGGCACACAGCTTGCCACCGGCTATCCGAACCGCAACCCTCCGGGTTGCAAGAATTACGAGTTGCAAAAAAGGAAAACATCAGGCAATGAGGCTTCCAAACATACCACCGTTGCGCCGGATGGTAAAAGCCAGGACCGAACCAGGGCGCATAAACCCAGTTTGACTCAGGTTGGAGGGGGCGATATTGTTTTTGCATTGGTATTTTTTGGGTTTGGTTTTATTGCCTATGTCATCCTACCCCAAACACTATTACACCCTGGAAGAATACGCTGCTTTGGAAGGCGTCGGCCATGCCCGGTATGAATATTGGGCCGGTGACATTGTGTGCATGAGCGGTGGGAGCGAAGCCCACGG
Organism: Blastocatellia bacterium; assembly: GCA_019695185.1. Classification (GTDB taxonomy): domain Bacteria; phylum Acidobacteriota; class Blastocatellia; order Chloracidobacteriales; family Chloracidobacteriaceae; genus JAIBAN01. The sequence continues at coordinate 3,492 of JAIBAN010000211.1, read as the reverse complement.
ACGCATTTCCGGGAATGTGCATGCTGAACTCCACGCACAATTGAAAAAGCGTTCCTGTACGGCGTTCAACGGGGAAATTCCCATCAAAACGCCAACCCTTCCGCCCTACCGGTATCCGGACACGAGCGTGGCCTGTGGCACCCCAGGCTTTGAAAAAATCCTTGGAATTGATGTGTTGACCAATCCCGTTCTGGTTGTGGAAGTGTTGTCGCCTCATACGGAAGCGGCGGACCGGGGAGAAAAATTCGAAGCCTACAAAACCCTTGAATCCATGCAGGAATATGTACTGGTGGCGCAAACAGCACCGCTCCTGACCCATTATGTCAAACAGGAAAACGGCATTTGGAAGCGGTTTGACACGGCGGACCTGACGGCAACCCTCAAGCTGGAGGCGATTGGCTGCACTCTGACGCTGGAAGACATTTACGCCGGGGTTGAATTCAAATAATAGCCTAATTTTCCTTCGGTCCTGCCACGGGCAGCACAATCCGCAAGCGGCTTCCCTGGTTTTGGCCCTCCGATTCGGCCCAGATATAGCCTTCGTGGGCCTCAACATAATTTTTCGCCAAAGCCAGGCCCAATCCTGACCCACGGGCGGAAAATTCGTACCGGCCCGATTTGTGGGTCAACGTGTTGGTGGTGGTGTAAAACAATTCAAAAATCCGCTCCAATTCGTTTGGTTCAATTCCGATGCCGTTGTCTGTGATGGTCAGGTGAATGGTTTCCCCCTGCCGGTTGAAGTCAACCTGAATCCGGCCCTCGTCAAAGCTGAACTTGATGGCGTTTTGAATCACGTTCATCAAAACCAGAAACAGCTTGTCACGGTCGGCCACCAGCACCAGGGAATCCGGGCCGGTCATCTCAATGGCCTGGTGGCGCTGTTCGACAAATCCGGACAATTCGCGGAGCACTTCCCGAATCACCAGGGCCAAGTCCATTTCCGTCGGGCGAAGCTGCATTTTCCCCTGATTGATGTGGAGCATTTCCAGAATGTCGCTAAACGTTCCCACCAACCGGTCCACCATCCGGACGATGGTTTCCGTTGATTGCTGCTGCACGGCATTCAAGGCACCCAGATAGCCTTCGGCCAATGTCTCGGCATACCCCTTGATGACCGTCAGCGGCGTCCGCATTTCGTGCGAGGTGACAATCAGGAAGTTGGTCTTCATGCGGTCCAGTTCCTGCATCATGCGGGTCAGTTGCTTTTCATCCTTGAGGGCCTGAATCAGTTCCTGATGGGCTTGTTCAACCAGCTTCCGCTCGACGATTTCCGAGGCGAGTTTTTCATTGACATCGGCCAGCACGTGCGTCAGGCGATGCCGCTGGAAATGCGCGGTCACCTGTCGGGTCAGGGCATGGAGCGCCTCCTGCTGGTCCTCAGTCAAATGGTGCGGCGTCGTATCAAAGACGCAAAGGGTGCCCAGCGTATGGCCATCGGGCATGACCAGGGGAACTCCGGCATAAAACCGCAAGTGGGGCGGGGAAACAACAACATGGTAATTGGCGAAACGTTCGTCCAGCAACGAATCATCAACCACCAGCGTGTCGTTTTGCAGGACCACCTGATTGCAAAAAGTCAGTTCACGCGGCAGGCCCGCGCCGCCGGAAAAGCCGAATTTTGATTTCGACCACGCAATTTCCTGGTCAATGATGGTGATGCCGGAAAATTTTGTCCCACAGATAAAAGCAGCCAGCCGGGTGATGTCATCATAGACTTCTTCGGGAGGTGTGTTGAGCAGGCGATATTGGCGCAGGGCTTCAAGCCGGGCGGCTTCGTTATCGCAGACGGGGAGTGGTTTTTTCACGGGCAGCGACTCCGGAAAGTATCCCTACCGTCTGCAACCGCAGGCGGTTCGGACTCAAACTCCTGCGGTTACAGGTGCCGTTTCAAATAATTGCCATAAACCTGACAGCGGAGCATGGCGTCGGCCGCCGAATCACCCAGAATGACCCCGGCGCTCCGCAGGCGGTAAAAGCTCTCGGAGTTGGGGCAGGTTCCCTGGACCAAGACCTGGCGCAGGGCAAAACAGAGAAACTGGTCCTGCTGGAGCGACATCCGCATCCGATTCAGATGGTCGCTGAAGAGTCCTTCGTCACGGTCGCATTGGGCTTCAAAGGTGGCCACCTCCAGGTTGCGCGAGGCGATTTCGTGCAATCCGCGCCGGACCAGAAACGGATGTCCGCCGACAAGCTGGAAAAAGCGGGCGAGGTCGGTTTCCTCCTTGAGCGGGGAACCATAGCGCCGGTTGAGTTCCGCCACTTGTTCAAAGGTGAAATCCTCAACCGTCAGCCGGGTACCGACGTTGAACGGCGACTGGTTCATGTCGGTGATAAAGAGATGGGCTTCGGTAGCATAGGCAATCGCCAGTGTCAATCGCTGCCAGGGGCCGGTCGGGTCCAGCGAGCGTTCGTTGTGCCAGGACCGAAACAGTCCGAAAACCTCGCTGCCATAATGACAGGTAAAGAGCCGGTCCACCTCATCAAGTCCCCAGACCAGCGGGACTTCCAGTTTTTCGAGCACTTCCCGCCGCAAAAACCGCTCGAAATTCATGTTCGGCCCGCGCCGGGGATTCCAGACTTTGTCCAGGTCCACATCCAGGTCAAGCTGGTCCACAATCAGGTCGGCCAGCATCTGAAAGAACGTCTCGATGGTGGCGAAATGGGCTTCGTTCAGTTTCTGGAAATCGGTGTGAATGACTTTCGAGCCGCTGTTTCGCGCCAATTGCAGTCCCCGCGCCAGCACCGAAGTTTTGCCCATTTGCCGGGCCCCTTTGACCAGTACGATGCTGTCATGCCGGGCAATTGCGTTCTGAAATTCCTGGTCTACCGGGCGGACGATATAAAACCCGGAAGCGAGCGGAACCGCTCCTCCGACCGGTTCCAGACTGGGCGTGGCGGCCAGACTGGGTTGGTTGTCGGGCATCAATGCCTGGAGGATGGTTTCCGTCAATTTGCTGTCGTCCTGCGGACTCATCCAAACCAGCGGAGCTGTGTCAATCAAATTGGAAAGGTAGCGGGGCAATGGGTCGAGATAATTGACCCGAACCGGCAGGAGCCTGGGTTTTCCTTCCTGCTGCTGGGCGGCTTCATAGGCCAGCCGGACTTCGTGCGCCAGGGTTTCGCTGGTTACCCCCTGACTGGAAAAGAGGGGAATCACAACATCCGAACTCCGGACCTGGTTTTTCATTTCCCGTGCCCACTGGGCACTTTCAGCCGGGTTGCGGTCCACAAAAACTTCGTACTGCCGTGCCCGCAATTCGGTTTCGAGGACACGGGCGACGTGCTCGTCAGGTTGCGTATTGCGTTCGTAAAGAATGGCGATGCGCATAATCTGGGGTTCAGGGTTCAGGGTTCAGGGTTCAGGGTTCAGGGTTCAGGGTTCAGGGTTCAGGGTTCAGGGTTCAGGGTTTTCGAATATCAGCAGATTTGAAGCTCTGGATGGGGCTTTCATTGTCAATTGTCCATTGTCAATTATCCATTCAAAAGACCCTG
>JAIBAN010000113.1 GCA_019695185.1 Blastocatellia bacterium | reverse complement strand
CCGCAAGGCCATCAAAATCACGTGGCAGTTCACCGTGGAAACCGCCAGGACCAAGTTAAACCGAGGCTATCAACAGGTGCATCCGGAAAACGAGAAATACAAGAAAACTTAGATTCCGCTGTATTTAATTTGCAGACAGGTATCAAACAGCTTTTGGTCAAGCTGCTCCGGCTCGCCGGTCACTGCTTCCCAGGCAAGCTTCCACAGGTTTGGAATGTCTTCCTGTTTGCGGGAGGCAACATAAGGGAAAAACCAGGAAGATTGATTATTGGTCGTGGGGATGCCTTCAAAGGCGGTTGGCACTTCAGCTTTCAAGTCCCAGGTTTGCTTGAGGTAGGCCAGAATCTCACTCCGGTTTTTGGGCGTGATGTCCCGATTGAAACTGGCGAAAAAAGTAAATGGGTCTATTTCCTGAAGCAAAACCTGGTTTCCGTCCTTATCCCGGTCATTGGGACTGATGGGTTTGAGCCCCTGGCTCAGCATATCCTGAATCAGTGAAATCAATTCACCCTGTCTGTTTTCATAATCGAGCAGCTTGGCCGCGATTTCCTCATACATTTCGACCCAGGCAAATTGGCTCATGCGGTTTTGTTCCCCTTCTCCCCAATAATTTACACCGATAAAGGCTCGGAATATTACTGCTGGTTATTTGTCCGGACCAAGGAATTTCAGGGTTGTCTTTTTACCTTGCCTGGAGAATGGGGCGTTGCGTCATGCTGCATTCCCTTTCCAATCGTTACAGGCAAATCCTGCCACTTCCTTCGTGTCTGCTGATTCCCGCCCATCGCCTGGAAAAAACAGATGTTTCCGCTGGTATTACACCCCGGATTGCGCTACAACGATGCAATTATTGTTAGTCCTTTTATCTGTCTCAAACTTTTGTATGGCTATCTTTTTTTGTTTTCACCCAACTATCTGGAGAATGATTTATGTTTTTCCGTATTTCACGCTTCCTGTTGGCCAGCCTGACAGTCTGGCTGCTCCTCCAAAACTCACTTCCACAAACTTTTATCACGACCGGGGCGGCTTCGGTTGCTTTGGTGCAGCAAACCGGAGCACTCCGCATTGCCCAGCGCAATCCGGTGGTCAATGAAAAACGTCAATTGACCTTGACCGTTACTGACGCAAACGGCCAGCCTGTGACGGGCGTCACATGGGAATCAGGCAGCCCTGATATTGCGAGCGTCAATCCGCAAACCGGCGTGGTGCAGGGCGTCAACCGGGGATTTGCCACCATCACCGCCCGGCGCGGCGCGGATACGGTTTCGACCTTTGTCAGCGTGGCGCGGGTGCTCTCGGCTTCTGCCGCCAAGGTGCCCGGTGATACCAAAGTGGATAACAGCGGACGGTTTTATATCAGCAACCCCAAAGACAGCGTGGTGTTGCGCAAAACCGGCTTTGCCGCTCCGATTGACACCTTTGCCGGACAGACCGGAGCCACCGGCCTGACCAACGGCGACCGGCGGTCAGCTAGATTTAACGGTCCGACGGCGGTTTCGGTGGATAATACTTCGGACGGCGGCATTGTCGTGGCCGATACGCTCAATCATTGCATCCGCAAAATTTCCTTTAATGACCAGGTGGCGACGATGGTCGGCAACGGCTCTCCGGGGCGCACGCCCAACGACGTGACGCCTATCGCCGAAGCGCGCCTCAGCAGCCCGCGCGGGCTCGCGGTGGATTCGGGCGGCAATCTCTTTGTGGCCGACACCGATAATCACGCCATTTACTATGTTGATTTCGAAAAACAAATGGTCCGCTTGCTGGCCGGCCAGCCGGGGACTTCCGGCAAGACCGACGGACAGGGCCGCACCGCCCGCTTCACCCGTCCGTCAGGGTTGGCGCTGAGTACCGACGGGACCATTCTGGTGGTTGCCGACGAAGGCAACAACGTCGTTCGGCTGGTGACCCGGAGCGGCAACGTCGCCACGCTGGGCAGGGCCACGACCGCCCGTGGCGTGTTTGAAAATCTCAGCCGGAGCGCAGCACCTCTGGCTGAAACCGATGACCAGACCGCTACGGAAATCCAGTTCAAGCAGCCTCAATCGGTGGGCGTTGACAACCTGGGCAATATTTACGTGGTGGATGCGGAAACGGTCAGCGTCGTGACGCGTCCGCTCGACCGCCTGCCACAGGTGGTTTCGCTGGCTCAGGCCGGGAGCTTTCAACAGGCCGCCAGTGTATATATAGAGGAACATGAAAGCTACGTGCTGGATGCCAACGCCGATTCGCCCACCGAAGCCGTCAAACAGGTGACCTTTGGGGCTCCGTCCATCAGCAGCATTTCCCCACCCAATGGGCGGCTTTCCGGCGGAACGGATGTCGTCATTTCCGGCCAGAACTTTGCACCAGACAGTGTCGTCATTCTTGGCGACCGCGAAGCTGCTGCCGTAATTGAAAGCGCAACCCGCATCCGGTTTACGGTTCCGCCTCAAACGGTTCCGGGAAATCTGACGCTTTCCGTTCAAACCAGAGGAGGCGTGGCCCAACAGGTGTTTTCGATTGTGGCCAAACCGCTGGCCGAACTGGCCCCGAAAGAAATCACCACCGTGGCTGGAGGGGTTCCCTACCTGGGTGACGGCGGAGAGGCAGGACAAGCATCTTTCAACCTGGGCACAATTGAAAGCGAAGGGGCCGGCGGAACCGTCGTGGACGGGTTCGGAAACGTCCTGATTGCCGACCCACAACACCACCGGATTCGCCGAGTGGACCGCTCCGGCATCATCTCCACCATCGCCGGCAATGGACGCAAAGGATACAGCGGGGATGGCGGACTGGCACTCCAGGCCAGCTTTGACCGGCCTCGACGGTTGGCGCTGGATAATGCCGGGAACCTCTTCATCGTGGATTTCGGCAACGATGCCATCCGCCGGGTGGACGCCATGACCGGCATCGTGACGACGGTCGCAGGTCGCGGCGACAGTCTGGGGGATGGAGGTCCAGCAACCAAAGCCATCCTGTATCAGCCTTCTGATGTCCTGGTGGACCCCAACGGCAATCTGCTGATTGCCGATGCGAATCAAAACCGGGTACGCAAAGTGGATACTCAGACTGGCATCATCACGACGATTGCCGGTACTGGAGACAGAAAATTCAGCGGCGACAATGGACCGGCGACGGCTGCCGGACTGGCCTATCCTTACAGTCTGGCCCTGGATGCCCAGGGAAACCTGTTCATTTCTGACAGATTTAACCTGCGGGTGCGGAAAGTGAACTCCGCTGGAATCATCACCACGGTGGCCGGAAACGGAAATCCTGGGGATGGAAATGGAACCTTTGGCGGAGACAACGGTCCGGCGACGACTGCGAGCTTGAGCGAGCCAGACGGTTTAGCAGTGGATATGCAGGGAAACCTGCTGATTGCAGACTTTCATAACCACCGGGTCCGCAAAGTGGATGCCCGGAGCCAAATCATCACCACCATTGTCGGAACCGGGAGTTATGACTTTTTTGGTGACGGCGGGTCGGCCATCAATGCAGCCATCATTCAACCTGCCGGGCTGACGCTGGATGGCAGCGGAAATCTTTTTATTGTGGATACCGGCAATAACCGGATACGGCGGGTCACAAACGATACCGGTATCATTGTTACGTTTGCCGGAGGGGCCGATAGCCGGTTTTCCGGTGACGGTGGCCCGGCGGTCAGTGCCACGTTGTATCAGCCGCACGAACTGGCAGTGGACAGCAGCGGCAATCTCCTGATTGCGGATGCAGGGAATGGACGGGTCCGGCGGGTAGATGCCATCACCGGTATAATCACGACCGTAGCCGGCAATGGAACTGCCTGTTGTGAAGACAAGGATGGGATTCCAGCCGTTATGGCAAGCATTCTGAACAATTACGGGTTGACAGTGGCCCCTTCCGGACAATCGTTTTTCTACTCCAAGCCGGATGCCCCCAGCTTGGTGCGGAAAGTCACAAACGGTTTAGTGCAAACCGTGGCAGGCAGCAAGAAAATCGAGTTGGGTGACGGTGGCCCGGCAACTTCCGCTTACCTTCAGGGCGTCACGGGGCTCACCCTTGACAACAACGGCAACCTGCTGATTGCTGATACCTATAATCATCGGATTCGACGGGTTGATGCTGCCGGTATGATTACCACCGTGGCCGGCAGCGGCCCAACAGGTGAAAACAAAGGCGATTTCAGCGGTGACGGTGGCCCCGCCACCAGTGCCCGCTTAAACAAGCCTGAAGCCATTGCAGTGGATCCAGCCGGCAATCTTTTCATCGGTGACACTACGAATTTTCGAGTGCGCCGGGTGGATGCCCGGACCCAAACCATTCGAACCTATGCCGGGGGTGGCACCGACCAGGCTGGTGACGGCGGCCCCGCGACAAAGGCCCAACTGGGAACCCCGCGAAGTCTGGCCATTGACGCAGCGGGCAATCTCTTCATTGCCACCAGTGACCAGCGCGTGCGCCGGGTGGATGCCGTTACCGGCATTATTACCACAGTGGCCGGAAATATGGAGCGCGGTTATTCCGGCGATGAAAAACCAGCCACCACCGCCACCTTCACCTCGGCTATCGGTTTGGCACTGGACCGGCAGGGGAGTTTGTACATTTCCGACTCGATAGACAATGTGGTGCGGGTGGTCAAAGGCGTGGGCGTCGGCGCACCGTCTGACACTCAAGCGCCAACAGTCACGGGCGTGACACTTTCCAAGAAAAAAGTGGTCCGCAAAAAAGATGCGACACTTGGCATCAGTTGGAATTCCAGCGACAACACTGGGGTTTCCGCTCATGACCTGAGTTTTGCGGCTGACGGAACCTCCTTTTCGACCACGATTGTGACCGGTCTTTCCGGCTCCACCCGGCAATTTACCTGGACGGTTCCCGCAACCGTGGCCAAAACCCCAACCGGTGTGGTGCGCGTAGCCGCCAAAGATGCAGCCGGAAATACCGGTCTCGGAGTGAGCGGAGGAGTCTCGATTAAATAAATTGGACCTGTTCCCCCTCACTGGATGGTTATGTTTGATTTTCTTCACCGCAGAGGCGCAGAGGACCGCAGAGGTTTCGCAGAGAAAAAACCGATAAACTTCTGTGGAGCCTCTGTGGTGAAAAAGGGAAGCTCAAAGCGATTTTTCCGGCTTCACTCAGGGTTGGAAGTCAATTCCGGAATAATTTTTTTCATCCTGCTGTCCCTGACAGGCGGGTTTCCGGGCTGGGCGCAATCCACTCAAACTTTTCTTGTTCAGGCCAAACCCCAACCGAACAGCACGGCACTCGTGGTCGGAGAGTCCTTTCGCCTGAAATCCAGTCTTCTCAACGAAGAACGGGAAATCAGCGTCTATCTGCCCTCCGGCTATGCCACGTCCAAACAACGCTATCCGGTTATTGTTGCACTCGACGGGGAAGGCACCGCTCCGGTGGCTGCCAATGCAGTTGCGTTTTTGACCAGGAATCTGGCGATTTCACAAATGCCCGAAGCCCTGGTGATTGGAGTCAAAAACACCAATCGCAACCGTGACATGCCGGTTCCCAGAGAATACGGGAACGGTGGTGAGGCCAAATTTCTGGCGTTCCTGGCAGATGAACTGCTGCCACTGGTGGAACAACGCTACCGGACGCTACCGCTTCGCATCCTGCTTGGACATTCACAAGGCGGGTTGTTTGCCCACTATGCCCTGACAGCCAGACCGACCGTCTTCCAATGGTATCTGGCCCTGGATGCCCCTTTGGCCGGTTTCCCCGAAAGCAAATCCATCCTGGAGAAGGTCCGGCAACTGACCCGGAAACCCGATTTTCAGGGACGGCTGATTTCCCTTGAAACCCTGTACGGTTGGAAAAAGGAATGGCCCTCGCTGCTTGAAAAAGCCTCCCGTGGCCTGTATGCCGAGCAGGTGGAAATCAAGGACGAAACCCATGAAACCATGGTGTACAAAGGAATTTATGAAGGTTTGAAACGCCTGTTCCACGACTATGCCCCCAACCTGCTCCGCGACAACCAGGGTTTGTATCCGCTTGCCCGATTGGAGGAACGCTACCGCGAGCTTTCCAAAGCTTACGGCTATGAGGTGAGGATTCCCCAATCGTTACTCGTCGAATCAGCCAACCGGTTTCTGGCCCGGCAGGATGGCGCTCAGGCCGAGGAATTGCTGAAACGGGTTGTCCTGCTCTATGGTGCGTCACCCGGAACCAGGCAGTTATTGGCTCAGGCGGAAGCTGTCCGCAAAAAAGGAACCGACCCCAGACTGGCTGAATGGTCGCAGATTCCGCCTCCGGAGCCTGAGCACATGAAGCCTTTTCTGGGGACCTGGGAAAGCCGGCGCAAGGACGGCGCGGTCTGGCTCATGACTTTTGAAATGCGGAATGGCGTGGTGCTGGCACGAAGTCAGGTCACGCCTCCCAATGGCGAAGCGGTTCAACTGGAAGTCCAATTTGTGCGGGTGCGTGAGGGTGGAACCATCGAGTGGGGATTGGTCAACGGGATGGGCGGCGGAATCATTTTCCACAGCGGGAAGCTGACCAATGCCAACACGCTGGAAGGGACCATCGAACCGGTCGGCATTCAACATGCGCCGCCACCACGTCCTTTTGTTTATCTTCGCAGCCAAGCAGCCACTTAACCTGCCGGAACGGTTTATTTGATGGTGAACTTGGCACTCACGGCTTCACCGGCATTCCCGGCTGCGTCTTTGGCCACCACTTTGACCACGCCGGTTTTGGTTTTGGCGAGGCTGGCAGGAATCGTCCAGGTGAAATTTGTCATATCGCCCGGCAGCCCCGTAGCCACCGTAGTGGAAAACGTTGTGCCATCCGTGGCATACAAAATGTCGTGACCGACGACCCCCACGTTATCCGAAGAAGCCCAGCCAATGGCCAGGGTCGGGTCTTTTTTGCGGACAACTTTGCTTTTTGAGACAGCCAGGGTCGTCACTACCGGCTTTTGCGTATCATTGCCGCCCGTGGCAGGTCCGCCAAAACGATGCCCGGTCACCAGCATCTTCGCCGTGTAAACCGAGGTCCGCGCCGTAATCAAAAGGGTTTTCAAATCGGTCCCGCCAAAGGTGCAGTTTGAAGGGGCTTCGGAAACCTGAATCAATCCCAGACTCTGGCCGGCTGGAGTCACCACCTGGACGGCGTTGATGCCGGGCCGGGTCAGATACAAATTCCCTTGTGAATCAACCGTCATACCGTCGCCGCCGCTGGTGGATTGCAGGTCCGTCAAAACCCGTCCGGGTCCGAGTTGCCCCGGAGCCGTCACCGGATAGGCCATCACATTCGGCAGGCCATGCAGGACGTACAGGGTTGCTTCATCCGGTGACAGAATCACGCCGTTCGGACGGGTCAAATCCCCGATGAGGCGGGTGACCTGTTTGTCCGAATTGACGTAATAAACGGCCTGCACATCCTGCACCTGGGTGCCACCAAATACCGGGTCGGAAAAATAGACGCCGCCCTGCCGGTCAACCACCAAATCATTCGGACTGTTAAACCGTTTGCCCTGAAACTGGTCGGCCACCACTTCAATTGCCTTGGTGGCGATGTCAATCGCAATGATACGCCCGGCACCACCCTGACAGGCAATCAGCCGTCCGCGCCCGTCAAACATCAATCCGTTGGCACCCTGGGTGTTTTCCAGAAAGGTGGAGAGTTGCCCTTGGGTGTCCAATACATGAATCCGACTCCGCTGGACATCGGTGAAATAAATATTGCCTTGCGTATCGGCGGCGGGTCCTTCAGTGAAGGTAAAACCGGTTTGGGCGCGGGTCACCGTACCATCGGGGCCAATGCCGGGAATCGCCTGGGCCGAGGCCGGAATAAGAGTTAAAATTGTCAAACTGAAAATACCTAAAAAATTAAACAAACATCGTCTCATTGATGGCACCTCAAAAGTTCATGCTGAATTGCAAACATCCTGATGCTAAATGGTTAAGCAGCGAAGATTATCAACCGCGAAATACTCGAAAAAAAGAAAAAATTGTTTTTATTTTCGCGTATTTCGCGTATTTCGCGGTTAAAAAAGAACTAAACAAAATACCGGACCAGCCATTCGGCAGCCAGTGCCGGTTTGGCCAGGGTTTCGCTTTCAACCGTGACGCCGAGGGCAATTTGAAACCCGCCGCTCACGGCTTCCACCCCAAGCAGCGTGAACCGTGCCCGGAGCCGCGTTCCAACTGGTACCGGCGCAGGGAAGCGCATCCGGTTGAACCCATAATTGACGCCCATTTTGAAGTCGCCTTTGACCATAAAGGTTTCCAGCGCCAATTTGGGCAGCAGCGAGAGGGTTAAAAAACCGTGGGCAATCGTGGCACCGCCAGGCAGGCTGGTTTTGGCCCGTTCCGGGTCCACATGAATCCACTGATGGTCGCCGGTGGCATCAGCAAAGGCGTTGATATGGGCCTGAGTGACTTCCACGGGGTTGCTGACGCCCAATTCCTGGCCAATCAGGGTTTGCAGGGCTTCGATTCCTTCAATCACACGAGGAGGCATTGGTTTATCTCCGGTTAAAGGTTGAAAAGTCGAATGGATGGTTCAATAAAAAGCGGTGCCAGCAGGAGCAGTATTGTGACCGTCCATAACCAGCCGGCCAGGGGCGGCCATTTCTCCACTTCCAGTTTGCGCTCCGCCAATATGACCAAGGGCTGCACCAGAAAAAAAGACGCCCAACAAAGCGTGTGCAGCAGATTCAGATTCACTCCTATCAAATAGAGGTGCAGCCCGGCACTGGCAGCAAAAGCCAGCCCTAATGCCAGCCCTGGACTCCGTTTTACAAAAGGTTTGAAAACCCGTTGCCGCAGCACTTCGGAAACCACCCGATTCCAGCGACGGGACCAAAATTCGTTCACGGAAACCGAACGGTACGGAGCATCGGAAAGCGCCGGGGCATCAAACCCCAGTGCCAGTGCCAACAACCCGATAACTGCCGTTAGAGCCTCAAACCCAGCCACGACCAGAACGCTTCCGGCCAGCCAGCGCACCACCAGAATTTCCCTGGTCAGCCAGATAACCCAAAAGGCCCCGGCCATAATGGCCAGGGAGATGGCTGCCCGGCCTGCCGCCCGGTGGTCAAAGCGGGACGGACAGGCACGGGCCAGCCGGGTATCCACAATGGCGCTGACATGGGCCAAACGTTCCAAAAAACTTTCCGGGGGGCCATCCAAAGCCAAATCAGTGCTGCGCACCCAAACCCAGAACATAAAGGTGGCCAAAACACTCCGGTTGAAAGGCAGGGTGTTGACCCAAACCGGTAGTGGCAGGAGCAAAAAAGCCAGCAGGGAGCACCAGCGGGCTGCGGCCTTGGTCCGGGCCAAAAAGGCAATGGTTGCCATTTCGACAAGAACCAGAACAATGCCCGCAGTGATGGTCATAACGGCGGTACCCTATTTGAAAAACAGTGTGACTCGTTACTTTTTTTCTCGTTTTGTTATCAGACGAAGTAAAATTATGAAGCGAACAGCGTTTCAATCACCGCTCCAGCCAATCGCTGGGGGGATGCAGGATCACACCGAAGGTACAGTTCCGGTTCAATCAACTCAAGCTCCATCAACACAAACACATCGTCAACCTCGATGCCGTCCACCCGTGCATAGAGCAAATCCTCCGGAACCGAATCCACAATAGCCTGCGCGGTTGCCAAAAACGAGGCGGGCGGAGTTGCGCCCTCAACCGTACCGCCATGCTCGCCCTGCACCCGAAAATCACCGGCCTTGGCCCGTTTGACACAGGCATGACTGAATTGTTTGTTGAAAAAGGAAAGCGCCCATTCGCCTTTGGTGGTGACTTCGGGCAGAAATGCCTGCACCATCACGCCGGATTCGTTGAGGAGCGCGGCAAAATCAGCCTGCTCGGCAGGAGCCGTGGCCGGAGTTGTCACCCAGGTCCGGTAAGCCGTGGCCGAAAGGGTCGGTTTGACCACCGCTTGCGACCAGCCTTGTGCTTGCAGAATTTCCACCAGTTGAGCCGTTTCCCCGCACTCCAGCCAGACGGTTGGGGCAACCGCAAATCCGCGTTCGGCAAAATCCCGCAGATAGGTTTTCCGCATATTCCAGCGCATGGTGGAAACCTGATTCCACATCCTGCCGTGCTGTGCCTCCATGAGGTCCAGCCACTGCACGAAACGGGCTTCCTTGAGGTGATAATCCCAGGTGGAGCGCACCAGCACCCCGTCAAACCGTTTCCAGGAAATATTTGCATCGTCCCAGACAACGGGCTCGACGGTGATTCCCTGCCGTTCCAGTTCAACCGTGAAAAGCCGGTCATCGGCAGTAAGTTCCGGAATTTCAAGACATGTGGCAATGGCTAAGGTAGGCATAGTTGGGTTCAGGGTTCAGGGTTCAGGGTTCAGGGTCGGGCAGTTCTGAGTTTTGAGTCTGAACTTTACCTCAAAACTGCAAGTCCCTGGTATTCGAAAACCCTGGACCCTGAACCCTGAACCCTGAACCCTGAACCCTGAACCCTATTCCATTTCGCGCTCAATCTGGTCGGCGGCTTCGCGGAGAATTTTGATGATTTTCTGGGTGCGCGGGTCGTTCCCGCCATAACGTCCGGCATTCCGGTAGGTCATCCGGGCCAACCGGGCAAATGCCTGATTCAAGTCGCTCATGGAACCGCCTGCGAAATTGCCCACCACTTCCTTCACCCGGTCAAAAATGTCTTCGATGACACTCCGGTTTTCCTCCAGAAAGCGTTCGCCTTCTTCGGTGATGTGATAGACCTTTTTGCCCTCGGTTTCGACAATCCGGACATATCCCTGGTCTTCCAACAACTGGAGCGTCGGATAGACCGTCCCTGCCGAAGGCGTGTACCAGCCGCTTAATTTTTCCTCCAGCGCCTTGATGATTTCGTAACCGTGGCGCGGTTTTTCCTTGAGCAGTTTGAGAATCACAAACTTGATTTCGCCGGATTCGAAAATCTGCTGGCGACGGCGACGACCGCCGCCTTGTCGTCGTTCATGGTCCGAACCGCAGGAAGTCCAGAACTTCACCCCGAAACCCGGAAAGAAAAACTGTCCAAAATCCCAATCGTCCCGTTTCATAGGGGCACCTCCAAAGATTCAAGATATATCGTAAGATATATCGTAAGATATATCGTATTCTTTGGCAAACGGGCTTTCCAGTGCTTACCTGTATTGACAGCACAAGTTGGGTGGGTGCTCCGGTCGGAGCAGAACCACCAACCTCTTTTGTCAATTCACCGATGCCATCGGTTTTTAAGCGGCCCTACCCTGCGGCAAATTCTCCTCTTCAGGAATTCCCGGCGAAAATCCACACCCCCGGCTGTGATTTCCATCACGGTTCAACCAGTCGGGGATCCCGCTTTCCCAGTCTTTTTCAGCAGCTTTGCACAAGCCTTCGGGGATTTGGGGAAAATTCCCCAAATCTGTGAATTTTCCCGAACGTCCGTTCAGTTTCCTGTGTGATTTGGGGTGTTCAGAGGAGGTTCCGGCTCTGGAACGCAATTTGCACCAGGCTCAAGGTGTCAGAGTTTTTTTCAATTTTTCCCACCTGCCGGGGAATCATCACACGACGGACAGACTGCTTATGGGGATGGAGTTGACATGGTTGGCCATTGTCGCGGCTTTGCTGATGGGAAGCGGGGCAGCGTTGATGTTTGTCTTTGCCGTCAAGCGGGATTACTTCCGTGATTTGGAAGACACGAAGTATCAGGTTTTCTGGTCGGAGGTCGAAGAGTTGGTCAATTCCACCCACAGTAACTCCGGCCCGGTCCAACCGCCCAGTGCGCCGTCCTCTCAATCGTCCGGCGACGGTCCCGGAAACCGCCCGCCGCAGTAAGGAGTGTCTCGATGAGCACAGGTAAAAAAACAATTGCCAGCCAAACATCCGACCTGCCCGAAGAAGGGCAGAACCGCCGCCAGTTGTTGCTCTGGTTAAGCAGCATGGGGCTTTTCGGTTCGGCTTTTGTCAGCATTTTTTCAAATCTGGTCTTTATCAAACCACGGGCGACCTACGGTCAACCGAACCGGTTTGCCGTTGGGAAGCCCGATGATTATCCGCCCGGCACCCGGATTGCCCTGGGTCCGCAACGGGTGTGCATTGTGCGCGAGGAAAACCGGGTGGCGGCGATTTCCACCACCTGCACCCATCTGGGCTGCATTATTGGCACCTCCGATACCGGTTTTGCCTGCCCCTGCCACGGTTCGCGGTTTGATTTTGACGGCGTGGTGACCGGTGGCCCGGCTCCGAAACCCCTGCCCTGGTATCAGGTCACCCTGGCCCCCAACGGCGAAATGGAAGTGGACAAAGATGCCGAAGTGCCGATGGGAACCTATCTCAAATTGTGAGTCTAGCCATGAAAAAACAGTCTTGGTTGAGCCTTCTGACCGACTTTCCGGCCAATGTGTGGAAATCCGTTTTCCGCAATCCGCTGCCCTCCTCCGATTACGGACGCGCCGCCACCGGTTTCACCAATTTCTTTCTCCATATTCATCCGGTGAAAGTCCACAAGAATGCGATTCGCCCGGCCTATACGATGGGGCTGGGGCTGATGTCGTTTTTCCTGTTTGTGATTCTGGTCGTTTCGGGCGTCCTGCTCATGTTTTATTACGTTCCCTCCACCAGCCAGGCGTATGACCGGATGCTGGACTTGCGCGGCTCGGTGGCGTTTGGCGTGTTCCTGCGGAATATGCACCGCTGGGCGGCCCACGGCATGGTGGCGGTGGTCTTTTTACACATGTGCCGGGTGTTTTTCACGGGTTCCTACAAACCGCCCCGTGAATTCAACTGGGTACTCGGCGTCGGCCTCTTTTTGCTGACGCTCTTTTCCAGCTTCACCGGCTATCTGCTGCCCTGGGACCAACTGGCCTTCTGGGCCATCACGGTTGGCACCGCAATTGCGGGCTATGCGCCGGTGGTGGGTCAGCAAATGCGGTTCCTGCTGCTGGGCGACTCGGTTGTCGGCCAGGAAGCCCTGCTCCGGTTTTACGTGCTGCACGTTGCGGTGCTGCCGGTCGCCATCTCCTTTATGGTGATGATTCACTTCTGGCGGATTCGCAAGGACGGCGGCCTGTCCCGCCCCGAACCGGCCAAACAGCCGGAAACTCCGGCGGATGATTCCGGCGCAGACCTGGTTCCGGCGGTGGCTACGGTGGCCTCCATCAATCCGGCCAAAGTCATGGAACTGGAACGCAAGCGGTTTGGCTTGCAGGGCATTGTCCGGCTGCCGGTCAAAAAAGCGACCACGCTTGATGAAGACAAAAACACGGTCTGGAGCTGGCCCAATCTGTTTATGGCTGAACTCTTTGTGTTTGTGCTGACGCTGGCGGGTGTGCTGCTGGTGTCGCTGCTGTTCAATGCGCCGCTTGAAGAACCCGTCAACGTGCTCCATCCGCCGAACCCGGCCAAAGCGCCCTGGTATTTCCTGGGGTTGCAGGAACTGGTCAGTTACTCGGCCTTTTGGGGCGGCATCGGCATTCCGACCATCGAAGTCATCCTGCTCATGCTGGTGCCCTATTTTGACCGGACCAACAAGGGCGTCGGGCGGTGGTTTTCGCGCGAACGGCTGCTGGCCAACACGCTGTTTCTGACCTTCGTGCTCATCAACATCGGACTCATCATCATCGGGACGTTTTTCCGTGGTCCGAACTGGGAGTTTGTTTCTCCCTGGTAGGTAAAGACAGTCACAAGTGACAAGTGACAGGTGACAGGATTTTGATTGAAAGAGGATGGGAATGAAGAATTTTAATTTTTTCACCGCAGAGGCGCAGAGGTTTCGCAGAGGTTTCGCAGAGGTTTTCTTTGCCTTTCTCTGTGCACGCTCTGCGTCGTCTCTGCACCTCTGCGGTGAAAGAACGAAAATCTCCTTCCTTCGCTTTCATTCACTCATTTCTCTGACCTGTCACCTGTCACTTGTCACTTGTCACCAATGAGGTTGCACCTATGAGACTGGCATTAGCACTTGCAAGCCTTTTAATCCTGGTTATCCATCTCGCGGTGTTTTACGACCAGTTTTTTCACCCGTGGGAAAAACACCAGACGGCCTATTTTGACCAGGCGCTCAACATGGCCAAAACCGACGGCGAACGCGCCGCGCTCAAGGACCGCAAGCCGCGCATTGAGCAAACCATTGTGACCCAGTTTGGCGAAACGCGGGTGGACCGCTGCCAGACCTGTCATATTGCGGCGGACGACCCCCGGTTCAAAGACCATGCCCAGCCCATCAAAGCGCATCCTTACGCGGAAGCGCTGGGCGACAAGCTGGTCAATGGCAAATGGGAGCGGCGGCATAAATTCTCCGATTTCGGCTGCACGGTCTGCCACGACGGGCAGGGTCGCGGGCTCCAAGCCGAATACGGCCACGGCAAGGACCATTACTGGCCGGACCCGCTCCTGGGTTACGCCACGCAGGAACCCTGGCGGAATGAATTCAAACCGAAACTGTTGGGGAAAGATTACCTCCAGGCCAACTGTGCCCAATGTCACACGGAAGAAAAATTTGCCGGAACGCCCAAGGTGGCCCAGGGCCGCAAGCTCTTTTTTGAAAAGAACTGCTATGGCTGCCACCGCATCGAGGGCATCGCCAACGGCACGCTGGCACCGGACCTTTCCGAAGTCGGCAAGAAATTCAAACTCGATTATCTGTGGGAATCCCTGGTTGACCCGCGCGCCAACATCGCCACGTCGTTTATGCCGAAATTCAATCTGACGGACGAGGAAACGCAGGCGCTGGTGATTTTCCTCAAGAGTCGCAAGGGTGTGAATTTTGCAGAAACCTCGCTGGACCGTTACCGCGCCCAACTGGCGACCAAGACGCTCCACCCGGAAGTCTCGCCAACCTTAACCGCCGATGCCACGGCGACGCCGGTTTCGATTGGTGAAACCCTGGTCAAAGAAAAATCCTGTGCCGCCTGCCACAAGATTGGAGTCCTCGACGGCGGAATCGCACCTGACCTCTCTTTTGAAGGACTCCTCAAGGATGAAACCTGGATGATGGGTCATTTCCGCAATCCGCGTGCCTTGGTGCCGGATTCGATTATGCCGACCTTCAGCTTTTCCGAAGCCGAATACAAGGACATGACCGAATACCTCAAGAGCCTGCGCACGCCGCCGCCGATTGCCACTTCGGAGGAGGCATTCAAGAACCTTTGCCAGCGCTGCCACGGTGAAAAAGGCGACGGAAACGGAATCACGGCCTTGTATCTTGACCCGTCACCCCGTGATTTCACCAAATCAGGCTTTATGAACAGCAAGACCGAGGAACGCCTGCTGAAGTCCATCAAGGAAGGCGTGCCGGGTACCTCGATGCCGGCCTGGGGACAGGTTTTGAACGATGACCAATCACGCAGCCTGCTTGAGTACCTGTGGAAAACCTACGTCCGTGAACCCCGCAAACCACTGAAACCCCGGAACGTGCCGGAGACCAACCCGGTGGCAATGAACCCGGATTCGGTGCGGCGGGGCGAACAAATCTTTGCCATGCGCTGCACGGGCTGTCACGGCAAGAAAGCCGACGGCAAGGGGCCGAACTCGCTCGACATCCTGCCGCGCCCGCGCAATCTGCGGAATTCCGAATTTGTTAATGCCATGAATGACCGGCGACTCTTTGAATCCATTCTGTACGGAGTTCAGGGAACCGCCATGCCGCCGTGGGTTGACTACGGTATGACAAACAACGAAGTGGGCGACCTGGTGAACTTTATCCGGAGCGTCAACCAGAAACAGAAATAACCAACTGAGTAACAGGTGACAAGTGACAGGTGACAAGTGAGCGGAAAGTAAACAGCGACAAGTAACCAGTGACAGGATTCTTTCTTGTCACGTGTCACCTGTTACCTGTTACTCAGCAAGGAGTATCAGCTATGTCAGCCATTTCAGCAGCACAACCGGAACAGATGTCGGTGGCGGCCAAATCAGCGGCGGCGGATTCCATTCATCAGGACACGACAGCCAAGCTGTTCCTGCTTAGTTCGATTACCTACTTTTTTATTGTCGGCGTCATTGCGCTCATGATTGCGGCCAAATTTGTCTGGCCGGGGCTGATGGGAAACAGCCCGTTCCTGACCTATGGACGCCTGCGCCCGCTGCACGTCAACGGTATGCTGTTTGGCTGGCTGCTGGCGGCGGATATGGGATTGACTTACTACCTCGTGCCGCGCCTCTGTGGAGTCAAACTCTGGAGCGAAAAGCTGGGCATCGCCACTGCCGTGCTTTGGAATGGCATCATTCTGGGAGCCGTGGTGACGCTGCTGGCCGGCATGAACCAGGGCTTTGAATACGGCGAACTGATTTTACCACTCGACGTGGCGGTGGTGGTGGCCTGGGTGATGTTCGGCACGAATATTTTCATGACGATAGCCACCCGCAAATACGAACAGATGTATGTCAGCCTCTGGTACACGATGGGCTGCATTCTGTGGACGGCCTTTGTCTACCTGACCGGCAATTTTGCCGTGCTCTTTACGTCAGGCGTCAATCAGGCAAATCTGAACTGGATGTACGTCCATAATGCCGTGGGGCTGATTTTCACCCCGATTGGACTGTCACTGGCCTATTACTTTATTCCGAAGAGCGCCAATGCCCCCTTGCACAGCCATAAACTTTCGATGGTCGGTTTCTGGTCGCTGGCTTTCGTCTATGTCTGGACGGGTGCCCACCACATGATTCACGGGCCGATTTCGCAGTGGCTGCAAACCATTGCCATCGTCTTTTCGGTGATGCTGATTATTCCGGTCTGGGCCGTGGTTTATAACTTCTTTGCCACCATGAAAGGCCAATGGCACCAGATGCGCGACAATATCCCGCTCAAATTCCTGATGTCAGGCGTGGTCTTTTACCTGTTGACCTGCTTTCAGGGTCCGATGCACAGCCTGCGGTCGGTGAACGCCATCGTCTCGAAAACCGACTGGATTCCGGGCCATGCCCACATGGCGGTGCTCGGTGCCTTTTCCTTCTTTGCCATTGCCGGAGCCTATTACATTCTGCCCCGCCTCTATCGCACGAAACTCTATTCGGATGCGCTCGCCAACTGGAGTTACTGGCTCTTTATGATTGGCGGCCTGGGATTTTTTGTGACGCTCTGGCTGGGCGGACTCTGGCAGGGCTGGCAATGGAACAATCCGGCGATTCCGTTCATTGACACTGTGGTGGCGCTGACGCCGGTCTGGATTGTGCGGTTTTTCTCCGGAATCCTGATGTTCGGAGGAATCGCAGCCTTTTTGTACAACGTCATGGCCACGGTCATCGGAGCCAAAGACAACCCTCAGGCGGCAGCCTGAAAGAGTCTTGAGAGTCTTGGGAGTCTTGGGAGTCTTGGGAATCCTGAGAGTTCTCAGAGTCTCTGGAGGTAGGAAATTATGTCGAGCAAAGCTGATAAAAGCGCCATCTTTTTCGTGATTGCCGCCCTGTTTCTGTTTTTCGTCGGCGGAACGCTGACCACGGCGGTGGCCCCGCTGGTTGACAAAAGCTGGACCAAGCCGTTTGAAAACAACGACCCGGCCAAAGGTCCCACCGGCAAGTTGCGGCCTTACACGCCACAGGAACTGAAAGGCCGCCAGATTTACACCCGCGAAGGTTGCTGGTATTGCCATACGCAACAGACGCGGACCCTGCTGGCCGATACGAAACGTTCCGGCTGGCGCGGGGTTGATTCGCCCATTTCAACGCCGGATGAATTCGTTTATGACGACCCGCACATGTTCGGCACGAAACGGACCGGGCCGGACCTTTCGCGGGTCGGCGGCAAGTACGACAGCCAATGGCATCGGACCCATTTCCGCAATCCGCGTGATTTGGTGCCCGGCTCCATCATGCCGCCCTTCCCCTGGATTGCCAACAATGAAGCGGAATTTCAGGCTCTGACGGCCTATTTGCAAACCTTGGGGCGGGCCAAGAACTGGCGTCCGGAAAACGATTTCGAGAAATGACCCATTTGCCATTGCCCATTTGCCATTTTTTCCAGAATTTCGGGTTTTTCTTCAAATCGCAAAATGCAAATGGGAAATCGCAAATGAAGGAGGCTTCTGATGACGGACTATTTCTATCCGAGCATTTACTTTGGTTACTTCTTCTTTTTCCTCATGTTTTGCGGAGCCGTGTTTTTCTTCCTGCGCTCGTTTCGGGATGGCTACTGGGGCGCGAGCGGCGAAGACGTGAAGTACCACATGTTGGATGACGATGAGAAACCTGATTCCAGTCAGTACCACCTGCGGTAGCGGGTGGTTGACGCTCCTGGCACAAAGCCGCCCGCTTCCGCAGGCGGTACTGACTCGATGACTTTGGAAGGGAGATTTGATTATGGCAAAGCCTAAAGAAGAGGAAGCACCCATTGAGGTCAAGGAATACGCCGACGGCTGGATTACCGAGAAAAAAGGAACCGATGTGCCGCCGTTTTTGAAGATTACGTTTATCGTCATTTCCAGCGGCTGTCTGGCCTATCTTTTTATCTACATGCACGGTGAAACGACCAACGCGGAGCGGGGCAAACTGGTGCAGGCGCTCAACGAGGTGTCCGGATACCAAAGCGCAAATCCGCTGATGTACCTTGTGATTGCCCTCTTTCTCATTTATTTCGCCATTTTGGTGGTCTTTGCGTTTCGCAAACCCCATGAAGACTGAAATAACAGGACTGAGGACTGAGGACTGAGCTTATGCAGAACGGTTACGAGTTTGAGACACCCGACAGCGTGCAGTATTGGATGAAAATGATTAAGTGCCAGGACGCCTGTCCGGTCCATACCAATGCCTGCGGGTACGTCACAGCAATTAGCGAGGGAGATTACGAACAGGCGTATCGCTATGCGCGGGCCACCAATCCGTTTGCCTCGATTTGCGGGCGGGTCTGCGGCGCGCCCTGCGAAGTCAACTGTCGGCGCGGTGATTTGGACGCACCTGTCACGATTCGTTCACTCAAGCGGTTTGTGACGGAAAAATTCGGACCGGAAACCGGCGATTTCCGGCTCTACCACGATGCCTGCGACGAACGGATGCTGCCGCCCGAACGCGGCGATTTCGAACGGGTGGCGGTGATTGGCGGTGGTGTGGCGGGCATGACCGTGGCTCACGATTTGACCCGAATCGGCTACAAAGTGACGGTTTTCGAAGCCCACTCCGAACCGGGCGGCATGCTCACGGCAGGGGTTCCGATTTTCCGGCTTCCGCGCGACCTGGTGCGGCACGAAATCGAGGCGATTCTGTCCATGGGGGTGGAACTGAAATGCAATATGCGGCTTGGCCGTGACTTTAGCATCAGCGATTTGCGGCGCGAGGGCTACAAGGCGATTTTCCTCGGCATCGGGTTGCCGAAAGGCCGCAAAATCCCGCTTCCCGGCGGAGACTTGCCGGATGTCTATGACGGACTCGATTTTTTGCGGGCCTTTAACGAAGGCAAACCAATGCCGCTCGGTCGGCAGGTGGTGGTTATCGGCGGCGGCAACGTGGCCTATGACGTGGCCCGCTCGGCGGTGCGCCCGCAAGTGGTGGAGGAAGACGACGACGAGGACCGGGGCGACGAACATTCGCAACGGATTGCCTATGACGTGGCCCGCTCGGCCATGCGCATGAGCAACGACAAGGAAATTGCGATTGTCTGTCTGGAACAGCGGCACGAAATGCCGGCGGATGAAATCGAGGTTATCGAAGGCGAAGAGGAAGGAATCACGCTTCACAACGCCCGTGGGCCACGGGAAATTCTCAGCAAAAAAGGAAAAGTAACGGGGCTGCGGACGGTCAAATGCGTTTCGGTGTTTGACGAAAAAGGCCGTTTCAACCCGACCTTTGACGAAAACGATGTGCTCGACATTCCGGCGGACACGATTATGTTTGCCATCGGCCAGACTTCCGACCTGTCGTTTCTCAATCCGGAAGACGGCATCGAAACCGACCGGGGCCTGATTAAAGTCAATCTGGAAACCTATCAGACCTCCGCCCCGGACGTATTTGCCTGCGGCGACATCGCGCACGGGCCACGGCTGTTCATCCATGCGATTGCCTCGGCGCAGATTGCGGCGCGCTCGATGCACGATTACCTGCGCGGCACCCGAACCGACATTACCGTGCGCAAGAAATGGGAACCGGCGAGCTACACGATGGTGGACGGCTGGCACGGCTTCAGCCGTTGCAATCCACCGGCGGTCGAAGCCGAGGAACGCATCGCCTCCGCCAACGAAATTGTGGAAGAGGTCTTTCCTGAAACAATGGCCCGTTATCAGGCTTCCCGCTGCCTGCGCTGCAATGTCAACACGGTGTTTGACACGACGTTTTGCATTGCCTGCCGGGGTTGTGTGGATGTCTGTCCGGAAAACCTGATTAAGCTGGTGAATCTGGGCGCGTTGCCGGAAAATCCGGAACTGATGAAGCTGGCGACCGAAACGCTTGGCATTCAGGAAGAGGAGTTGAAGGGCTACACACCGGAAGAACTCGACGAATTCGGCGCGGTCATGATGAAGGACGAAAAAACCTGCATTCGCTGCGCCATGTGTGCTTCCCGTTGTCCGACGCACGCCATCACGATGCAGAAATTCAGCTTTACCCGTGAATGCGTGACCGTGCCGACGCCCAACGCGAAGCTCAGATACCAGCTCCAGGACTGAGGACTGAGGACTTCGCCAAGGACTGAGGACTGAGGACTGAGGACTGAGCAAAAACTCAGAGATATGACTATGAAAACCGAAGAATGCGTGCAACCTGCCAATCCATCACTCAGTCCTCAGTCCTCAGTCCTCAGTCCTGAAGCTGCTC
>JAIBAN010000112.1 GCA_019695185.1 Blastocatellia bacterium | reverse complement strand
TTTGGGTTTGGGGGTTTGGGGTTTGGGGTTTGGGGTTTGGGGTTTGGGGTTTGGGGTTTGGGGTTCGGGGTTTGGGGTTCGGGGTTTGGGGTTTGGGGTTTGGGGTTTGGGGTTTGGGGTTTGGGGTTTGGGGTTTGGGGTTTGGGGTTTAAGGTATTGAAGCTCGGACCAAATATCTAAACTTCTGAAATTCAAAACCCTGAACCCTGAACCCTGAACCCTGAACCCTGAACCCTAGCCCATGTTCTATTGCTTCGAGTTTCCCCCTGGATACGATGACCCGCCGGGTGGTGGTGGAACAAAAAATGGGTTCTCAGCTTCGGCTTTTTTCTTGCGGGCCAAATCAAGGTTGTCCTGATAGGTCTTGTAGTTTTTGTTGAGGGCCACAGCCCGTTCAAATTCCCGCACGGCTTCGTTCCAGTTTTTCTGGTAAAAGGCAATCAGGCCATACTGATTATGCACTTCGGCCTCGTCGTAAACGTCACCGGCACCGTCCTTGAGGATTTGCTGTAATTGTTCGCGGGCCAACCCGTATTGGCTCCGCTCAATATACACAGTCGCCAGCACTTTGCGCGGGGTAATTTCGATGCTTTTCCGAGTGGCAAAGCTGAGTGCGGCGCGGGCTTCGGATTCGGCGTCGTTCAGCCGGTAAGCATTGGCTTTTTTGTCTTTGAAATAAATCTGCCGGTAAATTGATGAAAGCACGCTATGGGCATAGGCCGCATATTCAGCCTCCGGATTCAACTCAAGGGCTTTCTTTTCCTCACGGATAGCATCGTCAGTTTTCCCCTGGCGGCTGTAGATCACTCCCAGATTTTGCCGGGCGGGAGCAAAGTTCGGGTCACGATTGTACACTTTGTACACCAAATCCTCTGCCGCCACTGTTTTTTGCTGCTCCCAATAGATTTCCGCTTTTTCAATCAAAGCCGCTGAAGACTCTTTGTCCAGAATGAGCGCCTTTTCGATTTCCGTCAGAGCATCATCAAAACGACGTTGTTCGCGCAACTCACGCGAACGCAGGACCGACTTTCGGATTCGGCTCTGTTTATCAGTCCCGTCATCCTCAACCGGATAAGGCTTTGGCTTGGGTTTCGGATTGGGCCAAAGCACATAGGCAGCCCCGGCCCCGCCAACCACCAGCACTGACGTGATGGCAACTCCTGCAATCAACCCGGCTTTGGATTTTTTTACGGGTGGCGGTTGAGGTGGATAAAAGGGTCCTGGTTGTGGACCGGAAAACTGCTGCTGCATCAGAGGCTGAAAAGGTTGCGGTGTGGGAGTCGGAAATGGTTGCGGAGGCAGCGAGCTATATCCTGGCTGCGGCGTATTTTGATAAACCGGATAGGGCTGTTGGGCCAGGGGAGCCGGAATCGTCGGGTTGGAATAGGCTGGAATTGCCGGAGTGCCGTATCCAAGAGCTGGCTGGGTTTGCGCCTGTCCCCTGGGGTCAGTGGAAATTTTCGGCGTTTCGTGGGTGCCAAGTCGAATCGCCTGCTCAAGCTGAGAGACGAACTCAAGCGCCGAACGGTAGCGCATGTCCGGTTCGCGGGCCAGTGCTTTCATCACCACCATTTCCACTGCCGGAGGAATTCCCAACCCCGGACGCGCCTCCCGGAGCGGAATCGGTGGTTCGGCAATCCGGTTGACCATCTGTGCCTGAATGGTTTCCCCCTGAAACGGCAGGCAGCCGGTCAGCAATTCGTAGACAATCAATCCCAGACTGTAAATATCGGAACGGGCATCCAACGGCTCGCTCAGGACCTGTTCCGGCGACATATATTGGGGTGTGCCCAAAATAAACCCTGTGCGGGTCAATTGCCGGTGCTTTGCATCCACCAGCGTGGATTTGGCAATTCCGAAATCCACCACTTTGACCCGGTCATCCGCACAAACCAGAATGTTGTCGGGTTTCAAATCCCGATGGACAATCCCTTGCGAATGGGCAGCCTGGAGCGCATCTCCCACCTGTTTCACAATGGAAAGGGCTCGCTCCAGCGGGAAGGGCTGACCCGGCTGCATCAACTCACTCAGTTGACGACCCTCAATCAGTTCCATTGCCAGGAAAACCAACCCATCGTCGGTTTCCCCGAAATCATGAACCGTCACGGCATTCGGATGATTCAGCCGGCTCGACATTTCGGCTTCACGTTTGAAGCGCGCCAGGGTGTCATGGTCGTGGGCAGATTCGGGTGAGATGATTTTGACCGCGCAGGTCCGGCCTAAAAGAATGTGTTGAGCTTGATAAACCTCCCCCAT
The DNA here is from genome assembly GCA_019695185.1 of Blastocatellia bacterium. Classification (GTDB taxonomy): domain Bacteria; phylum Acidobacteriota; class Blastocatellia; order Chloracidobacteriales; family Chloracidobacteriaceae; genus JAIBAN01. Next base: position 18,497 of record JAIBAN010000112.1, on the reverse strand, counting down.
GCCACCTTTGCCAATCAGGGACAGAATCCGATAGCGGCCAGCCAATACCGTTCCAATCAGGGAATTTGTCCGCAGGTCCGGTGACTGGGACCGCTCCGACGGATTGGTCGAGAGCGTCAATGCGTCCTGTGGGGTGTCGGCCAGGGGGGTGCCGTCACGGGGGCAGAACTTTTTATCGTCGCCATAGGTTGTGGTACATCGGGGGCAAGTCTTCATAGCACTCGGCTTTATACCACATTTGTCGGTAAATCAGGCAGGTTTTACCTGAAGTTTTCGCTCGTGTCCGGACCTTTTCAGGCCAGATTTATTTTGTTGGTCAGCAGACAGGAACGGGTTCGCTCCTTGACGGTTTGCAGCACTGACGGAAAGACACTGGTTTGGGCATTGACCCAAAAGGAAATTTCAACCGTCAGGGCATCCGCACTGAATTCCTGCAACCGGACGGCTGCCGGTGGCTGCGCCAGGACGCCCGCAACGGCCTGGACTTCCTTTTGTAACAGTTGGCACACGGCTTCGGGTTTATGATAGGCCGCCACCTTGATGAAAAATGCTCCCCGCCGTTCCGCATAAGCGGTCAGGTTCGTAATGTTGGCGGTAAACACCTTGCCATTGGGAATCAGCACCTGCCGCCCTTCCCCGGTTTTGAGCGTGGTGACCCGAATTTCAATGTTTTCAACCGTTCCTTCGGTCCCTTCGATAATCACAGTGTCGCCAATCCGAAAAGGTCGAATGCTCAACAGGATGATGCCGGCCACGAAATTGGCGATGATTTCCCGCAGGGCAAACCCAACGGCGGCACCGGTCAGGCCAAGTCCGGCGACAAATCCCGACATGTTCACATCCAGGATTGAAAGGGCCGCCACCACTCCAATCACCCAGACACTGACATAGCCGCTTTGGGCGACCAGCATCCGGATATTGGCATCGGCTTTGGTGCGTTCCATGGCCAGCAAAATGGTTTTGCGGATGGAACGGCTGAGCAAGAGGGTCAGCGCCACAATTGCCAGCGAACAAACGATTTGGGGTACATGGGCCATAACCCGCCCGGTCAGATTGTCATAAACGAGCCAAAAACGCTCCCACACCGGCATCCGCCCGAAAAAGCTGCCGGCCATTAGCAACAACGTCAGATTCATGTGCAATTTCGCACTCCTCATGAACGATTTTTCCCTTTGCGATTTGCGATTTGTGCCTGGAATGGTTGTTTCCATCGGAACGGAGGATATAACCTGAAAACAACAAAGCACAAACTCCATCCAACCAAAATCATAATTCACAAGTGGGAAATCGCACATCGCACATCGCACATCGCACACCTTCCAGCTTCCTGGTTTCGCTGGCAAAATTTTATCTTGGACTGGCCCCGGCTTTTCCCTCCCAGGACTATGTTCCGTTGGACCAATTGACGATTGAAAGCGGGGTCAACCGTGCCCGCGAAGAGTTTGCCGACGAACAGCAGGGCGGCTTTCTGAAACTGTTTGACCCACTCCCGCGCCCGCGCAGCACGTCCGCGCTTGACCTGGGCTGTGGCTTTGGTGGTCGCACCGTGGCTTTTCAACAGATTTTGGGCGGCCATGTCACCGGGCTTGAAGTGGACGAACGGATTCTGGCCTGTGCCCGCACCTTTGCCAGTCACCAAGGCAATCGCAACCTGACGTTTGTCACCGGTTTTGGCGAAACACTCCCGTTTGCCGACCGGTCGTTTGATGTGATTTTGTGTTATGACGTGCTGGAACACGTGCAAAATCCGGCTGCCTGTCTGGCTGAGTGCCTGCGGGTGCTGAAACCTGGCGGTCGGCTCTGGCTGGTCTTCCCACCTTATTATCATCCGACCGGAGCCCACCTCGAAGGCTATGTCTCGCACATGCCCTATGCCAATCTGCTGTTTTCGGGAAAGGTTCTGATGCAGGCGATTGATGAGATACTGGAGGAACGGGGCACGGATTTTCGCCCCCAGCCGCTTCGGCCAGGTCATTGCCTTTATTCGCTGAATGGTCTGACCATCCGCAGCTTCCGGCGCATCCTGCGCACCTCCGGGTTTGCCATAGAGGCGTTTCGACTGCTTCCGCTCTTTAGCCGGGCCAACCGGAAATACGATTCGTGGAAAATGAAATATTACGACTGGCTGTTTGCCCCGCTGGTCCATGTGCCGCTGCTGCGCGAGGCGTTTTCCCATCGGATTGTGACAGTTTTACGAAAGCCGGATTAAGAACTGATAGCTGGCTTGAAAAAGCAGGCTGTTCCCGCTGCCCCGGCAGGGGCGGGGTATGGTAGCCAGGGGTTTCGCTTCGCTCCACACCCTGGCTACCATACCCTGCTCCTGCCGGAGCAGATGTCACAATCCGGTTTGTCAATCCATTTAGTATTCGGCAATCTGCACGATTTTCCGCAGCACATCGGGAATCTGCGGCAGAATGTAGTCTTCCACCTGCGGTGCATAGGCCACAAAGGTATCCAGACTGCCGATGCGTTCCACCGGAGCGTCCAGATATTCAAACAGTTCGGTGCCGATGCGGGCGGCGATTTCCGCACCAAAGCCCCAGGAAAGGGATTCTTCGTGGGCGATAATGACCCGGTTCGTCTTCTTGACCGACGTAGCGATGGCTTCCCAGTCGTAGGGAACGAGCGTTCGCAGGTCAATCACTTCCACTGAAATATCGTGCTGCTGCTGGGCCTGTTTGGCTGCCACCAGTGCCTGCTGGACCAGCGCGCCATAGGCCACCACCGTCACATCCGCGCCTTCGCGGCACAAGTTGGCTTTTCCGAACGGAATCATGTAATTCGGCCCCGGATTGACGCCTTTGTTGTATGCCTGCCGGTACAGATGTTTGTGCTCGAAGAATATCACCGGGTCATCACAGCGGATGGCCGTCCGCAAGAGCCCGTTGGCGTCCTGCGCATTGGAAGGAAACACCACCCGGAAGCCCGGCGTGTGGGTGAAAATGGACTCGGCTGACTGGCTGTGATAGACCGCGCCGCCTTTCAGATAGCCGCCCGTGGGAACGCGCACCACGACCGGGCAGGCAAAGCCGTTATTTGACCGCCAGCGCATGAGCGCCAGTTCGTTGCGCAGTTGCATGAATGCGGGCCAGATATAATCCAGAAACTGGATTTCCACCACCGGCTTGAACCCACGGGTTGCCAATCCAATCGCCCGTCCGATGATGTTGGCTTCGGCCAGCGGCGAATTGTAAACCCGGATGCTGCCATGTTTCCGTTGCAAATTATGGGTCACCTTGAAGACGCCGCCCTTGCCTTTGACTTCGCCCAGGTTTTCCTCACGGCTGGCATCGGCTACGTCTTCGCCAAAAACAACGATGCGCGGGTCGCGGGCCATTTCATCGTGCATACAGGCGTTGAGCAAATCCACGATGGTGACGGGATTCCCGTTCGGGTCGGCCTGGGACGGGGTTTCAAAATCGGCTGAAGTTGGGTCCACGTCCGGTGAAAAGACATAGCGATGGGCGCTTTCCGGAGCCGGTTGGGGCGAAGCCAGGGCCGCGTCGGTGGCTTCGGTGACTTCGCGGTCCACCTCCGCCTTGAGCTGCGTCAGTTCCTCAGCCGTCAGGATGCCTTCCTTGATGAGAAAATCCGCAAAGGTGCGAATCGGGTCCCGTCGCGCATCGTCTTCGCGTTCGGCAGGCGTGCGATAGAGCTTTTCATCATCCGAAAGCGAATGGGAATAGGGTCGAATCACTTTGGCATGAACCAGCGCCGGCCCCTTGCGCTCCCGGCAATAGGCCACCGCATCCCGCAGCACGGCATAGCTGGCCAGCGGGTCGCAGCCGTCCACTTCCTGAATGTAGAGGTCGGGAAACCCAGCCACAATCTTGGAAATGCTGGCTCCGGCGGTCTGGACTTCGACCGGAACCGAAATCGCATAGCCGTTGTCTTCAATCAGGAACAGAACCGGCAGTTTGAGATTGCAAGCCGTGTTGAGCGCCTCGAAAAATTCGCCTTCGCTGGTCGTGCCGTCTCCCGAAGAAGTGTAGACGACTTCATCCGCCTGAAATGCGGTTTTGAAGGGAACGTCTTTCAGGTGCGGCTGGGCGCTGTACCGATAGGTTGCCTCGGCACACCCGGCAGCCTGCAAAAACTGGGTGCCGGTGCAGCTTGATTTGGAAATGATGTTGAGCTTCGGATGGCCCCAGTGCGACGGCATCTGCCGTCCGCCGGAGTTGGGGTCGGCCTCCGCGCCAACCGCTGACTGCAACATTTCAAGCGCGGTCATGCCCAATTGCAAACACAGGGCACGGTCGCGGTAATAGGGCAAAAACCAATCATAGGCCGGTTTCAACACATGACCGGCGGCCACCAGCACGGCTTCGTGACCGGCTCCGCTGATTTGGAAAAAGATTTTGTTCTGGCCTTTAAGCTGGATTTCCTTATCGTCAATGCGGCGCGACAGGTACATCGTCCGGTACATCGCCACCAGTTGGTGCGGCTGCAAGCCGTGGTATTTCTCAAGTTGGGTCATGCTCTGCACGGTGTTCTCCTAAAACTGCCAGCCCGCAGGCAACAGGGGCCGTCAGCCTGAAATGACGCGAATGATGACGCGAATGAATGGTACAAAAACGAATTTATGAATGAAACAGGGCATCCTACACGAAAGGCGGGAGTCTGCTCAACCCTTGGGGGTTCCAAGACTTTCCTAAAAATAAAATGCAATAGCTTTACCTTTCTTCGGATTTGTGGATATGATGGCGACCCTGGAAACGAGGTCGCCTTTCGAGTGTTTCCGGGAAGTCACTGCTGCGTGCTTCCTCCAAAACTCCTTTCGACAATCTTTCAGACCGGCTCCTGGGCCGGACGCCAACCATCACGACCTGAGAGGGTATTGTTATGATTCAAGAGATCGAAAAGCTGCTCGGCGACGACGCGCATGCGTTGCTGGAATATAAATCAACCGGAATTCCGAAAGAATCGCTCCACCTGCCGGGCCCGGATTTCGTGGACCGGATATATGCCCACACCGACCGAACCCCGCAAGTATTGCGCAGTCTGCAAGCACTTTTTTCCCATGGCCGTTTGAGCGGTACGGGCTATATGTCCATCCTGCCTGTGGACCAGGGAATTGAACACAGCGCCGGCGCTTCGTTTGCACCGAACCCGATTTATTTTGATGGCGATAACATTGTCAAACTGGCCATCGAAGGTGGTTGTAACGCTGTGGCCTCGACCTATGGCGTACTCGGTTCGGTCGCGCGCAAATATGCGCACAAGATTCCATTCATCGTCAAAGTCAACCACAACGAGTTCCTCTCCTATCCGAACCGCTTTGACCAGATTATGTTTGGCTCGGTCCGGCGCGCCTGGGATATGGGTGCGGTTGCCATTGGAGCCACAATTTACTTTGGCTCAGATGAATCCACCCGGCAGATTCAGGAAGTTTCAGAAGCTTTTGAAATGGCCCATGACCTTGGCATGGCGACGATTCTGTGGTGCTACACCCGCAATCCGGCCTTCAAAACCCCTGAAAAAGACTATCATGTGTCGGCTGACCTTTCGGGCCAGGCCAACCATCTGGGCGTGACCATTCAGGCCGACATCATCAAGCAGAAACTGCCGGAAAACAACGGCGGCTACAATGCCCTTAAATTCGGCAAGACACACAAAAAAGTCTATTCCGAACTGACCACGGACCATCCGATTGACCTGACCCGGTATCAGGTGGCCAACTGCTACATGGGCCGCAACGGTCTCATCAACTCAGGCGGGGCTTCGGGCGACAATGACTTTGCTGATGCCGTTAAAACCGCCATTATCAACAAACGCGCCGGAGGTACGGGCCTGATTTCCGGTCGTAAAGCCTTCCAGCGTCCGATGGAAGAAGGTATCAAGATTCTGAATCTGATTCAGGATGTCTACCTTTCTTCAGATGTGACAGTAGCGTAACAACCAGGGTTCAGGGTTCAGGGTTCAGGGTTCAGCGTCTTTCCCAAGCGAGCATTCGAAAATCAGATTGAAAAGTCAGGTGAAAGTGTCCAACTTGCCTGCTCAATGAGGAAATTCCATTGAATTTCCAATTCTCAATTCTCTCTGAACCCTGAACCCTGAACCCTGAACCCTGAACCCTGAAAAGCATGACTTCCCCGTTCCTTTCCCTTGTTATTCCGGCTTACAACGAAGCCGCCCGTATCACCGACACACTCCGCACCATTGCCGAGTATTTGGGACAACAAACCGACACCTGCGAAGTGCTGGTGGTTGACGATGGCTCACAAGATGACACGGCAGCCATTGTCACAGCCCATCAACCTCTCTTTGCCCAACACAATATTCAGCTTCGCCTGATTTCCAATCCCGGCAATCAGGGCAAAGGATACAGTATTCGGCACGGATTTCTTTCCGCCCAGGGAGAGATTGTCCTTTTTTCCGATGCGGATTTATCGGCTCCAATTACGGAAAGCCCCAAATTGCTGGACCCTATCAGAACCGGTCAAACGGATGTGGCGTTTGGTTCACGGGCGCTCAAAGATTCCTACATTGGCACGCACCAACCCTGGAGCCGCGAACTGGCTGGCCGGACCTTTAACTTTTTGATGCGCCTGTTGACAGGGCTGCCCTTTGCCGACACTCAATGTGGCTTCAAGGCATTCCGGCGGCTGCCCCTCATTCCCGTCTTTGAACGGCAGCGGATTTTCGGCTTTGGTTTTGATGTGGAAATCCTCTTCCTGGCCTCCAGGCAAGGGATACGGCTCTGTGAAATCCCGATTGTCTGGAATGATGTCGAAGGCTCGAAAGTCAGTCTCTTGCGAGGCTTGCTGGCTTTCTGGGAACTGGTGGTGATTCGTTTTCGCCATGCCACCGGCGGCTATGAAAAAAAAACTCAGAACCAACCGGTTTTGAAACCTGAAACCCTTCCCCAAGACTGAGAACACAACCCAGGACTGAGGACTGAGGACTGAGGACTGAGGACCGAGTATTACAACTCTGCCGAGAAAACGAACCGGGTTCTCAATCATCAGCCCTGCGGCTGGCTCTCAGTCCTCAGTCCTCAGCCCTGGGTTGTGTCCTCAGCCCTTTTCATTTCAATAAACGCCAACTCCGCATGGGCCACTTCATTGTAAGGGTCAAAGCGCAAGGATTCCCGCAGGAAAGACTCAGCCTCGTCCATTCGGCCCAACTCGATTAACTGCACTCCTTTGCCTCGCAAAGAGGCAGCCCGCAACGGAGGCATTACAACGTCGGCTTGTTCCAGCACCTTTTCATAACAGGAAATCGAAACCTGTGGTTCACCCAGCATGCCATGGGCCCGCGCCTTTTCGGCCAAAAGGCGTGGATGGACAGGTTCCAAGTGCAGTCCTTTTTCAAAAAAGGGCAACGCCTCCTGATATTGTTTGGCATTCATTTTGAGCATGCCCAGATAAAAATATGCTCGTGGATAGGCACAGGCCAGCCAGACGAGTTCCCTGCCGGACGAAGCGTCACTGCGTCGGTTGACAAAATACTGCTGCTCGTCTTTATCCCAAAATTTTCTGTATTCGGTGGTTTCATCTTCAAACGAGGACAGATATTCCCTCGGAGCATTGCGAACCACTTCCCGCAGGAGGGTTTCAGCCGTGGCGAAATCACCTTTATTGAGCATCCATAAGGCGTCACTGACTTTATCGGCATCTGCCGACTCGAATTTCCGATAGTGTTCCAATTGATTCATGGCTTCCCGTCAAGATATTTTGGATTTTACCGAGGTGCGGTTGCTGAAAGGGTTTCCCGTGATGGCGTCTCAGCCCGTTGAGCTTCGGTCAGTACAATTTTGGCTCCTGCCAAGTCGCCCTTTGCCTCCCGCAGACGTGCCCAAAGCTGGTATGCCTCAGCAGGCAGGCGTCCGCCAACAGTCTGACTGTTGATGACCGGCTGCAACCAGGTTTCGGCTTCTGCCACAGAACCTTTCCGGAATGCAAGTCGGACCAGTCCCAATCGTGACCACGGATCCTGTGGGTCAAACCGTGCGCCCAGCTCATAACAACTCCAGGCTTCATCCCAGCGGGTGGCAGACTCCTTTTTTTGCCCTTGTTCCCATAACCTGTTTCCCTGCTCTTCCTTAAACCGCCCCAATAAAGTCCAACCCTGTGGGTGATAGGGATTGCCATTCAAATAGGAGACAACCAAAGGCAAACCCTTTTCGGGTTGCTTGGTTTCGGCACAAAGCCGGGCCAGTTCAATCCTGGTATCAACCCCATACTGATTGGAAAAAGCCTCGGTCAACACTGTTTCCGCCTCCGTCCAGCGGCGGTCTTCCAGATAGACCTGACCCAACCTCGCCAGCAGTGCCCCCTTGAAACGGGCGGTTTCCAATGCCAGGAGGAAAGGTTGCGCCGGGTCCCCGCCGGTTTTCCGGGCCAATTGCGAACCGGCTTCAAAAAGCTCGGCAAACCGCTCCTTTTCGCCCAGTCCCGCTTGATAACATTGACTGGCTTCCTGGTACTGCCGGTTTTCAATCAAAGCCTTGGCATAGGAAGCCCGTGCAAAACCGTCTTGTGGCTGCCGCTGAAAGCAATATTCCCAGAAATGAAGATTGTCCTGCCAGACCGGTAAATAGGACCAGCTCAACCCAATAAAGACCACCCCGGAAAGAATGCCACAGCCCCAGGAAACCGCTGGTTTTTGTCGGGACAGCCAGCTTGCCAACGGCAAAACCGGCCCGATGAGTGAAACATAGAGGTACCGGTCTGCCGGAGGGAGAAAACCCGGCACCAGATTGAGCATGGGAGATAAAAACAAAACAAACCATCCCAGACCAAATATCCACGTTCGGTCCGACCGCCAGTTTTTTCCAATTCTCCACAAGGCAAGTGTCACCAGCAGGCCGCCAACTGCCAAAGTTCCGGCTCCCGGCACCGTGCGCAGGTAACGGGGAGACAGTCCCACCGGCCACACGATGTTTTTGAGATAGAAAACCATGTCTCCGAGCGGTCCCGCCACCCAGGCTCCCAAGGTTGGCCGGGCCAGCGCTCCCCGCCCGGTCGCAACCAGTTGCGCATCCACGGCATACCAGGCAAACAATGCGCTCACTAAGGCAAACGGAACCAGCCGCCCCAACTCGACCCTCCCCATCTTTCGCCGCTGAAAGAGGTCACACAAACCGAATACGGCAACCAGCGGTACCCATTGCGCCTTGGAGGCCAATGCACAGATGTACAACCCCAGACAAAGGGCATACCACAAAATCCAGGACTGAGGACTGAGGACTGAGGACTGAGGGTTTTCCAAAGACTGGACATGAGCATCTTCCCCCTGGACCCTGAACCCTGAACCCTGAACCCTGAGATACGTCCACAGTGCGGCAAATCCGAAGAAAGCCGCCAACACGTCCTTGCGTTCAGCCAGCCAGACCACGCTTTCAACCCTGGTTGGGTGAATGGCAAACCATAAGGCTACAATCCAGGCTGTTGTCTGACTGCGGGTCAAATCCCGGAAGAACAACCAGGCCCCAAAAGCCGCGCCCCAATGCAGCAGATAATTCGTACTGCGAAACCCTTCCGCCGAACCGCCCCACACAGCAAAGTCGAGCATGTAGGAAAGCCGTTGCAGCGGGTTGTAATTGATGAAGAAATAGGTATGAAAAATGTAAGAAACCCGCTCCCACTCACAAAACCGGATGGCATGGTCCTGAAAAAGATAGGTTGTCGAATCGTAATCGAGGAAATCGAACCCCTGGGCCTTGGCCAGGGTGAGCCAAATCAAGGCTCCCAGCCCGGCCAGCGCAACCAGGCTGCTCCGGGCCGTTGTCCATTTTTCATTTGTGATTGGCCATTTGCCATTTGCCATAGTTACAGAGGGAGCGCCTGGAGCAATTGGATTTCGGGAGAATCAGGCTGTGCCTCCAGCGCACAGCTCGGCCTGGGCTGAATTTACCTCAAATTCACAAAGGGCAAATCGTCAATCGCAAAATTGACAAATTCTCATTGGAGGGCAAAGGGTGGTCTTTTTTGGTGGAAATCGGTTGCCTGTTGATATGCCATGCCCAGTGCAAGCAGCTTTGTCTCCTCCCACAACCGGCCATTGAACGTAATGCTGGTCGGCGTTCCGTTGGAAGTGCGAAACCCGTTGGGCAATGCCAGCGCCGGATGCCCGGTCAGGTTTGTAATCAACAGATTGGACCCGCCGTAGGTGGGACAGACATACACATCCACCTCTTTGACGGCTGCCTCCATTTCCTGCATCAGCAGGGTTCGCACCCGGTTGGCCCGAATATATTCCACGGCTGGAATCAATTGCCCCTGCCGCAAGGTGTTGGGCCAGGAATGTGCAGTCTGCTGGACCATCTGCTTGACCGTGCCGGTCCGGACCAGTTCGTCAAAGGCCGTCGCCGCTTCAGCGGTCAAAATCGAATACATCGCCGCCAGGGGGATTGTTTGCGGCAACTTGATGGGTTTCAGCTTCACGCCCAGACGGCGCAAGACTTCCAGGGTGCGGCGGTCAAACTCAAGCTGTTCGGCAATTTGGGCTTTTTGCGCCGGAGTCACCGTCGTATCTCCTGAATCAACTTTCGGATCCTCAAACAGGGCTTCGACAAATCCGACCCGTAACGACTGGAGCTGTTTTACAGAGGGAAACCCAAAAGGAGCATCCTGGCTGGACGGGTCCAACGGGTCTTTCCCGTGAATGGAAGCGAACACATAGGCACAGTCTGCGGCTGAACGGGCCAGCACCCCCACCTTGTCCATACTCCAGGCCAAAGCCATGACGCCGTGGCGGCTGACGCGTCCGAACGTGGGGCGCAGCCCCGTCACACCGCACCGGGTGGAAGGCGAAACGATACTGCCCAAGGTTTCGGTTCCAATGCCAAAGGTAAACAAACCGGCAGCGACCCCGGCGGCCGACCCTGCCGAAGAACCGCTTGACCCCTGGTCGGGCTTCCAGGGGTTTTTAGTGGTTCCACCAAACCAGACATCACCCAAAGCCAGCTCCCCCACCGAGGTTTTGGCAACCAGCGCCGCGCCAGCCTGTTCCAGTTTCTGAGCGACCGTGGCCTGTTCGGCCCGGACTTGGGTCTTGTAAATTGGTGACCCCCAGGTGGTTGGATAGCCTGGAACCGCAATCAGGTCCTTGGCCCCCCAGGGAATCCCGGTCAATGGGCCGGGAGCGGATTTTTCCCTGAATTTTACTTCTGCGGCCTGAGCTTGTTTTTCCGCCAATTCGCGGGTTGGCGTGACAATGGCCTTCAATGTCGGGTCGAGTTTTTCAATCCGCTGGAAACAGGTCCGGACCAATTCCAGGGGCGAAATTTTCCGCGCCCGGAGCAAGCCAGCCAATTCGGAAATGGTGGCAAAAGCCAATTCCTGCGGCTGGAGTGAGACATTCGGTTTGACCGAAGGCAGTGATGGAGGCCCTGTTGGTGATGTTGTTTCCAAATGGGGTCGAACGATTGGGTGAAAGCCGAGAGCGGGCGGGGTGGCATTGTCGAGTGGGACTTTGCGCAGTTGTTCATACCCCTGAGCGGTTTCGGTCAGACTTGCCAGCATCAGGGACCGTTCTTCCTCAGTGAAAGAAAGGCCGGCAATCCATTCCGCCTGCCGCACCATGTCTGGGGTGACTTTTCCGGCATTTTGAGATAAAGCGGCCAGCGCCCGGTTGAAAACCAGAACTGCGGCACTGGTTCCGGCCAACCCTTGCAAAACCTTGCGCCGTACCGGGTCAGGCGGCGCAGCGTGGTGCCCATCGGTTTTCATGGATTCACTCCTGTTGCGTTGTTCTGGACGAGAGGAAGCCACTTATACACGCTGCCCGATCAAACACCAATTCCATTTTGCATTTTTTCGGCCTCTGAAAACAAAAAAAGGGGGTGGCTTTTTAGGGCCACCCCAAAGTTCTCTGCTTGGGCTCTCAGAAAAAAACTACTGAATTGTCAAACTGAGTGTGGTTGACCGTTGCCGTCCGGTGCTGTCCGTACCGATGACGGTCACAGTGGCCGGTCCAGTCGTCGTTGTGCTGGAAACCGTGAAGGTCAACACGGAGCTGGTGCTGGTCGTGGTCAGCGGGTTGACCGAAGCCGTCACGCTGGAGAAGACTCCCGTCCGGCTCACTGAGTAGGACAGGTTGATCGGATCGGCCAGACCGCCCGTCCGGGTCACCGTGATGGTCCGGGTGTAGCTGCTGCCACGGGTCCAGGTGCCGGTCGCGGTTGAGATGCCAACCGAAAAGTCGCCCGTCGTACCGCCGCCCGTCGTCGGAGTGCCCGTGATGGACAGGTTCCAGCTATTGAGCGTGCCGGTGTCAGAGGCTGCCAAGTCATACACCCGCAGTTTCCAGGCTCCCAGTGAAGTCTTGCCAACGAAGCCGGTCGGGGTGTAGGTGGCCACCACGTTGTCAGCGCTGTCGCTGCTGCTGGTGGCTTTGAGGTTGACGGTCGTTCCATCCGGACCAACCAGGTCAATCTTCACGTCACCGCGCCACGTGTGGGTGATGTTGACGCCCACGCTCATGCTCTTGATGGTCAGGTTCGTGCCGATGTTGATTGTGCTCGTGATGCCGGTCGTGTTGTTGTCCGGGATCGCGGTCGCGGTCGTGTTGCTGCCGGTCACGGTCTGGTCTCCCGGAGGAGGCGTGGTGGTCGTCACTGTCAGGGTGGCAGAAGCGGATTTGGAGTTCGTTCCGTTGGTGCCCGTGAAGGTCAAGGTGTAGTTGCCCGCCGGGGTGCCGCTGCCGGTCGCCACGGTCACCGTGGCAGTACCCGCACCGCCAGCCACGCTGGTCGGAGAGAAGGAAGCGGTGGCACCGCTCGGAAGACCCGTGGCGGCCAGGCTCACCGTGCCGGTGAAGCCGTTGACGCTGCCAATGTTCACCGTGTAGCTGGTTGAGCTGCCGGCTTGAACGGTCTGAGTGGACGGAGTTGCTGCAATCGTGAAGTCCGGAGTCGGAACGCCGCCGGCATTGCCGTTGTACACCACCAGGGCGAAATCCTGGTCGGTCGTGTCGGTGTTGCCCGGAACGCCATCACCCACAATGTTGGTGGCTTTCACGGTCACCGTGTAGCTGCCTGACGTACCAGCCGGAAGGAACACGGATTCAAGGTTGTTTCTCACATCGGCAACACCGCCACTCGTGGAGTTGGCACCAGAGAAGACGTTGCCTTTGTCGGTCACGCCACCGACCGTCACTTCGAGGTCGAGGTTGTTGACATAGGCGTTGCCGGTCGTCGGGCCAGGAGCATCCGTGTAAGCCAGGCTCACGCGGAACGGCTTGGTCGTATCGGCAACCGTGCCGGTGGACGTAAAGGTCTGGCCGGTCGTGCCGAACGTTTGTGTTTGGTCAACCCGCACCCGGGCCACACCGTCAAAACCGGTGCCCAGGTTCACGGCACCCATTCCCTGCGTTTTTGAGGGCAGGGTGTCATTGGCCAGTGTGCCGCTCATATAACGAGCCGAGTTGGTCAGGAAGGCTTTCACCATTGCCGGGCTGGGGGTTCCCCATCCCTGGTTGATGAAATATTGGCGCACCAGAGCAGCAGCACCGGCGGTGCCAGGAGTTGAGTGCGAGGTGCCTGAAGACCAGCAATACAAGGTCTGTCCTGCCGGGAAGTATTTGTCACACACGCCACCGCCACTGTAGTTGGTGGCACGGGAAGCCGCACCTTGAATGTGCGTACCAGGGGCACCGATGTCCGGCTTGTTGCGGCCATCGTGTGTTGGACCACGGCTTGAGAAGCCAATCACGTCGTTGACGCTGTTGGCACCCGTGTTGGCCGTTCCGCATCCATCCGTTCCGGTCTGCCGGTCATTTTCAAAAGCAGCCACGGAAATCACATTCTTGGAAGTGGAAGGAATCGAAACCGTGTTGGTCGTCCGGGTGGCGCTGCGGTCGCCATCGTTACCAGCCGCGAACACAATCGTCATTTCCTGGTTGCCGGCCACACTGGCGTCAGCATCACGGACCAGCATGTCATGTTCCTGGCATTCAGCGTCATACTGGTTGGCTGCTGCCACATAGGCTCCGGATTGATTGAAAGCCGGGAAACCCCAGGAGTTGCTGCTGATGCGTGCGCCAGCATTGTAAGCGGCTTTCAAACGCACCGTTGCGGTTTGGGTAAACGTGGCAGCGGTTCCATCGCTGAACACTTTCGAGTTTCCGACTTTCACCCACGGGGCAATTCCCAAACCATAGTTGTAACCGCCGGTGTCTTCCGCTGAAGTTCCGGTCAAATTGTTGTATCCGAAAATAATTGAAGCGTTCAGATTGCCGTGACCGCCGCCGCCGCCCGCCGTGGTGTCGCCTGTGTAGTTATTTTGATAGGCAACCCGGCTGGCACCGGTCGAAACGCCACCGACGCGGAATTCATTGTTGATATCGGTGAGACTGCCGCGATCCAGACCGTCGTCGGTTACGTCCACCACAAAATCGAACTGTCCCGTGCCCGAAAATCCTTTCGAGGCCAGCCAGTTGAGGTACGTGCCGCCACCTGTCACCAGGTTGCCGCTGATGTTGCCCGACATAATCATGCCTTGGCGCTCATCCAGTTTTTCCGGCTTGAGGCAGGGAGCAACGCCAAACACACCATCCATCCGGGCGATTTCCGCCATCCGCTCAAAAGGCACCGTCAAAGAGATGTTTTGATATTCAAGCACCGGATTGGCATCACGCACCACGCTGACCGCCATCCCTTTCAGAGCGGCAATCGTGGCATCGGCGTTTTTGTCGTTGACGACCTGAATCGTCACATCCACATTGCCCGGCACGTTGGCCAGAAAAGCATTCCGCAACGCAGCATTGGTCCGGAACGCCGGTTCATAGGTGCCGACATACTGAATAACTTTTTCGCCGCTCTTTTTGAGGTTCTTGAGCACTTCGATCTGGGCGGCATCGCCTTGCACAATGTAGCCGTTGGTCGCAACGTAGCTAATCACACGCACACCCGATTTGACCATTTTCTTGTACCAGGCGTCCTGCACCGGACCGCTGAACTGGACAATATACAGACCTTTGCTGGCCTGACCGTTGGTCAAATTGACGTTTTCGCCTTGGGTGAAGGACGGGGGCAGAATCGAGAGCGTGGCTTCCGGATTGGTTGTATCAAGCTGATACCCGTTGAGCGTGATGACGTTCATATCGTCACGCACTTCCGTCCGGTTCTGAAATTCCTGCATTGTGGCCGTGTCAACGGTCAGCACGCGGAAGCTGCCATAGTTTTGATCGTTGGAGACTTTGCCTGACGCCAATATCTCTTGATAGAGATCGGCGTTTTCGGCAGGCACCATCAGCTTGTGTTCTTCGCTGACGCTGACATAGTTATCGGGCACGATTGACGTTAGCCCATTGACGAGTTCGGTTGATTCAGAAGCCTGATTGGCGCTGATTGTGTTCCGGTTGACGAATGAACCGGAGAACAGCATCCCTGTCATCAGGAGTACCAGACTCAGAAGTACCAGATAGCGCTTCATTGTAGTTGTTTCCCTCTCCGCTGTGGTTGTTGATTTTTTTCAAAGTGGAAGAAAAGTAAGACACTCTGCCCTGTGCAATTTTTATGCCAAGCCCGAAAGAGCCTCGGATGACAGTTTGATCGACACCTTCAAGATATTGAATATATTCAGGTTACCTGCTGTTTCCAGCACAACTGTCAGGGCTTGAAAAAGGAAAAAAGACCAGCAGAAAAATTGCATACCAACTACTCATAACAAATTCAGATTTTTGTCATGAAGTTGTAAAATGCCTTTCACGTAAGGGTTTCGCACCAAGCGTCAAGTCACTTAAAAAGGTGTCAAGTAACTTTACACCCCCCTTCTGCCCCCTCTCCAAATCTGTAGCTTTTTCACGCCATCAGACGGATTTTCCAGAGGTTGTCATAATTTTCCAGAGGGTGGTTCTGGATCCTGTTTTCCCTGGGCTTGAAATCCGGAACGGCTCCGTTCCCGTAACAAAAGTTTTCACCCCTGACTGCTCCCAATCCACTTGCTTGACAGGAGTCATTTTGTGCAAACACCTTTGATAACCCCGGAGTTCGCCCGTCAGATTGAAATGTCAGAAGCCGCTGCCTGGCTTGATATGTATGAAGCCATTCCGCCTGCTTTTGCGAAACAGTTCCGCTTGCAGGCCAAACAGATTGGTGAACTGGTTATGCTCCAATGTGGAGCAATTCCTTTTATCCATTTTAATTGCGTGATGGGCGTGGGACTGGTTGAGCCTCTGACCGAAGCGGTTCTGGATGACTTGCTGGATACCTACCGGACTGATGCCGTCAACACCTGTTTCTTTCACCATATTCCCCACTGTCAGCCAGCGGAAATGCCCTTTTGGCTGGCCGCACGCGGTCTTAAATTCCAGAGCAGTTGGGACCGGATTTTCCGGGACGGCCAGCCGTTGCCAGCGGACCTTCCCTCAATCAAACCCGGACTGGCAGTTGCAGAAATCACTCCGGAAACGGGCAGCCTGTGGGCGGATTTCATTGTGGGGGTCTATCACATTCCCACCAAACCCTGGCTGGAAGCACTGGTGGGGCGGCCTGGCTGGCATCATTATGTCCTGCGACGGGAGGAGGAGATTGTGGCCGCCCGCAGCATGTACTTGGGTCCGGGAGGAACCGCGTGGTTCGGCATTGATGCGCCGGTGCCGGGACTGATGGGGCCGACCTTTGACCTGGATTTCGAACTGTGTCGCCGAATGGTGGCCGATAGCCTCAACCGGGGAACCCGCCTGTTTATTGCCGACATCGAGGCCCCCGACCCGGAACAACAAACACCAGCCTACGGGTATTTCGCGGACCTGGGCTTTCAGTTGGCCTATCTGCGGAAAAACTACTCAAATGGATGAATCAGGGAGGCGGGGTTATCCGCTTCGGCCCAGGTCTGCAACCACCTGAGCGCCCAGTTTGTGAAAGACTGCCGGAGGAACCTTGATTTTCAACCTGCGACTGCCGCCACCTAAAATCACCCAGTCAAGCTGCATCACCCGGTCATCCACCAACAGGGACAGTCCGGCAGGCAACCCAAGCGGCGTCACGCCGCCCAGTTCCATGCCGGTCAAGGCCAGCACGTCTTCCGCCGGAGCAAACGAAGCCTTGGCCGTGCCGAGCAGTTCCCGGACCCGCCGGTTGACATCAAGCCGGGTGGAAGCAAGCACGACACAGGCCGCATACTGTTGCGGCCCTTTTTTGGACACCACCACAATCGTGTTGCAGGTCTGCTCCGCCGGATAACCGTAGCGCCCGCAAAAGGCCGCCGTGTCTGAAAAATCCGGGTCAATTTCGACCACTTCAAACGGAAGGCCGGTTTGGTTCAACACTTCCAGTATTTTTTCTTCCAGGTTGGACATAGGGCTGACTTTTACAGATTTTCTTCACCACAGAGACACAGAGCACACAGAGGAAGCACAGAGTTTTTCTGTTTTTCTCTGTGTTACCTCTGAGCGCTCTGTGTCTCTGTGGTGAAGGCTTGAATGCAACTCTCAAACGGTTTTACTTGGAACTGAATTGGGAATTTTCAGTGAATTGTGCCAGTTTTTGACTCAATTGAACAATCCGGCCAGCAACCCACTCAACTTCACTGGAGCTGTTTTTTCTCCCCAAACCAAATCGCAATGAGCGATGCGCCCGTTCTGCCCCAAATCCCAAAGCCAAAATTACATGTGAAGGTTCAACTTTTGCCGTGGTACAGGCCGAACCGGTCGAAAGCGCCACCGTATCTTTGAGTTGTACCAGCAAAGCCCGGCTTTCGATGCCGGGAATGGCCACGCACAGATTATGGGGCAGGCGCTTGGTCGGATGGCCGTTGAGTTGGATGTTTTTGATTCCTGCCTGCAAGCCTTCCCACAATTGGTCGCGCAAGTGCCGGAGCCGCTCGGATTCGATGGTCATTTCCTGGCGGGCAATTTCGGCGGCTTTGCCAAAACCCACCACGCCCGGAACGTTGCTTGTACCGGAGCGCATTCCCCGTTCGTGACCGCCGCCGTGAATTTGTTCAGCGACCTTGACCCGTGGCCGCCGCTTCCGCACATAGAGCGCACCGATACCTTTCGGGCCGTACATTTTATGGGCCGAGAGTGAAAGCAAATCAATCTTCATCTGCTCCACATCGAGCGGGAGGTGACCTCCAGCCTGCACCGCATCCGTGTGAAACAAAACCTCGTGGTCGCGGGTGATGGTTCCGATTTCCGCCAGAGGCGCAATCGTCCCGATTTCATTGTTGGCAGCCATAATGGAAACCAGCACGGTTTTGGAGGTGATGGCGCGGCGCACGTCAGCCGGGTTCACCAGACCAAACTGGTCCACCGGCAGGTAGGTTATCTGAAAACCCTTTCGTTCCAGAAAATGACAGGTATCGAGGACGGCTTTATGCTCGGTCACGCAGGTAATGACATGATTGCCGCGTTCGGCATACTGTTCGACGGTGCCAATCAGAGCCAGATTGTCGGCTTCGGTTGCGCCGCTCGTGAAGATGATTTCATCCGGCTGGCAATTGATAAGCCCGGCCACCTGCTTCCGCCCCTGTTCCACAGCCCGCGCCGCCTCCGCCCCAAATTCGTGGTCAAGGCTGGCCGCGTTGCCAAAGATTTCGCAAAAATAA
>JAIBAN010000027.1 GCA_019695185.1 Blastocatellia bacterium | reverse complement strand
TCCAGGGTTCAGGGTTTGTCGAATTGAGAATGGAGAGTTGGGAGTTGAGAGTTGAACCCAAACCTGTTCTTTGGTTTGAAAACCCTGAACCCTGGACCCTGAACCCTGAACCCTGAACCCTCTTTTTGTTGTGTTTTCGCTATACGTTAAGCTCATCTTCGTGTACAAATAGGCAGCCCTGCATTCCAATCGTAATCAAGAAAGTTTCGCAACATTCACACCGCCGCATCCGGTCTTCTGACCTTCACAACTCCCAGGGGTGAGGTGTCAGGAAGGGTGCTTTTTTCACTTGTTTTTTGAAGCGGGTGCGTTGCAGCTCGACCCCATTCCAGGTGGGGCGAACGAAAGTCAACTGCTATGACTGATGAGCCTGTTCCTTCGAAAGAAGTTGAACGACTGGAAGCATTACAGCGCTACGGGATTCTTGATACGGCTCCCGAAAAGGCGTTTGACCGGCTGACCACTTTGGCCGCCCGGATGTTTCAGGTTCCCTTTGTGCTTATCAATCTGGTTGACCGGGAACGGGTTTTTACCAAATCCCAGTTTGGTATTCCGGCTGGTCTGACCGTCCATGGCACGGCCTGTGCGCATACGGTTCAAGCCTGTGAGGTGGTTGTTTTTCCCAACCTGCTGGCTGAGTCCCCAGGGTCCGGGGTTTGTCTCTTTCTGAATGAAACCCCTTTGCCATTTTATGCTGCCGCACCGCTGCGCACGACCGACGGGTTTTGCATTGGAACGTTTTGTCTACTGGACAAAGTGCCCCGTTCGTTTTCAGAGACTGACCGGGAGAATTTATGTGAGTTCTCCGCTTTGGTGATGGATCAGATTGAATCAGCCGCAGCGGCCCGGATCCTGCGTGAGTCCGAGGAGTCCATTAAAAGACAGAACCGGGTTCTGGTTGAACTGATGAATCGTGATCCGGAGCTGAATGAAAGCCTTGATGCCTACATTCAGGCTGTGACTGTTGCCACCGCCCAAACTCTCAACGTCGAACGCACCAGTGTCTGGTTTTATAACCTAGAGCGCACCAAGATCGTCTGTCGTGATTTGTTCAGCCTCAAAGACGCTACTCATTCACAAGCTGTGGAACTGGTTGTCAGCAACTATCCGAAATATTTTCAAGCCCTGGAAGATGAACGGTTTATCGCGGCTCATACTGCCCAGACCGATCCTCGTACCGCAGAATTCACTTCCGGGTATCTGATTCCTTTGAACATTACTTCCATGCTGGATGCCTCCATCTGGCATGGCGGCAAAGTTGCCGGAGTTTTTTGTTGCGAGCACCAGGGACCCTCCCGCCGCTGGACGATTGAAGAACGCAATTTTGTCGGCTCCATCGCTGATTTGCTGGCCCGCACCCTGGAAGCCAGGGAGCGCAAACGGGCTGAAATCATGTACCGCAAGAGTGAGGAACAACATCGGGCCCTGTTTGAGCAGGCTGAAGATGTGGTGTACCTGCATGACATGGATGGCAATTTTCTCTTTGTCAATGGGGCGGTTGAGGCAGTGTTGGAATACAGCCGGGACGAATTTCTCCAGATGAACGTCGGGGAAATTGTGATTCCCGAAGACTTTGCCAAAATTCAGAAAGTCATGCTGGCGGCTATCAGAATTGTGGAAACCGGGGAAGACAAACCGCTCACCCGGCGTTTTGAATGGACCGTCATCACAAAAACCGGACGCCGAATCCCCATCGAAGCCAGTGTTCGCCTGGTCATCAACAATGGTCGGGCTGTGGCCGCCCAGGGAATTGCCCGTGATATTTCAGACCGCAAACGGGTTGAGGCCGAATTGCGCCAGCAGCGCGAAGAGCACCAGATCATTTTTGATTCAGTCCCGGCCATGATTATGTACAAGGATGCGGAAAACCGCATTCTGCGGGCCAACCGCTCAATGGCCGAAGCCATCGGGTTCAGCTCGGAAGAAATCGAAGGCAAATCCATCTGGAACATCTTTTCCTCTGAAAAGGCTGATGCCTATTACCAGGATGACCTGGAGGTGATTCGCTCCGGCCAGCCCAAACGTGGCATTTTTGATCGGTTTCGCCATGCCAACGGGCAAATCCGTTGGAGTCGGGCCGACAAGATTCCTTATCGCAACAGCCAGGGCGAGATTATTGGGGTCATCATTTTCTCGCAGGACATCACCGAGCAAAAAGGTTTTGAGGACGCCCTCCGGGCCAGCGAAGAACGCTACCGGATGCTGTTTGAAAATGCCAACGACCTGATTTACACCCACGACCTGAGAGGTAATTTCACTTCCATCAACGGAGCCACTGAACGTATCGGCGGCTATACCAGGGATGAGATTCTGTCAGTGGGCATTCAGCAGATTGTGGCTCCGGAACATCTGGAACGGGCTCAGGCCATGATTGCCCAGAAGGTCGTCGGCGGAAGCGATGAAACCATTTATGAGCTGGATATTGTGGCCAAAGATGGTCACCGGGTGCCACTCGAAGTCAGTACCCGTGTCGTTCGGGAACATGGAGTGCCGGTGGAAATCCAGGGCATTGCGCGTGACATTACAGAACGCAAACGGACTGAAAAAATCCTGCAGGAGAGCGAAGAGCGGTTCCGGACCATTTTTGAAAACAGCATTGATATTGTTTCATTGATCAATGTGGATGGAACGGTGAAATTTATCAGCCCTTCGGTGGAGCAGATTCTGGGTTATACCCCGAAGGACATGATGCAGCGGGAGCCGTTTAGCCACGTACATCCTGAAGACCGTCTGGAAGTTCGCCGTCTGTTTCAGGAATCCCTGGACCATCCCGGCCTGACTTTGCATTTGAATTATCGTTCTCAGCACAAGAATGGGTCCTGGCGTTACATTGAGGCCCGTGGCAGCAATCTGGTGGGGGTTCCCGGTATTAATGCGATTGTCTCGCATAGCCGGGATGTGACCGAGCGGCGGCAAATCGAACAGGCGTTGCGGGAAAGTGAAGCCAAGCACCGGGCATTGCTCAATGCCATGCCTGATTCGATTTACCGGATTAAGCGTGACGGAGCCATTTTGGACTTCAAATTGCGCCGGACCTTTGAGTCGGCCCTGGGGGTCCTGATGAACATCGGGGATAACATCTATTCCGTGTTCCCACCCCAAACCGGCAATATTGCCCGTGGCTACATTGAACGTTCGCTGGTCAACAACACGCTGGAGGTTTTTGAATACAATTTCTATCTCAAGGACAAATTGCGCGATTTTGAAGCCCGCGTTGTGCCTTGTGCAGTGGATGAAGTGATTGTGATTGTCCGTGACATCACTGACCGCAAGCAGTTGGAAAAGGACTTGGTGGCTGCTCGTGAAGCCGCCCTGGAAGCGGTCCGGCTCAAATCGGAATTTCTGGCGGTGATGAGTCATGAAATTCGAACCCCGATGAACGGCGTGCTGGGGATGACTGAGCTTCTGCTCAGTACTCCGCTGACCAACACCCAGCAGGAATTTACCAACACCATTCGCTCCAGCGCCGAAGCCCTGCTCAACATCATCAACGACATCCTTGATTTTTCAAAAATCGAAGCCGGCAAGATTGAACTGGAACATATTGATTTTGATTTGCGGCGGGTCATTGAGGAAGTCGTGGACATGCTGGCCAAGAGTGCTGATTCCAAAGGGCTGGAACTGGCCTATCTGGTCAAACACAACGTGCCGACCGCGCTGAAAGGCGACCCTGGCCGGTTGCGCCAGATACTTATTAACCTCACCAGCAATGCCATTAAGTTTACCTCGCGGGGCGAGGTTGTAATTCGGGTGCAACTGGTCCGGCCTGGACAGCAGGTGGTACGGAGTGAAGGGCTGCTCGACAGCGGGCAATGGACCCTCAAGGAATATACCGAACAACTGGCCACGGCGCTGGCCGTTCCGGAACAGAATGGCAAGAGCGGCAACGGCCATCATTATCCGCCGGATACGATGTTTATTCAGTTCGAAGTGCGAGACACTGGCATCGGTATTCCCCAGGATGTGCAGGCTCGACTTTTCCAGCCCTTTACCCAGGCCGACAGTTCAACCACCCGCCGCTATGGGGGAACCGGGCTTGGGTTGGCCATTTCCAAACAATTGGTGGAAATGATGGGGGGAACCATCGAACTTGAAAGCGAGCCTGGCAAAGGTTCCATCTTCCGTTTTGTGGTTCAGCTCCAGCCGCAGCCCAAAGATAATTTTGATGCCTTGCTCAATTCCGATCTCAAGGCCATCCAGGTGCTTTTGGTTGATGACAGCACAACTAACCGTTCCATTCTGGCCCATTTGACGGCTTCGTGGGGAATGCGGAGCCAGGAAGCCGAGAACGGGTTTGAAGCCCTGGCCGTCCTCACCAATGCAGCCCGGCAGGGAAGGCCGTTTGATTTGGCCATTCTGGACCTCATGATGCCTGACATGGACGGTTTTGAACTGGCTCGCCGCATCAAGGAAGATCCGGAAATTTCCGATGTCCGGTTGGTGATGATGACATCCTTCAGCCAGCGTGGACACCTGGAGCGGGCGCGCAGTTCGGGCGTGGCTGCCTATTTGACCAAGCCAGTCCGCCAGTCGCAGCTTTATGATTGCCTGGCCACGGTTTTGGTCCATCCGATTGACCATAAGGCCGGCTTGGATGAGGAACGCACCGCCGCCTACGAAATTGTTTCGAGCTCAATTCCGAATGGCAAAATTCTGTTGGTCGAGGACACCGAGGTCAATCAGAAAGTGGCCACGCTGATGCTGGAACGCCTCGGCTACGCCGCAGATGTTGTCTGCAACGGCCAGGATGCACTGGAAGCACTGGAGCTTGGTGCCTATGACGTGGTTTTGATGGATTGCTACATGCCGGGTATGAACGGGTTTGAGGCAACTGCTGAAATTCGCCGCCGGGAAGCCGGGATTCGCATTTCGGGAATCGGGGCACAGGCGCGTGGAACTTATTCCAAACATTATGGTTCCAGCCGTTCGGAAGGCCATTCCGCCGTCGTCAGCTCGCAGGCTCCGGGGTTACGGATTCCAATTATTGCCATGACTGCCAATGCCTTGAAGGGTGATCGGGAGGAATGTCTGGCCGCCGGCATGGACGACTACCTTCCCAAGCCATTGAAACTCCAGGAATTGGCCGATGTACTGCAACGCTGGATGCCATCTCTTGAGAAAAATGGGGTGACCGTTGAAACCACCGGAGAGTTTATCCTCCCGGAAACCGAACCGATTCACAACTTGCCTCAACTGACCTCGGACCAGTTTGCGGATTTTCCTGTACTCGACCCGACGATTGTCGAAACCTGGCGGGAATTGCGGATGTTGACCAAAGCCAATCCGCTCAAAGATGTGCTGAGAATATTTCTGCGCAGCGTGCCGGAGCGGATATTACGCCTGCATGATGCCTTGCCCAGCCAGAACCCGACTGAAATCAAAGAAATTGCACACAGTTTGAAAGGCAGCACCTCGCAATTTGGCGCGTTGCGGATGTCAAAAATCTGCGCCGAAATGGAGGCCAAGGCTAAGGCCGGAGACCTTTCCGGAGTGCCGGAATACCTGCGCCGTCTGGAAATAGAGTTTGAAGTGGTCAAACGCACACTCGAAACTGAAAAATCCATGTTTGAAGACTGAGGCATTTGCGATTTGCGATTTGCGATTGCCCAGTTGCCATTTGTAAGATTCCATCAGGTGCAGGGCAGAAAGAATTTCCTCTGAACCATTCAGAAATGGCAAATGGCAAATGGCAAATGGCAAATGGCAAATGGGCAATGGTAAATGAGAAATGACTATGTACCAGCTTGATACGGACGAAGACGGACCAATTGACCTGGATGTGCTGGATGGTTGGCGGGCGCTTTCGGTGCCGGGGCAGGAAAACCCGTTTGCCCAAGTCATCAAAGTCTATCTGACGAGCGGTCCGGAGCGGCTGGATAAAATGCAATCGGCACTTGACCGGAACGACACGCAGGCACTGGTTGCCGTCGCCCACAGCCTGAAAGGAAGCAGCGGCACTTTTGGGGCCATGCAGTTGCACACGTTGTGTTTTGAGCTGGAAAAAATGGCGAGAGCTGGGGATTTGGCTGCCGCCCGTGAATTTTACCCGGCGGTGGTCCTGGAATTTGAACGGGTCCGTTCATTTCTGTGTGCCGAGTTCAATCTGTAACCACCCAAACGGACAAAAGGGATATGGGTGTCTTCCATTTCAAGGGTGTTTTCAAAGAAAAAACCGAGGACGGGCGATTTCTGTATTTCTTTTATCCGGATTATATTGAAGCAGGGGAAGTGGGCGGAGTGTTTGCCATCAAACCCAATGATTGGCAACCCGTCATAGTGGTTGAGGCCAATGCCGAGCAAAAAGGTCTGGTTTCGACCGACCACAGATGTGTTTCAGGGCTGGCTGCCAAAATTAAGAAACATTTCGAAGCAGAAGGCCAAATGCCTACCGAAGTGTTTCGCATTTCGTAAGAAATCACCCCAAGCGATTTTGAAATCAGAAAAGCAAAGTCAATGATGAAATACCGTCCCGCAACTGAGGCTGATATTCCGGCAATGTCGGAAATTCGGTTGGCCGTAACGGAAAATGTTTTATCCAATCCGGCCTTGGTCACCCACCAAATGTATGTAGATTATCTGGACCGGCTGGGACGGGGCTGGGTTTGCGAAGACAACGGGGACATTATCGGGTTTTCCTATGCCGATAAAACGGATTCCTCGATTTGGGCGTTGTTTGTCAAACCCGGATGTGAGGGCAGGGGAGCCGGGAAAGAACTGCTGAAACTGGCAACCGACTGGCTGTTCAGCCTCGGCCACCAAACCGTTACGCTATGCACGGCTGCCGAAACCCGTGCCGACCGGTTCTATCAGGCTCAGGGCTGGCAACGGGGTGGCATGAAAAATCAGATTGAAGTGATTTTTACCCTGCACAGGGGTTAAAGCGGCTCTTCGGCTGAAAGCACATATTCGGCCAGTTTTTTACCAAAAGCCCGTGCGGTGACCGGTCCACAGCAATTAAACACCACCCCTTCCACCGGCATTTCCAGAATCTGGCGAAAAAGTTTGTTTCCGTTCAGCCGGATGGGGAGCGGCTCAAACTCAGTGACAGACAGAATATCGAGCAGGAAGGCTTCAAGCGTGTCTTCGGCAGTAAAGACAGCCGCCAGTTGGCGACCTTGGTTGTCAGGTGCCAGCACCATCTGGGCCCCATCGCCAACTTTCCGCAAAACCACAATATAGCCGTCAAAATCCTTGAGAAAGCCCAGCGGTGTTTCTTCAACATCCACGGTACTGAGGGCCGTTTCAACCATCACAGACCGTGCCCATTGTTTCAGTTTGGGAATTTGCTCACTGACAAACACCATTTCCGCCGGTGAATGGGGGTTGATTTCAATCGTGGCAAAACTGTTTTCAACGGACCAGAACAGTTCCGTACCGTTGGTGAGCAGGCACTGGTCGCCAAACTCCAGTGATTCCTGGTCGAGACAGGTTTCAATGGCATCTTCATCGGTAAAAATGAGCAACCGCCGCCGGCCCTCGCCACTTTGGAAAGAAACAATACTGGGCGCACCGTCAGAATCGGTTTGGGTGGGAAGGAACCACCCGTCAAAGGCCATCAGGGAACGAAAAAGGGCCGCTTCGGAAAGCGTGCCCTGGCGGAAACGTTCAATTGCTTTGGTTGGATGGAGAAGAGAAAACATAAAATCGGGTTCAGGGTTCAGGGTTCAGGGTTCAGGGTTTTTCGGCTAAGTGGCGAAATTTCAGGATTCAGGGTTGAACCTCAATTCAAAGCCTTATTTTCCCGGTTTTCAAAACCCCTGAACCCTGAACCCTAAACCCTGAACCCTTTTTTTAGATTCGCTTCTCACCGCCGGCGGCTTGGTCGAGCAATTCGGCGATGTCAAAGACTTTGACGGTGCTTTCGTGGGCTTTCACCCCGTCGTTCATCATGGTCATGCAGAACGGACAGGCCGAGGCCACCACATCGGGTTTGGTTTCGAGGGCTTGCCGGGCGCGTTCGACGTTGACGCGGGTGCCAATGTTTTCTTCCATAAACATGCGCGCCCCGCCGGCTCCGCAGCACATGCCTTTATCGCGCGAACGTTCCATTTCCTTGAGCTTCATGCCGCCAATCTGAACCAGCGTCTGGCGGGGGGCGTCATAGACATTGTTGGAGCGCCCCAGATAGCAGGAATCGTGATAAACCGCCGTCGCCTCGATTTTCTGCGTCAGTGTGATGCGTTTTTCCGCCACCAATTGGGAAAGGTACTGGCTGTGGTGCATGACCTCGTAGTTGCCGCCGAATTCCGGATATTCGTTCTTAATGGTGTTGAAACAATGCGGGCAGGAAGTGAGGACTTTCTTCACTCCGTAGCCGTTCATGGTTTCCACGTTTTCCGTGATGAGCGATTGGGCCAGATATTCGTTGCCAGCCCGGCGGGCCGGGTCGCCGGTGCATTTTTCCTCTTTGCCAAGGATGGCAAACTTAATGTTGGCTTTTTGCAACAGGCGGGCCACCGATTGAACCACTTTCCGGTACCGGTCGTCATAGGAACCGGCGCACCCAACCCAGAAGAGAACTTCAATGTCTTCACCCTGAGCCTGAGCCATGGACATGGTTTTAATGTTCATTCCTTCGGACCAGTCGGCGCGGGCCGAGTGGCTGAACGCCCAAGGTGAGTATTTGTTTTCCAGGTTGGTAAAGAGGGTTTGCAGTTCGCCGGGGAAATCGGCTTCGGTCAGCACCAGATACCGGCGCATATCCACGATGGTCGGTACGTGCTCGATATTGACGGGGCATTCATGCACGCACGCCTGACAGGTGGTGCAGGACCAGAGTTCTTCGGGGGTGATGAATTTTTCGCTAATCAACCGTTCGGCCAGGATTTCCTTGGTTTTTTCATCCTGGGAGCCTTCCGCTCCAGCGTCGTTTTTCCCGCCTTGCGCGACCAAAACAGGCCCTTTGTCCCAGAGCCGGTCCCGAATATCCATCATGATTTTGCGGGGCGAAAGCGGTTTGCCCGTGTTGTTGGCCGGGCAGACACTGGTACAACGGCCACATTCGGTACAGGTCAGCCCGTCGAAAAGCTGTTTCCAGGTCAGATGGTCAATGTCGGAAACTCCGAAAAACTCGGCGTTTTCATCTTCCAGGTTCATCTTGGTGAGATGGCCGGAGGACCCCAACGACGAAAACAGGACGTTGGGCACGGAGGTCAGCACGTGCAGATGCTTGGAATAGGGCAGGTAGTTCAAAAAACCAAAGACCACCGCAATATGAACCCACCAGGCTGCTTCAAAGATGATGGTGTTGGTTTTGGTGGCCGGGTTGCCGCCAAACAGCTTCAGTACCTGACCAGCCACAGGGCGCATTGCCACTTCGGTAGCAATGGTGGTTGGATGCAAGCCGTTGGCGATAAACATTGTCACCATGAGCGTGATGATAAGTGACAAAATCACGGTGGCATCCATCCGACTGTCGGGTTTCATCTCCGCGCCGCTAAACCGTTTGGGCGGGTTGACATACCGTCGGAAGATGAGAATCACCGCCGCCAGGAGCACCAGGATGCCAAAAAACTCCTGCATGATGGTTAGCAACGGGTAAATGGTGGACTTGGCCAGTGGGACATGCTCCACTGCGACTTCTGTAAAGGGCGTATAAAACCCTTCCAGAATCACTTCAACCGTCCCCACCGTGAGAACCATAAAACCCCAGAACACAAACAGGTGCAGAAAGCCGGCACCAGGGTCACGTAAAATCTTTTTCTGGGCGAGGGCGACAATCAGCATGTTTTTGATACGTGCCCCCAGGTTATCCAGCCGGTTTTCCGGCTTCCCCAATTTCAGAAAATCCAACAGTTTTCTGGCTGAGACGGCAAAGGCCCCGAAGGACGCCAGACAGACCACGATAAAAACAATATTTTTGAGGTGCATGGTGATTTCCGTTCCTTTGGAATGTGTAAGCAAGGGGAGTGAATGAATGATGATTCATTCACCCCTGCTCAGGCAAGAACTTTTTTCACGAGCGTAGTTTTGATGCTAAAGAAAGCTGGGTTCAAGGAAGCCCGATGCGGGCGGAACGCACTATACACGGAGACCGCGCTTTGTGCGAAGCTCGATTGAAAAAGATTCTCCCGGTGACGGTGGATTTCGCTTGCGGAAGGCGCGCACCGCCCTGTACTTTTCACCTTCTCGTCACACCACCTTTCAAATTCAGGGTTCAGGGTTCAGGGTTCGGAGTTCAGGGTTTTCGATGACCGGCGATTTGAGAATTTGAATCGAAGTCCAAACCCTCAAACCTCAAACCTCAAACCTCAACAAGTAAAAACCCTGAACCCTGAACCCTGAACCCTGTTTCTTGGAGGAAGACCTATGTTTCGTGGCTTTAAGCCCTTTGTTTTTGCGCTGGCTGTGGCTTGTGCATGTTTATGGCTGAACATGCCGTTGTTTGCGCAAAACACCCACCCCATGACCTTTGACGATATGATGAAGATCAAGCGGGTGGGAAGTCCCAAACTTTCGCCCGATGGCAAATGGATTGCCTATACGGTGGCAACCGTCAACAAGGCCGCCAACCGTTCGAATGCCGATATCTGGATGATGCCCGCCGGAGGCGGGGAAGCACGGCAGTTGACCAACTATGAGAAGTCCGACACCGACCCTTGCTGGTCGCCCGACAGCAAATCCCTTGCTTTTGTGTCGAACCGGGATGGCGTGTCACAGGTCTGGTTGCTCAGTCTGAAAGGCGGGGAACCCCGCAAAGTGACCAATTTCTATACTGACATCGGCGGGCTCATCTGGTCACCGGATGGCGCTTACATGGCTTTTACCGCAGACATTTATCCGGAATGCCCCACTGATGACTGCAACGCTGCCAAGCTTGAAGCCGCCGATAAAAGCAAAGTCAAAGCGAAAACCGCCGACCGGTTGCTGTTCCGACATTGGACCAGCTTCAAAGAGGGCAAGCGGAGCCATATTTTTGTGGTGCCGGCCAGTGGCGGACCGGCCAAGGATGTGACCCCCGGCGATTTTGACGCCCCACCCTTTAATCTGGGCGGTACATACTACAATTTCTCGCCTGACGGAAAAGAACTGGCGTTTGTCTGCAATACGGACAAAGACGAGGCCATCAGCACCAATAACGACATTTTTGTGGTTCCTTCGACCGGTGGCAACGCCAAGCGACTTTCGACCGGTCCCGGTTCCGACATCAACCCGGTTTATTCACCGGATGGAAAATATCTGGCCTGGACTTCACAGCCACGCGCCACATTTGAGGCCGACCGGCGGCACATTTTGATCTATGACCGGGCTGCCCAACAAATCCGCGATTTGACCGCGACCAATGATGTTTCTGCTGATGAACTGGCCTGGAGTCTGGACAACAAGAAAATCTTTTTCTGTGCCAACGATAAAGCGCAATCCTCGATTTTTTCAGTGACGCTCGCCGGAAACGATGCCAAAGTGGTGTTTCCCACCGGAACCAACGGCGATGTGAATGTGACCGCCGACGGAACCCTGATTTTTGCCCATTCCAACCTCAGTCGGCCCAATGAAATTTACAGTGTCAAAGCTGACGGAAGCGGGTTGACCCAACTGACGCACGTCAATGATGCGTTGTTTGAAACCCTGAAACTGGGTGCTGCTGAGGATTTCTGGTTTGAAGGCGCAGCCAAAGCCAAAGTTCAGGCCCTGGTGGTCAAACCGCCCCAATTTGAGCCGGGGAAAAAATATCCCTTGCTCTTTTTGATTCATGGTGGACCGCAGGGAGCATGGGAAAACGGCTGGAGTTACCGTTGGAACCCGCAATTGTTTGCTTCACCCGGATATGTGGTCGTGATGGTGAATCCGCGCGGTTCAACCGGCTATGGGCAGCAGTTCACCGACGAAATCAGTGGTGATTGGGGAGGCAAGGTATACGAAGACCTGATGAAGGGACTCGACCATGCCATCAGCCTGGGCTACATTGATGAAAATCGCATGGGTGCGGCGGGTGGCAGCTATGGCGGTTACATGGTCAACTGGATTCTGGGTCATAACAACCGGTTCAAAGCCCTGCTTTCTCACGCCGGGGTTTACAACCTGGAAAGCATGTATGGTGTGACCGAAGAATTGTGGTTTACTGAATGGGAATTCAAAGGTACACCCTGGGACAACCCGGAACTGTACAGCAAATGGTCACCCCATAAATCTGCCAAAAACTTCAAAACCCCAACTCTGGTGGTGCATGGCGAATTGGATTACCGAGTTCCGGTGGGCGAAGGTTTGCAGCTCTTTACCGCCCTCCAACGGCAGCATGTGCCTTCCAAACTGCTCTACTTTCCAGATGAAGGCCATTGGGTGTTAAAACCGCAAAACAGTGAGTTGTGGTACAAAACCATGCACGAATGGTTTGCCACCTACTTGAAACCGTAAGCAATAAGTCTTGGGGGTCTTGGGGGTCTTGGGGGTCTTGGGAGTCGAAATCAAATGATACGTGATAAGAACAGTCATGTCACCTTCTTCTGATTTCTGTCTGGTCCTTTAGACTCTCAAGACCCCCAAGACCTCCAAGACTCCCAAGACTTTACTCGCCTATGCTGAACCTCACTGGAAAACATGTGCTGGTAACGGACGATTCGCCAACGATTCGTCATTACATGAAGCAATTGTTTACACGAGTTGGGGCGAACGTGATGGAAGCCTCAACGGGACAGGAGGGAATTGATTTTGCTTTACGGGCGCGGCCTGACTTGGTCGTGCTGGATTTGCTGTTGCCGGATATGACCGGGATTGAGGTTTTACAGGGAATTCGGGAATGGAACGATGAGTGTGTCATCGTGATGCTCACCAGTCAGGGCGGAGCACGGTCGGCGACGACCGCCATGCAGCGCGGTGCGGACGGGTACATTGCCAAAGAAGACGTTCTTTCGGGTGACAATACGATTTTCTTTTTTGCCTTGCAGCAGGCTTTTGAAAGCCGGGGCCGGATTGTTTCGCAAAAACGGTTGCAGGCGGAGCTGGCGGAAAAAGTCGAGCAGTTGCGGATTTCCGAACAAACCGCCCAGGAAATGACCCGCGCCAAAAGTATCTTTCTGGCCAACATGAGTCATGAGTTGCGCACGCCACTCAACGCCATTCTAGGGTTTATCCAGTTGCTTGAACGCGACCCCGTGTTGACTTCGGAACAACGTAAATATCTGAACATCATCACCCAGAGTGGGGAGCACCTGCTGGCACTCATCAATGGCGTGCTTTCGATTTCCAAGATTGAAGCCGGAGAGGTCTCGGTCAATAGACAGGCTTTTGATTTAACCGCGTTGCTCTACAGCCTGGAGCAGATATTCCGTTTGCGGGGACAGATGAAAGGGCTGCAAATCATCTTTGATGTGGCACCGGGGATTCCTCCTTATGTGTCGGGCGACGATGGCAAACTGCGGCAGGTGCTCATCAATTTATTGGGCAATGCCTTAAAGTTTACCGAAACCGGTGGGATTGCCCTGCGGGCCAAGTGGGATGAAGGGCGGGCTTATTTTGAGGTTGAGGACACCGGCTGTGGCATTGACCAAAGCGAACTGGATAAATTGTTCGAGCCTTTCTCACAGACTCAAAGCGGGCGGGCAGCCCAGGAAGGGACCGGCCTGGGGTTGGCCATCAGCCGTAATTTTGTATCCTTAATGGGAGGCGAGATTACCGCCCGCAGTGAAATCGGGAAAGGTACCTTGTTCGCCCTTGAAATCGAACTGCCGATTGCTTCTGAAACCGAAGCCCGGCAAAAACAGCGAAAAGTCATCGGCCTGGAGCCAGGGCAGCCCGATTTCCGAATTTTGGTGGTGGATGACAAATGGGAAAACCGCGAGGTTCTGGCCAGATTGTTACAGACGGTCGGGTTTCACGTCCGGGAGGCTTCCAACGGGTTGGAAGCGATTGAAATCTGGAGCGAATGGTCGCCGCATTTGATTTGGATGGACGTGCGGATGTCGGTGATTGATGGATTGGCCGCCACGCAAATCATCCGGGACCGGGAAAAGAAACATGGATTGAGAAGCATGTCTCCGCTGGCGTCGGCTTTTCAGGGAACCCGGATTATTGCTTTGACGGCCAGTGCTTTTGAAAACGACCGGGATTCCATCATGAATGCCGGTTGTGATGATTTTGTGGCGAAACCCTTCAGGGAAAACACTATTTTCAGCAAACTGAATCAGTACCTGGGGGTCAAATTTGTGTATGAAGAAGAGGGAGTGACCACCACCACCATTACCGCCGCCTTGCGGGAAGAAGCCCTGACCCCAGACCGGTTTGCCCAACTCCCGGTGAAACTGGTGATTGAGTTGCGCGAGGCGCTCAACATCGGAGACATTGACGCAACCTTCCAGGTGATTGACCAGATTGAAATCTCCGACAAAGACCTGTCCGGTACCCTGCGCTCCCTGATTCGGCGCTACCAGCTTGAAGAAGTGTTGGATGTGTTGGAACGGATTTGAAAATCAGGACTGAGGACCTCAATCCAGGACTGAGGACTGAGGACTGAGGATCAACCCAGGACTGAGGACTGAGGGTTTTGCCTGATTTTCCGAGGCTCTGGAAACTGTTTCACCAACCCAACGGTTTTGAGATTGGTTATATAGATTGGTAGATAATGTTTTCTTGAAGAATGGCATGTAAGTCCTTTGTAATCAACATTTCCAAACTGAAATATTTATCTAACAATCCATAGATAATTCAGCTTGGAAATCAGAAACTCAGTCCTCAGCCCTCAGTCCTCAGTCCTTGGTGTTTGCCAGAATTCCTGCCATAAAGTGAACCAGTTGCCATTCGTCACTCCACGCAGGATTGCCGCTCAACTCAACATGCCCAATTAAAGGCGTCACCAGAACGTGTTTGGGAATGTGGGCTGGAAGTTCCCGCTCCAGCCAGAGCGTTTCACTGGCGGGAATCACCGTGTCGCCCGCTCCGTGCAAAAGGAAAACCGGGATTTTGAGGTTTTGTAGCTTTCCCTGGGGTGAAACCGGCTGCAATGCAGCCTGATTTCGTTCGATTTCACTGAGGATGATGGGCACCACCGGTTCCAGCCTGGAATTAAACAGACTTTCCATTGTGGTGCGCGACAGAGGGGAAAGCTGCGGCAGGCGTTTTCGGGCCTCGTCCGGCTGTTCCCACAACCAGAATTTGAGCGCCTGCCGGGCGGTTTCCACATCCTCGGCGGGAAAGAACTTTTCCACCTGGGCAAACACCACTACCGAAGCGCCGTAAGGGTGAGCGATGGTTTTTTCTTTGGTTCCGTCAGGTTTTTCAGCTTCGTTGGTGACAAAGAAGCGTGAGACGCGAGCCAGTGAATTATGTGCCCCGACTGCCACCACAAACCGGATATCCGGGGCAAACTGCGGGTCGGCGGCAGCCAGCAGGGAAAGCCCTCCGGCAAAACTAAGGCCCATCAACCCTATCGGGTGCGGCGTTCCGAGTTTGTTCCGGAACCATTTGACCGAGTTTCCAATGGCCTGAATGGACTGCGGGCTGATGTCATAGGCCGCCAAATCACGGATTTCCGGTGTCAGAACGGTGATTCCCGTGGCGGCAATCGTGCGGGCAAAGAGTTTCAAACGGGGTTCTTCCAGCCCCAGGTGATGCACCCCATGAATCAGCACCAGCCCCGGTGTTCCGGTTTGTCCGTGTGGTTGAAACAGGCGGGCCGGCACGGTATTGCCAGCGGTTGGGTCAACATAGGAAACCAGGGATTCGTCCACCTGATAATTCCCCAAAAAAGCCGGAACCCGCTCGGCTTTGGCTCCTGCCACCCGTGAAAGCAGGGTCATGGCACGTAAATGTGACAAAACAGGCTGGCCCAGCCAGAGGCCGATGATGAGGCTCAGGCCGAGCCCAATGATGATGTGACGACGGTTAAAGCGTAAGAACGAACGTTTCATAGGTTTTTCAGGGCCGATTGGAAAATACAACTGGAACGTATTACATTTGCCGGACTTGACCAAACCTCTACTTCCTGGCTCGCGCCTACGTTTCCAAATCTTTCAACATGACCAAAACCCCAGGCAAAATCCCGTCACTTGATGGTATTCGAGCCCTTTCCATTCTTTTGGTGATTGGGTGTCACAGTCTTGATTCCTATCGGTGCCCGCCTGCCCTGACTGCTTTCCGATGGCTTTTGAGCGGTGATTTAGGGGTCACCATTTTTTTTGTGTTGAGCGGCTATCTTATCACCACTTTGTTGTTGAAAGAGAAAAACAAGACCGGTCAGATAGATTGCAAAGCGTTCTACATACGGCGGTTTTTTCGGATTTTTCCAGTTTTTTACCTCTATGTGCTGGTGGTTCTTTGTCTCGACCAGTGGCAGCAATTGGGCCTTTCGGCGCGTTTGTACGTTCATGCCCTGACCTATACGATGAATTTTGCCGGTGCTGGAACCTGGTTGCTGGGCCATGCCTGGTCCCTTGGTGTGGAAGAACAATTCTACCTGTTATGGCCCTGGGTCATGCGCGCGAAAACGGCAACGGTCAGTCGGGTGGCCGTCGGATTGATTGTACTGGCTCCGG
Source organism: Blastocatellia bacterium (assembly GCA_019695185.1). Classification (GTDB taxonomy): domain Bacteria; phylum Acidobacteriota; class Blastocatellia; order Chloracidobacteriales; family Chloracidobacteriaceae; genus JAIBAN01. Next base: position 64,752 of record JAIBAN010000027.1, on the reverse strand, counting down.
TGGCCCGCATTGTTGCGTATAAACTGCCTGCTTGGGAGTTGTATCTGTTGGTCCCTTTTGTGAAATATGCCGATTCCTTGATGATAGGTGCGGGAATGGCCTTACTCGCCCACACGAACCCGGTCTGGGCACGGCATCCGATTTTGGCGCGAGGCTGGTTTCGGGTGGTGGCAATTCTCCTGATTTTTGGAGTGGAGTATTTTTCCCTACAGGGCAGACTTGGAATTGTGTTGCTTCCCTTTGGCCGTACCCTGAGTTCGGTCCTGGTGGCAGGTCTCATTTTTGGGGCCATTCATCGAACCAACGACCGTTTGTTTGCCTTTTTGAACCATCCGGTGATGGTGTGGGCGGGTGTGTTATCGTACAGCTTGTATGTCTGGCAGCAGATTTTTCTCTACGATGCCAGATTTCCGGCGGGACAGGTTTGGTGGCGCATGTTTCCTGTGAATATCGGTTTGGTGTTTTTGGTTTCCTGGCTTTCCTACCGGTTTTGGGAAAGCCCGTTTCTGAGATTGAAAGAGCGGTTTTCCCGGATTTGACCGGATGTTCAACCGGGTGTGAATAGGTTTATGGCGACATTGCAGATCAAACGCGAGACGCTGCCGGTTCGGTGCGAAATCTGCCATCAAACGGATTGCTTTGACCCGCTTTCCAATTCCTGTTCCCGTTGTGCGGCGGTGGTACCCGTCACCGGGCATACCCTGCCGCACACCCGCATTGAGGTCACGATTGGCGAACCGGAGCCACAGCGTTTGCCTGTCACTGGCTGGGTTCAGATACGGGCGGTGGTGAGTTGGGTTTTCGGCTTATTTTATTTTTTCAATCTGGTCCAAGAATATGGTTGGATTCACTTGCCCATTGGGTATATTCCATCAGTTTTTTTGCCAATGTTGTGGTTTGGGCTTCGCTCTGGTTTCGAAAAATTTCGACCAGCCTCAAAAGAGCCAATAACGTCGGAAATTCGTTGGTGGGAAAAAGGGTTTCTGCGGCTGGGTGGATGGGGTTTGGTTCTGATTGGTTTGGGAATCTGGGCTTATATCAGCATAGTTCTGCCAATAGTGGCCAAAATCCTTGGTTTCTTGATGTTTTTTGCGTTTTGGTGTTTCTCTATCTATTATGACCTCCGGCACTTTTTCCTGCGGCACCCTGATTCTGAATCCTAGAGCATAGACCTATGGCCGATAAAATCCTGGTTGTTGATGACGACCAAAGTCTCAGAAAAATGTTGGTGACAGTGCTCAGTAAGCACTATCAGGTAGAGGAAGCTGCCTCCGGCGAGGAAGCACTGAAAATTGCGGCCCAGGGCGACATCCGGCTGGTTTTGCTCGATGTCATGATGCCGGGCATGAGCGGCCACGAAATCTGCCTCAAATTGCGGCGCAACCCGCGCACCTGCCATGCCACGATTGTCATGCTGACGGCCCGCAAACGCGAAGAGGATGTGGTCGAAGGCTTCAAACTGGGCGCGGATGATTACGTCACCAAGCCCTTCAAGTTTTCCGAACTGATTGCCCGGATTGACTCCCATTTGCGGCGGCAATGGCGCGAGTTGCAGGCCAGCCCGCTGACCGGGCTGCCGGGAAACCTCCAGATTCAGTCCATTATCAAGACCAATTTGAAAGCGGGCATTCCGTTTTCGGTGATTTATGCGGATTTGAACAATTTCAAAGCCTACAATGATGTCTACGGATATGCGGCAGGCGACGAAGTGCTCAATTACACGGCCAATGTGTTGACCACTGCCGTGAATGAAATCGGGGATTTGGAAACCGATTTTGTCGGCCATATCGGCGGCGATGATTTTATTATCGTGACGGCTCCGGAACGCAGCGAGAAATTCTGCAAAAACATTATTCAGCATTTTGATTCCGAAATTGGAGATTTTTACAACGAAGAGGATTTGGCACGGGGCGGCGTGGTGGTGACTGACCGCCAGGGAAATCACGGGCTGGTTCCATTGCTGGCGATAGCGCTGGCTGTTGTGATTAGCGACGGGCATTATGTTTCGCATCCGGGCCAAATTGCCCAGATTGCCGCCGAACTCAAAAAACAGGCCAAACTCAGAGGCGGCAGCTTTTATTTGCTGGACCGCCGCAACTCTCGTTGGGTCACACCACTTGAAATCCAGTTGCCCAATTTTCCATGAAAACCATTGCCCTTCTGGTTGCCAGTAATCTGTTTATGACCATTGCCTGGTATGGTCATCTGAAACACCGCGAAACCTCCCTCTGGAAAGTCATCCTCATCAGTTGGGGCATTGCCTTTTTCGAATATTGCCTGCAAGTTCCGGCCAATCGCCTGGGCTATGGTGTGTTTACCGCCTTTCAACTGAAAATCATCCAGGAAGTCATCACAATGGTCGTGTTTATTGGTTTTGCCATTTTCTATCTGCGCCAGCAGCCGACCTGGAATATCCTGATTGCCATGCTGTTGATTCTGGCAGCCGTTTATTTTGCCTTCCTGCCCACAGGAAAATGAAAGAATTGAGAATTGAGAATTGAGAATTGAGAAGTCCGGAATTCAGTCCCCTCCCTTTTTTTCGCTGGGAGCGAAAAATTCAGAAGCAATGAGCAATCTTCAATTGCACGTACCGACGTAGGAAAAGCAAATTCTCAATTCTCAATTCTCAATTCTCAACTCCTCATGGCTGGCAACAACTATCATTTCACCACGCACTGGCGTGTCACCGGAACCATTCAGGAAGTTTCCGACATTCTCAGTGATGTTGAATCCCTGTCGGTTTGGTGGCCGTCAGTTTATCTTGAAGTCAACGTGCTCGAACCCGGCGACCCGAACGGAGTCGGCAAACTGGTTTCCCTCTACACCAAAGGCTGGCTGCCGTATACCTTGCGCTGGTCGTTTCGGGTCACAACGTCGCAGGCTCCGCATGGCTTTTCCCTCGAAGCCATCGGTGACTTTGTTGGTCAGGGCGTCTGGACGCTGGTTCAGAACGGGAGCATTGCCGAGATTACCTACGATTGGAGCATCAGGGCGGAAAAACCAATCCTGCGCCTGCTTTCCTTTCTGTTGAAACCAATTTTTTCGGCCAATCACAAGTGGGCCATGGCACGGGGCGAAGAAAGTCTCAAGCTGGAATTGCTCCGGCGGCGGGCCAATTCGCACCAGGAACTTGCCCGGATTCCGGCTCCGCCCGGACCCACCTTTCCTCATAACCTTCGCAAATGAAACAATGACCATGAAAGAAGGAGTACAACCCATGTCAGATCTGTTGCAACAAGCTGTTATCAACTATTTTGCCGCTGTCAGCGCGCTCGACGTTGAGGCGTTTGTCAGTTCGTTTGCCGAGGATGCCGCGCATTTCGACCCGGCCAACAGTCCCGGTTTGCACGGAACCGAAGCCATTCGCCAGTTTTTTCTGGCCATCAGCGCCGGATTCGAAACCGTCCACATGCAGGCGGAAAGCATGTTTGTCGTTGGAGCTGAAGTGGCTGTCAGATGGTCGGCCACAGGACAGGGAAAAAATGGCCGGGCTGTTCAATTTGAAGGGATTGATGTGTTTACCTTTCAGGAGTCCGGAAAAATTCAGAAGCTGGTTGGCTATTGGAATCCCGCGCCGGTGCTGGCGGAACTGCAAGCCTAGGGGGTAGAGTTCTCCTTCCGGCGTGAAAAACCAGAGAGAGTTTGGTTCAATGTGGTTTTCCTGCCTGAAGGCATAACCCGGACTTTTTCCGAAAGTCCAAACCTGGAAAGTTTGTCAGTATGTTGTTTCGGTCACAATTTCGTTGGGGAAACCGGCGTCTGTTCCGGTTCGGTTTGTGGTTGTTGGCGGTGGCAGTTCTGGTTTCGACCGGAAGCCTGCTGCGGGGACGGGCTCAGGAAACGTCAGGTCCGTCAGCCGGTCTGATGATGGAAGCTGCGCTGCCTGATGGTGAAACGCTCCGGATGACAGCGGCAGTCCAGGCCAGCGAGGCGGAACAACCCCGCCAGCAGGCTGCGCTGGAGCGCTTGCACCGCTCCTTGCCGCAGGCTCAGGTGCGCTGGAGTCCCCGCACCGGAACCGCCCGGTATGTCTATGCTGAAACCGGAACATTGACGTTTGGTCAGTCCCGGCAGCATCCGGAAACAACAGTCCGGAGTTTTGTGGCCGAACATGCCGATTTATGGAATCCGTCCGGAGCCAGACAGGCGACCGAACTGACCGTGGTGCATTCATTTCAGACGCCTGGAACCGGCCTGACCCATCTCCGGTTGGACCAGTCCTATGCCGGCGCTCCGATAGTCGGGGGCGGGTTGAAAGCGGCTTTTCTGAACGGAGAACTGCTTTCGGTGGCAGGCGAAATCTACGCGCCGGAAGTTTCCGCCGGTTCGGTCCAGGCTCCGCACCGGATTGATGCGTCGGCTGCCCACCGGCTGGCCTTGCAGGCATGCGGCCTGGAAACTGTGGCGGAGTTGCAGGTTCCTTTGAAATCCCGGTTTGTCTGGGTTCCGTTTTCCCGTGAAATCCTCCGACCGGCGTGGGAGGTGACTCTTCAGCCCTGGGGAACTCCCGATGTCTGGCGGATGTATGTGGATGCGGAACGTGGGGAAGTGTTACGCAAGTGGAATCTCACTTGGTATTCCGCTGAATCCAGGGTTCAGGGTTCAGGGTTCAGGATTCAGGGAAAGCAGAGTTCAGCCAATTCGATTCCGGAAGTTCCGGTTGTCACTTCAATGACAAATCACACGTGGGAAGTGGCAAATGAAACGCCGATGGCGCAGGTCTTCAGCCTCACGCCGCAGCCAAACCTGCCCCGGACGGGAGGAACTCCGGCGCTCACCACCCGTGCGGCGCGTTCACTATCGGGGGACCCGGCGGCATCGCCTGCCGGTTGGGTTGACCTCGCCCGCAAGACCACCGAAGGGAACAACGTCCGGGCCTTGAAAAGCCAGACTGGGAGTGAGCAGAACGGGTTTCAGCCGGTTTCGGAAACCCTCGACTTTTCTTTCCCGCTGGTGTTGCGGGACCCGCTTCAAGAACCCGAAAAATTTGAATCTGCTGCTGTAACCAGTGCTTTTTACTGGACCAACTTCATGCACGATTACCTCTATCGGCTGGGTTTTGATGAGGCGGCAGGAAACTTTCAACGGGATAATTTCAACCTGGGCGGGCGGGGAAATGACCCTGTGATTGTGATTGTCCAGGACACGACCCGCATCAATAATGCCGCTTTTGCCACCTCTGAGGACGGCGCGTCGGGTCGCATGAACCTCTATTTCTGGACCCGCGCCGTGCCCAAGCTGGATACCTCGTATGATGCCGAAATCATTTGTCATGAATATACCCACGGCCTGACCAACCGGCTGGTAGGAGGTCCGGCGGATGTCACCGCCCTCAATCCGCTGCAAAGTTCCGGCATGGGTGAAGGCTGGTCCGACTGGTTTGCGCTCTCGATTCTGACCAAACCGGAAGACGACCTGCGGGGAGCCTATCCTTTTGGAAGCTATGTTTCGCAAAACTTCGAACGCGGGCTGCGCCGCTTTGCCTACAGCACGGACATGACGGTCAACCCGTTGACCTATGCCGATATTGACCCGGCTCAGACGAGATACCCCGACGACCCGACCCAGATTCATAAAGTCGGTGAAGTCTGGTGCTCCGCCTTGTGGGAGGTACGGGCAAATTTCATTGCCCGGTATGGTTTCGAGCCGGGCCGGGTCGCCATCGAACGGCTGGTTCTGACCGCGCTCACCCTGACTCCGACCGGACCTTCCATGATTGACGGGCGGGACGCTCTGCTGCTGGCTGACCGGGCACTGAACCAGGGAGCCAATCAGACATTGATTTGGCGGGGTTTTGCCAAGCGCGGCATGGGCTTTTCCGCCGAGGCGTTTGGCGGGGGCCTGATGACGGTCCGGCAGGCGTTTGACTTGCCGCCCTTTGCCGACGATGCCGGGCGGGTAACCTTTGGCGCTGCGCTGGTGGCTGATGGGGAAATGCTGACGTTTTCAGTGGGAGCCGCTGCCCTGGCCGGGGCCGGAACGATGAATGTGGTCGTGACTACGACCACCGGGGATGAGGAACTGCTGACTGTGGCGGAAACCCAAAATATTCCAGGACTGTTTCAGGGAGCCATTCCGGTTCGGGTGGGAGTCGCCGGAGCCAAAAACGACGGGGTAGTGCAGGCAGCTCTGGGGGGCGACATCACGGTAACCCATTCCGGTACCGGAGGGACCTTGACAGCCCGCATCAAAGCCGGAAAACGGGTCACCCTCTTTGAAGATGCCTTTGAAACCGGGGCCGAGCGCTGGAAACCAAAAGCAGGCTGGGAACTGACGACGCGTTTTGCCAAAAGCCCCACCCATTCATGGACTGACAGCCCCAAGGGAGACTATCCGGCGCGTGCCAATCTGATTTTGCAAGGGCCGGGCTTCAATTTGAGTGAGACCATTGGAGCTGTTTTGACGTTCAACCACCGGTTTGACATTGAAAAAGGGTTTGATTTTGGTTTGGTCGAAGTCAAGACCGGGGCTGGTCAGCCCTGGCAGGTGGTGGCGGCTTTTTCCGACACCCAGCCGGAATTCACCTCGGTGCAGATTCCTCTTTCCCGGTTTGATGGAACCAAAAAGCTGAAAATCCGCTTTCGCCTGATGAGTGATGCGTTCAATCAACGGGATGGATGGTACCTTGACGATGTGAAAGTCAGCGGCGGCAGCCTGAAGTAGTTTTGAGTTTTGAGTTTTGAGTTTTGAGTTTTGAATTTGAAGCCAACTGCGCTAGTCTTAGCGCCATAAAAAGCTGTCCTGACCCAATGAACCCAACATTGTTTTTCCGGATATAAAAGCAAACGACGCGCCGGTTCACTCAAAACTCAAAACTCAAAATTCAGAACTCAGAACTCAGAACTCAGAATTCAGAACTCGCAAACAGCTAAGGTTGGCTATGTCTTTTTTCTTTGGATTTAGTAAGGAAAAGTCCGTCAAAGCCGCTGAAAAGTACGTCCAGCAAGGGAAACTTGAGGCTGCCATCAAGGAATACGAGAAAGTTCTTGAGGCCGAGCCCACGGACCTGACTGTCCATTTGACGCTGGCCGGTCTCTATGCCCAGGTCAAACGAAACAAGGACGCCATCCTTAAATACCTCAAGGTGGCGGAAAACTACCGAAAAAACAATCAAACCCCCCAGGCCATCGCCCTGTACCGCAAAATCAACCGCCTTGACCCCAGTGATTACGGAATCGCCATGGTCCTGGCTGATTTGGTGCGCAAACAGGGCCAGCCTGCTGAGGCGTTGCAATATTATCTAAGCGCCGCCCAAGCCTGCCGCAACACCCACCAGTATGTGAATGCCGTCAAGGTGTTGCGAGAGGCTGTCAAGCTCTATCCGGAAAACATTCACATTCAGATGGAACTGGCCGAAGCCCTGTTCGGGTGCGATTTCGTGGACGAAGCACACGAAACCTATATCTGGGCGGGCCGCGAATTTTACAAACAAGGGCAGGTGGTGGACGGACTGCATGCCTTTCAAAAGGCATTGCTGGTCAAACCGGCTTCCAAACCCGCACTCAAAGCCTTGGTGGACTATTCGCTCCAACATGGCGATGCCCAAGGCGCGGTGGAAATGCTGCGCGAACTCCTGCACCAGTTTCCCGATGATGCGGATTTGGTGCTGCTGTTGGGGCGGACCTGCCTGAGCGCCCGTTTTTTGGACGAGGCGGAGGTTTCTTTTCTCCGGCTGGCAGGGATGGATTCCTCCCGCTACGAATATTTGTTCGAAGTCGCCCGGCTGTTTCTGGATGAGCGCAAATACCATCGGGCAGTGGATGTGATTCGTCAGTGTGTTCCCTACATCACCAACCGGAGGCATAAGAAAAAGGCCACGGCTTTGTTGAAAGGAATTCTGGAGGCCGACCACAAAAACCTGACTGCCTTGCAAGTGCTGGCGGACATTTATGAACAGATGGGGGAAAAGCGGAATTTGACCACCACCCTCAACACACTGGTGGAAATGGCGTTGCAGCAGCATGCCCAGGCCACCGCCCGCCAAACGCTGGAACGGCTGGTGCATTTGGCCCCCAAACGAAAAACCTTCCGCATCAAATTGGCCAATATCGGACCGGTGAACCCGGTTGAAAGGGAAGTCGAAGTTGAAGCCGAAACTCTGGAAGGGCTGACGAACAAGGCTGCTGCGATGCAGGTATCGGGCGATTACAGTGTGGAACTGTTGGAAACCCTGCTTACCAAAAATCCGGAATTGGTTTCCGCCCGGATTGGGTTGCTGGAGGGGATGGTGGCCGGTCAACCGGAAAGTGTTGAACTCCGCCAGCAGTTGAAACAGTGTTATCTGGATGCCGGTTACAAAGGGAAGGCCGCCCGGCAATGCCTGGAACTGGCCCGCATTCATGAAATGCACCACCAGACCAAATCCGCTGAGGAAATGCGGGTCGAAGCCTATCAACTGGATCCATCCCTGGAACCATTGCAACCGACCGGCTGGACCAGTCCTTTAGGAAAGAAACTGTCTGCGATTGAAGGGTTTGACATGGTCAGCGCCCTGGCCGATTTTACTGAATCAGAAACGGAACCCGCCGCCGCTCCGCTGGAGACATCTGATTTGTCTGAACCGGTCAAAACCACCCCGGCTTTACCGGTGCCTCCGGTTGTGGCCACCACGCTGCCTCCCACGGATTGGGCCGTCAGCCGGACGGCCAACCTGCCGCCGCCTCCGGTAGAGGAAAAAACCTGGGTTTTGCCTGAATCCACCGTGGAACTTCCGGCATCGGCGATGATGCGCATTGAACTGGCTGCCAATCTGGCTCAACACCAGCCGTCCCCAGGACAGGCATGGGTGTTGCCAGAGGATTCAACCGCTTTCAAAGTCTCTTTTCAGAATGTTCCGGAACCGGTTTCCACCGATTCCGGCCCGGTCTGGACGCTTCCGCCCGATATCCGCACGGGCGAGATTTCAACGGTTGCCATTGTGGAACATCTTTCCGGCAGGCTGGCGGAACTGCCCGGCAACGCCCTTTTTCTGGAACAACTGGAACTGGCCTGGCACTTCGTATCGGCTACAGGCAGTTCGCTGACCGTTTTCAAAATCAAGGTGGATGGTTTTGGAAAAAACGATGGCACTGGCGACCCGGAAACCCGCAATTCCTATCTGAATCCCATTGCAGACATGCTGGCTGCTGAAGTGACCCCGGACGACCGTTTTCTGGCTTATTGCGGTAATGCGGAATTTTTGTTCCTGGTCACCGGCATGAATGGGGAAGCCGGAGCCGCCTATGCGGAGCGGATGCGCGGGATGGTCGAAGCCTTGTGGTTCCCGCATCCGACTTCAGGTGAATGGGTCACTGTGAGTATCGGGGTGGTCACCGCCGGACCGTTTCAGTCCACTCCGGAAGGAATTGTCGCGGCTGCCACGCTGGCACTGGATTTGGCCAAAGATGGCGGCGGCAACCGTTTTATTGTCTCGCCGCCGCTGGGCTAACAGGACGACACATATTGTGAATCATTTTTTCCTGGATGGAACCGATTTTGGCATTGATACGGAAAAATCGTCCGTGCGGCTGGGAACTGGTGCAGCCGAAATGGCCGGGTTGGACATTGAGATTTATGGCGACGAACGCCTGGCTGAAGAGGCTGGCGAAGATGAAGCCGGGAAGTGGTCCTGGATTCTTTATCCGCCACATTTGTATTTGCTCGGATGTCAGATTTTTCTCAATCCCCAGCGGGCGGTGGCCGAAGCTCAATGGGATGAACCCGATAATGATGAAACCGAGGCCGGCTTGTATCTGTTGGAACATTTTGACCTGCGGGCAGTTTCCCTGCGACTGCTGGACCGTTCCCGGTTGGAAATCTCAGGTCAGGTGCGTTTGGAGGACCGCTGGTGTGATTTCTCGGTTGTCTGGGATGAACCGGTTTTTCGCTCACCATAAGCAGGTGTTGGGAAATTCAAAAAATGTGACGCGCTTTCTTGCATGACGCCCGGAAAAAACTCTTTGGTTCTCCAATTTGCATGGTCAAGGCACAAGCGCAATGAAACAAAGCGCGCCACAAGTTTCACACACCATCTGAAAGCGGGTTTTCCTCGGTTTGGCTGGCGTCAGAGTTCGTCGGATTGGTCACCGGCTGAAAAGGCATTGGGGATTGAACCGTTTCCGCCTCTTCGGTGGCTGTCACATATTGAGCCGTTTCCAATTGGTAAAACGCGGCTTTGGGCTTGCTGTCCGGTGTTTCCCGGCGCTCAATTTGCAGGGTGGCCACAAAAGCGGGGGGCAGCCCCAGGGTTTCCGCTTGAGCGGCTTCGGTAAACTCTTTGGTGACTTGCGAATCAGCCGTGGATGCCGAAAAACGTTCGGCTGCCCCCGTATCAGTCAGCCCGGCTTGCGGCGTTTCCAGGCCCACTGCCTGCCCCAACCTGCGGGCAAACTCAGCGGGGGTGGGGCGGTGCTCAGGCGATTTGGCCAATGCTTGCAAGATGGCTGCTTCCACGGCTTCAGGAAGCCCTGGATTGAACTGCCGCAAGGGAGGCGGTTCCAGGGTCATTTGTTGCAGAATGATTCCGCCAATGCCTGCCTGGGAAAAAAATGGAAATTTCCCGGTGAGCATGAGGTAAGCCAGCACCCCCACGCTATAGACATCGGAAATTCCGTCATAAGGCTTGCACAGCAGGCGTTCGGGGGCCATAAACACCGGCGTCCCGACAATGTGGTTGGTTGCCGTCAGGGTTTCCATTTCAGCTTCCTGAGCTTCTCCCAGTAATTTGGCAATCCCAAAGTCCACCACTTTGACGACCTCTTCCCCTTCTGCGGTGCGGTGCAGAAAGATATTGTCCGGTTTGATGTCGCGGTGAACAATTCCGGCGGCGTGGGCTTTGGCCAAAACACTGCAAATGGGCAACACGACCTCGGCGCAACGCAGGGCGGTGAATCTTCCGGATTGTTTGAGTTCCTGAGCCAGAGTACAGCCGTTCAGCAATTCCATCACAAGGTAGGCAACTCCGGTGCTGGCCACTCCCGAATCAATCACGGCCACGGCATTCGGGTGATTGACTCGGCAGGTGGAAACGGCTTCGCGTTTGAAGCGCTCCAGGCTTTCAGTCGAGGCATTTCCCTGAATGGGGCGAAAAACCTTGACGGCTACGCTTTTTTTAAGGGTCAGATGGGTGGCGCGGAAGACGGCTCCAAATCCGCCGGACCCGATTTTTTCCTCCAGCCGGTATTTGTCGTCCAGGACGCTGCCGGGCAAGGCTTCAGCCAATGCGTTGAAAATCCGCCCGGCTTGTTGATACGACTGGAGGATTTCCTCGCGGGAACGGGCCAGTTCCGTGTTTTTTTGCGCCAGTTCTTCGACTTTGCGGTCCAGTTCCTGATTTTTGTGGGAAAGTTCCTCCGTCCGTTTGACGACGCTGTGTTCCAGCAGTTCATTGCGCTGGCGCAACGCGTTCAACCGCCAGCGCACACCGCCATAAACCAGTCCGGTGGCGCACAAGGCATAAACAGCAAAAGCCCACCACGTCAGCCAGGGTGCGGGCCGGATGACAAACGATACTTCCTGAGGGCCGCTGACATTGCCGGCGGAATCTTTACCCCAGACTCTGAAGGTATAACTTCCGGCGGGCAGGGACAGGTATTCGCGCTTAAAATCAGATTTCCAGGCGGTGGGCTCTTCCTCCAGCCCAACCAGTTGGGTGCGATACCTGGTTTCAGAACTTTTCCCGGCTCCAAGCAGCGATACCTCAAAAACCAGCCGGTTTTCATGGTACGCCAAGCTGACGCCGTTCAATGAGTCGCCGCCTGGGCCAATCAATGATTCATGGGGGAGGACATCTTTTCGGTCGGCGCGAAACGGAAGGCCGCCCAGCCAGGCATGCTCGATGACAAGGGGTTTGGCCGCGCGGTCTTCCATTCGTTTCGCCGGGTCAAAGACCGCTGCACCTCTGATTGTACCCACCCAAATCCGTCCCCGCCGGTCCACCATCGAGCATTCACCGTTACAGGTGTTGACCGGCAATCCGTCCTCTGTGGTAAAGGTAGAGACCTCAAAACCGGAAGTTTCCCCATTCGGGGTCAGCCGCACAATTCCTTTATTCGTAAAGAGGTAGAGCCGCTTTTGGGCATCTTCCCGAATTTGGAAAATCGTGTTGTCCGGAATGGAAGGGGTACTTTCGGTGGAGAGCACCAGCCCTGGTTCTTGAATCTGATTCAGGTTCAGGCGACACACCCCGGCGGCAGTGCCCACCCACAGGACCGGTTCGCCATTGGCTGAGACCGAAGGCAACAGGGAATACACTTGATTATTCGGTAACCCGGAGTTGGCAGTGGTGAAAACCGAAACGGCAGCTTTTCCAGGGGCCGGAATATCTTCGTAGCGAATCAGCCCGCTGCCGCTGGTTGCCATCCAGATGACCGGATGACCGGCGCGATTGCGGGTTTGTGCCAGTTGGCGCACTTCATTTTGAGGCAGGTCGGGATGTTCCGCTGCGAGCAAGGTCCATTGGTTTCCGCGAAACCGCAGGGTGCCCTTGTCCCCGCCAGCCGCCCAAATGGTCCGTTCTCCGGTGACTGAAAATGTTTCCAGCAGGTCCCACACGGTCCTGGTGCTCAAAGGGGATTCTAAAAGATTGAAAAACTGCCAGGCTGACCCGTCGAAACGGCCAATTAAATAATTTTTGGATCCAAACCAGAGTTCCGGGCGACCGTCCGGCGTTTTGGTGCCCAGCAAGCAATTGATGGATTTGGGAACTCCTGAATTCTGCGAATTGAAAAGGGTCCAGCGTCCGTTTTCGTAGCGGGCGAGGCCGTTTTCGTCCGTTCCAAACCAATAGGTCGAAGACCCGTCCGGCTGAACCGTTTCAGCCAAACCAAAAACCAGATTATTCGGGACGCCTGAACTGGCGGTGTCATAGGTGACCCAGCGACCATCCTCCCAGGCCGCCACTCCATTCCCGGCAGTGCCCACCCACAAGGTATGCCGGTCTCCCGAAACAGTTTCGAGTAAACAGGCAGCTCCATTGATGGGAAAGTTTGAATTTTGATCGGAAAGGACGGTCCAGGCCGCCAAATCAGCCGGGTTTGGAACCGGAGAAAAGGGGATTGTTTCGGCCCTTTCGCTGTTTGAGGGCGTCCTGCCTTCAATCCGGGCCAGTCCCCCGCTGGTGCCAACCCATAAAATCGGCGTTCCCTGGGCAGAACGGCTGGATAACAGCGAGAAAATGCTGGCGGGCAAGGGAGAGGATTGGAGCGGGAAGCGCGTCAGGCAATCAGGCAAGGGGCGGGTGGCGCTTCGTTCAAAAGCAAAGGCAATCAGGTCTTGGTCCCGGCCAACCCACAAAAACCGTTCTCCGCCCGGCAGAGTTTGTTCGGCAAGAGCGTAAACCTCTTTTTTGAGCAGTTCGGCCTGTGGCCCCGCATGGGTTGCCCATCGTTTGGAATCGCCTGGCACACCGGGTTGTTCAAGGTCAAGATAAAACAACCCTGCATTGGTTCCCGCCCACAGCGTATGTTTTCCGTTGGAAGCAACGGTTTCCAAAAAACAGAGGATGGTGGTTTTGGAAAAGTCGGATGTGGGAGAGTCCTCCACAAACCAATGGCCGTTGGTGTAACAGGCCAAACCGGTTTCCAGTGCGACCCAGAGGATTGGGGTTCCCGTTGGGGAAACCGTCTCATGCAACGCCAAGATCGAGCCTTTGGGGAGTTTGGAGTTTGTCTCATCAAAACTGGTCCACCGGTTCTGGTACAAGCGGGCCAGCCCGCCGGCTCCCCGCGCAAACCAGATACTTCCATCCTGGGAAGGGCAAATGGCCCGGACTTCATTTGAAACCTGAGGATTTGGCATATTCACGGTCGTCCAGGTCCGACCGTTGTAATAGGCGGCTCCATCGTCTGAACCAATCCAGATATATCCTTGCCGGTCCTGGGCAATGGCTACAATCGATTTTTGGCTGAGGCCGTTTTGTTCATTGTGCAAGCGGAAGAAACTGCGCCCCGGAGGCAAATCGTTGGCTGGCATCGTCAGCTTTGGGGCAGGCAGGGCGGGAGCCTGGGTTGCGCCGCCAGGTAAGAACAACGTGCCGATGACTCCCACAGCGAGAAAAAACACCAGCATCCACTGTCTCATGGGCTCCTCAATTGCTTCAGGTGGATTTGGGGGTGATTGAAACGAAACGTCAGGCTGTTTTTCGCTGGATTATATGCAGAGCATATTGGAAAAACAAACGGAACTCATGTGACTGGGGCCGAGTTTTCAGCCGAACTGGAAGGTTGCGTCAGCGCCAGCAGCAGAATTCCCAGGAGGCTACCAGCGCAGGCATACCAGAACGGTGCGTTGAGGCTGACATATTGGGAAAGGAATCCGGCAGTGGTGCTGGCCAGCAGGGTTCCAAAACTGGCCAGCATGGTTTGCAAGCCAATGGCGGCTCCCCGGTCCGCAGCCGGAACCAAATCGGCAATCCAGGCTTTGGCGACACCCTCGGTGGCAGCGGTGTAAATTCCATAACAGCCAAACAAGACCCAGGCATGCCAGCTTTGCGTGGCCAGCGCAAACCCGGCATACACAGCAGCGTAAATCAGCCAACCGCCCAGCAAGACCGGTTTTTTCCCAATGGAATCCGACCAACGGCCCAAAGGGTAGGCTGCCACTGCATAAGTGAAATTATAGAGCACATATCCGCCGATTGCCGCAATGGGAGAAAATCCCACATTCCCGGCTTTCAGTATCAAAAACACGTCGCTGCTGTTGACGATGGAAAAAAGCGTGAGGGCCACCACTAACCAGCGATACGGAGCTGAAGCCCTGCGCCAGAAACCAAAAACCGCAAAAGGGGCGAATGGTTTCTGTTTGCGTCCGGTGGCCTGCGGAAGTTCCTGGACAAACCAGGTGGCCGCAACGGCGGCAGCCGAAGGCAGGAAGGCCCACAGAAACAATTGCCGGTACTGTCCGGGGTAGAGTGCCAGAAATCCCAATGCCAGCAATGGTCCGATGATGGCCCCGGTGGTGTCCATGGCCCGGTGCAGACCGAAAATCGCCCCCTGGTTGGTGTGGTCTCCATAACCGGAAAGCAATGCGTCCCGTGGTGCCGACCGGATGCCTTTTCCCAGGCGGTCCGCCAGCCGTCCGGTGACCACGCCCGCAACTGTGCTCCAAACCCCTGGGAGGGGTTTGGCCAGGGCTGAAAGCGCGTATCCTGCCCGAACAAACGGTGCCCGGCTGCCCAATCGGTCGGAAAGTGCGCCAAAATACCCTTTGAGCAACCCCGAAACAAACTCAACAAAGCCTTCCAGGGTACCCAGCACAACAATTGACGCACCCAACGTCTGCGTCAAAAAAAGCGGAGCCACCGGATAGAGCATTTCACTGGCAACATCGGTCAACAGGCTGACCAGTCCGAGCATGATGACCGGCCTGGGAATCCGATGTGAGGGCTGGGAAGCGGGCTTCAAGGACTGCGGGCTGGGGACAGCGGACTGAGGTTTGGGACGTTTCATAGGAACGGTGTTCGGTCAAAAAGGAAAAGTGCTGGCTGGTTTTCCGGCTCAGCCCGCAGTCTTTATTTCATAGGCCGATAGGGGTTTGAAAGCCAGTTGGGGAACTGGGCCATCAAATCGGGATGGACCTTTTTGAGCCAGATATGTGTCTCATCAATACGGCTAACCCCAATCAGTTTGGACATTGTGCCACAGACCGCACCAGCCACAATCAGCCCGACTCCGCCCAAAGCAATCCAACCACTTGATTGGCTGATGGAAACCAGCAGACCGATAATCCCGGTTACACACAACAGCCAACTCATCCAGTAAAAATTTTTATGCCGCATGAGGTGTTTTTCACAGACACCCAGATCAACCGTCGCTCTTTTTTGCAGAATGGAGGCTACCACTGCAAAAACAATGACATTCACCAAAAGCAAAAGTAAGAGCCAGGGACTGTGCCAGCGAAGTTTTTTGCGCAGGCGAACACCCTCCGCCGGGCAATTGCAGACGACACAGACATCAGGCAGGACGGCTTGTTTGTGCATGACCAGCTCGTTGCCATGTTGCCAAATCCCATTGTCCGGCAATGGGTTGAAGGTTCCAAAGCCAAGTTGTTGAGGAGGAAGCCCATAACTGGGCACCATTCCATAAGCAGGAGGCGAAGCGGTTGAATAGCCTCCGAAAGCTGGTGGCGGCGCATGGGGCTGCTGCGGGGCAACGGGTGCTGCCGTCGGCAGGTAAGGATTTGGAGCTTGTTGTGTAAAGAGCCCGGATCCACATTGAATGCAGGCTGTAACCGTGACGGAATTGACAAATCCGCAACGCGGACAATGAAGTGTAGAGGTCATTGCGTTTGAGTCCTGGGTTTTGATGGTTGGATTCAAACCGGCTTGGTTCGGTAACCTGGTGTGGAGCCGGAATTGTCGGATTACGCGAGAATTCTGGGGCAATCTCGGTTTTCAGTACCCAGTCCTCAGTCCTCAGTCCTCAATTCTGTGGTTTTGTTACTCCCCAACGTAAAAGGTGACACGGGCGGCGACAGAGCCATCCTTCTGGCGGATTTCAACCTGATAGTTGCCGTTCCCGATGGTGCCGCCGTCGGTTTTATAGATGCTCAGGTTCAAATCCCGGCCCCGCCGGAGGTCGGTTCCAATATCCTGCTCTTTGATTTGGGAACCGCTTCGGGACCAGTACACGGTCAAATCGGCATCAGCGGGGGGATTGCCCTCCAAATGCAACACCAGGGCACGAATGCCGGACGGGAATTCGGTTCCCTGATGGTCCGCATCGAAATAAATATCGTCGTTATTTTTCGGTGCGGAGTTCATGTAACTCACTTCAACCTTGCTCAGGTAGCTTTCAAAAATCTTTGTTTCGCCGCGCGTTGATTTGGTCGGATTGGTGGCCACGGGTTTTTTCTCGGTCGGAGCCGGAGACCGGGAGGTAATCACAAAACCAGCGATAATCAGGCCCAGCATGAGAACTCCCACCACCGCAACTCCGCCAATCAGGACAAAAAGCCCCGTATTGTTCTTTTTGCGCGGAGCTGTTGACGGAGGCGAGGGCGGCGGGGAAGGCATTCCCTGCGGCTGACGGAGTGGTGCGTTTCCCATTCCGGGACCGACTGGCATTCCCGGATGGGCACCGTACCCTGGACCGGAAAGCCCCGGCGTACCGCTCCCGGCTCCGGGAAACCCAGGTGGTTGCGGAATACCCTGCGGCGGCGGCGCTAAATTATGATTATGCGCCTGGGGTGGCGGGGCAAAACTGGCGAGCGGCGGCCCGTAGCCCTGGTTGGCTGGGGGAGCAGGCGGAGCCGCAGGTGGAAAAGCCGGCGCAGAAGGTGGTTTCAATGGAGGCTGGGGAGCGGCAATGGTGGCTTGCAGGGGAGTTGGCTGGGGCGGGGTGGACAGCGCCGGAGCCGGTGGCTGGGGCGGGGTGTTTGGGGGTGGAGCCGGACTTGGCGATTGGGCCTGAAACATTTGCACGGGACGTGGAGTTTCGGGTGCCGGAGCCGGTTTGGCCGGTTCTGCCATCACCGCACCTGGAAAAGCCGATTGCATGGGCATGGTCGGAAGGTTGGCCGGTGCATTGGGGCCGGTCTTGAGGGCGCTCATCGGAACGGTGGACTGTGCTACGGCACTTGGGGGAACGGATGACGCAGGGGCAGCCCCTGGTTTGGGGGCTTCCATCGCCAGGGTCTCTTCGGCGGGCAGCATCTCACCGCAATTGCGGCAAAAGCGGGTGCCGGTGCGGGCATCGGTTCCACATTCAGGGCATTTCATACAAAGTCTCCAGATAACACGTAACAGGATTTGCCGGGAAAAACTTCTCCGTGCCGGATTGCTGTAAAAAACTCTGCATTTTCAAGGAGGAACGTCCGGGAGAACGTTGATTTTACTGTGTCAAACTGATAACGATAGGAATGTCGGGGGTGATCCCCCAATTCACATCGTACCGTTTCAGACCGGGCTTGAACAAAAGGTTTTATGCGGCACCGACAGGTTTGTTTCGCCTGGCTGCATCAGACTGATTGCCGGTCAGTTGTAACAGGTTGGATGATACATGGAAGTGCTTTCGCCCGAAAGCGCATTTGTGTATAGTTGCCAGCCAATCTTCACATGCTCTCATCTATTATTTTTCATTTCCTGAATCTTCACAGCTTCGACCATCCTGCGGGCTTTTGGGCCAACTCAAGGAAGTGTTGACGGCTGTGTGCAGACGGCACGAACTCAACTCTAAGGAATCCACGATATGCCAGAACAGCGACCACTGCATCCAATTTCCAGTGAGCAATCCCAAATTCTCTTGACCGAAATGGGGCTGATTGAATCGCTCCTTTCATGTTTTGACCTGGCTGCCGAGAAACTCAACCTTGATTCAAAACTGGCCACGAGCATGCGTGTGCCGGGACGTGAAGTCCAGGTGAATTTGCCGGTTCAGCTCGACAATGGCGAAATCCATGTTTTCCCGGCTTTTCGCGTTCAGCATCACATTGCCAGCGGCCCCATGCAGGGCGGTTTGCGTTACCGACCTGATATCACGGTTGAGGAAATGCGTGCCCTGGCCTTGCTGGCAACCTATACTTGCGGGGTGGTGGATATTCCCTTCGGCGGTTCGATGGGAGGAATCCAATGCAACCCGAAGGAAATGTCCAAATCCGAACTGGAGCGCATGACCCGGCGCTATATGACTGAAATGTTGGACATTCTGGGCCCCGAACGGGATATTCTGGCACCCGATTTGAGCACGGACCAACAGGTCATGGCCTGGATTATGGACACCTATTCGATGCACGCCCGGCATACCGTGCGTTCCATTGTGACCGGCAAACCGGTTGAAATGGGTGGTTCCCAAGGTTCAATCGAAGCGATTGGGTTCGGAGCCATGGTCTGCATTCGGGAAGCCATCAAGAAACTCGGCATGACGCCTGAAAAAACCCGCGTCAATATCCAGGGTGCTGGCCGCCGGGGTGGAAATGCTGCTGCATTCCTCCACGCCCAAGGATTCCCCGTGACGGCCATCGCCGATTTTGGCGGCGGGGTCTATAACCCGAAAGGTCTGAATATTCCGGAAGTGTTGGAATATTTTGCCCTCAACGGAACCTTGGCCGGGTACAAGGACGGTGACGCCATTAACGACGAGGAATTGCTGACGATGGAAGGTGAGGTTCTGCTGCCAGCTTTCCGTCAGCAGCAAATCACGGGCGAAATTGCCAAAAAAGCCAAATGCAAGATTTTGTGCGAAGCCGCTTACGGGGCAACCACCGGGCTGGCCGAGGCAATTCTGGACTACCGGGGAATTTTTGTGATTCCCGCCACTTTGGGCGAAGGCGGAGGAGCAATTGTCCGTTACTTCGAATGGGTACAAAACCGGATGGGCTTCACCTGGCGCAAAGATGTCGTCATGGAACGGCTGGAGGACAAGATCACAAATGCCTTCCGGGAAGTCGTGCTGACAGGTGAAAAATACAGCCTGAATATGCGCATGGCGGCCTATACTCTGGGGTTGAGCCGGATGGCCTACGATTTGCAGACCCGTGGTTTGTACGCTTAAAAACAGGGTTCAGAGCTCAGGGTTCAGGGTTCAGGGTTCAGGGTTCAGGGTTCAGGGTTTTCGCATAGCGGAAATTGGGGACGATACTAGCGGGGGTATACTCAAACCCCAATTCCCAATTCCCAAATGGAAACCCTGAACCCTGAACCCTGAACCCTGAACCCTGGATTCAGCATCCTGAACCCTGAACTCTTTTTTATGAAACTTGGTGAAATTGCCGAAAAACTCGGTTTAACCCTGGAGGGGAATGCGGACTGTGAAATAACGGGCGTGGCCGGATTGGACGAAGCTGGTCCGACGGAGCTTTCCTTTCTGTCAAACCCGCGCTATGCCCCCAAACTCAAAACCACCCACGCCGGAGCCGTCATTGTGGGGGCCAAGGTGCAGGTGGAAGCCACCCGGCCACTCCTGCGGGCTCCCGATGCCTATCTCGCTTTTGCCCATGTCTTGGCCTTGTTTTACCAACCGCCGGACCCTCCGCCGGGTATTCATCCGACTGCTGTGATTGACCCCACCGCCCGGTTGGGCGACCAGGTTTCGCTTGGCCCCTATGTCGTGATTGGGGCAAATGCCGTAATTGGGGACCGGGTGACAATTCAGGCCCATTGCACGATTTACCCTGGCGTGACAATTGGAGCTGACAGTTATCTGCATGCCAATTGTGTGGTGCGGGAATTTGTCACAATCGGTGCCCGCTGCCGCCTGCAAAACCAGGTGACGGTTGGAAGTGACGGGTTTGGCTATGCCAAACAACCCTCCGGGGCCTGGTTCAAAATTGTTCAGGCTGGAACCGTAGTGCTTGAAGACGATGTTGAAATCGGGGCCGGTTCCCAGATTGACCGGGCCAGTATTGGGGAAACCCGGATTTGCCGGGGAGCCAAAATTGACAACCTGGTGCAGGTCGGGCATGGCTCCACTGTTGGCGAGGATACATTACTGTGTGCGCAGGTTGGATTGGCTGGCAGCAGTCAGGTTGGAAATCGGGTCACTCTGGCCGGACAAGTTGGGGTTGCCGGACACCTCACAATCGGCGATGATGTGGTTGCAACCGCTCAAACCGGGATTCCGAATTCGGTTGAACCCAAAAAAATTGTTTCCGGGTATCCCGCCATTGACAACCGGGACTGGTTAAAAGCCTCGGTCGTCTTCCAAAAACTGCCTGAATTATATAAAACCATCCGGGCTTTGCAGGAACGGGTGGCCGCACTTGAGCAGGAAAAGACATAAAACCAGGACTGAGGACTGAGGGCCGAGCACGTCATTACGACGGATTTCCACCTCATCATTGCAAAAGAACAGTTGATGTGGGCTCAGTCCTCAGTCCTCAGTCCTAAAGGGGAATCTATGAGCGAACAGGAAAGACGATTTCCAGGGGAAGACACCCGGCGGGGCCGCACCGTTTCAGGGGAGCTGGCGGCACGGTTTTCGGAACTGGGTGACGAAGATATTTCGGCTGCAATTGATGGCCTGATTGCTTCCTCAGGCGTTTTTCCTGGTGTTGCGGTGGACCGGTTGACCCATGACCGCCAAGCCGATGTCGAATTAAAGGAAACCTTCAATAATATAGTGATGCAGTTTTTGGATCCGGTGGGGTTTTCGCTTCAGGCCCTGACGGAATGGGTCGCCAAAAATGGGGACCCGACTGAAAAAGACCAGGCTTTGCGAGGAAATGTGGAAGCCTGTATCGGTGCGCTCAAGCCGCTGGTCAATGCCGCCGACGCCATCAAATACCATGATATCTATGACGTGCTGAAAGCGATTGAACGGCCCTTGCTGGACGTGCAACTGGGAAAACGGCAGACCCTTACCGACCGGGACACCAAAAACCTGCTCCGTGATTTTAACGAATTGAAACGGCTGATTCATCAGAATACGAGTGCGGAATCCGGCCCGCGTCCGCTGTTGCCGCAGCAGGTCAATGATGTTAAAGAGCGGTTCCGCACGGCCAGCACCTATCTGATTTCCGAAATGTTGCCGTTTTTCAAGGAAATTGAACCCGAAGACGTGCAAAAGGTCTATTCGGCGGGTATTACCCGGTTAAGCGATTTGGTGATTGCCTCTCCGCAGGAAATTTCGGAGGCTTCCGGAATTTCGGTGCAAGCTGCGGAAAAAATGAAAATCTGCACCCTGCGGGCGTTAATGCAGGCTCCGGTGGACCCGCCACCTGCACCCGCCGCTCCGGCAATCCCAATTTCCGCTCCGGTCAAAGTGATGGTGAAACCGCCGATTCGCCCGGAGCCGGAACCATCCGAACGGGAACTGGGGAGTGCCCTGGCCGACCTGCGGCTGGATGAAGAACCCGTTTCGCCCCAACCGGCGGCAATTTATTTTCCCGAAGTGCCGCCGCCGCCCGGTGAGCGGGAGCGCCTGATGCAGACGCTTGAGATCATGCAGCAGGAAATCGGCAGTTATGGTCAGGCCGCCACCAATCTCAATGCCGAACTGGAGCGAACTCACCGGGCTCTGCTGCGCTTGCGGGTTGAACGGGAACGCCTGCATGGGGAATTGGAGTTTCACCGTGATGAACTGAAACAGTTTTTTGAACAGGGTGGAGTTGGCGATGAGGAAAGCCAGGAGGCCCTGGCAGTCCACAAAGGCATGTTTCAGGCCCTCCGGCAGGTGACGGAGGTTATTCTTGTCGCAATGAAGAAGTTGGATATTATTTACGGCCAAATGGAGGATTCGGTGCGTGACATCCGTGACCTGGAAATTGAGATTTCCGATTTACGGCGCAAAAGACGGCCAAGGGTCGCACGGGGACGCCTGAATAATCCGGAAAATGAAAACTAAAGCATTTGCGATTTGCGATTTGCGATTTGCCATTGACTGCTGGCCGGACTGTACTGGGTCCGGAAAATGTGGCGGATCCGCCACATGCGATGAACCCTGGCAAATGGCAAATGGCAAATGGCAAATGAAGGAGGGCTATGGGGGCAGAGAAGGAATCAACTTTTAAGGTGAGTGACCGCCGTTTATTCAATCCGGATGGCACTTCCCGGTTTGATATTGATGAGACTGAGGAACCGTCGTTACCAATCAACAAAGTGACGGCCACGGTCGCCCCGACACCGGCGGTCGGGTTGGATTCGATCCCAACCACCCAGGCTGAGGCACCGTTGCCGGAATTGGACGACCCTTACGGTATCAGCACCGGGACCGTCACATTCAACGATTTCGTCATGAGCTTGGCTGGCAACGCCATGATGTGCCTCGGTCTGGTCAAACAATTTGGTCCGATGGAGCCGGACCTGCCGAGCGCCCAGCACATGATAGAGGTTCTCATGGTGCTGAAACAAAAGACCCATAACAATCTTTCCGAAGAGGAGCGCCAAACCCTGGACGATGTTTTGAAAAACCTTCAGGTTCAGTTTGTCCGTTTGAGTCAACAACTTCCGTGAAATAATTGAGAATTGAGAATTGAGAATTGAGAATTAATAAAACCAGTTCAAAATTCTTTAGGTTTGTGGAAAAAATCAATTTCAACCTGAAGACAGGGATTGGTACAATTCTCAATTCTCAATTCTCAATTCTCAATTCTCAATTCTCAAGGCTCAAGGCTCAAGGCTCAGTTCTCAATTCTCAATTGCCTATGAAAGTAACTTTCCTTGGCACCGGGACCTCAACCGGTGTTCCTGCGATTGGATGTGATTGCGAAATCTGCCGTTCCACCGACCCGCGAGACAAACGTCTGCGGGTTTCGCTTTTAATTGAGCATGAGGGGCGAAACATCCTGATTGACACATCAGCGGATTTCCGCCAGCAGGCCCTCCGGGTTGGGCTTAAAGAACTCCATGCCGTGCTGATTACCCATTGTCATGCCGACCATGTGTTTGGGATTGACGATGTGCGCCCAATCAACCAGAAGGTGGGGCCGATTCCGTTTTTTGCCAACGAAATTGCCTGGATTGGGATGCGCGAAATGTTCAGTTACATTTTCCGTCCCCGGGGGGCATCGAGTCAGCCGGAAATCGTCCCGCATACGATTTACGGGCCGTTTTCCCTGTTTGGGCTGGAAATCCAGCCGCTGGAGGTGATTCATGGAAATTTGCCCGTGCTGGCCTTTCGGATTGGACGCATGGCCTATGTGACCGACTGCAATTTGATTCCGGAGGCAGCCTGTGAAGGGTTGCGTGACTTGGATGTGTTGATTTTGGATTGTTTACACTACAATCCGCACCCGACCCATTTGAATCTGGAAGAAAGTCTGCGGTACGTTGCCAAACTGACTCCCCGCCATACCTATTTCACTCACATGTCACACCGGGTGAGCCATGCCGGATTATCGGCTGAACTTCCCTCCGGCGTGGAATTGGCCTACGATGGGCTGACATTTGAAATTTAGCTTTCAGTTTCCGACCTTCATCTCTCGGGTCCCAGCTTGCTCAGGAAATTCCGGCAGGAAGATAAAAAAGCTGTGAACTGAGAGCTGACGGCTGACAGCTTTTCCCTATGAAAACATTTTTTGATTTGAATGACCCAGGCATTACCGGACCAACCATTTTGACCCTCGGCGTCTTTGATGGCCTCCATTTGGGGCATCAAGCCATTATGAAGCAGGTGGCTGACCGGGCACTGGAAACCGGTTGCATTCCGACTGTTATCACGTTTGACCCGCATCCACGGGCAGTTTTGCATCCTGAAACCGCCCCTCCCTTGTTGCAAACCATTCAGCAGCGGATTGAGGGAATGGGAATTTTAGGAATCAGGCAGGTGCTGGTCCTGCCCTTTACCCGCGAACTGGCTGCCCTCACAGCCGACGAGTTTATTGAGCACATTATTTTTGAACGGCTGCGGGCCCGCGAGGTCTATCTGGGCAAGGGATTTGCTTTTGGCCGGAACCGGGGCGGCAAAATTGAAACCCTCAAAATCTGTGGTGAACGCTTTGGCTTTACTGCCGAAGAAGTCGGTGAAGTCCTGTTGCGCGGACGCCGCATCAGTTCCACCATGATTCGCCGCCTGATACGTGCGGGACGGGTCACGCTGGCCCGGCGCATGCTCGGACGGCCCTACGGCGTGGAAGGCAAAGTGGTGGAGGGGCGCAAGCTGGGTCGGACCCTTTCGTTTCCCACCGCCAATCTGGAAATCATCAACCGGGTCGTGCCTGCCGATGGCGTTTATGTCACAGCCAGCCTGATTGATGGAACGTGGCGGCGGAGCGTGACCAATGTCGGAGTTCGCCCAACAGTGGGTGGTGAGTTAAATCGGGTGGTGGAAACCCATGTACTGGATTACAGCGGCGATTTATACGGTCAGAACCTCCGCACCCGCTTTTTGCACCGCCTGCGGGATGAAAAGAAATTTTCCGGCCTCGACGCCCTGCGCGCCCAAATCAACCGCGATGCCGAGCGCGCCCGGAAGTATTTTGAACACACCGCCGTCAGAAAGAATCTGGCGGTAAGTTGATATCACAGGGTCCAGGGTCCAGGGTCTAGGGTTCAGGGTTCAGGGTTTTCGAAGAGCCGAAAATTGAAGTTTCAATTGGTTGTCAATTCTCAATTCTCAATCCGCAATCTCAAATCCGGTTTTCGATTCTGCCTGGTTTCTTCTGCCTCTCAAAAACCCCAGACCCTGAACCCCAGACCCTGAACCCTGAACCCTGAACCCTGAACCCTGAATTTCTATGAGCGAAAAAAGCCTTCAGGAAACTTACGCACCCCACAGTGAATGTTTTGGCTGTGGACCTTCAAACCAAAAAGGGCTGCGCATTCGCAGCTTTCCCCAAGGCGAAGAAGTCATCGCCGAATGGACGCCCGAACCGCACCACGAAGCCTTTCCCGGCATGCTCAACGGCGGCATCATCGGCTCGCTGCTGGACTGTCATTCAAACTGGGCTGCCGCGTGGCATTTGATGAACCGGGCCGGAGCAGACCGCCCGCCCTGTACCGTGACGGCTGATTACGCCATCAAGCTGTTTCGCCCCACACCGAGCAAGGGGCCGGTCAAGCTGGTGGCTGTGGTGACCGAATCCACCGACGACCGGGCGGTAATTGATGCGAAACTAATTGCCGGAGAAAAGGTCTGCGCCACCTGCCGGGGAACTTTTGTGGCGGTTAAGCCGGGGCATCCTGCCTACCACCGCTGGTAATTTGTTGAGTTTTGGTTTTGTGGAATCCTCATTTTGAATTTGGTTGACCTGTTCCCGGCCATCCAAGCTGATGAAACATCGTCATGTCCGGTTCTGTATTTTCGGGATTTTGTGCCAACTCCTGGCGTTTAATCTGCCGGGCTGGGCTGAGGTCCGCGAAGGGGTACCGCCCTGCTTCCATCGGGAATCCCTGCCCACCGGCAGCCCCTTTCACTTTTCCACCTGTCGGCAATGGCAGGTTGAGCAGGGGGTGCCGCAAAATACCATCATGGGCATGACCCAAACCCGCGACGGCTATCTCTGGATTGTCACGTTTGGGGGGTTGGCCCGGTTTGATGGAGTCCGGTTTCGGACCTACACGGACCACAGTCCGTCTTTCCCCACCAATCGTTTGATAACTGTCTTTCGGGACCGGCGTGGGTGGCTTTGGTGCGGTGCCGAAGGTCCGGGTCTCATGTATCTTGATCCCGTGCGGGATGAAATCCATGTTTTCACCGAACCTGAAGCCCAGGCTTTGCGCAACGTGAACAGTTTTTGTGAGGACGCCGCCGGCAATCTCTGGATTTGCGGTGAGGTGCTGCGTTGTTGGGATGGAACCCGTTTTGTACCGCTCCCAGAGGACCCCCGCTTCAAGATGCAAGCCGTGGTTGCCTATCCCGACGGGCGGATTTTCATCGGAAGCGAACAGGGTCTGGTTGTTTTTCAACAAGGAAGGTTTCAGTTGGTTCCAGGGCTTCCTGGAGTGCCCACCGCTCCCTTGATCGTGGATCACCGTCAAAATCTGTGGTTTGGAAATTTTGAACAGGGGCTCTGTGTTATCCAGCCGGATGGGCGGATCCGCCGCTACCAGACAGTGGACGGTTTGCCCGACAACACGGTGGTGGATTTACTGGAAGACCGGGACGGAAACCTGTGGGTTGCCACCAAGAATGGCGTGGCCATTTGCACCGACAAGGGAATTCGCCCACTGTCAGTACCAGGTTTGACCAACACCCCAATTCAAAGCCTGTTCCAGGACCGGGAGGGCAATTTTTGGATTGGTACTGCGGTTCAGGGATTGTTTTGTCTGGCGCAAGGCAAGCTCTCAGCCATTCCGATCAAGGCCGTCACAGACCCCAGCGTGACGGCGGTGTTTCAGGACCGGACCGGCGCAATCTGGATGAGCACCAGTTGCAACGGCATCCACCGGTTGCAGGGCGGCGTGGTGGAAAGTCTGCTCATCCGGTGTGTGTGGGCGATGGCCGAGGATAAAACCGGGGCCATTTGGATGGGGCTTTTTGAGCACGGACTGCGCCGATACCAAAACGGAGAGGTCACGTTGCACAGGGATCGGGACGGCCTGCTTGATTCCGGTATCGCCTCGGTGCTGGTGGCCGCCGATGGGCTGACGCTGTGGATCGGAACCAGAGCCGGACTCGCCCAACGCACTCCGGACGGAAAGTTTCACGGCTTTTCCCATTTGCCCAATGCACCGCAAAGTTGGGTGCGTCATTTGCTGGCTGCTCCCGATGGTTCGCTCTGGATGGGGACCGACAACGGGTTGTTTCGTTTCAAGGACGGCGTTTTTACCTCCATCACCACCGCAAACGGCCTCAGCAATCCGAATGTGAGAGGGCTCTATCTGGATGCGGAAAAGACCTTGTGGGCCGGCACCTACGGTGGCGGCCTCTATCGGGTCAAAAATGGGCGGGTCACAAAAATCGGAACCCAGGACGGCTTGTTTGACGACATTGTGTCTTCGGTTTTTGAGGATCGGCAGGGCAATTTCTGGTTGAGCGGCAATCGCGGACTGTCGCGTGTCAATCGCCGGGAACTGGAGGATTTTTGTGAAGGGCGGATTTCACGGGTCTTCAGCACTGGTTACACAAAGGCCGACGGCATGTCCGCCAGCGAAACCAACGGGGGATTTCAAAACGCTTTTTGCCGTTTGACGGATGGCACCGTTTTGTACCCCACGATCAACGGCGTCACCCGCCTGACGTTGGACCAAGGAGACGGAAAGCCGCCCGGTACGCTCATTGAAACCATTTCGGTAAACGGTGTGGACCGAAATGCCTTGCCGGAACTGACGTTTGAGCCGGGAGTGAACCGCCTGGAAATCACTTACACCGGGTTCAGTTTTGCCGTACCTGAAAAAATCCGGTTTCAGTATCGGCTGGAAGGCTCCGATTCCAACTGGATTCAGGTTGGTACCCGGCGGACTGCGTTTTTCACCAATCTGGGACCGGGAACCTATCGCTTTTCGGTCAAGTCCTGTTCCAGCGATGGAATCTGGGATGAAGCCGGAAAAACCATTTCATTTACCATCAGGCCGTTTTTCTACCAAACCCGCTGGTTCCAGGCTTTGGTCCTGCTGGTGGTGGCCGGGGCCGGGTTTGCGGTGTATCAAATCCGCGTCCGGCAACTGACTTTACAGGCGTTCGCGTTGGAAAAACTGGTCCGCGAGCGAACCGAAAGCCTGCGCCTTGAAAAAGAGAAAACCGAAAAAGCCAACGAATTCAAAACCCGCTTGCTGGGCATTGCGGCCCACGATTTGAAAAACCCGCTCTTTACGATTGCCGGATTTGCCGAACTGACGCTGGAAGCGTTCAAAACCAACGCCGCCGTAGGAGCCTGTGGCGAATACGTCGGCCATATCAAACGCGAAACGGAACGAGTGATTGCCCTCATCAATTCGCTGCTGCAAATGGCAACACTCGATTCCGGTGCCATCAACCTGACTCCCCAACCAGTTGACCTCCTGCTCCTGGTTGGAACCGTGACGGGCTGGCATTTGCCCCAGGCTGAAGCCAAAAACCAAAAGCTGGTTTGCCAGGGAAGTTCCGCCGCTCCGGTCAACGCCGACCCGGAGCGCATCACCCAGGTGCTTGATAATCTCATCAGCAACGCCGTCAAGTATTCGCCCCTTGGAAAAACAATTGAAGTCACCGTCTCCAACGGAAACGGTTGGGTTCGGGTCAGCGTGCGGGATGAAGGTCCGGGATTGACCGAAAATGACAAAAAACGATTGTTTGGCGCATTTGAACGTCTGAGCGCCCGTCCGACCGGCGGAGAGTCTTCGACCGGATTGGGGTTATCCATTGTCAAACAACTGGTGGAAGCCCACGGCGGCAAGGTTGGCGTTGAAAGCCAGCCGGGCCAAGGCAGCACGTTTTGGTTTGAATTGAAGGCACCGGACAATCCGGTTTGAGCTTCTCGGATAAGCGTTTTGTGGATTTTGTCTTCGCCGCTTCGCGGCGGTTGATTGTAGCCGTGGGTTTCAACCCACGGAACGGGTGACGAACCATTTCCCGTTGTTCCGTGGGTTGAAACCCACGGCTACAATCAGCGGTCGCTGACGCGACCGAATGCTATTTGGTCGTGAGGAAAATATCCTCGCTGCCGAGCCGGGTGTCGGTCCAGACGAGTATCCATCCACTTTTGGCGGCTGGCGCAATCCCCATGCGTTCGCCGAGGTTTGCTCCCCGGATGCGGGTTATTCTGGAGGCGGAGGTATTGGAGGCTTCTGTCGTGACCTGTTCGTTGGGTTCAAAGCTGACTCCTGAATTCCGGGAACGAGCCAGAAAGACATGGGTGGTGGAGCCGGTGCCGTCCAGCCGGGTGTCGCAGAAGCTAATCGCTACGTTGCCGCTGGCATCGACGGCCAAAGCCGGATTGAACTGGTTGGCGTCGCTCTTGTCGTCATTCACCAGGGCGGGGCTGTCCCAGGTTTTGCCGTTGTCGGATGAACGGCTGAGAAACACATCCAGACCGTTTCCGAGACTCGTGAAGCAGGCATAGAGCCTTCCGTTGCCGGTCGGGTCGGCCTTGATGGAAAAACCTGAAAGGGCCAGCACATCGGCCAGGGCTGGAATCCGGTGTCCGTACCCGATGCCGGTTTCCGCCACGGTCACCGGGTCGCTGTAGGTTGAATTGTCCAGGCTGGTGGCCACCTTCAACTGGCGATTCGCCCAGTCGTTCCAGCCAACCACAATCCGGCCTTCGGGAGTGACGGTCACGGTGGGCTGAGAGACGCCACCTTCGGCCACCACCACGGAACGCCGGGGAGCGAGTGTCATGGCATGGATGCGGCTGGTCTGGCTGCCGCCGCTGAGACTTTCCCAGACGGCAACAATTTTGCTTCCCTCAATGGCGAGTGCCGTGCGACTGGGCAAGGTTTGTTCAGCGTGGCTGTAACTGGCCAGCGCCACCGCCGGACTGAAGGTGAGCCGGTCGAGTCCCTTGCTGGCGATGGCCACAGCGGAAGAGTTGTCGGTCACGTTGGCGAGGGCATAGGTCACAAAAAGCGAACCGTTGCGGTCATACCCAAGGGCCGGGTCAAAGGCCGTGGCATAGGTGCTGCTGCCCAGGGTCCGGCTGGCCCGGTATTCACGCCAACTGGCACCGCCATCCTCCGTGTAGCGGACGGCCACCGTGCCCAGTTCATAATTGTTGGCCGCAACCGCCATGCGACGTGGTTCTTTCGGGTCCACCGCCACGGTTGAACCGGATTGCAAACCGGCACCTCCAATCAGTGAGGACTGAGGACTGAGGACTGAGGACTGAGTGTCATCCCCGAACTGAGGACTGAGAATTGAGGGCTGAGAATTCTCACTGCTCAGGTTTTGAACGGGGAACTGGGGAGTGAGTTCAAACCCGCCGATTTTTCTGACGACCGGTGAAGTATTCGTCGCGCCGAAGAAATCCACAAACAAGCGGAAGGTGGCGCGGTTGGACTGGGCCACCGCCACGCGGAAGGTGACCGGCGTGCTGGCATTGTTGGCCAGCGGGGCCGCGACGGTTTGCACGGCACCCACATCGGGCGGGGAACCGGCGTCCCGCGAATCAAGCCAGTAGGGCATCGGGTCACTTGGAACAACCGGAACCTTTTCAAGTATGGTGACCCGGAAGAAGAGGGGCGCTTGCAGGGTTCCGCCCGACGTGTTGGTGAGCGTCGTGTTGATGAGGAAGGTGCCGTAACTCGGATTGGCCGGATTGACGGGCGGCGTGCCACCCGTGTAGTTGGTGGAACCCACTCCAAGTCCAACTGAGCCGCTCAGTTCCAGTGCGACCTGGGTGCTGGCCATGCCGGTGCAGCCCGAACCGGTTTCAGTCATGGTCACGGTGTAGGTGCCGCTGTTGGCTGCCGTGACATTGCTCAGGCTGGGATTTTGCTGGCTGGAGGTAAATCCGCCGGGACCGGTCCAGGCAAAGGTAAACGTACCGGCTCCGCCTGGGGTGGCGGTCAGGTTGAGGGTGGCTCCGGCCACCAGCGGGGAGTTGCTCCCGGCGGTGACGGTCAGACTCGAACCAACCGAAAAGACTTGTCCGGTGAAAGGCAGGTTGGACACAATCGGAACCACCCCGCTGCTGTTGACCATATTCAAACCGAGGTTTCCGGGGCCGGTCCCGACGTTGGCCATCACTGTCCACTGGTTGCCCGAACCAGTCACCCCGGTGATGGCGGGGCCGGTCAAGCCGGAGTTGGCGAGGGCGAAATTGCTGCTGGCGACGCCCGTCACCGGGGCGGCAAAGGTTACCGTCCAACTGACCGACGTGCCGCCACAGAGGATGGCCGCTCCGTTGCGGTTGATGGAAATCACGGTTGTGCCGGGGTCGCTGCCGTTGAATTCAAAGGCTCCGATGTCGGTGGCTCCCGCACGGCCAAAGCCGCGCTGGTCGGTGGCAGGCGCTCCGGTGGCGGTTCCGGCATCAATCGCGGGGCTCCCGGCCAGGAGCGGCACGGTTGGAGTGGCTCCGCCGTTCAAACCCAGAGTGCCGAGTCCGGGTGCGGCCACACCCACTTGATTGCCGTTGACGCCGTTCGTCAGTCCGCCGGTTCCGCCGACTCCGATGAGGTTGAATGAGCTTGTTCCGCCAACAGTTCCCTGAATGTTTGAATTATTGGAAGCGGTGTTTTGCGCCACAATCGTGTTGTTGAGCGTCGGCGTGCCGATGTTGTTGAGCCCGCCGCCGCCGCCTGGTGAAGCTGAGTTGTTGCTGACGGTGCAGTTGGTCAGCGTCACCGTGCTGCCGGAATTGCAATAGAGCCCGCCGCCGGTGCCTGATGAAGCTGAGTTGTTGCTGACGGTGCAGTTGGTCAGCGTCGCCGTGCTGCCGGAATTGCAATTGAGCCCGCCGCCGCTGCCACCTGAAGCTGAGTTGTTGCTGATGGTGCAGTTGGTCAGCGTCACCATGCTGCTGGAATTGCAATTGAGCCCGCCGCCGTTGCCAAATGGAGCTGAGTTGTTGCTGATGGTGCAGTTGGTCAGCATGAGCGTGCCACCGACTAAAAAACCGCCGCCAGTGCCGGAGCTGAGGTTCCCATTCGAAACGGTAAGATTCCTGAGAACGGCGGCGGTTCCGCTGTTAACGAGGAAAATCCGGAAATTCGGACTGCCCACCATCCGCGTGACCGTCACGCCGGAAACCCCGCCGTCAATCGTCAGGGTCTTGTTAATGAAGAGTTGCGTGCTGGTCAGATTCACCGTGGTGACACCGGCTTGGAACGTAATCAGCCCTCCGGTACAGACATTGGCAATGGCATCCCGAAGCGAACCGGGCCCGCTGTCATTGCCGTTGGTCACCGTTTGGGTGCAGGTGCTGGGCGTCAGGGAGAAGTCATCCACCGCCAGCCCGTCTTCGGCACCGGTGGCGTCAAAATCCGTCCAGCGAATCCAGAAAGTGGCCCCGTTTGCAATGGACAAACCGGAAATAGCCGAGGCGATGGCCGTACGGTTCCCGCCGGCGTTTCCGTCCTTGGCTCCGATGAGTCCAGTCGTGAGCGGCGCGGTGAAATTGAGGGCGGTCACCGGGGTCCAGGTGCCGGTTGAGAGGCTGGAGGCATCAAGGCTGTATTCAAAATTCAGCCGGTCAACCCGCCCGGTGGTCCCCAGTCGCCATTGTTTCCCCGTGTAGGCGATATTGAGCCCCACGATTGTATTGCCGGTATTGTTGGTGAACGAAGCTCCGATGACCGAGGAAGTAAAACCGTCCTGTCTGAGCGTGCCAAAGGCCCGGTCGCTCGCCCCAGTGGAACCATAGCTGTAGGTGTCCCCACTTGGGAGAGAGCCGTCATCCGCAGCATAGGATCCATCTGCCAAGCCGCCGGTTTCCACAAAATCCCAGCCGATGGGAACCGTACTTGACGGCGAGCTGTTTGACAGGGAGTTAAAATCCTGGCTGTAGGTCGCGCCGATGGTGGTCAGACTGATGGTTCCGGCAGCAGCCACCGGCACGGGGCGCTGGATATTCCAGGCCGTGTAAGCCAGCAAAACCAGAACGCAGGCAGCCAGCCAGCGCAAACGGGCTGGGAAATGAAACAAGCGCATGGAAAAGGATTTTTTTGATTTTTGCTGAAATGAACTGGAGGTTTGCCGCATATCTTCGTATCCGTGTTTCGTAAAAAAGTGGTTTTGACTGGGAAGAGCCGGGCCTGGGAAGCCTGCTTACCTGGACATTTTCGAGAAGGCAGGAAAAAATGAAACAAGTATTCAACCAGCGGTTGTTTTACTGGACGAACGGCCTGTTTTATTGATAAACGGCAAGCAGCGAATCCGGCCTCAAGGCCGGACACCAAACAGCCGCCTGAAGGCGGAACTCAAACAGCCGCCTGAAGGCGGAACTCAGCACATGCTTCCACCACTCAAAGTAATTTTAGTTGATGATGAACCGCTGGCCCGGCAGCTTCTTTCCCTTATCCTCACGGATTACCCTGGTTTGCAGGTGGTCGGCGAGGCCGGAGGCATTCAGGAAGCCCGCCACCTCCTCCAGCAGCATCAACCCGATGTCGTCTTTCTGGATGTTGAAATGCACCATGAGACCGGCTTTGAGTTGCTTGATTACCTGGATTCGGCGACCAGAGTCGTGTTTGTGACGGCTTTTGGCGGATATGCCGTGCGGGCTTTTGATGTGAATGCGTTGGATTACGTGATGAAGCCGGTGTCACGGCAACGGCTTGACCAGGCGATTCAAAAGCTCTTGAAAGGAAATTCGGTCCAGCGTGAACCTTTGCTTCAGCTTGAATATGACGACCGGTTGTTGCTCAAGATTAACAATCGGTCTGAATTCCTGAAAATCAACACCATCAAGTGTATTTTTGCCGAGGGGAACTATTCGAAGGTCTGGACCGCAACCAACCAGGGAGCGCTCACCAATCTATCGCTCAAGGAATGGGAGGACCGGCTGCCGGAAAAACAGTTTATCCGGGTGCATCGCTCGGCCATTATCAATTTTGAATATGTGGACCGGGTGGAAGGCTGGTTTAATTTCTCGTTTCAGGTCTATGTCACCGGAGTCACCGACCCGGTGACCGTCAGCCGCCGCTTTGCCACCCAACTGCGGAAACGGATGAAATAAAGACTGAGGACTGAGGGCAAAATCAGGACTGAGGACTGAGGACTGAGGACTGAGCCGGAATCCAAATGCTCCGGAAGGAGCATATTATGGTAGCCAGGGCGTGGAGCGCAGCGAAACCCCTGGAAATCAGTCCAACAAAATCCCTGCGCCCTGGAGGGGCGATTGCTTCATGAAGATTTGCGCTCCTGCCGGAGCGCGGGGGCTTTTTTTACCGTTCATTCCCAGGGGTTCCGCTGCGCTACACGCCCTGGCTACCATATCCTGCTCCGGCAGGAGCAGACGAACCAACCGGTTTTGTCAAAGCAGGGAAAGACAAGGCTTCCACAGGTGGTATTGACGCGCAATCCACATTGCCGATGTGATTCATCTATCGCCTTCTTTTGGAGAAACCTGAAAATTACACAAAGCGTAATGGGACGCTATGGAATCCGAATCAAAACTGATTGCCCCACAAGCTCAGACCCCAGCCCTTGAAATGACGGATGAAGTCGCTTCGGACCTGCTTCCGGCTGAATCATCCGGGGAAGCGCTTCCCGTTTCCACCAATCAGAAACCCGATGTACATCCTGCAACTCCAAGCCGGGATTATGCCTTGGTCAAGGCTGAACTCCGGGCCTTTGGCTGGCAGGGGTACCGGCGGTTGTGGGATGTCTGTTGGGCGGGAATCCTGTTTGCCTGGCCGCTTGTGAGTGAATGGTTTCGCACGCAGAAACGGGCGTCGCTCCCGCACTGGTGGCAGCGGCTTCTGCATCGGGTGGTGCGCTGGAATCACAAGCGAAGCAAAATCGGCCAGGAGGAACAAACTGCCCGGCACGCTGTCTGGCTCCGTGAGCGCCTGACCCGACTCGGCCCCACCTTTATCAAAATTGGCCAGACCTTGGCGGTCCGCCCCGATTTGATGCCGTTGGCCTATATCAAAGAACTGACCTTGCTCCAGGACGCGGTTCCTCCCTTTCCAAACGAACAAGCCTGGGCACGCATGACCGAAGAACTGGGCCGCAAACCAAACGAAGTTTTTCACAGCGTGGACAGCGACCCGTTGGCGGCGGCCAGCCTGGGGCAGGTGTACCGGGCCCGGCTCAAAGACGGGGCCGATGTGGTGATTAAAGTCCAGCGCCCGAACCTGGAATCCATCATCCGGCTTGATTTGGCGGTGATGCGCTATCTGGCGGCCATCCTGGAGCGGCATCCCGAATGGGTGCAGGGCATTGACTGGATGGGGGTGGTGGATGAGTTTGAGCAGATGATTTTCCAGGAAATTGACTACGAGCGTGAAGTCCGGAACGCCGAGCGGTTCCGGGCCAATTTTGCGACGTGGCAGGAAACGGTCTATGTGCCGAAAATTTATCCGGAATATTCAACCGCCCGGCTCATCGTGATGGAATACATCGGCGGTTACAAAGTGACCGATGTCGAAAACCTCAAGGCGGCGGGGAATCCTCCGGTGGAAGTCGTGAAACTGCTCACCCGAACCTATCTGAAACAGCTTTTGGAAGACGGTTTCTTTCACGCCGACCCCCATCCGGGCAATGTCCGGGTGCTGCCGGACGGAAGGCTGGCCTTCTTCGATTTCGGCATGGTCGGCCAAATCACCGAGGAAATGCGGAGCGGCATGATTGATGCCTTCTTTCATATCGTTGAGCGTGACATTCCGGGACTGGTCGGAGCCGCCATCGAACTCGGTTTTTTGCGGCCCGGTTTTGAACCGGAGGAATTCAAGCCGGTCGTTGAAGCCATTTTTGCGCAATATGTCGGCGTCAAGCTGGGCAGCATCAAGTTTCGGGATTTGACCTACGCGCTGGCCGAAACCATGTACAGCTATCCGTTTCATATTCCCTCGAATTTCACCTTTATCATCCGCGCCCTGACCACCATCGAAGGCATCGGCCTGCTGGTCGAGCCGAAATTCAGCTTTTTCGATGCCGCCCGTCCGCACGCCAAGGAATTCATGCTGAAACGCGAGTCGGCCCATCTGCGCAACCAGATTCTGGGAAAACTGATTCGCGGTGAGGAAGGGAAAATTTCGTGGACCAAGGTCTGGAATCTGGCCAAGTTGGCCTACCGGACCTATTTCAACCGGGCACCGAGCAATCCGGATGGGGTTTCCTGAAGTTCAGAGTTCCGCCTTCAGGCGGCAGTTTGGAGTTCCGCCTTCAGGCGGCTGGGTTTCATATTCTTGATATTTTCAGGAAATACAGCAGCAGCAGCCTAAAGGCTGAACTCCAAACAGCAGCCTAAAGGCTGAACTCCAAACAGCAGCCTAAAGGCTGAACTCCAAACAGCAGCCTAAAGGCTGAACTCCGAACCTGTAACCTTTTGCACTCCTCAAACGTGATGCAGGTAAAAGACGGATTTTTACCTGACAGATTTACAAAAAGGAGCAGCATATGGTTATGACGAACGGCACTTTTTCCGCTGTAAAACCGGTGGTTGTGATTGGCGGAGGTTTGGCCGGACTGACGGCAGCAGTTTTTCTGGCTCAATCCAACCACAACGTTCTGTTGCTGGAACGGTCCCCAAACCTCGGCGGACGCGCCCAAACGCAACATAAAGAAGGGTTTTCCTTTAACTTGGGACCCCATGCAATTCGTCATGGGGATGTGGCCTATACGATTCTTTCGGAAATGGGTGTCCAGGTTGACGGCGGCTTCCCATCGGTTTCCGGCAGCCTGGCCGTCAACCGGAACAGACTCTTTCAATTGCCGTTCAGCCCGGTTTCAATTTTTACCACCGGGCTTTTTTCACTGGCGGAGAAAATGGAAGTCATCCGTTTCTTCACCACGCTGGAGTCAATTGATACAGCGCAGTTGCTCGACACCAGTGTGCAGGATTGGGTGAACCGCACCTTTCAGCACGAAACAACCCGGAATTTTGTGAAAGCCTTTGTCCGGGTGACGACCTACGGGAACGCCCCCGAACTGATGAGTGTCGGAACCGTGCTGGCCCAAATCCAGTTCGCCCTTAAACATCAGGTGCTGTACCTGCACGGCGGCTGGGAGTCACTCGTGCGACAACTTGAACAAAAAGCTCTGGCTGCCGGGGTTGAGATTCGTTCCGGCGTGCAGGTTCGGCACATCACACGGGATGAAGCCGGTCAGGTGACCGGTGTGCAACTGGCAACCGGTGAAGCCGTTCCGGCAGCGGCAGCCATCGTATGTGCCAGCCCACAGATTGCCAGCAGTCTGGTGGCTGACAAACCGGATTCATCCTTGGCACGCTGGTCGCGGCAACTGGTTCCCATCAATGCCGCTTGCCTGGATGTGGCCCTGACCCGTCTGCCGGAAGCCAAACATCTTTTTGCCCTTGGAATTGACCAGCCGTGGTATTACTCGGTTCATTCGGCAACGGCCCGGCTGGCTCCAGGTGAAGGCGTCTTGTTGCATGTTGCCAAATATCTGCCACCACAGGCAGCGGAAGACCCGAAACAGGTGCGGGCCGAACTGGAAGGACTGCTGGATTTGGTCCAACCCGGCTGGCGTGAATTTCTGGTTCACCAACGGTTTTTGCCGGAAATTCCGGTGACTCATGCCACACCGACCACGGAAATGCGGGGAACGCTGGGGCGACCGGGGGTTGCCGTCCCGGACATAGCCGGACTCTTTCTGGCGGGTGACTGGGTGGGCAGTCGCGGACTGTTGATTGATGCCAGTATTGCCAGCGCCAAAGAAGCAGCTTTGCAAACGGCCCGATTTTTGGTGAATGGTTCATTTCAGGCAGCTTCAAAGCCGATGGCGATTTCTGCATGATTTTTTCACCGCAAACTCCGCGCCTCTGCGGTGAAGAAAGAAAAAACAAAACGGTACATTCAGCATGACGATTCCAAGTGAAATCTACCAATCCGAGCATAAATTTTTGTGGGGGCTGTGCTATCGCATGACGGCCAATGCCGCCGATGCTGAGGATATTGTCCAGGAAACATTTGTCCGGGCCATGGAGCGTCCGCCCCGCAACACGGCGGAACCCTGGCGGCCCTGGCTGACCAGTGTGGCCTTGAATTTAAGCCGCGACCACCTCCGCTGGCGACGGCGGCGCGAGTATAAAGGAACCTGGCTTCCGACCCCGATTCCGACCGACCAGGCAGAAGTGGAAATCTATGAGATTCCCCAGGTTGAAATCGTCGCCTCACCTGCTGCCCGCTACGATTTGCTCGAAAGCATTTCGCTGGCCTTTCTGATTGCGCTCGAAGCCCTCACCCCAATGCAACGGGCGGTTTTGCTCTTGCGGGATGTGTTTGATTATTCAACCCAGGAAACGGCTGAACTGCTGCAAACCAGTGAAGCCAATGTCAAAGTGGTGCTGCATCGGGCACGCAAGGTGATGGAACGCTATGACCGTCAGCGAATTCGGCTGAGTCAACACCGCCAATCGGTCACCCAGCAGGCGTTGCAGCAGTTCGTCTTTTACCTGAGCACCCACGACACGGCTGGTCTGGAACGGCTGCTCACGGCGGATATTGTCAATCTGAGTGACGGGGGCGGGGAAGTGGCGGCAGCCTTTGCCCCGATTCGCGGACGTGACCGGGTGCTGCGCCTCTTTTTTGTCCAAGGGGCGAAACAGACTTCCCCTCCACGGGTTTCCTTCCGCATGATTAACGGCCTGCCGGCACTGCTGGTGGAGCGGGACGATGGGAAACCGAAGTTTGCCAAACGGTTTGTCATCCAATGCGAAGTCAATCCCCAGGGGCAAATCCATCAAATCAATACGTTTCTGGCTCCGAGCAAACTGAAGGCAATATGGGGATAAGTCTTGGGCGTCTTGGGGGCTTGGGAGTCTTGGGAGTCAAAACTCTGACAAGGTGGCAAGGTGACAAGGTGACAGATATGTTTGGACCCCCAAGACCCCCAAGACTCTCAAGACTCCCAAGACCGTTATTGTTTTCCATCCGGCAACATACTAGACTGTTCCTACCTTTGATCTTTCCTGAAATATGTAAGGAGTAGCGAAACGGTTGACCCCCTCAACTGCCGCTCGTGCTTCATGAATTCGAAACTGGATGCCGTCACACAAGCCATCTTTGATTCCTACGACACTTGTAAACCTGTTTTGCACCACATCGAACGCGGTGTTCTGCCTTCGCGGACCGTCATCATCAATATTCTCGGCGCTTTTCGGGAGGTCTTCTTCCCCGGATATTTTGGCATGGCCGGGTTGGATGCGGCGGGCGTCCGGCGGCGGGTCCGTGATTTGGTGACCGAAATCGGCGAAGACCTGACCCAACAGGTCTTTTTATGTTTATGCCACGAACGCAAGCTCAGGGCGGAAATTGCTTCCGATTGCGACGAATGCCGCCAGACGGCTCGCAAAATTGTGGCGGAAATTGTGGATGAACTGCCCGAACTCCGGCGCAAGCTGGCGGGAGATGTGGAGGCGGCCTACATTGGCGACCCGGCAGCCCGCAGTTTTGACGAAATCATTCTGAGCTATCCGGGCTTGCAGGCGGTCATGATTCACCGGATTGCCCACAGCCTTTATCGGCGCAACGTTCCGCTGATTCCCCGGATTATGTCTGAGTATTCCCACGGGCGAACCGGGATTGACATCCATCCGGGAGCCCAAATCGGGGAACGGTTTTTTATTGACCACGGAACCGGTGTGGTGATTGGCGAAACCTGTATCATCGGCAACAACGTCAAACTTTATCAGGGCGTGACCCTCGGAGCCCTTTCCTTCCCGAAAACCCCGGACGGTCAATTGGTGCGTGATAGTAAACGCCATCCGACGATTGAAGACGAAGTGGTGATTTATTCGGGAGCCACGATTTTAGGCGGCGAGACGGTCATCGGGCGCAGCAGCGTGATTGGCGGGAACGTCTGGCTGACCCATTCCGTGGCTCCGGGCAGCAAGGTTGTCATCGAGGAACCGGAAATCCGCATCATTACCCGCCCGGCAAAAAGCGGTACTTAACAAGGAAGGAGCTTGGACCTATGCGTTCTGTGTTCCGTTCTGGATTGGTTGTTTTGTTGGCCCTGGTGCTTTGTCCCTGGCCGTTGGCTGCTTCACCTTCGGGCAACAGCAGGTTGGTTTCCACCCCCCAAAAAAGCAACCCAAAGGAAGAAAGCATTCTGGATGCTGTGGCCGAAGCCGTTCCTTTGGGAAAAGAGGCGCTCCGGGCGATTGTCAAACCAATGCTTGATACCGTGACCATCTCACCACGGCAGGAGATGGAAATCGGGGACGCCTTTTTCAAGGAAATCCGCAAGAAACTGGGGGCCAAGCTGGACCGCAATGCGGCGGATGTGGCCTACCTGACCAGCATTGGCAATACGCTGGCGGTCAATGTCAGGCGCAAAGGCATCAAGTATAAATTCCATGTGGTGGAGGAAAACGTTCCCAACGCCTTTGCCATTGCCGGAGGCCACGTCTTTGTTTATCGTGGTCTGCTCAATAAATGTATCAATTCCGAAGCCCAACTGGCGGTCGTGCTGGGACATGAAATTTCCCACGTGGACGCCGAACATACGGTTGATTTTTACAAGCCGGTCGTGGCTGCCTCTCAACTGCCGTTTGCGGATGTGGCGGTGATGATTGCCGCGCTGGCTTCGAAGGTCCTGACCTTTTCCTACAATGAACCACAGGAATCGCAGGCCGATGAACTTGGTGCAGGACTGGCCTTTAAGGCCCGCTACGAACCGAGCGAGGGAGCTGCGGTTCAGCGTCGGCTCAAAGCACTCAATCCGAGCGGAGTCCGCGACCCCTTGACCGGTCTCGCCGATTCAATTTTGCGGACCCATCCGCCTTCGGAAAAACGTGCTTTGGCGCTTGAAGCCATTTCCAAAAAGCTCCACCGCGCTGATCCGAACCGGAAAACCTATGTCGGGTCAACCAATTACGCACAACGTACCCCAATCACAAGCCGAATTTATGAGTAGGGTCCAGGGTCCAGGGTCCAGGGTTCAGGGTTTTTCCAGTCGTGGGAGTTTTGGAAGTCAAAGACCATTCCCAATTCACAAAACCCTGAACCTTGAACCCTAGACCCTGGACCCAAGACCTCAACCAAGGAGAGAGCCAGCATGCTTGCCATTGAACATATTCACGGGCGTGAAATCCTCGATTCACGCGGAAATCCGACAGTCGAAGCGGAAGTTTCACTCTCAAACGGAAGTTACGGCATTGCCGCCGTACCTTCGGGCGCATCCACGGGCGAAAACGAAGCCCTTGAACTGCGCGACGGCGATAAAAAACGCTACCTGGGGAAAGGTGTCCAGAAAGCAGTCGCCAATATCAATGATTTGATTGCCAAAGCCCTCAACGGAATGGATGCCTCCGACCAGATTGCAATTGACCAGGCAATGCTCCAACTGGACGGCACCAAAACCAAGAAAAAACTTGGTGCCAACGCCATGCTGGCGGTTTCGCTGGCAGTGGCGCGGGCCGCTTCGGCAGCCTATGAAATGCCGCTTTACCGGTATTTGGGCGGAGCCCATGCCCGGACGCTCCCCGTACCGATGATGAACATCCTCAACGGCGGGGCCCACGCCGACAACAATGTTGATTTTCAGGAGTTTATGGTGCTTCCGGCAGGTGCGCCGTCCTTCCGGGAAGCCTTGCGCTGGGGGGCTGAAGTCTTTCATACGCTTAAAGGTGTGCTCAAGAAAAAAGGCTATTCAACCAGTGTCGGCGACGAAGGCGGTTTTGCTCCCAGCCTGAAATCCAATGACGAGGCGATTGAATCGGTGCTTGAAGCCATCACCCAGGCCGGATACAAGCCGGGGGTGGACATTTCCATTGCCCTCGACCCGGCTGCCAGCGAATTTTTTGACGGCACTCATTACGTGTTCAAAAAATCGGACAACTCCAAACACACACCGGAGCAAATGGCCGAATACTGGGCCAATTGGGTCCGGCAATACCCGATTCTTTCCATTGAAGACGGCATGGCTGAAAATGATTGGAGCGGCTGGTCATTGCTCACGGAAAAAGTCGGCAAAAAGATTCAATTGGTGGGTGACGACCTTTTTGTGACCAATGTCGAATACCTCCAAAAAGGCATTGAACAAAAAGTCGCCAATGCGATTCTGGTCAAGGTGAACCAAATCGGCACCCTCACCGAAACCATGGACACGGTGGAACTGGCCCGCACCCACAATTACGGTGCAATTATTTCGCACCGTTCCGGCGAAACCGAAGACACCTTTATTGCGGACCTCGCCGTGGCGCTCAACGCCGGCCAAATCAAGACAGGTTCGGCCAGCCGGACCGACCGCATCGCCAAATACAATCAACTGCTGCGGATTGAGGAAGCACTTGGTTCAGCGGCGCTGTATCCGGGGATGAAGGCTTTTTACCAGCTTCCGCCTGCCCCGCCTGCGCCTCCCAGCAAGACCCGCAAGGCCAAAAACTGATTTTCTGCTTTTATCCGCGAAGGACACGAAGAAACCCAAAGGAAACCAAGAAAATCGAAAATTCTTAGGCCCTTCCTGGTGTTTCTTGGTGTTCTGCGTGGATACATCAGTTTTGGGTTGGGCCAAGTAGGATGAAACACACAAGGAGCAACCTTCCAAGCAAAGGAAGCCAGCGTTGGAAAGCCGGACTCCCGGCACTTTTCCTTGCCAGTTTCTTTTTTCTGTTTGGTTGTTCCAGCCAGCCGCCGGTCAGAGCAGTTTTCCCCAAACTGGAACTGTGGTTTGGCGGTGATGTCCATTTGGGAACCACATCCGCCAAAAACATTTTGACCCGGTTGAAACCCATGACTGATGGACGGATTGGGTTTGTCAATCTGGAAGGTGCAATTGCAGAAAGCCCATCCGGGAAAAATGGGTTGAAGCTCGTGAACTCCGAATCAAACCTCAATAATTTGCATGAGGCCGGAGTGGAGTTGGTGGGGATTGCCAATAATCACGCCCTGGACAACGGCCCAAACAGCCTGGAGCAGACCGCTGCGGTTTTGAAAAAAATTGGATTCCACCCGATTGGCGGACCTGCCGGAGCCGCAATCCTTGAACGTGCAGGAATGAAGCTGGTTTTCACCGCGCACGATTTGACTGGTGGTATTCCTCCAAAGCTGGAAGAAGAACTGGCCGCCGCCCGGAAACAGGGAGACCTTTTGGTGGCTACCTTTCACGTCACAGGTCCGGCGTCCTATCTTCCGCGACCGGAATTGAAACAGGCGGCACAAGTGGCAATCGGGGCTGGTGCCTCCGTTGTGGTTGCACATGGTACCCATGCCATTGGTCCGGTTGAACGCAAAGGGCAAACCGCCATTGCCTGGGGATTGGGAAATCTGGCTTTCAATTGCGACTGCACCGCCGAAACCGAGGCCGTTTTGCTGCTGGCAACGGTTGAGAACAAACAGGTGACCAAAACTGCCATCTATCCTGTGACTGCCGGTTTACATGGAAAACCGGCCCTGTCGGCGCAGAACCCGAACGGGACCTTTGATCTTTTGGAAGCAGTCGGAAGCCCCACCTTGCAGCGCCAGGGCTCGCTGGCTGTTTTATTTTAGTTC
The DNA here is from genome assembly GCA_019695185.1 of Blastocatellia bacterium. GTDB lineage: Bacteria > Acidobacteriota > Blastocatellia > Chloracidobacteriales > Chloracidobacteriaceae > JAIBAN01. The sequence goes on along the minus strand of JAIBAN010000027.1, from coordinate 21,419 downwards.
AACCAAATGCAAACTTTTTGCCGCGTAAGCCAACAGTCGGACCACTTCCGACGAAGATGGGCTTCCAAAAAGCTGTATAGACGTGCGGAAAAAGGCTCGGCATTGGGTGCCCATCTTCGCTCCCTCTTTCAAAATTTCTATCTTCGGGTAAACAATATGACACTGTTATTGCTTCTGATTGGAGGTGCCGTGGCCTGGCCGTTTTTATACGGACCCTATCTGGTTTACTCCACCTCCACCTTTCCTGTGATGCCTCAGTATATTCCACGCCGACCTGAAGAGTTTCCACCCGATGCCCGGCGCTATTTGTCCCAATGCGAGTTTATTCTAGGCGGTCAAGGTTTCTTTACCCTGTATTATCTTGAGTTTGCTCTCAAAAGCGGGGGAAAGTCTTTTACGGCAGTCATGTTCAATCCCCGCACCCGCGATATGGCGAAAGTCGCCATGATTGAAGCCACCGCCGGTGCCAAAACCCTCAAAGTTCCGGTCACTTTTTTTGTGACCAAATATCTGGATGGGCATGAGGTCATCACCTACAATTCCGATGGTGCGAGCATGTTTTACCAGCGGCTGCCACGTATCCACGGGCAAACATTCCCCGAAGTCAAAGATGTACGCTACCTGTTTCAGATTCACCGGGAACGGGCCATCCGGTTTGCACCCCAAACCCAAACGGTGTTTCCCCAAATGGGCGAGGAATGGGGGTTCTTTTACAATTCTGAATGGCAGGGATTTGCCGAACGGGCCGAACGCGGGGCCGAAATTTACCGGAGCGGCAGCGAGTATCGGTTCAGATTCCCTGCCGCTTTGCGGGCTGCCTGGGGTTTGACCTCTCCAGTGCTGAATATTCGCAAATACCTCCATCAGCAAAAGGCGCGGGCTGTGTTGCGCGAGTTGGGAATGTAAGGAAACAGTCTAGGGAGTCTAGGGAGTTTGGGGAGTCTAGGGAGTCAAAGAACTGACAGAGTGATAGGGTGACAGGGTAAGGAAGGCACCTGGACTCCCCAGACTCCCCAGACTCCCAAGACTCTCAAGACTCCCCAGACTCCCCAGACTTTATTTTTGGCGGTAAATGGCTAAAGCCTGATTCATAAAGGCCCCGATTTCATCACTCCAGGGACGTTTAAAATCTCCTTGCCAATTGGACTGGTCGGCATAAAGCCGGCCCAGGTTTTCCCGGATGCCAGGGTCGCCACCGGTGAAAGCAGTGATGAGTGCCTCCCATCTGGCGGCCAGTTGCTGGACTTTTTCGCTGCCAGGGTCTTCGCCAAGTGCGGCCTCGACATCGGCAAACAATTGTTTCCAGTCCTGTTCGGCTTTGCGAGCCAGTTCCGGGTCATACCGTTTGGCTAAATCCGCCAGTTGTTCTTCCGTATAGTAACTTTTTACCCATTTCATATCCTGCTGCATATTGATGACCTCGATGATGTCGTGAAAGGCATCCCAGTCCGTTCGTTTTTCTTCCTTGAGAATGGCTTCGGCATAGGCCAGTGCGGAAATAGCCCGGTCAAGGTGACGGCGTTTTTCCTCAATGAGCTGTTTTTGCCGGGCCAGTGAATCCACCAGGTTCATCCCGTTGCGACTGAGAAGCTGTTTGATTTCTTTTAAGGAAAACCCAATGAATTTGAGCGTCACGATTTGTTGCAGCCGAATCAGGTCCGCCTGCCCATAAAGCCGGAACCCTGCCCGCGTATAGCCGGTGGGTTTCAACAACCCCATCCGGTCGTAATGGTGAAGCGTGCGAACCGTGGTTCCAGCCCGTTGGGCAAATTCGTGAGCCTGATAAAGTGCTTTTACATCGGTTTTCATGGTTGTTCCTTTACTTGGTCATCATCCTACGGTCTGACGTTACGTCAGACGCAAGCACATTTTTTTCCCGATTTGAAATAAAACCGGTTTCTACAATTTCTCCGGAAGCAATCCGTGTAAAACGGTTGTGGCATTTTGCTCAACCAATGGGGTGATTGTGCGCAGAGTTGGGGCATTACTGACTGTCACAAATTCCTTTCTGAAAATTCGTCCTGCTGAAAAGAAAGGAGATGCCGCTCAAAATCCAAATACTTGAACGGTCGATGTGGCTGGCCTGGGATTTGCTGCTCAAATAAACTTTCACCTTTCCGCAACCAAGGGAGGTCTTCCCTATGAAACGGTCCCACCCCAATCTGGAAAAACCGATTGTTTATGCCTGTTCAGGCTGTTCAAGCATTGCCCAACTGGCCAATCAGGTGGCGCTTGATTTGGACCGGGCAGGCCGGGCGGAAATGTCCTGCATTGCAGGGGTTGGCGGAGGTGTCAAGCCGCTGGTCAAAAAAGCGAAGTCCGGTCGCCGGATTATTGCTCTGGATGGTTGTCCGTTGCAGTGCGCCCGCCATTGCCTGCAAGAGCGGGGAATCACCCCAACCTTGCACTACACGTTGACCCAGATGGGCATTGAGAAGCACTATCACCAGGATTTCGACCAACAGGACCGGCAGATGGTGGAAACCCAGGTTTTGCACGACCTTGAACAGTTGGAACAGGGCGTGGTGCCGGTTTCCCGCTGGCTGGCCCAATCTGTCCCGCAATCGGACGACCCACCCAGGTTTTCCCTTATGCTGTTCCTCCGTAGTCTTTTTTTCACCCTTTTGTTTCCTGGAACCGTCACTGTGGGGATTCCGGTTTGGTTGCTGGTTTCCGGACGGTCCTGGAATTTTCCCGCTGCTGCATGGACCTGGTTGCCGGGAGCAATTCTGCTGGTGGCCGGGATGTTGGGACTGCTGCGGTGCATTTGGGAGTTTTATGCCGTTGGGAAGGGAACCCTGGCTCCGGTGGACCCTCCAAAAGTGCTGGTGGTACAAGGGTTGTATCGGTTTGTCCGGAACCCGATGTATGTGGCGGTCCTGACCGTTCTGTTGGGGGAAACCATGTTCTTTCATTCAGCAGCCCTTCTGCTTGAAGCCGCACTTTTTTGGCTGGTCACCCACCTGTTTGTGATTTTTTATGAAGAACCGGCCCTCAGCCGGATGTTTGGCGAGTCGTATGCCTCCTATCGGCAACAGGTAAACCGGTGGCTTCCCCGGTTTCCCCGGCAATCCTGAAACAATGATTGATGGAGTGACAGGTGGCAGGTGACAGGTGACAAGGTCAAAAAACAGGGGACCCGCACGGGGTTTTTTCTTTCCTGTCACCTGTCGCTTGAGACTTGTCACCCTTCCTGGTTGTCCAAAACCGTTTGAAAATAATCCTGAACTGTGCCAGAAACGGCCCTTTCCAACACTCAGGTTTATCTCTCCAGGGACCTCTGAAATCAAAATCCAGGCTCAAGACTCGTTTGCTATGACCATCCCTCACAATACGCCGATGTTGCGGCAATACCACGAAATCAAGAAAAACCATCCGGGTACCTTGCTGTTTTTTCGGCTGGGCGATTTTTACGAAATGTTTTACGAGGATGCCGAACTGGCCGCCCGCGAACTGCAAATCACCCTCACCGCCCGTCACAAGGAAAGCGGAAATCCGGTTCCGATGTGCGGTGTGCCACATCACTCCGCCAAATTCTACGTGGCCAAACTGATTAAAAAAGGGTACCGGGTGGCAATTTGTGACCAAGTGGAGGATGCCAAAGCCACCACCAAACTGGTGGAACGAAAAGTCATCCGGGTTATTACGCCGGGAACCGCCGTGGACGAGCAATTTCTGGAGGGTGCGGATACGCGCTATCTGGCTGGCATCACCGGAGCCGGAGAGCACATGGCCGTGGCTTTTCTGGACCTTTCGACCGGCGAGTTTCAGGTAACTGAATTTTCGGGTCCGGAAGCCCTTCCGGAAACCCTTGGCCAGATTGAACGGTTTGACCCTCGTGAAATTGTCTGTCCACGTTCGTTGGAAAAACTGCTGGCTCCATTTCTGACGCCGGTTCAGAAAAATGAAGCGGTTGACGAAGAAGCTGATGACAGCCGCCCCCGGTTGGCGGCTGCGCTGACGCCGGTGGATGATTGGAATTTTGCGGTGGAAACCAGCGAATCGTTTCTGCAAAACCATTTCGGGACCAATACGCTGGAAGGATTTGGCCTGAAAAACAAAACCTGGTCCATTTGTGCTGCCGCCGGAGTGGTGCGCTACGTGCGCGAAACCCAGATGTGCGAAGCCCGGCACATCACGGAAATTTCCTATTTTGAGCCAGGTGAATACATGCAACTTGATGCCGCCACCGTACGCAACCTGGAATTGGTCGAAGCCATTCAGGGCGGACGCCGGGAAACGGTGCTCGGCACGATTGATATGACCGAAACCGGCATGGGTGCCCGGTTGCTCAAAACCTGGTTGCTGCGGCCTTCGCTCCGTTTGGGGGAACTCAATGCCCGGCTGGATGCCGTGGGCGAACTTCGGGCTGGAACCGTGGTCCGCGACAAACTGCGGCAGGCGCTCAAACAGGTGTACGACGTGGAGCGGTTGCTCGGGCGGGTTTCACTCGGAACAGCCACGCCGCGTGATGTAACGGCACTCAGGGCCAGCCTGGAACCCGTACCGGGCATCAAAACCGCCCTCGCGCCGATGAACAGTTCGTTATTGCAGGTTCTGTTTGACAATCTGGACGAACTGACCGACGTGCGCACCTGGATTAGCGACGCTTTAATGGAAAACCCGCCGGTCAAAATCGAGGAGGGGAGCGTCATTCGGGCAGGCTTCAATGAGGAATTGGATGAATTACGCCTGCTGCGGAGCAACGCCCAAGGTTATATTGCCGAGGTTGAACGCCGCGAACGCGAACGCACCGGCATTCAATCGCTCAAGGTCCGTTCCAATAACGTATTTGGCTATTTTATCGAAGTCACCAAAGCCAACCTCAAAAACGTGCCGGACGATTACCAACGCAAACAGACCGTGGCCACCGGAGAGCGGTTCATTACGCCGGAACTGAAAGCCTATGAGGAAAAAATCCTGAGTGCCGAAGAGCGGATTCTGGAACTGGAAACCGCGCTCTTTTTGGACCTGCGGCGGCGGATTGCCGCTGAAACCGGGCGGATTCAAACCGTCGCCCGGATTTTGGCCACGCTTGACGTACTGGCTGCCTTCGCCGAACTGGCCGCCGCGCGCAATTATGTCCGCCCGCACCTGCACGAAGGCGACGAACTGGTGATTGTCCAAGGGCGGCACCCGGTGGTGGAAACCTACACGACGAGGTTTGTGCCGAATGATGTCAGCCTGAACAATACCACCGAGCGGCTGGTCATCATCACGGGCCCGAATATGGGCGGGAAAAGCGTGTATTTGCGGCAAACAGCCCTGATTGTGGTGCTCGCGCAAAGCGGCTGTTTCGTTCCGGCCAAAGAAGCAAGGTTGCCGCTCCTGGACCGGGTGTTTACCCGGGTGGGGGCTTCGGACAATCTGGCTCGTGGGCGCTCGACCTTTATGGTGGAAATGACCGAAGCCGCCAACATTCTCAACACGGCCACACCGCGCAGTCTGATTGTGCTTGATGAAATCGGGCGCGGAACTGCCACGTTTGACGGGTTGTCCATTGCCTGGGCGATGGCGGAATACCTTCACAATCACCCGCAGCACGCAGCCAAAACCCTCTTTGCCACCCATTATCATGAAATGACCGAACTGGAGCGCATTCTTCCTGGCGTGCGCAATGTGCAATTGGCGGTTTCGGCGACCGATGGGCATCTGGTGTTTCTGCACAAGGTAATTGCCGGCAGTGCCAGCAAATCCTATGGGATTGATGTGGCCAAGCTGGCGGGATTACCCCAGACGGTGTTGCAACGGGCCCGCGAAATTCTGGAAAATCTCGAAGCCAACGAACTGGACGTGCTGGGCAAACCCAAGCTGGCGCGCCATCTGCCTTCGCGCAAGGAATGGAAAAAAGGCCAGCCGACGCTGTTCGACAAAGCCAATGACAGCGTGATTGATGAGTTGCGGGCCCTGGATGTGGACCATCTGGCTCCGGACGAGGCACTGCGGGCGCTGAAAGCCCTGCATGCCAAAATCGTCTAGGCCTGGAGCCCAGCTCTTGGGCTGAAAAAGAAAGAAGAGCTGCCGAGGCTGTACCCCAAGCGACAATTCCTCTTGCTCTTATGGAAATCCACATATATACTTCGCGGCTTGTTCGGAAGGTGGGCCGAAACAGCCCACCTTGATTTCATTAGGTCACAAGTTTTTGGAGAGCAGGCCCACGCGCACCCCCACAAATCGTGCGCGTCAGCCGGAGCGACAGCGGCAAACGTGAACGATCAAGTCATTGCACTTATCGAAAAAATCATCACCTCTGAAGGGTACGAATTGGTTCATTGCGAACTGGGTACCAGCGACAAGCAAAAAGTGCTGCGTGTCCTGGTGGACCATCCGAAAGGGGTCACGCTTGACGGTTGTTCCTTTCTCAGTCAGCAACTGAGCGTTCATTTGGATCAGGCGGATTTGATTCCTTTCGCATACACATTGGAAGTTTCTTCGCCTGGGGTTGAACGCGGCCTGTATCGCCTGCGCGACTATCACCGTTTTCTCGGACACAAAGTCAAACTCAAAACGAGAGTCGCCATCGAGAGCCAGCGCAATTTTCGCGGCACCTTGGCGGCTGTCCGGGAAACGATTGAAGCCTCGGGTGATCCGGCTGAACCCCTGGTGGTTGTGACCATCAAAGGCACCCGCAAGGAAGGCCCTACAGAGCTTGAAATTCCGTTTTCCTGGATTGAAAAAGCCAGCCTCGAAGTGGAGTTGAAAGACCTGTTTCGGGTTGCGCAAGAAAAAGCAAAAGAACAAGACAAGGACTGAAGACTGAGCAAACAATTTGTTATCCTGGAAGAAACCTGAAAGCTCGTTTTCATTCGCAGTCCGCAGTCCGCAGTCCTCACCATGAGGGAGAAGCTATGGCCAGTTTGTTGGCGGAAACAATTGATTTGTTGTGCCGCGAAAAAAATATTGATTCGCAAATCGTCATCAATGCAATGATGGACGCCGTGACCACGGCTGCACGCAAGCACTTCAAGACCAAAGAAGACCTGCATGCAGTTTATAACGAAGAGTCCGAGGAGCTGGAATTGTATGCTCGCAAGGAAGTTACCGAGGAGGTAACCAACCCGGATACCCAGATTTCCTTTGAAGAAGCGCGGGAATTTTTTGGTGACGAAGTGGAAGTCGGCGATATTTTGCAATTTCCTCGTCCGATGGAGGAAATGGGCCGCATTGCTGCGCAAACTGCCAAACAGATTATCTTTCAAAAGGTCCGCGAAGCCGAGCGTAATAATGTATACAACGAATACATTGAGCGCGTCGGCGAAATGATTAACGGTTTTGTCAAGCGGTTTGAACGCGGCAACATGATTGTGGACCTGGGGAAAATTGAATCGTTGCTGCCCCGTTCGCAACAGTCCCCAGTTGAAAGCTTCAATCAGGGTGACCGCATCCGGGTGGTCATCAACAGTGTCAATAAAGAAGCCAAAGGTCCCCAGGTGGAGGTTTCGCGCACGAGCCCCGAACTCCTGAAGCGGTTGTTTGAAACCGAAGTCCCGGAAATTTATGATGGCACCGTGATTGTCAAGGCTGCTGTCCGGGAACCGGGTGACCGGGCCAAGGTGGCGGTGGTTTCCAACGACCCGGATGTGGATCCGGTTGGGGCCTGCGTTGGGATGAAAGGGTCACGGGTCCAAGCTGTCATTCGTGAGTTGCGCGGAGAAAAAATTGACATTATTCCCTGGTCCGAAGATCCGGTCGTGTTTGCCGCCAACGCCCTTTCCCCGGCAAAGGTGAGCAAGGTCCAAATCACAGACTTTCAACGCCAGCAACTGGAAGTGGTGGTCGAAGACTCTCAATTAAGTCTTGCGATTGGAAAACGCGGCCAGAATGTCCGCCTTGCCGCCCGTCTGGTGGGGTGGCACATCGACATTCGCAGCGAAGGCGAGATGAAACGTCAGGTGGCAAGCCAGATGGAAGCCTTGCTGTCTGCGCCATCCGTTCCACTGGTGGCGGTCGGAGACATCAACCCGGCCTATACCAAACAGTTGTCGGATGCGGGAATCGATACAGTGGAGTTACTGGCGCAACAAACCGTGGATGATGTTTCACACACGCTGGACGTCAGCCTTGACGAGGCCCAGGCCCTGCTTGAGCAGGCTCGTCAAATTATGCAAATGAAGCTGGACCATGCTGCCCGGACACAAGTCGGGCAGGAAGCCGCTACCTCCAATGAAGACCTGGAGACGGCGGAAACAGAAGCGGCTGCCGCATCTGAGACAGAAGCGTCCGCCGAAGCACCCACAGCGGCTGCTTCACAACCTGATGAAGTTTCGGACAGTCCGGAAACAACCGAAGCGGAAGACGAAGCCTAACCTTTCGTCACCGGTTTCGCTGGGCGGGACTCATCAACCAATCCAAACGGAGCGTGCATGTCAAAGATCAGAATTTACGATCTTGCAAAAGAACTCAAACTCGATAGTAAGAAGGTCATGGATGAGGTCCGCCGATTCGGCTGTGATGTTCGGATGGCTTCCAACTCAGTTCCCGACGACATCGCAGAAAAGGTTCGAAATCAATACTTTCCGAAACGGGCTGGGACCCAGAACCCGGTCAAGCTGGTTAAAACCAGTCATGGCGGGCCGGAAACGCAGTCCGGAGCCAAGGGACCGTTAGTTCCTGAGCGTCCGCCCTTGGCTGGCCCCAAGTTGATTAAGGTTCATAAAAAAGTGGAGGCCCCCATCGGACAGTCCGCCGAAACAACCCCGACACCGGTCGGATTTCCAACTGTCCCGACTTTGCAACCGGTTGAGGAGCCACCGGCAATGACCGTTGCGGCTCCGGCGACGACGACTCAGATTATCACACCACTGGTGGCACCGCCACCGCCGGTGGTCCAGACCCAAATCATTCCGGTACCACCCCCAGTTGAGGAAAGCGAACCGGTTGAGCCACCGACTCCGCCTGTTGTTGCGGAAGAAAAAGAGCAAATGACCCGTTTAGTTCAAATTGAGACACCACCGACACCGCAACCGCCGCCGCTCCCACAACCGCCGCCGCAACCGGTGCTCCAACAACCCACAATTCGGGAAATCACAATTCCCAAGCCGCCGCCGCAACCGGTCAAACCGGTTCTCCCGCCCCGGCCGCAGGCTCCGTCGCAGACAAGCGGAGGTGGTACCTTTACCGTGCGTCCGATTGCCGCACCGCCGCCACTCCCAGGTAAAACCCGGCCTCCCATGGAAAATAAAGAAACTCGACCAGAGCGGTTTGAGCGGGTTGACCGGCGACCGGCTCCTCCGCTTGGGCGTGGAAATGCACCGGGGGTGGCTGCCGAAGCTCCGGAAAAGACCGAATCAACGGCTCCAGCCGCAGTTCCACAACGCACGACGTATATTCCACCGAAAGACCAAAAGCATAACAAGAGCCGGCGGCCCGGAGCTCGTCCAGGCGGTGGCGGCGGTCAATTTGCTGCGGGGAAGAAGGAACATCATGAACGCGAATTGAACTTGCGTCCGGGCAGAGTCACTTCTTCAATTCCTTCCCGTCCGGTTTTTACGGAATTCAAACCGTTGAAAGTGACAGAAGGAACCACTGTCAAAGAGTTGGCGGAAAAGCTGGATGTCAAACCAAAAGATGTGGTCGCACTGTTGTTTGGCAAAGGATTGATGGTGACCATCAATCAGACCATTTCGGAAGAAATGATGCGCGAAGTGGGCCGCGAATACGGGTATGAGGTCACCATTGCCGGGTTTGAGGAGATGGTGACGGAGCAGGAATTTTTTGACGACCAGGGGAGTGGCGGGAACGAGGAACCACGGGCCCCGGTGGTCACCGTCATGGGACACGTTGACCACGGGAAAACCAGTTTGCTCGACGCCATCCGGAACACCCAGGTGGCGGCTGGTGAAGCTGGCGGGATTACCCAGCATATTGGGGCCTACAGTGTTCGGGTGCCTGACCCCGACGACCGTTCGGTGATGCGCCGGATTGTCTTTCTGGACACTCCCGGCCACGAAGCTTTTACCCTCATGCGCGCCCGTGGTGCCAAAGGTGCCGACGTGGCCATCATCGTGGTGGCGGCGGATGACGGGGTGATGCCTCAGACGGTTGAAGCCATTGACCATGCCCGGGCTGCCGGGGTGCCGATGGTGGTGGCTATCAATAAGATTGACAAGCCTGACGCCAATGTGGATCGGGTGAAAAACGCTCTGTCCGAACATGGACTCCTGTGGGACGGTTGGGGTGGTGAAACCGTCATGGTCGAAATCTCGGCCAAGAAACGCATCAACCTCGACAGTTTGCTGGAAATGGTGCTGCTCACCTCTGACATCCTGGATTTGAAAGCAAGTCCCAAACGGTTGGCTTCCGGGGTGGTTTTGGAAGCCCGGCTGGATAAAGGCCGGGGGCCGGTAGCCAGCGTGCTCGTACAACATGGCACCCTTCGAATCGGAGAAACCATGATCGCCGGACTCAATTTTGGACGCGTTCGCGCCCTGTTTGATGACCGGGGCCGGATTGTCACCGAGGCCGGACCGGCAGTTCCGGTTGAAGTGCTTGGTTTGCAAGGAGTTCCAAAAGCCGGCGACCTCTTTCAGGTGGTCAAGGATGCAGCCAAGGCCCAGGAAATTGCAGTGTGGCGTCAATCAAAACATCGCATGGCGCTCCTGCAAAGCAGTTCAGCCCGTGGTTTGGAAGAAGTGTTCGAGCAGATGAAGGCTGGCAAACTCAAGGAATTGCTGGTCATTCTGAAAGCCGACGTGCAAGGTTCGGTGGAAGTGTTGCGCGATACGCTGGAAAAACTTTCCACCGAGAAAGTCAAAGTCCGGGTCATCCGATCCGACGTTGGGGCCATCACCGAATCGGACGTGTTGCTGGCTTCGGCCTCCAATGACATGGCGCATACCAGCGTCATCATTGGTTTTAACGTCAGACCAGCTCCCCGTGTGGCCGACTTGGCCAAACAGGAAAAAGTGGATATCCGGTTGCACACCATCATTTACAAGGTCGAAGAGGAAATGCGCAAAGCCATGATTGGTTTGCTCGATCCGACGACCAAGGAAGTCTATCTGGGCCGTGCCGAAGTTCGGCAGGTGATCCGGATTCCCAAGGTGGGCAATATTGCTGGCTGTATCGTCTCGGATGGAATTATCAAACGGACGTGTCAGGTGCGCGTGCTCCGCGACAGCAAAGTCATCTATGAAGGCCATTTAGGCTCGTTGCGCCGGTTCAAAGAAGATGTTTCGGAAGTGAAAACCGGATTTGAGTGCGGGATTGGTATTGACCGCTTTAATGATGTCAAGGCAGGGGATGTGTTTGAAGTCTTTACCAACGAAAAAGTCCTGCCCACTGAACTCTAACAATTGAGAATTGAGAATTGAGAATTGAGAACTTGTGCGATTCAGACTGAATGGGTGAAGTCGTTCCAAGCCAGCAGGTGGAATTATTTTCAACCCTCAACGAATTCAAGCCCAATTTCTTCAATTCTCAATTCTCAATTCTCAATTTTCAATTAAAGAAATATGTCTCGTATTGGATCACAGCGCGGGGGAGCCCCTCGTCCCGCCGGCTCCCATCGGCAGGAACGATTGGTTGAGGCCATCCGCGAAGAATTGAATGAAGTCGTCAATTTTGAATTGGACGATGAACGGATTCACACCTCCTGTGAAGTGAGCGCCGTCAAGCTAACCTCCGACCATGCCAAAGTGTATGTGTTGATTGATGGAACCGAGTCTGAAATCGAGGACACGGTGGCCGCACTCAATCATGCCGCCTCATTTATTCGACGCCAGCTCCTTTTGAGATTGAATTTACGCAAAGCCCCCCAGTTGCATTTTGTTTTCGATGCGACGCTCGCCGCCGCCTTGCGGATTGAGCAATTATTGAAAGAGGAAGGAGTTACCACCAGTGAAGGGGCTGAACCGGGCACTGATGAACCACCTCAGACCATCTAATGGGAAAGGTCAGGGGAGGGGTTCGGCAACCGCCAGGTTTCTGCAGAAAGTCAGAAGAACTTTGGAGCCTTGGTCTGGTAGCTTGTCGTCCTGGGCTTCACCTTGCTGAAAAGGGGAAATAACTATGCTCAGTCAAGTGGTTGAACTTATTGAGTCGAAACAACGCTTTTTGATTACCTCCCATGTACGACCGGACGGCGATAGTATGGGATCGTCGCTGGCGCTCTTTTGGACATTGCAATCGTTAGGGAAAGAGGTTGTGGTCGCCTTTAAGGATAACGTCCCCTACTCCTATCGGGATTTACCAGGTGCGCAGGAAGTGCAACGCATGGCCGAGGTGGAGGAACCCTTTGACGCCATCTTTGTGATTGAGTGCAGCGACATGAACCGCCCGGCAATTGGCGGTCTGGAAAAACAGTTTGTCGTCAATATTGACCACCACAGCACCACCGCTCTTTTTGGAAACATCAATTGGATTGATTCGACGGCAGCCGCCGTGGGCGAAATGATTTACAACCTCTGCAAAGCCTTGGGAGTGACGGTTAATCAGGAAATTGCAGAATGTGTGTATACGGCACTGTTGACTGATACGGGTTCGTTTCATTTCTCAAACACAACTGAGCGCACCTTCAAAATCGCCTCGGAGCTGGTCAAGCGCGGGGCCCGCCCGGCCCATATTTCACATTCCCTCTTTTATTCAAATCCCTACAGCAAAATAAAGTTATTAGGCAAAGTGTTGGCCAGTCTGGAACGGGACGAAACCGGGCGGATTGCCTGGGTTGTCATGCCGCACAACCTGATGGGCCAAATCGGAGCCACCGAGGATGACCTGGATGGCATTGTGAATTATCCGTTGTCGGTAGGTGAGGTCGAAGTGGTGGCCTTTTTCAAGGAAATGCAGCCGGAACATTTTCGCATCAGCCTTCGGTCAAAAGGAACCGTCAACGTTGCCAAAATAGCTGAAAAATTCGGCGGTGGCGGTCATAAAAATGCTTCGGGTTGTTCGGTCAAAGGAAAGCTGGAAATTGCTGAACAACAGATTTTGGGTTCACTGCAAACTGCCATGGGAATTATCCCGGTGGCAGCGGATTGAAACACAGCGTTCAGGGTTCAGGGGCCAAGGGCAAAAACCAACCCCAAGAAGTTGCAATACAGGTTGTCAAATTAAGGTCAACTACTTCAAAGCTGGTTTAAACAAAACCCTGAACCCTGAACTCCAGACCCTGAATAGAAATGACAGAAAACACCAAACCGGAAATACAATTGAAACCAGTGGATGGGATGAAACGGCTGATGGCCTGCGTCGCCGGGTTTTTGGCTCCTGGAGCTGGGCATGTGGTCCTGGGACGTTACGGACGCGGAGTGTTGTTTGCCGTTTGTATTTATGGCATGACGCTGGTCGGGTTGCTCATGAATGGTCACTTGTATTTGCCGACCGATTCAGACCGGCTTTCGCCATTGTTTTTTACCAGCGACCTGGGAATTGGCTTATTGTACCCGCTGTTGTTTCTTTTAAATGTTGGGCAAAAAGTCCAGCCAGTGTTAACCACATTTGAATACGGCAACAATTTTATCGCAGTCGCCGGTCTGTTGAATTATCTGGTGGTTCTGGACGCATTCGACATTGCTTCCGGGCGCAAGCCATAAGAATCAATTCTGGGTTCAGGGTCGAGGACTCAGGGTTTAGGTTCAGAGTTTCAAAGACCGGAACCTTCAGATACAAACTGGACTTCAGATCAAAAATCATAAATCATAAACCCCTGAACCCCTGAACTCCTGAACCCAGCATCCAAAAAAATTATGCACCTCTTAGCCATGGTTCTTTTCGCCTTTTTTGTTTCGGCGGTGTTTGCCGGAATCAGTGGCGATATAAGGCATCCGAAAAAATGTCTCTTTTATGGAATGCGGGTCTTTGCCTCGTTTGTTGGTATCGGCATGGTCATTGCCTGGCTCATGTATCTTTTTCCCTGAAGATCAATTTTGAGAAGTGAGTTTTGAGTTCTGACGCGCAGCCACCGAAGCGGTGTGTGGTCTGAAGTGGCAAATAGATTGCAAAGAATCGTGCCTGCAACTCAAAACCCGCAATTCAAACCCCCAAACTCAATCCTATGTTTGATAAGTTTCATGATGAGTGCGGCGTTTTTGGAATTTGGAACCATCCCGAAGCGGCGCGCCTGACCTATTTGGGCCTCTATTCCCTCCAACATCGGGGACAGGAGTCAACCGGCATTGTTTCCACCGATGGAAAAAAATTGTTCAGTGAGCGGGGAATGGGTCATGTCAGCGAGGTTTTTACCGAAGAGGTTTTCCGTCGGTTACCTGGACCATCGGCTATCGGCCATGTCCGTTATTCAACCGCCGGCGATGTCAGTCTGAACGAGGCCCAGCCCTTTTCGATCAAATGCCATCGGGGCGAAATCGCCATCTGCCACAATGGAAACCTTCCCTTTGCTGATGCCTTGCGGAAAGAACTGGAAGCCGAGGGGGCGATTTTTTCATCCACCAGTGACACGGAAGTGGTCCTCCATAAACTGGCCCGCTCCCGCTGTGATTCACTTTATACCGCAGTGGTTGAAACCTTTCGGACGATTGAGGGAGCCTATTCAATTTTAATTTTGACGCCCGAAGGTCTGATTGCGGTGCGGGATGTGCGGGGTTTTCGCCCGATGTGCCTGGGTGAACTTGACGGACGTTGGGTGATAGCCTCGGAAACCTGTGCTTTTGACCTGATTGGAGCCACCTATGTGCGGGAGGTCCAGCCGGGAGAGGTGATTGTGGTTGACAAAGACGGTCTGCATACGGAATTTCCCCTGCCGGCCCGCGAATCAGCCTATTGTATCTTTGAGCATGTCTATTTTTCACGGCCTGACAGCCGGGTTTTTGGCCGCAGTGTCAATAAAAGCCGTCACAAAATGGGGAAACGGCTGGCATTGGAGCATCCGGTTGAAGCCGACATTGTGGTTCCCATTCCTGACTCGGGAGTGGCTGCCGCAATTGGATATTCTTCCCAGTCAAAAATCAATTTCCGTTTTGGCTTGGTCCGCAATCATTATGTGGGACGCACCTTTATTGAACCACAACAGTCAATTCGCCATTTCGGCGTCAAGGTCAAATTGAATCCCGTGCGTGATTTGATTGAGGGGAAGCGGGTGATTCTGGTGGATGATTCAATTGTGCGGGGAACCACCAGCCGCAAGATTGTCGAAATGGTGCGGCGGGCCGGTGCAACCGAAGTTCACCTGCGAATCAGTTGTCCGCCCACAATTTCACCCTGCTATTACGGGGTGGACACACCGACTCATAAGGAATTGATTGCTGCCAACTCGACACTTGAGGAAATCCGGACCTTCATCAATGCTGACAGTTTGGGGTACCTGAGTCATGAGGGTTTGCTGTTGGCGTGCGGAGCCGATGAAGGTCTGCATTTTTGTACCGCCTGTTACACAGGGCGATACCCGCTGGAAGTTCCCCACCAGCGTCCGGATGTAAGTTGATTGCCGGGTACCGAATTGGTTGTGAGGTGTTCCCTCCCCATCTGTTTTTGTAATATCATCCGGTCCCAACCCACAGCCTCAAATCGCCGACATACAGATTTTATGAACTCATTTTTGACTCAAACCCCACTCTCCATCGAACATTTGAAGCGTGACCAGGAGCGCGGAATGCTCCACGACCATCGTCACGAACGGGTGTTTCTCATGACGGAAGACCCGGTCCGGGCGTTGCACACCGCTTTTCGGGACCAGTGGGGACCCAAAGCCGCCGAGATGCTCTACAGTTTTGGCCGGTCCTGGGGCGAACAGCTTTTCAGCCCGATTGCTGCACGGATTGAGATGCGGCGTCCTGGAATCCGCAGTATTGCAGAACTTTCCGTCCGGGATTTTGTCAAAACCTGCGACGAGATTTGGGCCGAACGTGGTTGGGGACATGTGGAACTGGTTCAGGCACATGGCCAGATATTCATCAACCTTTATAATTCCCCGATAGCTCAGATGCTGGGTGAAACTCAGGAACCAGCCGACCATGTGTTTGCCGGGATTTTTGCGGGGATTTTTTCGCGTCTGTCAGGAACCCATCTGGAATGTATTGAATTGTTCTGTCTGGCGCATGGAGCTTCCTCCTGCCGATTTTTACAGGGAGGGGCCCCAATGATTGAATCAGTACGGAATTTGCAGGCCCAAGGGGCATCCTATGAGTCCATTCTGCGGATCCTGCAACAAAACAACCAATCTTGAGAATTGAGCATTGGGAATTGAGAACTCAAGATGGGGTGATTGTTGACCGAATTGATTTTGGCTGAAGATCACTACCTCAGCTTGATTGATTTCTCAGTTCCAAAATTCTCAATTCTCAATTCTCAATTCTCAATTCAGACAAAAGGGAAAGACTATGACGGCTGAACCAGGACCCCTGTTGCGATCTGCGCCTTCCACAAAATCGCATGGCCCCGTTTCCCACGATCTTGATGCCGGAACGCTGTATTCTCACGAAGGGGTCCGGATGATGGTGGTGGGCACGGAAATGCTGACTGCTTTGGGCAATGTGTTGGGGCAGCTTTTGGAACGGGATGCCGATCAGGTTTTGTTTCATACGGGTCAAGCTTGGGGGCAGGGATATTGCGCCCAATTTGCCCGTGATTTTGTGACAACCCTGGGGTTCCCAGATGTCCAGCGGATGCCGTATAAACTGTTTGCCAGTTTATGCGCCCGTGATTTCTCGGCGACAGGTTGGGGAAATTTCTGGTTGCGCGAAGAATACGGTCAGGTTTTTGTCCTGCTTGACGCTCCGGCGGTTTTACCGGGAGGCCCAACTGGGCCACTCAACCGGATTCAGGCTTTTTATGCCGGATTTTTCAGCAGTTTTTTTAGTACTGCCGCTGGATTTGAAATTGCAAGCCTGGAATTGGGAAGAGCTGCCGAGGAGGAGCCGGTCCGGTATTTGCTGGCCAGTCCGGAAACGATTGAAATTGTGTCCGAGTGGAAACAGGCCGGCATGCCGCTGGTCACCCTTCTGGAAAATTTGGCGGCTCTGACCCTTGAACCCAGGTAGCCCCGATTCCTCACACTCAAGGCAATAAACTATGGCAGGAAAAGCATATTTTGAAACATTGGAAGCAGCCCGGTTGCTGCGGGATTTACAAGGGACCAGTCGTGTGCCACCGGCGGACCGGGTGAACCTGGAACCGGTTTTGGAGGGGATCCACCGACCCAAAAACCGGGAAACCGTCTTGTTGTTGCAGGAAGAACCTCCTCAGGTGGAAATCCCCTCCGCCGCTCAAACCGGACAGCTTTCCGTGCCGGACGCAGTTCCCCAACCAGTCATAAGTGGTTCCTTTGAAACGGTGGCGGACTTTTTTCAACGACTTATTCGGCGTCAAAAATAACAACCAACCCGGAGACCATTATGAAACTACCTCTTTACAAAATCGCCCATGCCCGTTCCGGTGACAAAGGCGACACGGCCAACGTTGGTGTCATTGCCTTGCGACCGGAATGGTATCCGGTTCTGGTGGACCAACTGACTGTCACTCGCGTCAAAGCGCACTTTACCGGAATTTGCCTGGGGGAGGTGGAACGATTTGAACTCCCCAATCTGGGGGCCTTAAATTTTTTGCTGCACCATTCTTTGGGTGGAGGCGGAACGCTTTCGCTTAAAACCGATGCCCAAGGCAAAACCTACAGTACTGCCATGCTCCGCCTTGAAGTCGAGGTTCCGGACAATCTGATACAGGACTGAGAATTGAGGACTGAGGACTGAGTTTAAAAGACCGCCTGTCCCATCCGCCGTCCACGCACAGGCTGAAATGTTTGTTCCCACCTGCCCAAAACTCAGTCCTCAGCCGTCACATAATCCTCTGTTCCTCGTCCTCGGCGCTCAGTCCTGGAAAATTCAAATCCGCTCCACAATTGCAAGCAACCTGTGCTAGAGTGCGAATCTGTCCGGACATTGCTTTCCCGCTTTTCCAACTAGCTGTTTCCCTTGTCATTTATGCTTTCGGGACCGGTTTCAGAAACCGCTGCATGTGTGCCTTGTCTGGCGTCCAACTGCTTCAAAAACAAACTGTTTGGGTAGGCTTGCCTTCCGGGTCGCTATGGATCAACTCAATACAATCGAAACGTTTATCGTCAATATTGAAGACAGCACCACTTTGCTCAAGCTCTACTTTGACCGGTTGCGCCGGTCTCCGGGGAAGGCGGCGACTTATTGTGAAGCCATCTGCCAGCATAGCGAAGAAATCAACGAAGCGGTGTATGTGTTGAGAAAAAGCCTCTACACCATGGATGGTGAGCTGGTGCCTTGGGCAACGTTTCATTTGGCAGCCAGTGTGGAGGGACTCTCTGACTTGGCTGAATTGCTGCAATATTCAGCCTTGCGTCTGGCTACCCAACAGGTTTCCAATCCAACAGAAGTGCTGGAAGCCTCGACGCATGCCACTTCTTGTTTTGAAGGCGTGGTGAAAAGCCTGAACAACCTGGAAGTTCCCTTTGATTTGACGCAGATTCACCGTATCACCCACCATTTGCGGGAGCTGCTAAGTCAAGGTTCGATATCGGCTTCAGTTGCCCAGGGACCTTCAACCCTGGCACCTGCCCCAAGCCCGGAACCCCAGGAACCACTTTTTGCTGTCGATGATGACCCCTTTGACGAACTGGCTCTGGGCGAAGACTTTTTTGAGGATGTGATTGGCGGGCTGGATGACGCTTTTGATACAGCGCTCAAAGAAGAAAACAGTTTTATTGGGTTTTCAACCGGCACCTTTGATCATGAGCTGTCAGAAGTGCAGGCCGCCGACATGCTGGCCAGTGTTCCCACCAGCCCGCCAACAGGTGAGTTTGCCATCCAGACCCCGGATGACCTGAAAGACCTGTTTGCCAATATTGCCGCTGCCTATGTGCAACCGGTCAAGGAATTTATGGCAGAACTGCGGCGCGGCAAGGTTTCCAAAGAGTGGTTGGAAATCTGCCGACCGGCAGTGCAGAGCATTGCCCGTGCCTCTGAATCAATGGAATATTACGAACTGAGCCGGTTGCTGCGGAACTTTGATGAATTGCTGGCCAGTGCTCAAAATGAACCGGACAACCGGGCCATCAAAATCAACTGGCAGGCCAAACTCCTCAAATCCTACGCTGACTTGGAAGAACTTCTGCCGCAAACCTTTGGCATTCCCGAAACGACCGATTCGCCTGAAGGAATCATCATCAACTCGCTGCTCAAACAGGTCAAAGGTGTGGGGCAGGGCACCATCAAGAAACTGTTCGCCATTGGGATGACCAGTCTGGACTTGTACTATCTGGCTTCCCCCAGCGATGTGGCGGCTGCAGCCGGGCTCAAACTCTGGCTGGCCGAACGGATTTTGGAGCGCTTCCAGGAATATCAGACCACCACCAGACAGTTGGAACAGGTTACTGACCAGAATGAACACCGCCTATTGGCTCTTCATGAATTGATTGATGACTTGAAACGCCAGCAGTTTCTATTCAAACAGGCAACCATTGAAGACTGGTACAGCAACTCCAATTCGGAAGGAAAAAAACAGTCACGCAAGGAACGCCAACGCAAGATGTGGCAGGTCAATGTCTTATTGGCCGAGTTGGGCGAGTTGGATTTAATCCAGGAAATCAAAAATCTGGTTTTTGAAAAACGGATTGAGCGCTTGCAGGAGTTTTTGGAAGAGCATCCCATTCAAGTCAGATAGAAGGGCAAGACCTGAAAGTCTGGGAAGTCCAAGGGGTGAAAGGGTACAGGCGTGAAAGGGTGACAAAAGGTACTTTGCCCCTCAAAACTCCCGGAAATCTCGAGACTTTCTGAATTCAGTGAGAAGCATATGGCCTTACTTGGAGCAATTCGACCTGGAACGATTGCCGGTTTGATTCGCCTGTTATCGCAAAACGAAACGGTTTCAACCTTGGTCTGCGAGCGGGGAGCAACCCGGATTGAAGTGTTTTTTGCAGCCGGTAAAATCGAGGGTGTCGAGGTCAATCACGAACCGGCGGAAAACGGTTTGGATATTGTTTCCAGTTGGAGCGAAGGGGTGTATCGCCTCATCAAAGGACGGGCAGAACGCTCGGCCAGGGCGCTTGATTCCTCTGAAAGCAGCGGTGCCAGGGGGCATATTCTGCTGATTTCCCGTGATCCGAACCTGACAGGAACCTGCGAATCCTATCTGGAACAGGCCGGCTATGAAGTCAGTGTGGCACCAACTGACCATGCTATGGAGGTGTTGCAACAGGTTTCACCTTCCGTGGTGGTTTTGGATACGGAACCCGGCGAAGGAGAATTGACGGTGGCCGAGCAGGTTCGGACCCTGCGCACGATTGATGATTTACCCGTGATTGCCCTGACCCGGATGCCGGATGCCACCTTGTCCCGGGCATTGCATGGGTTGGGGATGTCTTCCCTGACCAAGCCGATTTCACCTGAATCCCTGTTGGGCATTGTGCAGCAGGAATTGCAAATGCATGCCATGCGGGTTTCCCGTGACTGGTCGGAGTTGTCACTGCCAGCGGATTCGCCAGACATTGCCTCCGATATTGTGGATTTGTTGTTGTTTGACGAAAACCTTCCTGCGCTTGATGCAGTTTATGACAAGTCTGCCAAACTGGGCATCAAAATCGCCTTGGGCGAGGCTTCGGCGGAATCCATTGCCTTATTTGACCTGTTTGACGGACGGCATACGTTGCGAGAGGTGGTGGCCGCCAACCCGAAACTGGCTAAAAAGCTGAAGTTTCTGACATCCTACATGATTCGCACCGGTTTGCTGGATACCGTGGTTGCACCTCCCCAAACCAAAGCCGTGATTGACGAGGAAACCGGTGAACTATCGGAAGTTCCGCTTCCCAATCTGGGTGCGGTGGCCCCGCGCATCAGGCCGGAGCAACCATATTTCAGTGCTGCGGAAACCATTTTGATGGCTGATGTGCTGAACTCGACTTTTGGCAATGATGCCCAATGGGCCAAATTGATCACCTTGGGGCTGCCAACTGCCTACCGGGGGGCATTGGCAGACACCTTGCGGTATATCTCAGCCGTTCAGTCAGGGTTTATTAAACGGGGGACTTCTTTGGCCATTCCCCCGTTGCCTGAATACGAATTGGCCCGGATTGTCATGCGTTCCGACCTGTTGCTGACGGCGCATGATGTGGAAGATGAGAATCGCCTGATGGAAGTCGTCCAATTGCTTCGGGGTGACATCTGGGGTTTTATTTTCTTTGTCAGCCTGCATCAGCGGTCAGCCATGAATTACCTCCGTTCCCTGGTTAAATCCGTCCGAAAAAGCTTCAACCGTCCCTTCCTCGTCAATCTCCTGAATGTTGGAGTCAATGTCGAAGCCGAGGCCATTCAAATGGTCGAAGACACCCTTGAAATCGACCAAAAAGGCATAGTCGGCGTCTGGAATATCCAACGGCCTGAATCTGTGGTAGATATGATTGACCAACTGATTCAAATCAGCTAATCCGTCTGAAAATCTTGAAAACCTGGGGAGTCCTGGAAGTCCTGGAAGTCCTGGAAGTCTTGGGAGTCCTGGAAGTCTTG